>JANXVZ010000030.1 GCA_025351405.1 Sphingomonadales bacterium | reverse complement strand
CCTACCTCGGTAGGATGACCGTGACGATGCGCATAGGAACCCCATTTTCTGACCGGCCGGCCATGCGTTGGGAAGGCATTAGATTGAAGTTTCAGTTTGCAGTCTGCCCCGCGCCGCCGCGAAATCGCATCTGGTGCATGTAGGGTGCATGTAGAAAAGCCCGTCTCAGCGCATAGCCGACACGGGCCCTTCATAAGTCACTGAAAATATGGTGCGCCCGGAACGATTCGAACGTCCGACCCTCAGATTCGTAGTCTGATGCTCTATCCAGCTGAGCTACGGGCGCGAAGGAGGCGGCTAATAGGCGAGACCGGGGGGATTGGCAACAGCTTGCACCACGCCGGGCGTCGAATTGTACGCGGCGGCCAAGCGCCTGCCAGCCGGTGCTTGCCGCACGGCGCTGTCGGGGATAGCAGCAAGCGATGCGCAAGACCTTATCCGCTGCCGTGCTGGCGCTTGTCTTCCTGGCCGGCTGTGCCGGGATGAACCGCGCCGGGCCATGGCCATCGCTGGCACCGCGCGCCGCCGAAATTTCGCCATTGGTGCCGCGAACACCCCTGGGGGCGTGCAATTGCGGGCCGGACACGGCGCCGATCGGAGCCGTGCCGGTTGCCGCCGTGCCCGCGCCGGTCGTGGCGCCATCCCCCGCCGATGCCGGCGCGCGCCTCGATGCCGCCGAACGCGTTATCGCCACTGTGGAAAAAAGCCTTCCAGCGCAGGTGCGCGCCACCCGGACCGCGATTGCCGCGGCGCATGGGGAAACCGATTCGGACGCCGGTATCGCCGCCGAAGTCCAGCGCAGCCGCTGGGAAGCGCTGTTCCTGCCGCTGGCAGATCAAACCAGGGTGCTCGACGACCTTGAAACGGAACTGGCGGGCACTGCCGACGCCGCGCCGTTGCTCGTGCGGCTGGAGGCGGCGCGCGAGCGCATCGCGGGGCTGCAGGCGCAACGCACCGCCGTAAGCGGGCTCTAGTCCACCCGGTCGGGCGCAGCCCGGCCGAAGACCGCACGTCGCACGGCCCGCGCCACCAGGTCGGCGGCGATGGTGCCGATTTCCGCCAGCGCCACCGGGTCGCTGCCGCCGCTGCCTTCGGGCGCCGTCGATATGACAAAAAGGCTGTCGCCATCGAACGGCGTGTGGATCGGGCGGATGCAGCGCGCCAGGCCGTCCTGTGCCATCATCGCCACGCGGCGCGCCTGGGCGCGCGTCAGCGGTGCGTCGGTGGCGATGGCGCCGACGCTGGTGTTACCCTGCTCGGCGAGGCCGCTGACCCGCCGCAGCTTGGGCATCGGCACCACACCGTCCGGCGGTGCCCCTTCATAGACCTCGCCAAAGCTGTTGACCGCAATCAGCGCGCCGATGCGATGCCCGCTCGACAGGACAGCCGAGACGCTGCCGATGCCGCCCGGCCTGCTGCCGGCGACGGCGCCGCGCCCGGCGCCCAGCAACCCGCTGGTATCGCCGGTTCCCAGGCTTGCGAACGCCGATCGCGCCAACCGCCGATAGGGCGGTGCTTCGCCCCACGCCTTGTTGCCGCCATTGGCCAGGTCGAACAGGATGACCGCGGGGACCACCGGCACAGGCGGGATGCCCGGCCCCATCGCCAGCCCGCGCCCTGCCCCCGACAGGCACAGCACCAGCTCGTCCGCCGCCGCCAGCCCGAACACCGACCCGCCGGCAACCGCCAGTCCATGGACGCGTTCAACCAGCGTCGAGGGGTCGAGCGCATCGGTCTCTCGGGTTCCCGGCCCGCCGCCGCGCACGTCGACCGCCATCACCATCGGGCTATCCGGAACGACAAGCGTGACACCGGTTTGCACATGGTCGTCATGGGCATGGCCGATGCGGAGACCGGGAACGTCTGTGAAGCGGTCGTTCATTCGGCAACGTATAGCAGTGACGGTGCGCCGCCTTGCAAGTTTGTGAAATGCCCTTCACGCATGGCTTCGACGATACGGCACGATGGGCTGGGAGAGATATTTTGGCGACAGCACATATCAACCGTATCGGCACTGCGGTTCCGCCCAACGACGTCCATGACGCCTTTGTGCGCTTTGTCGGCAACATGATCGACGATCGTCGCAACGCGCTTATTTTCAAGCGCATGGTCGGCCGGTCGGATATCGCCCATCGCTATTCCTATTTCGAACCGGTGCAGGATCCGGACGGTTTCATGGCCGACACCGAGGGCTTTTACACCCCCGGCGGCTTTCCCGGCACGGCCGCGCGGATGGCGCGCTTTGAAAAGACCGGGCCGTTGCTGGCGATGGACGCACTGGCGGCGCTCGGCCTCGACGGCGAACGCGAGCGCATCACCCACCTGGTTGTGACATCGTGCACGGGCTTCGTGGCCCCCGGCATCGACCAGTTGATCGTCAAGGCGGCGGGCCTCAATCCGGGCGTCGAGCGCACGGTGGTGGGTTTCATGGGGTGTTATGCTGCGGTCAACTCGCTGCGGCTGGCGCATCATTTCGTGCGCTCCGAGCCAGCGGCGCGGGTATTGGTCGTCAACCTCGAACTGTGCACGCTGCATTTCCAGGAAACCGGCAATATCGAACAACTGCTGTCGATGCTGCTGTTCGGCGATGGCTGTTCGGCGGCGCTGGTGACCGGCGACGAAACCGGGCTGGCGCTCGATGACTTTCGTGCCACCACCATCGATGATTCTGCCGAGGCCATCACCTGGCGGGTGGGGGACCAGGGCTTTGACATGCACCTGTCCGGCGAAGTGCCGGGGCGCATCATGCGGGCGCTGAAGTTCGAAACCGAGCGCAACGATGGCGACGGCCTGTTGCGCGGCACGCGGCCGGAGGATTACGGCGTCTGGGCGGTTCACGCCGGCGGCCGTACCATCCTCGATGCGGTGGAAAACGGCTTTGGCCTGCCGGGCAATGCGCTGCACTGGTCGCGCGGCGTCCTGCGCGATTTCGGCAACATGAGCTCGGCCACATTGATGTTCGTGCTGCAGCGCGTGCTGCGCAGCATCGGCGGTAGCGACACACCGGTGACCAAGGGCGAAAAGGGCTTTGCCGTGGCATTCGGACCGGGGCTGGCGGCAGAAAGTTTCCGCTTCACGACGGTTGGATGACGATCGGCGCATGATGGCGTTTTTTGCATGACTGCGGTCGATTTCTCACGCCGCGCCGACCTGCCGGAGCAGATGGACGCCGACGATCTGCCATTGCCGGTCTATGCCGCGTTGCTGGCCGACCTGGCGCGGGTCAACAGGCTGACGCTCGCTCGCCGGCCGACGCTGGCGTGGCTGGCGGATGCAACGCGTGGCCGCGACAGCTTCAGCCTCGTCGATATCGGCTTCGGACATGGTGACATGCTGCGCCAGATTGCACGCTGGGCAAAGGCGCGCGGGCTGGCGGCGCAGTTGACCGGCATCGATCTCAACCCGCGCAGTGCGCCGGTCGCGGTTGCGGCCACCGATCCGGCGCTGGGCATCCGCTACCTTACCGGCGATGCCGCGGCGCTGGCGGGGACGCCGGACTTCATCGTCTCGTCGCTGGTGGCGCACCATATGGCCGATGCCGAACTGGTGGGCTTTCTGCGCTGGATGGAGGCGACGGCGGTGCGCGGCTGGTTTGTCAACGACCTGCATCGCCACCGCGTGGCCTGGGCCGGTTTTCGGGCACTAGGGGCATTGCTGCGCTGGCACCCGATCGTGCGGCATGACGGCGCACTTTCAGTGCGGCGGGCGTTCCGCAAGGCCGATTGGGTGACGCGGCTGGCGGCGGCCGACCTGACGATGCCACCGGTAACCTTGCGCTGGCACCTTCCCTTCCGGCTCTGCGTCGGGCGGCTGAAATGACGCGTGCCATCATCATCGGCGGCGGGCTCGCCGGCGGCGCGGCGGCGGCGCGGCTGGCGCAAGCAGGCGCAGCGCCGTTGCTGCTCGAACGCGAAGTCGCCCCCCATGACAAGATTTGCGGAGAGTTCCTGTCAGTCGAGGCCGGCCGGCACCTGGCGGCGCTGGGCTTCGACGTGGCGCGGCTTGGCGGCGCACGCATCGATACGATGCGGTTGCACAGCGGCACCCGCACCGCCGAGGCAAGGTTGCCGTTCGTGGCCACCGGCATCACCCGCCGGACGCTCGACGCTGCGCTGCTCGACCATGCGACCGCGGCCGGTGCAGAGGTTCGGCGCGGCGTCAGTGTCCGGCGCATCGAAGCGGCAAGCGCGGTCACCAGCGCCGGCGACATTGCCGGCCGCCTCATGCTCGCCACCGGCAAGCACGAATTGCGCGGGCAACCCCGCGACACGCGCGGCACCATCGACGGGCTGATCGGCTTCAAGCAGTTCTTCCGGGCGACCCCGGCGCTGCGCAGGGCGCTGGCGGGCGCCGTCGAAGTGACGGTCTTCAATGGTGGTTATGCCGGCCTGCAATGCGTCGAAGCCGACCGGGTCAACCTGTGCCTGCTGGTCGATTCCGGCCGCTTCCGGACGATGGGCGGCACCTGGCCGGCGCTGTTCGCCATGCTGGTGCGCGAACCCGGGCTGGCAATGCTCGCCGATGCCGAA
This sequence comes from Sphingomonadales bacterium, assembly GCA_025351405.1. Taxonomy (GTDB): domain Bacteria; phylum Pseudomonadota; class Alphaproteobacteria; order Sphingomonadales; family Sphingomonadaceae; genus Sandarakinorhabdus. The sequence goes on along the minus strand of JANXVZ010000030.1, from coordinate 149,318 downwards.
GCCCTGCTGGCCAAGCCGTTGACGATTTCGGCGGTGCCCTATGGTTTCCTGGTGCGCCCGGCCGCCGATGACCCGCTGTATCGATTGGGCGACCAGGCGGCGGTGATCCCGAGCTTTTGCGGCGACGGCATGGCGATGGCGCTGCACGGCGGGCGCCTCGCGGCCGACATGATGACGGCGGGCGCTTCGCCCTTTGCCTATCAGACGCGCCTGCGCGGCGATGTGGCGCGGCAAGTGCGGCTGGCGACGGCGCTGCAACGTTTCGGCACTACCCGCATCGGACGGTTCGCGCTGGTCGCGGGGCTGGGCGCGGTGCCGGCGGCATTGGCGGCACTGGCACGATGGACGCGGGTGGAGCCGGCTGCGGTGGCGCGCGCCGGGGCCTGATCCCACGCCCTAGACGGGCGCCTGTTGCCCGCGAAAACCCCCGCGATCAGGCGTTACGGGTCGCGATCCGCCGGCGAAGACGCGCTGCGATACCCAGGCTGCCGAAACCGATCAGCAGCATCGACCAGGTGGCAGGCTCGGGCACCGATGCGGTGAACACCGTGTAGTTGGCCGCGCCCGGTGCCTTGAAGAAGCCGCTGCTGCCGCCGTTGCAGCAGGCTTCGAAGCCATAGGCATCGATGCTGTGCAGGCCGACGCCAAGGTTGATCGACCCGATCAACGTCTGCGTGCTGTTGTTGCGATCACCGGCCCACCACAGGTCGCTGGTCTTGGTGTCGAGGACAACGCCATCGACGAGCAGGGTGCCGCCATAGCCGAAATCAGGCCCGATGATGAACGACCACACGCCGGTCTGGCCGGCGCTGACCTTGAACTGCACCGAATCATGGTACGCGAGGTTGGAGGAACCGGGGTTGGAGACATTGTCCCACGCCGGAAGCGTCTGCGTCAGATAGCCGGGCGTCGGCGGCGTCGCTGCCAGCAGGTTCCATTCATTGACATAGTCGGCGGACGTGGCGAACGGCACGCCGCCGGCGAAATAGCGGGCATCGATGGTGATGACGCTCGATGCACTCGCAGCCGTGGCAAGGCCGAGACCAAGGCCAAGGCCAAGAACCGCCGACAGAAGGAATTTTGTACGCATTACCAGGTCCAGTCCGGATGAGATGTCCATCGCATACCGTAACGACCGGAAGCTGTCGAGCAGATGTCCACGGGGTGAAATTGTCGCCCGGGGGACTTTCTTCCGCGCCCGAACCCCGGCACACAGCGGCATGGACACCCTGCCGCTTTTTCTTGCTCTCGCCGGTCGCGACGTCATCGTGCTCGGCGATGGCGAGGCCGCCGAGGCCAAGGCGCGGCTGGTCGTCGCCGCCGGTGCCATCGTTGCCGGCGAAGGCGCAGCCAATCCCGCCATTGCCTTTGTCGCCCTGGATGATGAAGCCGAGGCCCGGGCCGCGGCGACGCGGCTGCGGGCGCGCGGCTTGCTGGTCAACGTTGTCGACCGGCCGGCCATGTCCGACTTCCTGATGGGTGCGATCATCGACCGTTCGCCGGTGGTGGTGGCGATCTCGACCGGCGGCGCCTCCGCCAGCCTGTCGCGCAGCCTTCGCGGGCGACTGGAGGCGCTGTTGCCGCAATCGCTGGGCGCCCTTGCCCGCGCCATTTTCGAAAGCCGCGATGCCGCCGCAGCGCGCCACCCGACCATCCCCGACCGCCGGCGGTTGTGGGAACGCGCGCTTGCAGAAGGCGGCGCGCTCGATCCCCTGCGCGCCATCGCCGATGCCGAGGCCGCAGTGGCCAACGCCATCGCCGGGCAAGCCTCCGACGCCGTGCATGAAACGCGGATCATCACCGTCACCAGCGCCGACCCTGGCGACCTGAGCCTCAACGACCTTGCCGCGCTCGGCCGTTGTGATGCGCTCATCGTCGGCGCGGGCGTTCCCGCGGCAATTGTCGATCGTGCCCGGCGCGACGCCGCCAGAGTGGCACAGGGCACCGCACATCCCGGCCTGACCGTCGAACTGCGCTATCGGCCCGCCTAGGCCAGCAGCTCCGTATCCCAGTAGAGATAATCCCGCCACGTATCGTGGAGATAGTGCGGCGGGAACCCGCGTCCGTTTTCCTGCAAATGGTGCGTCGCCGGCTGGAACGGCCGCTGGTGAAGCGACATATGTGCTTCTGCCGGCGTGCGACCGCCCTTCTTCAGGTTGCACGGGGCGCATGCGGTGGTGACATTCTCCCAGGTCGTGCGGCCGCCATAGGCGCGCGGCACGACATGGTCGAAGGTCAGGTCATGCCCCGCCCCGCAATATTGGCAGGCAAATCGATCGCGCAGGAACAGGTTGAACCGGGTGAACGCCGGATGGCTTGCGGGGCGCACATACTGGCGCAGCGCGATGACGCTGGGGATCTTCATCTCGAACGATGGCGACCGGATGACGCGATCATATTCGGCGACGATGTCGACGCGTTCCAGAAATGCCGCCTTGATCGCGGTCTGCCACGGCCACAGCGACAGCGGATAATAGCTCAAGGGTGTATAATCGGCATTGAGCACAAGCGCCGGGCACGCTTCCGGCGGAGACAGAACATTGGGATGGTACATGCGCGCAGCAGCTCCCGTTGCCTGGAACCCGCCGCCTTCCCCCACGACCCTGTCGCACAAGGCTGTTTGCCTTCAAGGTCGCGATGTCAGGCGACCAATCCCGTGGTTTCGCCAGTGTTACTACAGTTCGTGTGTCAGGCAAATGACAATACCGGATTTAGGGCCAGGTGACAGCGTCCTGACCGACCTGCGACGCCATGGGGTCTTGGCCATTGCGCATCGGCACCCCACTTGCCTGCATGACAACGCGGGCATTCCGCGTCAAAGGAAGCGCCATGTCGATGAACGTCCTCCTCATCATCTTCATGGTGGTGGCCGCGCTGGCAACGCTCGGCGTGCTGGCGCGCGGCATCATCATCATGGCGCGCGGCCGGGATATCACCGGCAAACAGGCCAACAAGATGATGAGCTACCGCGTCGCCTTCCAGGCGCTGGCGATCATTTTCATCGTCATCCTGTTCCTCGTCAACCGGCCGGCCTGAGGCACCACCCATGGTAAAGCTCAACCGCATCTACACCCGCACCGGCGACAACGGCACCACCGGGCTGGTCGATGGCTCGCGGCGGTCGAAGGCTGACCCCCGGCTGGCCGTGGTCGGCACGGTCGATGAAGCCAATTGCGCCATCGGGCTGGCCCGGCTGCACGCGACCCCTGCCACCGCCACGGCGCTGGGCCGCATCCAGAACGACCTGTTCGACCTTGGTGCCGACCTGGCCACGCCGGGCGACATTCCCGGCGCGCTGCGCATCGTGCCGGCGCAGGTGGCGCGGCTGGAGGCCGAGATCGACGCCGCCAATGTGGCGCTGGCGCCGCTGACCTCGTTTATCCTGCCCGCCGGCACCCACGCCGCGACAGCGCTCCACCTGGCGCGCACCATTACCCGCCGTGCCGAGCGCGACGGCGTTGCCGCGATCGAGGCCGGCAACGACCTCGGGGGTGCGGCAATGCAGTATTTGAACCGATTGTCGGATTATCTGTTTGTGCTTTCACGGGTGGAAAATGCCGTGGAAGGCGATGTGCTATGGGTGCCGGGCGCCAATCGATAGAGGAGACCGCCGTGTCGGTGGAGACGCTGTGCAGCGATACGCTGCGACGCCAGTTTGTCGCCACACGCGCCCTCAGCGTTGCCCTTGTCGCGCCGTTGTCCGATGCCGACGCCAGCGCGCAATCGATGCCGGACGCATCGCCGGCGAAATGGCATTTGGCGCACACCACATGGTTCCTCGAAACCTTCATCCTCGCCGGGCTGCCCGGCTACAGGCTGTTCGACGAACGCTTCGGCTTCCTGTTCAACAGTTATTACGAAACGGTCGGCGCCCGTCATGCCCGCAATGCCCGCGGGCTGCTGACCCGGCCCAGCCTCGACGACGTGCTGGCGTTTCGCGGCCATGTCGATGCCGCAATCGATCGGCACTGGGACGCGCTCGGCACCGCGGCGCGGGGGCTGATCGAACTCGGCATCAACCATGAAGCGCAGCACCAGGAACTGCTGCTGACCGATATCCTCGACCTGTTTTCGGCCAACCCGCTGGAGCCGGCGATGTTTCCCGCCGCACACGCCATGGCACCGCGCGACGTCGCCGGCTGGACGCGCCACGACGGCGGCATCGTCCGCATCGGCCATGACGGCGCCGGTTTTGCCTTTGATTGCGAGGGCCCGGCGCATGACGTGCTGCTGCGTCCCTATGCGCTGGCAAACGCCCTTGTCAGCAACGCCGACTGGGCGGCCTTCATCGCCGATGGCGGCTATGCCAAGCCGGCGTTGTGGCTTTCGGATGGCTGGGCCTGGGTCAAGCGCGAAGCCATCGCGGCGCCGCTGCACTGGCGGGATGGCGATGGCGGCTGGACCAGCTTCACCCTTGCCGGTCGCCGCCCGGTCGATCCCGCCGCCCCTGTCACGCACACAAGCTTTTACGAAGCTGACGCCTTTGCCACCTGGGCCGGTGCCCGCCTGCCGACCGAGGCGGAATGGGAACACGCCGCCGCCGCCACCGATCCTGCCGCGGGCAACCAGCTCGATCGTGCCGGGCCGGTCGCCCCGCACGGCAGCGCCTCGCTGTTCGGCGATTGCTGGCAATGGACGGCATCGGCATTCCTGCCCTACCCCGGCTTTCGCGCCGCAGACGGCGCGGTCGGCGAATATAATGGCAAGTTCATGAACGGCCAGATGGTGCTGAAAGGCGCCAGTTGCGCGACACCGCGCGGATCCAGCCGGGCCAGCGTGCGTAACTTCTTCTACCCCCAGCAACGCTGGCAGTTCACCGGACTGCGGCTCGCGAAGGATATTTGACGATGTTGAAGCCGCTGCTTGTCCACGACGATTCCGACGATTTCGCCGCCGCCGTGCTCGCGGGGTTGTCGCAACCGCAAAAGGTCATCCCGGCGCGTTTTTTCTACGATCATGCCGGGTCCGAGCTGTTCGAGGCGATCACCGAGTTGCCCGAATATTATCCGACACGGACCGAAATCGGCATCTTGACCGCCCATGCCGCCGATATCGGCACCGCTGTCGGGCCGGGCCGCGCGGTGGTGGAATTCGGATCGGGTTCATCGGCCAAGACGCCGCTGTTGCTGCGCGCCATCGCGCCGGCGGCCTATGTGCCGGTCGATATCTCGGCGGAATTTCTCCAGCAATCGGCGGCAGCGCTGGCGGCGGATTTCCCCGGCCTTACCGTGCTGCCGGTGGCGGCGGATTTCACCCAGCGCTTCCGGCTGCCGCAGGGTGTCGCTGCCATGCCAAAGCTTGGCTTCTTTCCGGGCTCGACCCTCGGCAATCTCGCGCCGATGGCAGCGGTCGACCTGTTGCGCAGCTTCGGCGACGTGCTCGGGCCCGAAAGCTGGCTGGTCATCGGCCTCGACCTGGCGCCCGGCGCGACCAAAAGCCGCGAAACGCTGGAGGCCGCCTATGACGACGCCCAGGGTGTCACCGCGGCCTTCAACCTCAACCTGCTGACCCGCATCAACCGCGAACTCGACGGCGATATCGCGTGCGATGATTTTGCCCACCGCGCAGTCTGGAACGCCGACCTCGGCCGCATCGAAATGCACCTCGTAGCGTTGCGCGATACGGTGTTCGGCGTTGCCGGCACCTATTTCAACATGGCCGCCGGTGAGACCATCCACACCGAGAACAGCTACAAATGGACACTGCCGGAAGCGCGGCTGGTGGCCCGCGCCAGCGGTTGGGAGCCGGTCGCGGGATGGTTTGACGCTGGCGCTCGCTTCACCGTCCAACTATGGCAAATGGCAACGGTGCAGATGGCGCCATGACGACAGCCCGGAACGAGCCAATTGCCCATCGCACTGCCTTCATCGCGCCGTCTTTGACGCGCCCGCGCCGATGCGATGGCTCGTCCTCTGCGCCGGTACTGCATTCGCATGCATAGTCGACGATGCCGCGGTCGCCGCCGCGTCGTCCACCCCGGCGCGACCGGCCGCTGACAATAGCGCCGACGCTGCAGATTCGATCGCACTCGGACGCAGCGCCGCTGCCGGCGGCCCGTGGAAATTTTCCGCCCTTGCCACTGTCGACCTGCTCGCCAACACCCGGGGCGGGGCGGCGCGCGGCTTTCGTGTGCTCGACAAGCTGGCGTTGGCGGCGGCGTATGATGCCGGCGGGCGCTGGGTAGCGCTGCTCAGCGCCCAGTACACGAACGGCACACCGTTTAGCGGCAGCCTCGTCGCCGACACCCAGACGGTCAGCAACATCGAGGCGATCGGCAGCATCCGGGTCTATGAAGCCTGGCTGATGCGGCGGATCGGCACCGGCGGCATCAAGGTCGGACTGGTCGATCTCAACTCCGAATTCGACGTTCAGGACGCAGGGGGACTGTTCCTCAACAGTTCTGACGGCATCGCCGCGGAATTTTCGCACACTGGTCGCAATGGCCCGTCGATATTCCCGACAACGGCGTTGGCGATCACCGGGTTTGCCGCCCCGGCACGCGGCTGGACGCTGCGCCTGGGGGTCTTCGACGGTGTGCCGGGGGATCCGGCCCACCCCCGCCGCTTTGCCGTCAAGCTGGGCGGCGACGATGGCGCCCTCGTCGTGGGGCAAGTGACACGCGACCTCGGCGATGGGCTGCGCGTCGAAGCCGGCGCCTGGCGCTACACCGCCGCCTTCGATGCGCTGGACAGGGTCGATGCCACCGGCAAGCCGCAACGCTTGCGGGCGAGCCAGGGTGCCTATGCGATCATCGAGGGCGATTTGATCGCCCCGGCCGATGGCAAGCCATCGCTCAGGGGCTGGCTGCGCGGCGGCGTGGCGGATGCGCGCGTCAACCGCATCGCGGGGTATCTGGGCGGTGGCCTGGTGATTTCCCCGGGGTTTGGCGGACATGCCGGCGACAGTGCCGGGGTGTCGGTGATGCACGCCAGCTTCGGTGGTGCCGCCCGCCGCGCCGAACCGGGGCTGCATGGCGGTGAAACCACGATCGAGGCGACCTATCGCGCCGTCCTGCCATGGGGGTTGGCAGTGCAGCCCGACCTCCAGTATGTCATCCATCCCGGCGGCAACCCCGGGGTTCGCGACGCGCTGGTGGCCGGCGTCCGCCTCACGCTGGCGGTGTCGCACTGAACCAAGGCGGGGCGGCGACGGTTGACTGGCGCGCCCTCCCGTTGCAATGCGTCCGCATTACAAACAGCGCTGGGAAGTGATGCACATGAAGGTGCTTGTGCCCGTCAAACGGGTCGTCGACTACAACGTCAAGGTGCGGGTCAAGTCCGACCAGTCGGGCGTCGAACTCGCCAACGTCAAGATGAGCATGAACCCCTTCGACGAAATCGCCGTCGAAGAGGCGTTGCGCCTGCGTGAGAAGGGCATCGCCACCGAAATCATCGTCGTGTCGATCGGCGTGACGCAATCGACCGAAACGCTGCGCACCGCGCTGGCGATGGGCGCCGATCGCGGCATCCTCGTCACCACCGATGTCGCCACCGAATCGCTCGCCGTCGCCAAGATCCTCGCCAAGATCGCGGCGGAGGAACAGCCCGGGCTGATCATCCTCGGCAAGCAGGCGATCGATGACGATGCCAACCAGACCGGCCAGATGCTCGCAGGGCTGCTGGGCTGGCCGCAGGGCACCTTTGCCTCCAAGGTGGCGCCCGATGGCGACCATGTCCATGTCACCCGTGAAGTCGATGGCGGGCTGGAGACGGTGGCGCTGAAGATGCCGGCAATCGTCACAACCGACCTGCGCCTCAACGAGCCGCGCTATGCCTCGCTGCCCAACATCATGAAGGCCAAGTCGAAGCCGATCGCCCAGAAGACGCCCGAAGACTATGGCGTCGATGTGACGCCGCGCCTGACCATCACCAAGGTGGTAGAACCCGGCAAGCGCCAGGCCGGGATCAAGGTCAAGACGGTCGACGAATTGGTCGAGAAGCTGAAGACGATGGGAGCCGTGGCATGAGCGTTTTGGTCCTCGCCGAGCACGACAACGCGATCCTGAAGGACGCGACGCTCGCCGCCGTCACCGCGGCAGGCGAAATGGGCGGCGACGTCCACCTGCTGGTCGCCGGCAAGGGCGCGCAACCGGTCGCCGATGCCGCCGCCCAGGTGGCGGGCGTGGCAAAGGTGCTGCTTGCCGATGATGCGGCGTATGAAAACGCCCTTCCCGAGAACCTGGCACCGCTGATCGTTTCGTTGATGGCGGGCTATGACGCCTTTGTCGCGCCTGCCACGACGCGCGGCAAGAACGTTTCGCCGCGCGTCGCCGCCGCGCTCGACGTTGCGCAGATTTCGGAAATCCTGTCGGTCGAAAGCGCCGATACGTTCACCCGGCCGATCTATGCCGGCAACGCCATCGCCACGGTCAAGTCGAGCGACGCCAAGAAGGTCATCACCGTTCGCGGCACCGCCTTTGCCAAGGCCGCCACCAGCGGCGGTTCGGCGAGCATCGAGAGCGTCGGCGGTCCGGGCGATGCCGGGCTGTCGAAGTTCGAAGGCGCCGAGCTGACCAAGTCGGCACGGCCGGAACTGACTGCCGCCAAGATCATCGTCTCGGGCGGCCGGGCGCTCGGTTCGTCGGAAAAATTCCACGAATATATCGACCCGTTGGCGGACAAGCTGGGTGCTGCGGTCGGCGCCAGCCGCGCCGCCGTCGATGCAGGTTATGCCCCCAACGACTATCAGGTCGGCCAGACCGGCAAGATCGTCGCGCCGGAGCTTTACATGGCAATCGGCATTTCCGGCGCCATCCAGCATCTGGCCGGCATGAAGGACAGCAAGATCATCGTCGCCATCAACAAGGACGAGGAGGCACCGATTTTCCAGGTCGCCGATGTCGGCCTTGTCGGCGACCTGTTCACACTGGTGCCGGAGCTTACCAGCAAGCTTTGACGGCACCTGCCTGACCCTCTCATCGGCCAGCTTTCGCAACCGTCCCGGCGCCACGCGCGTTGGGACGGGGTGGGGCTGGCAGATAGAGGACACTTTCCGATGACTCATTCGATTTTGATCGCGGCCGCGGCGGTCGCCGTATTCAGCGCCGGTGCGGCGGATGCCAAGACCATGCACCGCAGCACGCACGCGATGCATCACATGACCAAGTTGGCCACGCCGGCCGAGCGGGAAGCGACCCGCAAGCTCAACGAGCAGCAGCTTGCCGCCGCCACTGGTGGTGCCGCCATGGCACCGGCGGCCAAACCCATGCAGGGCGATTCGATGCCCGCGGCGACGCCGACCCCGCCAACCGAACCAGCGGCGCCGACACCGCCGGCAGAGGCAACGCCGCCGGCCGAACCGATGGCACCGCCGAAATAACGCATCGATCTGGCGCGCCGGGCTGTTCAGCGCCGGCGCGCCATCAATCCAGCGGCATCCCGATGGCCTCGGCAATGGCTTGGTGGACGCCGGGGAGCGCCATTTCGTTGGCGCCATAGATGATGCGCTGCCCGGGCGGGGCGTTGACCAGGTTCGCCCAGCCGTTGGCGGCGATGACATAATCCTCGCTGGACACCACCTGCGCCGTGGCATCGAATGCGTATTCGCACTCGGCGCGATGCTGGCCCGATTGCACGCCAATCGGCGCATACACCGCAAATTTCGTCACCATTTCGCCCGGCGACGCCCCGGGGAACAGCCGGAATATCTGGGTGAAGCCCTTGCCCGGCTCGATCGAACCGATGAACAGCACGGTGTTGGGAAACAGATAGTGCACCCCGCCATAGTCGACCTCCGGCCACGCGCTTTCGGGCATCGTCGACAGTGCCGCGGCGCCCTTGTCCGGGAAAGAAACCCGGTGGTTGCGGCCAAAGCGATCATAAACCGTCATGTCGTTGAAATGGGTGATGCCGATGGTCGAGGCGTGCAGCGTCGCGAAGTGATAGCTTTCCCCATAGGTATCGAGCGCGAATTTCCAGTTCGACGCCGCGCGCATTTCGCCCGATTTGACCGGCTCCGCACGCCCCAGTTCGAGCTGCGCGATCTCGGGGGCAAAATCGCCGAGGAACGCCTCGATATCGACGGGTTGGGCACCGGCTCGCGGCTGGACGAAGATGATGCCCTGCCATTCGTGGCAGGGCACCGGCACCAGGCCGAGATCGGCCTTGTCATGGCCCGCAAAACCACGCGCACCAGGCATCGCCACCAGCTTGCCGGCCAGATCGAAAGTCCAGGCATGGAAAGGGCAGGTCAGGCGCGCCGTGGCGGTGCAATCGGTGGCCAGCTTGGCGCCGCGATGCGTGCACATGTTGAGGAAGGCCCGGGCAACGCCGTCGCGCGCCCGCAGGATCACGATGGGAACCCCTGTCTCCTCGAACAGCAGCCGGTCGCCGGGGTTGGGCATGTCGACGCTGAGGCCGGCCACCAGCGGCATGTCGCCACCGAACAGCCGTGCGCGCTCGGCGGCGAAACGCGCCGGGTCGGTATAGACACTGGCACGCTGCGAGAAAGGACCGGGCGCCATGTCGGTGGTGCCGGCGGCAGCATGGGCGGCACTGCGGCGCTGGGTTTCGCGCGCGACGCGCTTTCGGCGGGCGGCCCAGCCCAATCCCGGATCCACATCGGCCATCACAATTCTCCCGCCAGATATTTGTCCATCGTCGCATGAAAATGCCGGATGCGACTGTCCTGGTAGTTGCCGAGTTCGACCCGGTCGTTCGGCGACGATACCAGCCCTTGCTGGACATAGGGCAAATTCGCCATGTCCTGGTCGAAGACGGCACCGAGCGCGCCCCATTCGGTCACCGTCGCCCAGGGTTCGTCATCGCCCAGCATCCGCATTTCGACACTGCGCGGCTTTGGCTGGCCCCTTGGCGTGCGGAACAGCAGCCGCACCTCCATCAGCGTTGCATCCTGGTCGGGCCATGGCCGCCAGCGATAGACGATGGTGGGGCCATAGCCGCCCCATGGCGCCAGGTTGGGAAAGACGTTGTAGGTCCAGGCGTCGAGCACCTCGCTGTCGGTGGCGCCGGCAGCATCATAACCCAGCGCCGTCAGGTTGTCGGCGCGGTTCTTGTCGGCGAGGCCCGATCGCGCCGTCTGGCCGGGGGCGAGCTGCATCGGTGCCATGCCGCGCATCCGCGAGCCGGCGGCAAAGGCCTCCACCGTCGCTGCATCGGTCAGGCCCTTTTCGGCCAGATGCGGGCTGAGCACCCCAAACGGGGTCAGCGCCAGGTTCACATGGTCACCCCATAGCGAATAGCGGGTGTTGGCATCCCCGGTGAACGGCAGGATCTGCGGGTGGGTGATGACCGAATGCCAGGCCTCCATGAAGGCCTCGCTGACCGCCTTCCAATTGGCGCGGATGACCTTGCCGACCCACAGCCCGGTGCTGCAGTCCTCGATCCGCCAGCGCGCGAAATGCGCCGGCAGCGGTGCCAGATATTCGGCCAGCGGCAGTGCCTTGCCATCCCAGTTGATGAACAGATAGCCGGCAAAGGCTTCGACGCGGACCTGCGGAAGCTGCATCCTGTCAGGGGTGAGATGCGGAAAATCCCATTGGCAGGGGATGCGCTTCAAGTCCCCGTCGAGCCCCCAGCTGAAGCCGTGGAAGGGACATTCCAGTTCCTGCGCCGGCCCCGATTCGGTGCGCAGCAGCCGGCCGCGATGCAGGCAGACGTTCCAGAACGCCTTGACGGTCAGATCGGGCTGGCGGACCAGCAACACCGATTTGCCGAGATTGGCATAGACGACGGTATCGCCGGGTTCGGGCAGTTCCTCGTCGCGCGCCGCCATCTGCCAGACCCGCGGCCACATCCTTTCGCGCTCGGCGGCAAAGAATTCGGGCGAAGTATAGCGCGCGGCGGACAGGGGGGCCGACCCGCGATCCTGCCAGCTATCGACGCGATACATCTCCGGCACGGCACGCGAATCGGCCGCCAGCAACTCCGCCACGCCGGGTCCGGGGCAGCGCGGGGGCGTGAGGGCGTCGCGATCGGCCATGGTGCGTCCTTGTGAGGGGTGCGTCCCTGTGATGACGCCGCCAGTATAGACGCGCTCCACGCCGGGCGGACCGGACGTTTTGGCCAGTGCGTGATGGCCAGTGCGTGTTGGCCAGTGCGTGTTGGCCAGTGCGTTTTGGCCGTGCGTGCTAGCCGGCCCTGACCAGCGTCCCCACCCCGCGCCGGGTGAAAATCTCCAGCAGCATGGCATGGCCGATGCGGCCATCGAGGATGACCGCCGCGTCGACACCCGCCTCGACCGCAGCGACGCAGGTTTCCAGCTTGGGGATCATGCCGCCGGTAATGGTGCCATCCGCCACCAGCGCGGCGATATCGTCGGGCGTCAGGTCGGTCTGCAAGGCGCCGTCCTTGCCGAGCACGCCCGCCACGTCGGTGAGCAGGAACAGCCGCGCCGCACCCAGCGCACCGGCAATGGCGCCGGCCATGGTATCGGCGTTGATGTTGTAGGTATGGCCATCGGCACCAACGGCGACCGGCGCGATGACCGGCACGATGTTGGCGGCCAGCAGCGTGTCGATGATGGTGCGATCGACGCTTTCGGGTTCGCCGACGAACCCCAGGTCGACGACCTGTTCGATGGCGCTGCCGGGGTCGCGCGTCGTGCGCTCCACCTTGCGGGCCCGCACCAGCCCGGCATCCTTGCCCGAAATGCCCGCCGCCCGCCCGCCGGCGCGTTCGATCCACGCCACCAGTTCCTTGTTGATCGATCCGGCGAGGACCATTTCGGCAACCTCCGCGGTCGCCTTGTCGGTGACCCGCAGGCCATCGACGAACCGGCTTTCGATGCCCAGCCGCTTGAGCATGGCGCCGATCTGCGGGCCGCCGCCATGGACGACGACCGGGTGGATGCCGATCGCCTTTAGCAGCACGATGTCTTCGGCAAAATCCCGCGCCAGCTCGGCATCGCCCATGGCGTGGCCACCATATTTGACGACGAAGATCTTGCCGGCATAGCGCTGCAGATACGGCAGCGCCTCGATCAGCGTCTCGGTCTTGGCGAGCATTTCGGGATCGGGGGCGTGGTTCAGGCTCATGCCGCCGTTTAACGGGGGCGTGTGGGAAGTGCCAGCATCAACGTGCCGCCGGTTGGCACCGCCGCCCAGCGCGCGGCAAGGTCGGCCAGCCGGGCCCGTATCGCCGCCAGCGTTGACCCATCAAGGTCGAGCGGGCTGTCCCCGCGCGCATCGCAGGTGACGCGATAGAGCGCGATGAAGTCCGCATCGGGCACCGGCACGCCCCCCCAGGCTTCGGCCTGGACGGTTTCGACCAGCCGCTCGACGGCGCGGTGGTGCGGGTTGTCGGCGCCGGCGGCAAAGCCGCTGTCGCCGCCGGCAGCGATGCCGCCGAGAAAGCCCCGCGCATCGACTTCGGCTTCGACGGCGAAATGCACCATGTCGTGCGGGATGATGCCCTGTTTGGGGCACGCGATCGGCGGCTGCGGCCCTGTATCGGTGACGATATCGAGCCGGTCATATTTGCCGCTGCCCTTGGTGAAGGTCAGTTGCATCAGCGCGTCGGCACCGGCTCCGGCCCGGAATAATCATAAAAGCCGCGGCCCGATTTTTTCCCGTACCAGCCGGCCTCGACATATTTGACCAGCAGCGGCGCCGGGCGATATTTCGGGTCGCCGGTCGCCTCCTGCATGACCCGCATGATGCTGAGCAGGGTATCGAGGCCGACAAAATCCGCCAGCGTCAACGGCCCCATCGGATGGTTGGCGCCAAGCTTCAGCCCCATGTCGATATCGACGACCGAGCCGACACCTTCACCGAGCGCGAAGATCGCCTCGTTGAGCATCGGGCAGAGGATGCGGTTGACGATGAACGCCGGACTGTCGGCGGCTTCGATCGCGGTCTTGCCGATTTTGGTCGCAAAGCCGTGCATCGCCGCCCTGGTATCGGCGGAGGTCGCAAGGCCGGGGATGATCTCGACGAGGGTCATCAATGGCACCGGGTTGAAGAAATGCAGCCCGGTGAAGCGATCGGCGCGGCCGGTTGCCGCCGCCAGCCGGGTGATCGAAATCGACGAGGTGTTGGTGGCCAGCAGCGCCCCGGGCTTCAGGTGAACGGCGAGACCGGCAAAGATCTTCACCTTGACCGCTTCATTTTCGGTCGCCGCCTCGATGACCAGGTCGGCCGCCGCAAACGCCGCATTGTCGGTGGTCAGCGTGATCCGCGCCAGTGCCGCATCGGCCTGCGCCTGGGTGATGACATCCTTGGCAACACCGCGCCCGAGGTTTTTGGCCATCGTCGCCCGCGCCGCCTCGGCCCGCGCCATCTCGACATCCGACAGGATGACATCATAACCCGCCAACGCCGAAACATGGGCAATGCCGTTGCCCATCAAGCCAGCGCCGATAACCCCGATCGTCTGCACACCCGTCTCCCGTTGCTGCGGACAGCCTTTAGCCGCAGTGACGATGGCTTCAATGCAGTTTGTTGGCGATGGCGAGCGGCCTTGCTATCCCTCGACGATCTTCAAAATCTGCTTGCCCCGGTTAGCACCGGCAAACAGCCGCATCAGGGTTTCCGGCGCCTTCTCGAACCCCGTCTGTTCATCGACGCGCCACGCCAGCCGGCCATCGGCCACCAGCGCCGCGACGCGCTTGCGGATGGCGGGGAACTCCGCCGCCCAGTCGAGGACGATAAAGCCCGTCATGCGGGCACGGCGGAAAACGAGGTTGAAGTAATTTTCCGGCCCCGCCGGCATCCGGCCGAGCTGGTAACGGCTGATGCCGCCGCAGATGACGACGCGCGCCCCCGTCGCAATCGCCCCCAGCATGGCGTTGAGGACCGGCCCCCCGACATTGTCGAACACCACGTCGACGCCGCCGGGGGCGAGCACCGCCAGGCGCGCCGCGACGTCTTCGGATTTATAGTCGATGGCGGCGTCGTAGCCGGCTTCCTCGACCAGCCAGCGGCATTTGTCGGCACCGCCGGCGATGCCGATGGCGCGGGCGCCGGCGATGCGTGCCAGTTGCCCGACCATCGACCCCGTGGCGCCCGCCGCGCCGGACACGACGACGACATCGCCGGGGCGCGGCTCCCCGAGTTTGAAAAGCCCGCACCACGCCGTCATGCCTGTGGTGCCGAGCACCGACAGCATCGCGGTCGGCGGCAGCCCGGGATAGGTCTTTTCAAAGCCGGTCCCGTCGCTGACCAGCCATTCGGTCCAGCCGGTCAGGCCCGCCACCATGTCGCCGACCGCAAATTTCGGGTTATGGCTTTCAACGACTTCGGCGATGCCCGAACTGCGCATGACATCGCCCAGCTTGAGCGGCGCGACATAGTCGGCGATATTTTCCGCCCAGCCCTTTTGCGCCGGGTCGAAGCCGAGCCAGCGGGTGCGCAGCAGCATCTGGCCCGGCCCCGCCGCCGGCCCTAACACCGGGCGCACAGCGGCCACCATTTCGAAATCGCCGTCCTGGAACGGCCGCCCGACGGGGTGGGCGCGCAGCAGCCATTGCCGATTGTCGGTCATGCGTCGTTCCCCTCGATTCTTCGACGCCCGGTCATCGGCGTTGCGCCGTCGCTGCGGTAGCTGCGAGAGATGCGAGGGGGGCGCAGTCGGCCGGTCACCCCACCTGGCGGCCGCCTTCCGGCCAATAGGGCGCGCGCAGTTCCTTCTTCAGGATCTTGCCGCTGGCATTGCGCGGCAGCACCGCGACGAAATCGATGGTCTTGGGCACCTTGAAGGCAGCGATGCGGCTGCGTGCAAAGGTGATCAGCTCGTCGGCGTCCACAGCCCCCTTGCGCACCACGATGGCCTTGACCGCCTCGCCCCAGCGCACATCCGGCACCCCGATGACGGCGCAATCGGCGACCATCGGGTGTTCGTGCAGGGCATTTTCGACCTCGGCGGGGTAGATGTTCTCGGCCCCCGACACGATCATGTCCTTGACCCGGTCGTGGATGGTCAAATAGCCATCGGCATCGAGAAAGCCCGCGTCGCCGGTGCGATACCAGCCATCGACCATCGCCTTGGCGGTCGCCTCCGGGTTGTTGTGATACCCCGTCATGTTGCTGACCGACCGGATGGCGACTTCGCCGACAACCCCGACGGGAAGCGTGTTGCCGTCTGCATCGATGATCCGCACGGCGTTGCCGGGAAAGGGCTTGCCGCAACCACTCATGCGCGCGGTGCCGTCGGGGTGGTGATCCCCGGGCGGCAGATAGACCACGGTGCCGCTGGTTTCGGTGGCGCCATAGCATTGGATGAAGCTGGCGTTGGGAAAGGCCAGCATCGATCGGCGCAGGATGTCGAGCGGGATCGGCGATGCGCCGTACAACAGCTCGGTCAGGCTGGTCAGGTCGGCGGGGGCGCCATCGAGATGCTGGAGAATGGCCCCCAGCACGGCGGGCACCGCGAACATCTTGGTGATGCGCTCGCGCTCCACCGCGCCGACGATGCCGGCGATATCGGGGCGCGGCAGGATGACCATGGTGGCCCCGGCGGCGAGCGCGTGCAGCGCCCAGCCGGTGCCGCCGATATGGAACAGCGGCATGGCCACCAAGCAGGCGTCGTCCTCGTCCCAACTGCTCCAGCTTTCGCCGGTCAATCCACCCTTGGCGATGGTGCCGAGCAAGGCCCGGTGCGACAGCAGCGCCCCCTTGGGAAAGCCGGTGGTGCCGCTGGTGTAGAGTTGCAGGGCAATGTCTTCCGCCCCCGCCGGATGCAGCATCGCATCGGGGGCGTGCGCCGCCGCCCAATCGGCAAAGGCCGCGCGCCCGGCGTGCGGCGCATCGGTGAGGATGATGGTTCCGACGCCCGAACCCTGCTGTGCCGCCACGGCGACGTCCAGAAACTGCGTCTCGCTGACCAGCAGGCCGATGCCGGCGTCCGCGAGGATATAGGCGATCTCGCGCGCCACCAGCCGGGCGTTGATCGACACCAGCACCGCGCCGATGCGGAAGCAGGCGTTCATCAGCACGACATAATCGGGGTGGTTGAGCCCCAGCCAGCCGACGCGATCGCCGGCCCCGACGCCTTGCGCCCGCAACGCCGCCACGCTGCACAGGACCCGCTCGTGAAGGCCCTGATAGGTCAGGCGCGCGCCTTCGAAGACGATCGCCACCTTGTCGGGCGTGGCGGCGGCATGGGCCTGCGTCAATTCGGCCAGCGTTTCGAAATCCTGTGCCATTCGGCGTGTCTCCCCATGCCCTTCATGCCGCGTTGCTGGCCAATCGGTCCACTGGTGATTGCCGCAGTGCCAACGGGGGGCTAGACGGGCAGCCTCGCAAACTTTCAAAGGCCCGGCATGAACACCCTAATCGCAGTGGTCAGCATCGTCATAATGGCGCTGCAATGGCTGATCTGGGCGCTGGTGCTATGGGCAATCCTGTCGTGGCTGATCAGCTTCAACGTCGTCAACATGCACAATGGCTTTGTGCGCGGGCTCTATACCGGCCTCGAACGCTTTTTCGCGCCGATGCTGCGGCCCATCCGGCGCATCCTGCCCGACATGGGCGGCATCGACCTGTCGCCGATGGTGCTGATCCTGCTCATCATGCTCGTCCAGCGGGTGCTGCCGGCCATTCTCGTCGACACCAACGTCGTTTGACGCTGCCCTTCGCCTGGACACCGGTGGCGGGCGGCCTGCGCGTTGCGGTGCGGGTGACCCCGCGGGGTGGGCGGGACGGCTTTGCCGGGGTTGGCCATGACGCCGATGAACGCCCGCATCTGAAGTTGCGCGTCGCCGCCGCCCCGGTCGATGGCGAGGCCAATGACGCGGTGGTGCAGGTGCTGGCCAAGGCGCTCGGCGTGCCGCGCAGCAGTGTTTCGATCGTCGGCGGCACCACGGCGCGGGAAAAGACCGTGCTCATCGATGGCGATCCGGTGAAGCTGGTGCGGCTGTGCCAGGTGCTGATTGCGGGAAAGACCAAGTGACGGCAACAATCATCGACGGCAAGGCCCGGGCCCTGCGTTTGCGCGAGACGGTGGCAGCGGGGGTTGCGGCGTTTGTTGCCGCCCATGGCCGCGCGCCGGGCCTGACGGTCGTTCTTGTCGGCGAAGACCCGGCAAGCGCGGTCTATGTGCGCTCCAAGGGGTTGGCGACCGCCGCCGCCGGCATGGTTTCGGGCGAACACCGCCTGCCGGTGACGACCTCGGAGGCCGAGCTGCTGGCCCTGGTCGCAGCGCTCAACGCCGATGCGACGGTCGACGGCATATTGGTGCAGTTGCCGCTGCCCCGGCATATCGATACCGACCGCGTCATCGCCGCCATCGACCCCGCCAAGGATGTCGATGGCTTCCATCCGGTCAACGCCGGGCGGCTCGCCACCGGGCTCGATGCGCTGGTACCGTGCACGCCTTCGGGCTGCCTGATGATGATCGAGGAAGCGCTTGGCGACATTTCCGGCCGGGAAGCGCTGGTCATCGGCCGGTCGAACATCGTCGGCAAGCCGATGGCCGCGCTGCTGACGGCAAGGAGCGCGACGGTGACGCTGGCGCATTCGCGCACCCGCGATCTTGCCGGGCATGTCGCCCGCGCCGAAATCGTCGTCGCCGCCGTCGGCATCCCCGATCTCGTCAAGGGTGCGTGGGTGCGCCCCGGCGCCTGTGTCATCGATGTCGGCATGAACCGCGTCGCACTGGCCGACGGCAAATCGAAGCTGGTCGGCGATGTCGAATATGCTGCCGCCTCGGAGCGTGCCGGCTGGATCACGCCTGTCCCCGGCGGTGTCGGCCCGATGACGATCGCCTGCCTGCTCGCCAACACGCTGAAGGCGGCGCGGATGCGCGCCGCATGATCGCCTTGCTGGCCCTGGCGCTAGCAGCGCAACCGCTGGCGGTGCAACCGATGTCGGCGCAACCGGTGGCGGATGCCGAACGCGCCTTTGCCGCAGCCGCGCAGCGCGATGGCCAATGGACGGCGTTTCGCGCCACCGCTGCGCCCGATGCGGTGATGTTCGCCCCCGGGATGGTCAAGGCGCATATATGGCTGCAGGGCCGCGCCGACCCGGCACAAGCCATCGCCTGGGCCCCCACCGACACCCTGACCGCGTGCGACGGTTCGCTGGCGATTTCGGTCGGCGGCTGGGTCGACAAGGCGGCAAAAACGCAGGGTACCTTCACCACGGTCTGGCGCCATGGCGCCGATGGCTGGCGCTGGCAGCTTGATCAGGGCCATGACACGCCGCGCGCCATCGCCACCCCCGCCGCCGTCAAGCCGCGGCGGCCGGCGTGCACGAACCTTTCCTCCACCGCCACCAGCACCGACATCATGCCCGCCGACACCATCGTCGTGCAGCGCGACAATGCCATGCCCGATGCCGACATCGCCGCGGTGATGACCGCGGGCGACGAGGATTGGCCGACCATCGCCGCCGGGCATTCCGATGATGGCAGCCTGAAATGGGAAGCCCATGGCGACCCGAAATCCAATGCCCATTCGTTCGCGGTCTATCGCTGGGGCGGGGCGGGCTATCTGCTCGACCGTATCGAGGTCAACCGGCGATGATGGCGCTGTTCGTATCGGCGTTCGTCACGCTGTTCGTCGTCCTCGACCCGCCCGGCTGCGTGCCGATCTTTTCCAGCCTGACCGGCGGCAGCAGCGCCGGACACCGGCGCACCATGGCAATCCGGTCGGTCGCCATCGCCACGGCGGTGCTGGTGGCGTTCGCGCTCGGCGGCCAGGCCTTCCTTGCCGCGCTGGGAATCAGCCTGTCGGCATTCAAGATCGCCGGCGGCATCATGGTCTTTCTCATCGCCATCGACATGGTGTTCGAAAAGCGTACCGAGCGCCGCGAAAACCGTGCCGAGGAGGTCAAGTCCGCCGCCGCTGCCGCCGCCAAGCCGCTGGAGGCGGAGGACATTTCGGTCTTCCCGATGGCGATTCCGATGCTCGCCGGACCGGGCTCGCTGGCGGCCATCATGCTGCTGGCGGCGCGCACCCGCAACCTTGAAGAAGCGCTGGTCGTCATGGCGGCGCTGGTCGCCGTCATGGTCATCACCCTGCTGTCGCTGCTCGCCGCCGGGCCGTTGATGCGGCTGATGGGGGTCAAGTTCGAAGGCGCGCTGACCCGCTTGCTCGGCGTCGTGCTGGCAGCGTTGGCGGCGCAGTTCGTCGTCGACGGCATCCGCCAGAGCTTCAATATCGGCTGACCGCTACAGCCCGTCTCGCCGCCCCAGCAGCCGCAGCCGCAGCGCGTTCAATTTGATGAACCCCGCCGCGTCGCGCTGGTCATACGCACCGGCATCGTCCTCGAACGTCACGATCCCCGCCGAATACAGCGAATAGGGCGACTTGCGCCCGACCACCTGGACCATGCCCTTGTAGAGCTTCAACCGCACCGTCCCGGTCACCCTCGCCTGGCTATGGTCGATGGCGGCCTGCAGCATCTCGCGTTCGGGCGAGAACCAGAAGCCGTTGTACAAAAGCCCGGCATATCTGGGCATCAGCTCGTCCTTCAGGTGCGCGGCGCCGCGATCCAGCGTGATCTGCTCGATGCCGCGGTGCCCGGCGTGAAGGATGGTGCCGCCCGGCGTTTCGTACATGCCGCGCGATTTCATGCCGACGAAGCGGTTTTCGACAAGGTCGAGCCGGCCGATGCCGTGCAACTTGCCCAGATCGTTCAACTTTGCCAGCAACGACGCCGGCGACAGCGCCTCGCCATCGACCGCCACCGGGTCGCCGGCTTCAAAGTCCATGGTGATATATTGCGGCGTGTCGGGGGCGTTCTCCGGGCTGTCGGTGCGCGAATAGACGTAATCCGGCACTTCGTTCCACGGGTCTTCGAGCACCTTGCCCTCCGACGAGGTGTGCAACAGGTTGGCGTCGGTCGAAAACGGCGATTCGCCGCGCTTGTCCTTGGAAACCGGGATCTGGTGCTGCTCGGCAAAGGCGATCAGCGCCTCGCGGCTGTTCAAGTCCCATTCCCGCCACGGCGCGATGATGCGGATATCGGGGGCCAGCGCGTAATAGCCCAGTTCAAAGCGCACCTGGTCGTTGCCCTTGCCGGTGGCGCCGTGGCTGACCGCATCGGCGCCGACGTGTCTGGCGATCTCGATCTGCTTTTTGGCAATCAACGGCCGCGCGATCGAGGTGCCGAGCAGATATTGGCCTTCATACAGCGCATTGGCGCGCATCATCGGGAAGACATAATCGCGCACGAACTCCTCGCGCAGGTCCTCGATGAAGATATGCTCGGGCTTGACCCCCATCAGCACCGCCTTGGCCCGCGCCGGTTCAAGCTCCTCGCCCTGGCCGAGATCGGCGGTGAAGGTGACGACCTCGCAAGCATAGGTCTGCTGCAGCCATTTGAGGATGACCGAGGTATCGAGCCCGCCCGAATAGGCCAGGACGACACGTTTGACGGGGGCAAGTGCCTTGGACACGGATGCAAAACCTTCGTGGAACCAGCGCCGGACGGCGTGCGCCGCGAGCTATAGCGGCGAGGCAGTCGCTTGCAAATGCCGGGGTGCCGTCCTCGCGATGGCGATTCTAGCGCGCCAGCATCGGCCCCAGCGGCCGCCCGCCGAACAGGTGGACGTGGAGATGCGGCACTTCCTGGTGCGCATCCTCCCCGGCGTTGGCGAGCAGCCGATAGCCCGGCGCCTCCAGCCCCAGTTGCCGCGCCACCGCGCCGACAGCCCGCACGAAGCCGGCAATCTCGGCATCGCTGGCCCGGCCCGAAAAATCCGCCCACGACCGATATGCCGCCTTGGGGATCACCAGCACATGCACCGGCGCCTGCGGGTTGATATCCTCGAACGCCAGCGCGAATTCATCCTCGTAAACCCGCTTGCACGGGATTTCGCCTCGCAGGATGCGGGCAAAGATGTTGGCGTCGTCATAATCGCCGGTCGCAGCCACGGGCATGGTTCGGTCTCCCCTTGCGCCGCAATAGCACCGCCGGGGGTGAAGGCAAAAGCGCCGGCGGCGGCCGGGCCCGGGGCCCGGGGCCCATTCATGGGATTTCCCCCCGCCGCCATAGCCGCCGCCACCATCCGCCGGCTACGCCCGGACGATCGGGCGAAATAACCTGCCCCTTGGGTGGTCCGCAAAAGGGCGCAATGGACATTTATCGCCAATTGGGTTAGTTTGCTGGCGGGAGCAAATCGTCTGTGGGTCAAAATCGGAACGTCATGAAAACGCCTCCCGGGGGTGACTTTCCGATTTTTCGGAGGGCGCTTGACCATGGCGCGGCGCGGGCTTACCTGAAGGCCATCGCACCCGTCCTGGCCTGCGATCCAAACGTCCCGCCATCGCTGGTTACCCGACCCCGACAGCGCCCGGACTCATACTGAAAAGACCCAGATGCATCTCCACGACCTGAAGCGCAAAACCCCGGCCGAACTCGTCATCATGGCGGAGGAACTCGGCGTCGAGAACGCTTCAACGCTGCGCAAGCAGGACATTGTCTTTGCCATATTGAAGGCCACCGCCGAGGCGGGCAACGAAATCACCGGTGCCGGCACCATCGAGGTGATGCCCGATGGCTTTGGTTTCCTGCGCTCTGCCGACAGCAACTATCTCGCCGGCCCCGACGATATCTATGTGGCGCCGCAACAGGTGCGCCGCTTTGGCCTGCGCACCGGCGACACGGTGGAAGGCGAAATCCGCAGCCCCAAGGATGGCGAACGCTATTTTGCCCTGGTGCGCTTCATCGCCATCAACTTCGACGACCCGGAAGCCATCAAGCACCGCGTCAATTTCGACAACCTGACCCCGCTTTACCCCGATGAAAAGCTCAACCTCGACAGCAACGACCCGACCATCAAGGACAAGACCGGGCGTGTCATCGATGTCGTCGCGCCGCTCGGCAAGGGCCAGCGCTGCCTGATCGTGGCGCCGCCGCGAGTCGGCAAGACCATGATGATGCAGAACATCGCCCGGGCGATTTCGGCGAACCACCCCGAGGTGTTCCTCATCGTGCTGCTCATCGATGAACGCCCCGAGGAAGTGACCGACATGCAGCGCACGGTGAAGGGCGAGGTGATTTCCAGCACCTTCGACGAGCCCGCCACCCGCCACGTCCAGATCGCCGAAATGGTCATCGAAAAGGCCAAGCGGCTGGTGGAACACAAGCGCGACGTCGTGATTTTGCTCGACAACATCACCCGGCTGGGGCGCGCCTACAACACCGTGGTGCCGTCATCGGGCAAGGTGCTGACCGGCGGTGTCGATGCCAATGCGCTGCAGCGGCCGAAGCGCTTTTTCGGTGCGGCGCGCAACATCGAGGAAGGCGGCTCGCTGACCATCATCTCGACGGCGCTGATCGATACCGGCAGCCGCATGGACGAAGTGATTTTCGAGGAGTTCAAGGGCACCGGCAACAGCGAAATCGTGCTCGACCGCAAGATTGCCGACAAGCGGGTGTTCCCCGCCATCGACATCGGCAAGTCCGGCACCCGCAAGGAAGAGCTGCTGGTCGACAAGGCGACGCTGTCCAAAATGTGGGTGCTGCGCCGCATCCTCATGCAGATGGGCACGGTCGACGCGGTCGAATTCCTGTTGGACAAGATGAAGGATTCGGTGACCAACAAGGATTTCTTCGACGCGATGAACCACTAGCGCAGCGCCGCGAGCGTGCAGCAAAGCTGCGCGCCGACAGGCGCAAGCACGGCCGGCGGGGCGGCGGGACCTTCCCCCGCCCAACCCGGCCGACGCCAGCACGGGCTTTGCCCGGGCCTTCGCCTATTTCACAAAGCCGCCGCCACCTCCGGTGACCGCCATTTCAGCACCCCGGCGACGCGCCAGACTTCGCGGCCCTGCGCATCGTAAAGCACCGACATCGGCAGGCCCTTGGCCTTCAACGCCTCGGCAAGGCTGCCCGGTTGATCGAGCCGCGGCTCGAGCGTCTTGAACCTGGCCTTGGCAAAGAACTTGTCGACGACACGCCAGCCTTCCATGTCCTGGCTGATCGGCAACACCGCCAGCTTGCCCTGCCGCGCACCGGCCATCGCATCAAGCTCGGGCATTTCGGCGATGCAGGGGGCGCACCACGTCGCCCACAGGTTGACCAGCACGCGCTTGCCCTTGAAATCGGCGAGCGTCTGCTTGCCGCCGCCGCGCACTTCGAATGCCACGACCGGCGCCGACTGCCCGGCGTGGCTTCGGTCGATGCGGTTGAGCACCGGGGCTTCTGCCGCTTCCGCCGCGCCGCTCGCTTGCGAGGCGATGGCCTTTCCCTTATCGCCCGACCCACAGCCGTTCAGGCACGATGCGACGACGCCCAGCAGCAGGAGCTTTGCGATTTCCGACACGCCATCATCCAATCCGTTGTGGGGCGGCCGTTTCGGCGGCGGCCCCGCTGCTGTGATGCGTGAGATAAACGCCTCGATCGGCACCGACAAGCGGCTGTGGCAAGAGGACATCCTCGGCTCGCAAGCCCATGTCACCATGCTGGCGGCGCAGGGGATCGTGCCGCAAGCCGATGCCGAGGCGATATTGGCAGGGCTGGCGACGATCGCCGCCGAATATGCCGGCGGCGGCCTGGTCGAGGATATCGCGCTCGAAGACATTCACATGCACGTCGAGACCCGGCTGGCGCAGATCGTCGGCCCGGCGGCGGGTCGCCTGCACACGGCGCGATCGCGCAACGACCAGGTGGCGACCGATTTCCGGCTGTGGGTGCGCCGTGCCTGTGCCGAAACCGATGCCGGGCTGAAGGCGCTGGCGCAGGCGCTGCTGGTGCGCGCCGAGGAGCACGCCGGCACCATCATGCCGGGCTTCACCCATCTCCAGGTGGCGCAGCCGGTCACGCTTGGTCACCATCTGCTGGCCTATGTCGAGATGGCGGCGCGCGATCGCTCGCGCTTTGCCGATGCGGCGCGGCGGTTGAACGAGATGCCGCTGGGCGCCGCCGCGCTGGCCGGCACCGGCTTCCCCATCGACCGGGCGATGACGGCCAGGGCCCTGGGGTTCGATCGCCCGATGGCCAACAGCCTCGACGCTGTTTCGGACCGGGATTTCGCGCTGGATTACCTGTCGGCGGCGGTGTTGACCGGGTTGCACCTGTCGCGGCTAGCCGAGGAGATCATCCTTTGGGCAACGCCCGCCTATGGTTTCGTCAAACTGCCCGATGCCTGGTCGACGGGGTCATCGATCATGCCGCAAAAGCGCAATCCCGATGCCGCCGAGCTGGTGCGCGGTCATTCGGGGCTGTTGCTCGGGCATTTTACCGGGCTGGCGGCGACAATGAAGGGGCTGCCGCTCGCCTATGCCAAGGACATGCAGGACGACAAGCCACCGGTCTTTGCGGCGCACGACCTGCTGGCGCTGATGCTGGCGGCAATGACCGGCATGGTCGAAAGCCTGGCCTTCCAGCCGGAACGGATGCGGGCAGCCGCCGCAGCAGGCTTTTCCACCGCAACCGACCTTGCCGACTGGCTGGTGCGTGAAGCCGGCGTGCCGTTCCGCGAGGCGCACGACATCACCGGACGTGCGGTCAAGGCAGCGGAGACGGCGGGCTGCCAGCTCGACGCGCTGAGCGATGCGACGCTGGCCATGATAGATGCGCGGATAACGCCGGCAGTGCGCGACGTGCTGTCGGTCGAGGCATCGGTCGCCAGCCGCACCAGTTTCGGCGGCACCGCGCCGGCAAATGTCCGGGCGGCAGTGGCGGCAGCGCGGGAGCGACTGGCATGAACGTGCGCACGATGGCCCTTCTCGGCGCCCTTGTCCCCGCCCTCGCGCTCGCCGCTTGCGGCAAGCAAGGCCATCTGACCCCGGTTCCGCCGCGCCACGCCCCGGTCAAGCCCGCACAGGCCGCCGTCGCACCCGCGCCCGAATCCATGCTCAAGCTGCCGCCGCAATCGCAACCGAGCCGTGTCGATGATGGCAGTGGCAATGCCCAGAAGCGCGCCGACGATCGCTTCAACCTGCCGCCGCCGAGCGAGCGCTAGGCTGGCGTGGTGATCCGTATCTCACGAGCCTCCGACGGCAACTGCCCGCTTCGTGCCAGGGGGACGGACTGATGGACCATTTTGAAATTCGCAACGGCGTCATGCACGCCGAGGATGTCAGCCTGGAGGCCCTTGCCGAACGGGTCGGGACGCCGTTCTATTGCTACAGCAGCGCGACGATCGAGCGGCACTACAAGGTGTTTGCCGAAGCGGTGGCCGGGCTTGGCGATGGCGACCCGCTGGTGGCGTTTGCGGTAAAGGCCAACCCCAACCTGTCGGTGCTGGCGACGCTGGCAAAGCTGGGTGCCGGTGCCGATGTGGTATCCGGCGGAGAGCTGGCGCGGGCGCTGGCGGCAGGGGTGCCGGCCAATCGGATCGTATTCTCGGGCGTCGGCAAGCAGCCGCACGAAATGGCGGCGGGAATCGAGGCGGGGATCCTCCAGTTCAATGTCGAGTCCGAGGCCGAGATCGCCATGCTCGCCGAGGTGGCGGCGGCGCACGATGCGCGTGTCGATATTGCCATCCGCGTCAACCCGGCGGTGGAACCGGGCACCCATGCCAAGATTTCGACTGGTGGCCAGGACAGCAAGTTCGGCATCCCGATCGAGCGTGCCCATGCGGCGTTCGTGATGGCAGCGGGTCATGCTTCGCTCAATCCGGTTGGCGTCGCGGCGCACATAGGCAGCCAGTTGACCGATTTGTCGCCCATCGAATCGTGCATCGTGCGGCTGGGCGCGCTGGCCGATGGCCTTCGGGCCGCCGGCCATCCTGTCACCCGCATCGATGTCGGCGGCGGCCTTGGGGTGCCGTACCGCGCCGACCAGCCCGCACCGCCACTGCCCTCGGCCTATGCAGCGATGGTGGCACGCGCCACCAGGGGTTGGAGCGCCAGGCTGCTGTTCGAGCCGGGCCGCATGATCGTCGGCAATGCCGGCGTGCTGGTTTCGACCGTCATCCTCGTCAAGGCGGGCACCACCAAGACCTTCGTCGTCGCCGATGCCGGCATGAACGACCTGCTCCGCCCGTCGCTTTACGGTGCCTGGCACGACATTCGTACGCTGCGTCCGCGGGCCGATCGCATGGTCGCCACCGTCGTCGGCCCGGTATGCGAAAGCGGCGATACCTTTGCCGACGACCGCGATATCGAAAGTGTTACCACGGGGGACCGCATCGCCTTCATGACCGCCGGGGCCTATGCCGCAACAATGGCGAGCACCTATAATTCGAGGCCGTTGGTCCCCGAAGTCATGGTCAGCGGCGACCGCTGGGCCGTGGTGTCGGAACGCAACCAGCCGGCCGCGATGCTGGCGCTCGACACCCGGGCGCCGTGGCTGTGATGCAGCCATATCGCTGCATGGGCTGTGATGCAGCCATATCGCCGCATGGGCTGTGATGCAGCCATATAGCCGCATTGGCTGTTAATGCCGCTGCAGGCGCAATTTTACATCATGGGAACGCGATGACGATCAAGCCGGTCACTACAGCGGTTTTTCCGGTCGGCGGCATGGGCACGCGCTTTTTGCCCGCGACCAAGGCGGTCCCCAAGGAGATGTTGCCGGTCGTCGATCGGCCGTTGCTGCAATATGCCGTCGATGAGGCGCTGGCCGCCGGCATCGAGCGCATGATCTTCATCACGGCACGCGGCAAGCACGCCATCGAGGATTATTTCGATGTCGCCAGCGAACTGGTCGCCAACCTGACCGCCAAGGGCAAGACCGCCGAGCTGGCGGTGCTGGCCGATACCCAGTTGCGACCGGGCCAGATCACCTGCGTCCGCCAGCAGGAGCCACTGGGGCTTGGCCACGCTGTCTGGTGTGCACGGCACCTCATCGGTGGAGACGCTTTCGCCGTGTTGCTCGCCGACGAATTGCTCTGGCAGCCCGAAGCGCCGTGCCTCCGGCAGATGCACGACGCCTATCGCCGGCTTGGCGGCAATATCATCGCGGTGCTGGAAGTCCCCGACGATCACACCAATCGCTATGGCATCGTTTCGCCAGGCGCGACCGATGGCCTTGTGACCGAGGTCAAGGGCCTGGTTGAAAAGCCGCCGCTCGGCCAGGCTCCGTCGCGGCTGGCGGCTGTCGGCCGCTACATCCTGCAGCCTGAAGTCATGGACATATTGGCGGCAGGCAAGCGCGGCGCCGGCGGCGAGATCCAGTTGACCGATGCGATGGCGGAATTGATCGGCGTGCAGCCGTTCAACGCACTGACCTTCACCGGCACGCGCTTCGATTGCGGTGACAAGGCCGGGCATATCACCGCCAATATCGCTCTGGCGCTGGAACGCGACGACATCGGCCCCGCCGTCCGCGAATGGCTGCACGCACAGCGGTTTTAATCACCCGCCACCCCACGGACCCACACCAGAGACATTGACCGCACGGCCACAAGGCTTAGGGGTTCGCCGCGATGATAGCTTCCGAACCCCCCTTCGAGCCCCGCACCCTTCGTGATGCCTTTGGGTGTTTCGCCACCGGCGTCACCGTCGTGACCGGGCGCAGCACCGGTGGCGAGCGGATGGGCCTGACCGCCAACAGCTTCACCTCGGTGTCGCTCGACCCACCGCTGGTGCTGTTTTGCCCGGCCCTTGGTGCTTCGGCGCTGCCGACGCTGCGCGAGACCGGGCGCTTCGCCATCAATATTCTCGATCTCGATGGCCAGGCAGTCGCCGACCGGTTCACCAAAAAGGGCGTCGATCGCTTCGCCGACGCCGATTGGGAGGAATGGGAAGGCTTGCCCGTGCTGTCCGCCGCCAAGGCCGCTTTCGCCTGCACGCTCCACGCCGATCATGATGGCGGCGACCATCGCATCATCGTCGGCCGGGTGACGCGGCTCGGCTGGGCGCACGAACGCGAGGCACTGCTATACCTGCATGGGCGCTACCGGCGCGTGCATGTCGGCGGCTGACAACATTGCCGGAGACGCTGCCGGCGTAACGGCTGCCGAAACAGCGGCACTGGCGCGCGGCGGTCGCACCAGTTTTTTCGGCTATTTGCTGCGCTTGCTGGCGCGGCTGCCGTTCCTGTTCATCGCCGGGCGAATGTACGGTGCCGATGCACTGGGCCGTTTTGCCTATGC
Source organism: Sphingomonadales bacterium (assembly GCA_025351405.1). Lineage (GTDB taxonomy): Bacteria > Pseudomonadota > Alphaproteobacteria > Sphingomonadales > Sphingomonadaceae > Sandarakinorhabdus. The sequence goes on along the minus strand of JANXVZ010000030.1, from coordinate 120,432 downwards.
GACGATGGTCGTGGAATTGATGGCGGCGTTCGCGCTGGTCGGGCTGAAGCGCGGGCTCGCTGTCGAGCTGGCACGCGGTGGGCAGCCCGAAGCGCACGCCGTGGCCGACGGGCTGCTGCTGTCGGTGGGGGGCGCGCTGCTGGGGGCAGCGCTGCTCGTCGCGGTGCCGCAGATCGTCTTCCCTAACGGCGATATTTCGGGGCTCGACCACCTGTTCGCATTGATCGCGGTGGCGATCGTCACATCCGACCTGTGCCTCGCGGCGCTGGCATTCCGGCATGATATTGCCGCAACCGTGCGGGCGCGTTCGGTCGCAGAACCCTGGGTGCTGAGCATCGTTGCGGCGGCGCTGGCGTTCACCGCATGGAAGCCCGACGGCCTCATCATCGCCTATCTTGCCAGCATGGTGGTGGCGGCGCTGGTGTCGCTGGTGCCGTGCCTGCGCAGTTTCGGCTTGCCGCATGGCTGGCGACCCCACCCCGGCCGAATGCTGCAGCTGGCCCGCGAAAACCTGCCGCTGGCGGGGGCCGATATCGCCGAATGGGGGGCGCGACGCATCGACATCTTCATCCTGGGGCGCTTCGCCAGTGCCGAAGTCGTCGGCATCTATTATGTCGCGCAACAGATCGCATCGCTGCCGCAGCGGTTGAAATCGAGCTTCGACCCGATCCTGGCACCGGTGCTGACCACCAACCTGGCCGGCGGGCGCATCGAAAAGGTCGCGTCGCACGTCCGTCAGGTCAGCTTCTGGGTCGGCACGGCGCAGTTGGGCGTCGTGTTGGCACTCGGGCTGACAGGCAAGGCCGGGATGGGGCTGTTCGGGCCGGTGTTCGCGTCCGGCGCATTGGTGCTGGCGGTGCTGCTGGCGGCCGAATTGCTGGCAGCGCAGGCGGCGGTGGCCGAATCGGCGCTGATCTATGTCGCACGCCATGCCAACCTGATGTGGTCGCTGGCCGGAATCGTTGTCCAGGTCGCCGCGAGCCTGGCACTGGTGCCGCGCTTTGGTGGCGTTGGTGCCGCGGGTGGTCTCGCCATATCGGCGCTGTTGCTGTCGGTGGCCAAATCGCGGTTGCTGGCGCGGCTGCTGGGCTTTGCCGTGGCGGGTTGGCGCTGGGTGATGCTGTTTGCGGCGTTGCCGGCGTTTGCCGCCGGTCTGCTGATCATGCGGTTGCCCGAGCCGCTGCAACTGACGCTGGGCCTGGTGGTGATCCTGGGCATATTCGGCGGCATCGTCTGGCGTTTCGGCTTCAAGGGCGACGACCGCCTGCTGTTTGCACGCGGGCTGCGCGGGCAGGATGTTTCGGGCGCGGTTTGACCGCAGTTCAACCTTGAACACCCCGGCCGTGACGCCTTACCAGTATTCTTTTGGGGAGATTGCCTGTGTTGAATTTTGAAGCTTCGCGCCGTGCCTTGTTGGGCGGCGCCGCGGCCGGCACCGCGTTTGCCGCCATCCCGACCGCGCTGCGCGCCGCCACCGCGGCACCCGCAGGCGATCCGGAACTGGCGGCGGCCTTCAAGGTCATCGCCAACAATCTGTTGCAGCGTTCCCCCGAAACGGCGACGACGCTGGGCCTCGATCGCGGTGCCAACGCCGGGCTGGCGTCCAAACTCAGCGATGGCTCCCCCGCCGGCGAGGCCGAGGATCGCCGCGTAACCGAAACATCGGCCAGGCTGCTTGCCAGCATCCCGCGCGCGCGGTTGCGGGGCCAGGACATCAACAATTACGATTCGGCGGCCTTTGCCTTCGATATTGCCAGGCAGGGTGAACGCTTCGGCTATGGCTACACCGGAACCGGTGGGGGCATTCCCTATGTGGTCAGCCAGCAAAACGGTGTTTATTCGCAGGCCGCCGAATTCCTCGACAGTTACCATCGCGTCGAGGATGCCGCCGGTGCCGACGCCTATTTCAGCCGTCTGGAGCAGGTTTCCAAGAGTTTTGACGACGAGACGGCGCGCATCAATGCCGATGCCGCCAAGGGTGTCGTGCCGCCCAGCTTTGTCCTCGCCAACACGCTTGGCCAGCAGGCCGAGCTTCGCAAGGTGCCGGCAGCGGACTCGCGCTTTGTCAGCTCGATCGCCGGCCGGGCCAAAAAGCTCGGCCTGCCCGACCCGACCGCCCGCGCCACCGCCATCGTCAGCGGCATGATCTACCCGGCGCTCGATCGCCAGATGGCGGCGTTGAAGGCGCTCAAGAGCACCGATGATGCCGGCGTCTGGAAACTTCCCGATGGTGAGGCCTATTACCAGTATCTGCTCCGCAGCCAGACGACGAGCAGCCTGACCGCCGCCGAGATCCACGCCACCGGCGTCGCGCAGAACCGCATGATCGAGGCCGAGATGGACAAGATCCTGCGGTCGCAGGGGCTGAACAAGGGCACCGTCGGGGAGCGTACCGCCGCGCTGACCGCCGACCCCAAGTTCCTGCAGCCCGATTCGGATGCCGGCCGTGCCGCCGTGATCGCCTATGTGCAGGGTCGCATCGATGCGATCCGGCCGCTGCTGCCCAAGGTGTCGAAGCTGGGGCTCAAGGCCGATGTACGGGTCAAGCGCGTGCCGATCGATATCCAGGACGGCGCCGGACTCGGCTACATGAACTTCGCCGCGGTCGATGGCTCACGCCCGGCGATCTACTATATCAACCTCAAGAACATGGGGTTCTGGCCGCAATGGACGCTGTCGTCGCTGACCGCACATGAAGCCATCCCCGGCCACGCCTGGCAGGGCGCCTATCTCGCCGAACACCCGGAGGCGGTGTCGCCGATGGCCAATCTTCTCGGTTTCAACGCCTTTGTCGAAGGCTGGGCGCTGTATGCCGAACAACTGGTCGATGAAAACGGCCTGTACGCCAATGATCCGTTCGGGCGGCTGGGCTATCTGCAGGCGCAGCGTTTCCGCGCCGTGCGGTTGATCGTCGATACCGGCATGCACGCCATGCGCTGGACCCGGCAAAAGGCCATCGACACCATGGTTGCCGAAACCGGGCGGGCGCGCGGGGCCGTCACCAGCGAAATCGACCGCTATTGCGCGTCGCCGGCACAAGCCTGCGGCTACAAGGTCGGGCACAACGAAATCCTGCGCCAGCGGGCCCGCGCGCAGGCAGCGCTCGGCGCCAGGTTCGATGTGCGCGACTATAACGATGCGCTGGTCGAAACCGGCGGCGTGCCGCTGACCGTCCTACCCGGCGTCGTCGATCGCATGATCGCCCGGGTCAAGGCGGCGTAGCGGCGGCCCTGCGGCCTTGCCCGGGTGGGACCATGTCCCATCCGGCACGGCTATAACGGGAATGACATCGCCACGTTGCACCGGGCATAGCGGCCGGCATAGCGTTGCATGATCGCGTCGTCGTGGACGAACCCCAGCTTTTCATACAGGTGCACGGCGGCGGCGCATTTGCTGTTGGTCAGCAGGTACAATGTCTGCACCTGCATGGCGCGGGCGCGATCGAGGACACGCGCCAGCAGATACTCGCCGGCCTTGCGGCCCCGGGCCGATTGGCGCACGCCCATCTTGGTCAGTTCGAAACAGCCGTCATCGACGCGCATCAGCGCGCAAGCACCGACGATGCCAAGCCCGCCGGCCTCCACGAACAGGATGACGCCGCCACGATCGATTATCGCCGCGCGCGGATTTTCGAGGATGTGTCGATCATTGGCCTCCATGCTGAACATGGCCTCGATCCATTCGGCGTTGATGCTGTGGAAGTCGCCCGCCAGGTCGTCGCGATATTCGACAAGGCGCAGGTCGTTGTCGGCATCGAAGCCGTTGGCATGCATCGCATCGACTCCGTAACAACCGATGGGGCCAGCCATAGCGCAGGCCGCCAACGAAGCAATCACACGAAACTGTAGGGGTCCACATCGACCACGACCCGCACGCTGGCCGGCACGGGCACGCGCTCCAGCCACTCGCGCACGATGTTCTGCAGCGCCAGGGTGCGTCGCGCCTGCACCAGCAGCCGCTGTCTGTAGCGCCCGCGCAACATCGCCAGCGGGGCGGCGGCGGGGCCGAGCACGCTCAATCCGTCGATGGTGGGGGCGGACTTGCCGAGCGCGCGCGCCGTCGCCAGCGCGGCGGCCGCGTCCTCGCTCGACACGATGATCGCCGCCAGCCGGCCGAACGGGGGCAGCGCCAGGTCGCGCCGCGCCTCGGTTTCCGCCGCATAGAACGCCTCCGAATCGCCGCTCGCCAGCGCCTGCATCAGCCGTGCCTCGGGCTGGTGGGTCTGGATCAGCACGCTGCCGGGCTTCGCCGCCCTCCCGGCGCGCCCCGCCACCTGCGCCACCTGCTGGAAGCTGCGTTCGGCAGCACGCAGGTCGCCGCCCGACAGCCCCAGGTCCGCATCGATGACCCCCACCAGCGTCAGCTCCGGGAAGTGATAGCCCTTGGTCACCATCTGGGTGCCGATCAGCACATCGATCTGGCGGGCTTCGACCGCCGCCACCAGCGCTGCCGCCCGTGCCGGTGAATAGACGGTGTCCGACGTCACCTGCGCCACCCGCGCTTCGGGCCAGCGCCGCGCCACTTCCTCGGCGATACGCTCGACGCCCGGGCCGCAGGCGACCAGCGCGTCGGGCTCGCCGCATTCCGGGCAGGCCGGCGGCACCGGTGTCTGGTGGCCGCAATGATGGCAGGCGAGCCGCTTCGACAACCGATGCTCGACCATCCAGGCGGTGCAGTTGGGGCACTGGATGCGCGTGCCACAGTGCCGGCACAGCGTCAGCGGCGCATAACCACGACGATTGAGAAACAGCAACGCCTGCTCGCCGCGCGCCAGCGTTGCCGTCAATGCCGCGGCGAGTGGCGGGCTGAGCCAGTTGCCGCGTTCCGGCGGTGTGCACCGCAGGTCGACAAGGCTGATCGCCGGCATGACCGCGCCGCCAAAGCGCGCCGGCAGCGACAGGGCGCGATAGGTGCCGCGCGCCGCCTGCACGCGCGTCTCGATCGCCGGGGTGGCAGTGGCGAGGACGACAGTCGCGGCTTCCTCCCGCGCCCGCATCACCGCGACATCGCGGGCGTGATAGTGGACGCCCTCCTCCTGCTTGAAGCTGGTTTCATGGGCTTCGTCGACGATCGTCAACCTCAGATCCGTGAATGGCAGAAAAAGCGCCGAGCGCGCGCCGACAACCACCCTGGCGCGACCATCCGCGATGGCGACGAACGCCGCGCGGCGCTCGCTGGCCTTCAGGTCGCTGTGCCACGCCACGGGCTGGCAGCCGAAGCGAGCGGCAAAACGCGCCAGCCATGGCGCCGTCAACGCGATTTCCGGCAGCAGCACCAGGACCTGGCCGCCACGCCGCAGCGCTTCGGCGATCGCTTCGAAATAGACTTCGGTCTTGCCGGAGCCGGTGACCCCTTCGAGCAGGAAGGGCGCAAAGCCGCCCGCTGCCACGGCATCCGACATTTCCCGCGCAGCAGCGGCCTGGGCCGCCTCCAGTTGCGGCGGCGCATGATCGGGGTCGGGCACCGCAGGCGGTGTATCGGCACCGACAATCTGGGCAAGCAGCGTGCCGGCATTGACAAGGCCACGTATCACCGCGTCGGTTACTCCCGCCGCCTGGGCAAGGTCGCGCACGGTCCCTTGCCGGCCCTCCAGCCGTTCCAGCGCCCGGGTCCTCTCCGGCGTCATCCGTACCGGCACGGCGCCGCCGAGGCGATATTCGGTGATCGCCCGCTCCCCCAGGAATGCCACCGATGGCCAGACCATGCGCAGCACGCCTGCCAGCGGGCTGAGATAATAGTCCGACACCCATTCGGTTAGCCGGCGCAGCGGGGCCGCCAGCGGCGGGAGAGCGAGTTTTTGCGACACCGGACGCAATCGCCCTGCCGGCACGTCCTTGCCGGCGAGCCGTTCGCGTTCCCACACGACACCGATGATTGTCCGCGGCCCCAGCGGCACTGCCACCGCGTCCCCCGGTGCGAGCACCATCCCCGGCGGCACGGCGTAGTCGAGCGCCCCCAGCCCATGCTGGAAGACGATGACACGAACGGATGGCGGAGACGTCACAGGCCTGACTTAGGGGCGCACTGCCGTCTGCGCCACCGCTTTGCCGCGCCGCAACCCCGTGCTAACGCCCCGCACATGATCCCACGCTATTCACGCCCCGAGATGGTTGCCCTTTGGGAACCCGAAGCCCGCTTTCGCATCTGGTTCGAGATCGAGGCCCATGCCATGGATGCCCTCGCCGAATTGGGCGTCGTGCCCAAGGATGCCGCCAAAGCGGTGTGGGAACGCGGAAAATTCGACGTCGAGCGCATCGACGAGATCGAACGCGAAACCCGCCATGACGTCATCGCCTTCCTCACCAACCTTGCCGAACATGTCGGCCCGGAGGCGCGCTTCGTCCACCAGGGCATGACCAGTTCGGACGTGCTCGACACCTGCCTGTCGGTGCAGATGGCGCGTGCCGCCGACATTCTCATCGCCGATGTCGACGGCTTGCTCGCCGCCATCAAGCGCCGGGCGTATGAATACAAGGACACGCCGACCATCGGCCGCAGCCATGGCATCCATGCCGAGCCGACGACCTTTGGATTGAAGCTGGCCCAGGCCTATGCCGAATTCGACCGATGCCGCGCCCGGTTGGTACTGGCGCGCGAGGAAATTGCCACCTGCGCGATTTCGGGCGCGGTCGGCACCTTCGCCAACATCGATCCCGCCGTAGAAGCCCATGTCGCCAAGGCGATGGGGCTGACGATCGAGCCTGTGTCCACCCAGGTCATCCCGCGCGATCGCCACGCGATGTTCTTTGCCACGCTCGGCGTGATCGCCGGCTCGGTCGAGCGGTTGGCGACCGAGGTCCGCCATCTGCAGCGAACCGAAGTCCTTGAAGCCGAGGAATATTTCGCGCCGGGCCAGAAGGGTTCGAGCGCCATGCCGCACAAGCGCAACCCGGTGCTGACCGAAAACCTGACCGGCCTTGCTCGCCTCGTTCGCGGCTATGTCACGCCGGCGCTCGAGAATGTCGCGCTCTGGCATGAACGCGATATCAGCCATTCGTCGGTCGAGCGCATGATCGGGCCCGATGCAACGGTGACGCTCGATTTCGCGCTTTTCCGGCTGACCGGGGTCATCGACAAGCTGCTGGTCTATCCCGAGCGAATGCTCGCCAACCTCAACAAGATGGGCGGCCTCATCCATTCGCAGCGCATCCTGCTCGCGCTCACCCAGGCCGGCGCCAGCCGCGAGGACAGCTATCGCCTGGTCCAGCGCAACGCCATGAAAGTGTGGGAAGCCGACGGCAAGTTGCAACTGCTCGATCTGTTGAAGGCCGACCCGGAGGTGACCACGCATTTGCCGGTGGCGCAACTCGAGGACCTGTTCGACCTTGGCTATCATCTGAAGCATGTCGACACGATCTTTGCGCGGGTGTTCGGCGGCTGATGACTGCGGTCGAATTCTTTTTCGATTGCTCCAGCCCGTGGACCTACCTGGGCTTTGAAGCGCTGGTAACGGCGGCGCGGGAGGACGGCTTTGCCATCCGCTACCGGCCGTTCCTCGTCGGCGGGGTGTTCAACAGCGTCAATCCATCGGTCTATGAAATGCGGTCAAAGCCGATCGTCCCCAAGGCGCGCTATTTTTCCAAGGACATGCACGACTGGATCCGCCGCTCGGGGCTGGCGATCAAATGGACACCGAGCGTCTTTCCGGTCAATTCCGCCAAGGCGATGCGCGCCTGCCTGATCGCCGATGATGCCGGGGTTTGCGAGGCTTTCGCCCGGGCGGTGTTCAAGCTGTACTGGGGTGAGGACCGCGATATTTCCAACGCGGGTGTTCTGGCGTCGGCCTGTGTGGCCGCGGGACTCGATCCGTTAGCGACGCTGGAAGCCGCCGACACCCCCGCGCTGAAGGCACGGTTGCGTGCCAACACGGAAGAAGTGATCGAACGCGGCGGCTTCGGCTCGCCCACATTCTTTGTCGGCGGCGACGACATGTATTTCGGCCAGGACCGCGTCGTGCTCGTCCGCGAGGCCGTGGCGCGGGCTCGCTGAGCCGCGCCATCCGCGGGAGCGGCGGGACCGCTCCACGCAACACGCCTCAGCCGGCGCGCATGACCGTCTTCAGGTTCATGAATTCGTGCAGCCCGTGGCTGCCGAGTTCCCGGCCATGCCCGGATGCCTTGATGCCACCGAACGGCGCTTCCGGCGTGGAGGCCAGCACCTGGTTGATCGCGGTCATCCCCGCTTCGATATCGCGGACAAAACGTTCCTGCTCGGCACTGTCGTTCGTCCAGACCGAGGAGCCGAGCCCATAGGGGATCGCGTTGGCGATTCGAATCGCGTCGTCGATACCCTCCGCCTTGAACAGCATCGCGATCGGGCCAAAAATCTCCTCGGCCATGAGGTCGCTTTCAAAGGGCACGTCGACGAGAATCCCGGCGGACATATAGGCCCCCTTGCCCGGCAGCGCTTCACCGCCGAACAACAGCGTCGCGCCCGCCGCCTTCGCGACGGTCAACTGCTCCAGAACGGTGTCGCGCTGCTCCAGACTCGAAAGCGGCCCCATGTCGGTTGCCGGGTCGGTGGGGTCGCCGGCCTTGACCGCCTGCATCGCGGCCGAAAACTTCTGGCGAAACGCATCATAGACATCGGCGTGGACGATCATCCGCTTGCCGCAGATGCATGACTGGCCGCTGTTCTGGATGCGCGCCGTGACGGCCTGCTTGACCGCGGCATCGAGATCGGCCGACGGCATGACGATGAACGGATCCGATCCGCCAAGCTCGAGGACGACCTTCTTGAGCGCATGGCCCGCCTGCCCGGCGACGGCGCGCCCCGCGCCCTCGCTGCCGGTCAGCGTCACCGCGACAATGCGCGGATCGGCGATGATCGCAGCCACCTTGTCCGATTTGATCGCGAGGTTCTGGAACAACCCGTCAGGAGCGCCGGCGGCGATCACCATCTCCTCCATCAGCCCGGCGACGCCCTGAACGATGCTGGCGTGCTTGAGCAATCCCACATTGCCGGCAAGAATCGTCGGCGCGAGGAAGCGCACCGCCTGCCAGTAGGGGAAGTTCCAGGGCATGATCGCCAGTACCGTCCCCATCGGCAGGTAACGCATTTCCGCCGAGCCACCGTTCGCCGTCGCGATGATCTTCGGCTCGAGCATGGCAGCGCCGTTGCGGGCATAATAGCGGAACGCCCCGGCACATTTCTGCACCTCCGCCAACGCCGACTTGAAGGTCTTGCCCATCTCCTCGACCGCCATCGTCGCCAGTCTTTCGCTGTTGGCGTCATATTGCTCGGCCAGCCGTTCGAGCAGCGCGGCGCGCTCGGCAATCGGCTTGTTACGCCAGATGCGGTAGGTGGCGGCCGCCTTGGCGATCCGTGATTCCACCTCGGCCGCAGTCAGCTCGGGGTAGGTCGCGATCTGGTCGCCGGTTGCGGGGTTGACGCTGCGAAACATGAAAAGGCTTTCCTCGTTGGCGGACCACGGTCCTTATGCCACCAGGTTAGCAGAGATGCGTGCGATCAAGCCACCTGCACCACACTCTTGCCGTGATAATCGACCATCCGGGGTGTATCCGCCGGTCGGCCTTCAAGCGGTCGCCAGCCAACAAGCCCAGTGTCATTCAGTGTTGAGAAGGAACAAGACATGACGAAACATCCCGCGATCGGCATCCTGGTCGGCAGTCTCCAGGCAAGCGGCCTGACCCGGAAATTCGGCAACGCGATCCAGCAGCTCGGCGGCGATCGCGGACGGTTCACGATCATCGAGATCGGCGACCTGCCGCTCTACAATCCTGACAGGGAAGCCGAGACTCCGCCGGCGTGGACAGCGTTTCGGGCGGCGGTTGCGGCACAGGACGGCATCCTATTCATCACGCCGGAATACAACCGGTCCGTCCCGGCGCCGCTCAAAAACGCCATCGACGTCGGCTCGCGTCCCTATGGCGCCAGCGTCTGGGCGGGCAAGCCGGCGGCAATCCTGTCCCAATCGCCTGGTGCGCTGGGCGGGTTCGGTGCCAACCACCATCTGCGGCAAAGCCTGGTATTTCTCGACATGCCGACGCTGCAACAGCCAGAGGCCTATATCGGCCATTCGGCAGCCCTGTTCGATGACAAGGGCGCGCTGGCCGAAGGGTCGGGCAAAACCTTCGTCGACAGCTTCATCACCGCTGTTGCGGCGTGGGTGAAGCGATTTTCGCCGCCCGTTGTCTAGGTCATCAGCGGTGGACTCTGCGGATTCGCATAGCTGGTCGCCGGTTTTCTGAGGTCGCTATAGCTTTTCGCAGGGTCCAAAAGTTGGCTTCAACAATGGGGTCCCTATGTTTCCCGCCCTTTTCGTTTCTCACGGCGCCCCGACCTTTCCCCTGACCGATGCGCCGGCGCGGGCTTTCCTCGAGCATTTGCCCGACCGTTTCGAGGCAAAGCCCCGCGCCATCCTGATGGTCTCGGCACATTGGGAGACGGCGGTGCCACAGGTCACCACTGCGGCGGTCAACGCGACCATCCACGACTTTCACGGTTTTCCGGCCGAGCTTTACACCATCCGCTACCCTGCACCCGGCTCGTCATGGCTGGCTGAGCGCGTCGTCGGTCTGCTCGAGGCGGGAGGCAGCATGGTGCAGCGTGACCCGGTCCGTGGTCTCGACCATGGCGCATGGGTTCCGCTGCGTCTCATGTATCCGTTGGCCGATGTGCCCGTGGTCCAGCTGTCGATCCAGCCCGATGCCGGCCCCGAACATCATTTCCACCTCGGGCAGCTGCTCGCCCCGTTGCGCGAAGAGGGTGTGCTGATCGTCGGCTCCGGCAGCTTCACACATGATCTTTCGAGTTTTCGCGAATATTACAACGCACTGCATGCGCCGGCCCCGCAATGGGTCGACCGTTTCGCCGACTGGATGACCAGCGCCATCGAGGCTGGGCGGGTCGAGGATTTGCTCGCCTATCGCCAGCGAGCACCCGAGGCACGGCGCAACCACCCGACGCAAGAGCATCTGATGCCGCTGTTCGTGGCGCTCGGTGCGGGTCAGGGCGCGCCAGGCCGGCATCTGCACGCCAGCACGACCCACGGGATCCTGCGCATGGACGCCTTCGCATTCGGGTCCGAGGCGTGAACCGGCCGCTTGTCGTCGCGCTTCATGGTGTCGGCTCGTCGGCACACGCGATGGTGGCAGCGCTGGTGCCGCCCGGCATTTGCAGACCTTGCCCGACCCGGCCTGCACGGTGCCGGATGAGGGGATTGAACCCCCGACCTTCGGTTTACAAAACCGCTGCTCTACCGCTGAGCTAATCCGGCGACGGTGCGGAACGCGGCGTATCGCCTGTGCAGCGGATTGGCAACCTCGATACGCATCGCGCCGGGCATCGTGACAGGGTCGCTCAACAGCCGTCGCGGCAGGCAGGATCATCCGACCAATAGACGATGCGGGCGACGACACTGCCGGCTTCGCGGCGCGGATCGGTGAAAACGGTGTTTACCACACCGGCCCTCGGCGCCGCGATCGTGTCGGTGATTCGGCCGAACGCATCGGAAATGGTGGCGATCGGCTGGCCCTTGGTGACTGTGCTGCCCAGCGGCACCAGCAACCGTGCAAAACCGGCGCGCGGCGCCTCGACCTGCGTCAGGGCATTGCCGGTGAACGTCGCGCCATAAAGCCCCGTCACGGGTAACGTCGCGCCGCCGGGCAGCATCTTCATCTCGTGCATGACGTTGCGGATGCCGGCCACGCCGCGTTTGACCATGGCGGTGTCGAAAACCTCCGGCGCGCCAAGCTCCAGCGTGATCGCCGGCACACCGTCGCGAACCATCTCGTTCTCGACAGTGCCCTTGACGCCCAGGTCGAGCTTGATGACATCGGGGCCGATAAGCTCCGCGATACGCCGCGCCCGTGCGTTGGACGCAAAGGCATAAAGCACATAGGCGGTGCCGCGCGACTGGGTGTGGAGGTCGATCGTCGTATCGGTGTTGGGCCGCAGCAGGTTGCGCCACAAACGTGCCGCATAGGCCGCCGCGGCGCCGCCGTCCGGGTCGCCCGGCATCAGCCGGTTGAGATTGTCGGCGGCGTGGTCGTCGCGGGTGACAAATTCGCGCGTGCTGTGGAGGAGCCCCGGAGTGTTGAGGCCCGGCACGGCGATGACGGTGCCGCTAAGCTTTGCGGGATCGATGCCGGCCACGAGTTGCTGGATGACATCGATACCGTTGAGTTCGTCGCCGTGGATTGCCGCGGTGAGCAGCAGCCGCGGGCCGGGATGCGCGCCGCGCACGACAATGACCGGAACATACCAGCCCTGCGCGATCGCACTCTCGCCGGCACGGAACCAGAAGCGATGAACCTGGCCCGGCGCCAATTCCGATGCGTCGAGCCGGTCGACAACGGCGACGCCGTCAAGGTTGCCGACACGCTGCGTCGCAGTGGTCGACGGAGCCGCGACGGCAGTGGCCGGCACGATTGCGAGCAGCAGGCTGGCGACCAGGGCGCGCATCACGCCTCGCCGGGCGCCTTGGCGTCGATGACCAGCGCATGGACACCGCCCGGCGCCATCATGTCGCCCAGCGCCCGGTAAACCGCGCGTTGCCGCGCAACGCGAGACTGGCCGGCGAAGCTCGCGGCGGTCACGCGCACGGTAAAGTGGCTCTCGCCACTGCCATCATGCCCGGCGTGGCCGCGGTGCAGATCGCTGTCGTCGATGATGGCAAGGCTGTCGGGATGCAGTGCGGCACGCAGCCGCGTCTCGATTTGTGTGGCGACAATACCCATCTTCACCCTTTCGCGCGTTCGCAGCCATCTATAGGCGAACAAGCCCATACACCCAAGGATGACGCCATCCCCGAGCCAGACCCTTCTCCGCGCCGCCCCGGCCGACTGCACGGCCGCGTCGAGCGCCCCGAGCCGACGCGCTGCGACCACCCCGGCTGCGCCGCCGAGGGTGAGTTCCGTGCGCCGTTGTCGAACCGTGCGCCGGGCAGCGAGGCCGGTTGGCAGTTCCTGTGCCTCGAACATGTTCGCGCCTTCAACGCCCGCTACAATTTCTTCGACGGCCTCAGCCCCGACGAGATCATCGAGGCGCAATCCCCCCTCGCGGGATGGGAACGTGCCACCAACGGCAAGGCCTTCACCTTTGGCGATGCCCATGACCTGTTCCCGCACGACAAGCGCGCTGCGGCAGCGCCCAAGCGCTGGGCGGCATTCGGTGATGCCCAGGCCCTGGGCGTGCTCGGCCTGGGCGATTCTGCCACTGCCGGCGATGTCCGACGGGCCTATAAACGCCTCGTCCGGCGTTACCACCCTGACAGCAATGACGGGGACCGGTCGCAGGAAGGAAAGTTGCAGGCCGTCGTCAACGCCTATACGCACTTGAAGAACGCATCCGCATTCCAGACGGAGTCCTGACACCCGTGGCTACAGCAATGTCCAAAGCTTCCCAGACCGCCCTCGACGCCCCCGACATGACGGTGGACGCCCGCGAGGTTTTCGGTGTCGATATCGACATGAAGGTGCCGGCATTCAGCCAGGCCGACGAGCGCGTTCCCGACCTCGACCCTTCGTATGTGTTCGACCCGGATACGACCCTGGCCATCCTCGCCGGCTTTACCTTCAACCGCCGGGTGATGATCCAGGGCTATCACGGCACGGGCAAATCGACGCATATCGAGCAGGTCGCGGCGCGGTTGAACTGGCCATGCGTCCGCATCAACCTCGACAGCCATATCAGCCGCATCGACCTAATCGGCAAGGACGCCATCGTGCTGCGCGATGGCCACCAGGTCACGGAATTCCGCGAAGGCCTGCTGCCCTGGGCGCTGCAGACGCCGACTGCACTCGTCTTCGATGAATATGATGCCGGGCGGCCGGACGTGATGTTCGTCATCCAGCGCGTGCTGGAAACCGACGGCAAGCTGACCCTGCTCGACCAGAATCGCGTTATCCGGCCCAATCCGTATTTCCGCCTGTTCGCGACGGCCAACACCGTGGGACTTGGCGATACCACCGGGCTTTATCACGGCACCCAGCAGATCAACCAGGGCCAGATGGACCGCTGGAACATCGTCTCGACGCTGAACTACCTGCCGCACCACACCGAAACGGCGATCGTCGTCGCCAAGGAAAAGCGCTTCGACACCGAAGCGGGACGCAAGCAGGTCGCCAACATGGTCAAGGTGGCGGACATGACGCGGGCCGGCTTCATCGGCGGCGACATCTCGACGGTGATGAGCCCGCGCACGGTCATCACCTGGGCGCAGAATGCCACCATATTTGGCAACATCGGCTTTGCCTTCCGCCTGAGCTTCCTCAACAAATGCGATGAGGCCGAGCGCGGTATCGTCGCCGAATATTACCAGCGCGTGTTCGGCGAGGAGCTTCCGGAAAGCGTCGCGGTGAAGGGCAAGCGCTGACCCCGGTGAGCCAGCCCGAAAACCCTATCGAAGACTTCCGGCAGGCCGTTGCTGCAACGCTGCGTGCGCTCGGCCATGCGCCCGATATCGATGTCGCATATACCGCCGACAAGCCATCGTGCTTCGGCGACCAGGCGCGGGTTCCGCAGCCGGGCCGGGCGCTGCCGGCGGAGCAGGTCGCCGAAGTGCGCGGCTGGGCCGATTCGTTTGCGCTGCGCCGGCGCCATCATGATGCCAAATTGCATGGGCTCGACCAACCCGAAGCCGGGGTGGCGCGCGATATCTGGAACGCTGTCGAGCAGGCTCGCATCGAGGCGCTGGGATCATCCGAAATGCTCGGGGTCGCCAAGAATCTCGATCGCATGACCGAGATGCGTGTTCGTGCCGACCCGATCGTGCGGGCCCGGAGCGCTGACGAGGTGCCGCTGGCCACGGCCCTCGGCCTGCTGGTGCGCGAACGGTTGACCGGCGCGCCCATTCCCTCTGCCGCCGAAAATGCTGTCGACCTGGTACGCGGCGACCTCGAGGCCAAGGCTGGCGGACATCTCGACGACCTTGTCGACACCCAGGGCGACCAGGCGGCGTTTGCCCAGGTTATGCGCCGCGTGCTGTCGGACCTTGGCCTTGGCGTCGATCCCGATGCCGACCCCGAGGAGGGCGAGGAGAGCGACGAGCAGGAGGACGAGAACCAGCCCGGCGAAGAGGGCGAGGAAGCCGAGCAGGATGCCGGTGGACAGGACCAATCCACCGAAACCCGGCCAGAGGAGTCGTCCGACGATCCTGAATCGTCGGAACAGCGCGACGTCGAGATGGACACCGACATGGTCTCCGAAGCCGAAATGGGTGAGGACGGTCAGGAAGGCATGAGCCCTTGGCGGCCCAATCTGCCAATGTCGGACCTGCCGTCCAACTTCGACTATACAGCGTATACGACCGCGAATGACGAGGTTGTCGGCGCCGAAGACCTGTGCGATGCCGAGGAACTGACCCGACTTCGCGGCTATCTCGACCAGCAATTGATCCCGTTGCAATCGGCCGTGACCAAGCTGGCCAACCGCCTGCAGCGCCGTCTGATGGCACAGCAGAATCGCAGCTGGGATTTTGACCAGGAGGAGGGCTTGCTCGATGCGGCGCGGCTGGTGCGCATCGTCACCAACCCGGCCTATGCGCTCAGCTACAAGGTCGAGCGCGACACCCAGTTCCGCGACACGGTGGTGACACTGTTGATAGACAATTCGGGATCGATGCGGGGGCGGCCGATTTCGATTGCCGCAATCTGTGCCGACATTCTGGCCCGCACCCTCGAACGATGCGCTGTAAAGACCGAGATACTGGGCTTTACGACGCGCGCATGGAAGGGTGGCCAGAGCCGCGAAAAGTGGCTCGCCGACGGTCGCCCCGCAAAGCCCGGCCGGCTCAACGACCTGCGCCATATCGTCTATAAACAGGCCGATGCACCATGGCGCCGCGCCCGCAAGAACCTTGGGCTGATGATGCGCGAAGGCCTGCTCAAGGAAAATATCGACGGCGAGGCATTGTTATGGGCGCACGACCGGCTGATGGCCCGGCGCGAGGATCGCCGTATCCTGATGGTGATCTCCGATGGCGCGCCGGTCGATGATTCGACCCTGTCGGTCAACAGCGGCAACTATCTCGAACGCCACCTGCGCCAGGTCATCAAGGTCATCGAGAATCGATCGCCGGTCGAACTCATTGCCATCGGCATCGGCCATGACGTGACGCGCTATTACGCCAAGGCCGTGACGATCATGGACGCTGAACAGCTTGGCGGTACCATCATCGATCAACTCGCGAACCTGTTCGAGACCGAAGGCAAGACCGCCGGTCGCGGCCGGCGTTGATCGCCCGGCCTTGTCGTTGCCGCTCCCGCCCGTCCGTGAGCAGCACTCGGCAGCGTTGGACAGGCCGAGGGTAGCGCTTTTTACCCGCTGGCCGACGCCGGGCAAGGCCAAGACGCGCCTTGTTCCTGTCATCGGCGAGCAAGGTGCGGCGGATGTCCACCGCCGGCTGACGGAGCGGACGGTTGCAACGGTCCGCGCCAGCGGTCTTGATTGCGAGGTGCGGGTGACGGGGGCGCCGATCGCCGATTTCCGCGGATGGCTGGGCGATGGTCTTGCCTATGTCGATCAGGGCGAGGGCGATCTGGGGGCACGCCTGGCGCGGGCGGCACAGGCACTGCCGGTGTTGCTGCTCGGGGCCGATATTCCGGGGCTGCTGCCGCGGCATCTTCTGGCCGCCGCCGAAGCGCTTGCACATGCACCGGCCGTCATCGGCCCGGCCGAGGATGGCGGCTACTGGCTGCTCGGCCTCTCGGCACCGGCGCCAGAACTGTTTATCGATATCGCGTGGGGTACGTCGACGGTTTTTGCCGCGACCTTGGCGCGATTGAGCGGCGCCGTGGTGCTCGACACCCTCGCTGATCTCGATCGTCCCGAAGATCTGGCCTGCTGGCCCGAGTTGCTTTGATGGACGTCGCCATCGTCATCCCGATGCTCGACGAGGCCGATTCGCTGCCCCGCCTGCTGCGCTGTCTCGCAGCACTCGATCCAGCCCCAGCGGAAATCATTGTTGTCGATGGCGGCAGCAGCGATGCGAGCGTTGCGATCGCGCGTGCCGGCGGTCTGGCTGTGCTGGGGGTCGGCCGTGGCCGCGCCGCCCAGTGCAACGCCGGCGTCGCGGCAACAATCGCGCCCATTGTCTGCATTCTCCACGCCGATACGTGGTTGCCCGATGATGCCATCGCGGTGATGCGCGCCACGATGGCCGACGCCCGAATCAACCTTGCCGGCTTCACCGCCATCCTTGCCGGGCCGGAAAAGACCCGTTGGGTGACGAGCTTTCACAACTGGATCAAGACCTGGTACGCGCCGCTGCTGTTCCGCCCGCATCTGTTCCTGCGCGGCGGCCGGCTGCTCTTTGGGGACCATGCGATGTTCTTTCGGCGTCGCGACTTCAACACCGTGGGCGGATTCGATGCCTCGATGCTGGTGATGGAGGAGGCCGACCTGTGTGTCCGCATGGCGCGCTTGGGTCGGACGCGCCTGGTCAACCGCATTGTCTTGACCTCGGACCGCCGCGTTGCACGCTGGGGGGAATGGCGCGCCAACTGGGTGTATCTCAAGGTCGGCGTGCGCTGGGGCTTGGGGATCAGGCCGAAGACGCTGGCAAAGCTATACCCGGACGTCCGATGAAGTGCCTGTGGTGGCCGGCGCGCCCGTCGATTGTCGACCGCGCACGGGCTTTACGAAGCCT
The DNA here is from genome assembly GCA_025351405.1 of Sphingomonadales bacterium. Classification (GTDB taxonomy): domain Bacteria; phylum Pseudomonadota; class Alphaproteobacteria; order Sphingomonadales; family Sphingomonadaceae; genus Sandarakinorhabdus. The sequence goes on along the minus strand of JANXVZ010000030.1, from coordinate 102,821 downwards.
GCGGCGATGCAGTGCGCCAGCAGCCGACCAAGCCACGCACGGTCCGTCGGCGGGCATGGCGGCAACAGCGCCCGCGCATTGGCGGTTTCGAAACGCGGACTGCGCAAGAGGTAGCTGGTGTAAAGCGACGCCGCAGCGGCGTGATAGCGTCGCTCCACCGGCGGCAGCGCTTCGGGGGCGAAAGCTTCGGGTGCGACAAAGCACGGCACCCCGAGGCCAGGCACCGCAGCGATGGCTTCGCCGATAGTGGCCACGGCCAATGGCGCGCTGCCGACGAGGTGGAAAACGCGCCCCTTTACGCTGTCAATATTCTCGGCAAGCGCCACAAGCGCGCTGCAGACATAGTCGATCGGTACCAGATCGAGGCTGGCGCAGGGTGCCGCCGGGAGGACACGCACACGGCCTTCGGCGATCAGCTTGAAGATCATGTAGATATTGTCGAAATCGCGGATGACGCCACCTTCCCAGTCGCCCACGACGATGGATGGACGAGCGATCGTTGCGCGCAAGCCACGCTCCATGGCGGCGCGAACCAGGGCTTCGCCAGCGGCCTTGCTTGCCTCATAGCCGTTGACGAATTCGCGTCCGGTCTCACATTCGAGGATGGCGCCATCACGCAGACCGGAGACATAGGCGGTGCTGACATGCAGCAGTGCCGCGCCTGTGGACTCCGCCAGCGCGATAGCATTGGCTGTGCCGTCGATGTTTACCGCTGTATAGATCGTGGGCGATGCATCGAAAGCGGTTATCGCCGCGGCGTGTATCACGAGGTCGATAGCAGGCACACCGGCGAGGCCGAGGCCCGGTTCCCGCACATCGGCAGCCATTGTCACGACTTCGCCGGCGGCGGGATTGCCCTGACGGCGCGACGCAACCAGCGCGCCTGCATTGTTGAACACGTCGTGTCGGCGATGGACCAGCGCCGTAACCGCATGGCCGCGCTGCGCCAGGCGCGAGGTCAGCTCACCTCCGATCAGCCCGGCAGCCCCGGTGATGAGGATGCGCATCGGTTCAGCAGCAACCCGGCGTCGTGTCGGCGGCTTGCGTGGCGGTGTCGAAGGGCAGCGCGGTGCCGCAACCCGCAAAAATGCCGAAATGCCGCGAGAAATCACCTATGAAATCGAAATGCGGGGCAAAACGCGATTCGGCGAGCATCTTCCAGCTATTGCCGCAGACCGGAAAGACCTTGCCGGTCTCGATGACATGGTGCTTGTCGAGGATCAGTCGCTTCGGGTGGCCGGCGACGCTGCCGCGATAAACCACGGCCTGGCCATAGTCTTCGCACTCGGGTTCGAGGCCTTCCAGCTTGAACAGGCGCCATGTCGCTGAAAAGAAGTTGATGCCATCGACCATAGCGGCAACCGCGGCGTCACCGATGCCGAGCGGCCGGTCGGTGACCAACCTTGGGTCGGCAAAGCCGGCAGCCTTGGCGATGGTCAGGAAGTCATTCCAGTATAGTGCACCGGACAGGCACTCGCCGTGCAGCACGGGGTCGGATTGCAAGGCTTCGGGTACCCGCCGATCGGCATAGACATCGGAAAAATACAGCTCGCCGCCTGGCTTGAGCAAACGATGGGCGGCACGAAACACCGCACCCTTGTCGGCGACCAGATTTATGACGCAGTTGGACACGATGACATCGAAACTGCCGTCCGCGAGGGGCAATTGCCCAAGATTTTCGATGTCGCCCGCCAGGAAACGCACATTCGAGGTCGCATGGCCAAAGGCCTCGCGGTGCCATTCGCGCGTCGCATCGGCGATGGCCAACTGTTCCGGCGTGGCATCAACGCCGGTTACCGACCCTGATTCGCCAACGAACTGCGCCAGCAGATAAGCATCCTGCCCGGCACCCGAACCGAGATCGAGAATATGCGCACCCTCGATGGCGGCGGGTGCGATGAAGCCGCAACCATAATAGCGGGCGCGAACGTCGGGGTGGACGCGGGCGAGCGCGGCGCGGATTTCCGCACTGGGTGCCTCGGCGGTGGAGCATGCATCGGTGCGCAGATCGGCCGAACCTTGCAGGACCTGGCCATAATAATTGCGGCTGTTCTCGAGATTCATGCGGTGAACGCTCCAACGCCCTGCTGTGTTCATCCGTAGATACGCGTTGCGACGTTACACGGACTCGGCAAATTTCAGTAACCGGTTAGAACGGCAACGCGAACCGGGGAAATGCCGCAGGAGCAACGACCATCACCGAAGCGTCACCCTTTCATGTTGCAGCGCCCCGCCTCGATTCGGCCAAGTTCCGCGACCCCTTGCGCACTGCCAAGGGAGAGCCACGCGCGTCGGTGGCCCTCAACGGCTTGACGACGCTGTGGTTCAATACCGGGACACTGTGCAACCTTGCCTGCAGCAACTGCTACATCGAAAGCTCCCCACGCAACGATAGGCTGGCATATCTGACCTTGGCCGAGGTGGCGCAATTTCTTGATGAGATCGCGGCCGATGCGCTGCCGGTGCGGGAGATCGGCTTCACGGGTGGAGAGCCCTTCATGAACCGCGCGACGCCGGCAATGATCGGCCTCAGTCTCGATCACGGCTTCGAAGTGCTGGTGCTGACCAACGCGATGCGACCGATGCGTCGCCTTGAAGCTGAGCTCCTAGCATTGCCGCGCCACCACCTGACCTTCCGCGTCAGCCTCGATCATTACACCGCACAGCGGCATGATGCAGAGCGTGGCGACGGCAGTTTTGCGATCGCGATCGAGGGCATTCGCTGGCTATCGTCGCACGGTTTCGCCATCGCCATCGCCGGCCGGCAGCTGGCGGGCGAGAACGAAGCCGGCGCACAGGCCGGCTACGCCACGCTTTTTGCCGGGCTGGGCTTGCCGACGCCGCCACTCGTGCTGTTTCCGGAAATGGACGCCGCTGCCGATGTGCCGGAAATTACCACGGCATGCTGGGGCATTCTCGATGTCGAACCAACAGCGATGATGTGCGCGACATCCCGCATGGTGGTGAGACGGCGGGGAAGCGACGCCGCGGCCGTACTGGCGTGTACCCTGCTGGCCTATGATGCGCAGTTCGAGCTGGGTGCGACGCTGGCGGAGGCATCACGGCCGGTGCCGCTCAACCATCCGCACTGCGCGCGCTTTTGTGTGCTCGGGGGCGCCAGCTGCTCGTGATCGCACGAAGCACCCGGCGCCGCCTTTAATTCAAAGCCTCAGATCAGCACTTCTTGGTGCCGCTGCCGATCGCATTGCCGGCCACCGCGCCGACACCGGCACCAAGCAGCGAGCCGCCAAGGTTGCCACCGAGCAAGGCCGTGCCTGCGCCACCGGCGACGGCGCCGATGACCGTGCCACGCTTTGCAGCCCGGCTCTTCTCGGCGCGGCACTGGTCGTAGCTGCGATAGACATGGCCGTTGTACGCGTACTGGTTGTGGTGGTGGCGCGCAGCGGCAGGAACCGACGGAATGGCAGCGGCGATGGCAGCAATGGCGAGAAGATTGATTGAACGCATGATGTGGTCTCCCTTTTTTGACGATGACGGCTTTATGCCACGTGCGTCATGAACAGTGTCTAACCATTGAATTCAGAAATGGTTCACGGCCTTAATGCGATCAGGGTGGCAACTGGCAGGCTCGCCAGCAGATTGGAGCAGGTTTGATGAACAAGTTCATTCTCGCTGCCGCGATGGCCGCAACACTCGCAGCCCCGGCATTTGCCGACGATCATGATCGTGGCGGCTGGGGCGGTGGGGATCGCCAGGGTTATTCCGGCTACGGCGGTTATGGCCGCGGCGGCTATGATCGTGGCCATGATCATGACGGCGACCATGGCGGCTATCGTGGTGGCGACCGCGACGGCAGCTATTACGACCGCGCCGGATACGGGCGCCAAGGCTACGCCCGCTACGGTTATGATCGCAGCTATTATGGGCGCCCCGGTTATGGCGGCGGTTATTACCGCCCGGCGTACCCGCGCGGCTACTACGGCGGTTATTCCCAGCCCTATTACGGTTACGCCCAGCCCTATTATGGCGGCGGCGTCGTCTACAGCCAGCAAAGCTATGGCGGTGGCTACGGCGGTGGCTATGGCGGCGGATACTATGACCGGTGCCGTTCGACCGGAGCGGGTGCCATCATCGGTGCCATCGCCGGCGGCCTGATCGGCAACGGCATTTCGGAACGGCATGACGGCGGCCTTGGTACCATTCTGGGCGCCGGTGTCGGTGCCGTCGCCGGGACCGCCGTCGAACGCAACGGCCGCTGCCCACGCTGAGGCCGGCTGAAAATGACCGCCGGGGGATCCGTTCCCCCGGCGGTCTTTTTGTGTCGGTGGCGGTCGAAATCGTTCGGTTCGCTATGCTCCGCGCGCCACGACCTTCAGGAAATCCGCGCCATATTCCTGCAGCTTGCGGGCGCCCACGCCGGGGATCCGGCCCATCGCGTCCAGGCTTTTCGGCCGGGCGGCGGCCATGGCGCGCAACGTCGAATCGTGAAAGATGACATAAGGCGGCAACGCCGCGGCGGCGGCGAGTTCGCGGCGGACAGCGCGCAGGGCCTCGAACATCGGTAGGTCGTCATCGGCGATGGTGGCGGTGGATGCGGCGGCCCGGCTGGCGCGGCTGCGTTCCGGCACCAGCTTGATGTTGACCGCGACATCACCTTTGAGGATCGGGCGGGCTGCCGGGCCCAGCACCAGACCGCCATGGTCCTCGTCGCGGACCAGGGCTTCCCCGGCTTCGAGCTGGCGGGCGAGGCTTTTCCAGCCATCGACGGAAAGGTTGCTGCCGATCCCGAAGACCGACAGCTTGTCATGCCCGAACTTGGCGACCTTTTCGTTGCGCTTGCCGGTCAGCACTTCGATGAGATGACCGACACCGAAACGCTGACCGGTGCGATATACCGCCGACAACAGCTTGCGCGCGGCTTCGGTGGCATCCTCGAGAACGGGGGGTAACAGGCAATTGTCGCAGTTGCCGCACGGTGGCGGCGGCGGCTCGCCGAAATATTGCAGCAACGGCACCCGGCGACAGCCGGCGGTTTCCAGAAAGCCGATGAGCGCGTTGAGCCGTACCGTTTCGGCGCGCTTGCGGTCGTCGCTGGCATCGCCCTGGGCGATGAACTGGCGGGCACGCGCGACATCCTCGGCGCCCCAGATCAGATGGGCGACGGCAGGATCGCCATCGCGCCCGGCGCGGCCGGTTTCCTGGTAATAGGCCTCGATCGACTTCGGCAGGCCGACATGGGCGACAAAACGCACATCGGGCTTGTCGATGCCCATCCCGAAAGCGATGGTCGCCACCATGACCATGTCTTCGGCGGATACGAATGCCGCCTGGTTGCGGGCGCGTTCGCCCCCGTCGAGGCCGGCGTGATAGGCGCGGGCATTGACGCCCTTGAGGACCAGTGACGCGGCGATCTTGTCGGTTGCCGAGCGCGTCGGCGCATAGATGATGCCGGACCGACCGGCCTGGGTGGCGAGAAAGTTTTCGAGCTGTCGTGGCCCATTGTCGCGGCCATGGACTTCATAGCGAATATTAGGGCGATCGAAGCCCGCGACTGTCATGCGATCGGGCGCTATGCCCAATTGCTGGAGAATATCGGCGCGCGTCGCGACATCGGCGGTCGCTGTCAGCGCGACGCGGGGCACGCCGGGAAGCGCATCGCAAAGTGATTTCAGCTGGCGATATTCCGGGCGGAAATCATGCCCCCATTGGCTGACGCAATGCGCCTCGTCGATGGCGATCAGGGCAATTTCGGCGCGGGCGACAAGGGTGCGAAAGCCCTCCATGCTGGCGCGTTCGGGGGCGACATAGAGCAGGTCGAGCTCACCGTCCCTGAGCGCGCGGATGGTCGCCTCGCTGTCGTCCGACTGGCTGTTGAGCGCAGCAGCGCGCACCCCGAACGCCCGCATGGCGCGCACCTGGTCGGCCATCAGCGCGATCAATGGTGAGATGATGAGGCCGCAACCCGGACGAACCAGGGCCGGGATCTGGTAGCAAAGCGACTTGCCGGCGCCGGTCGGCATGATCGCCAGCGCGTCGCGCCCGGCGCAGACATCGGTGATGATCGCTTCCTGCAGCCCCCGGAAGGCCGGGAAGCCGAAGACGCTGCGCAGAATTTCGTGGGGACCGGTGGCGGGAGACATGGATGGCGAGCGATAGCCGCTCCGCGTCCCGCCTGCTATGGCAAGATCATGCAACGCCGCTGGATTTTCGTATTTGTGGCGATTGCCGGGTTCGCCGGATGGGCAGTGGCCGACGTGCTGGCAGACCCGAGCCTGGCGGTTCCCGCATTGTCGGCGCTGCCGCTGTCATCGACGCCACTGCCGTTGGATCGCGATGACCCGGGGGTGGAGCACATCGGGGCGCTGGCGTTTCGCGGCGCTATCCAGATACGGTCGTCGAACGCGCTGTTCGGGGGACTGTCGGCGCTGCGGGCCGGCCGCGGCGACCGGATGTTGGCGTTGAGCGATACAGGAAACTGGATTGCGTTCGACACCGTCGAGCAGGACGGCAAACTTGTCGGTGTAAACAATGCTGTTATCGCGCCTGTTTTGCGCCCCGATGGCCGCGCCGCAACCAGCAAGTCGGATGGCGATTGCGAAAGCCTTGAATGGGACGCCGCAACCGGTGCAGCAACCATTGTCTACGAACAGGACCATCGCCTCGTCCATTTTGCCGGGATCGACGCCGGCCAGCCCCGGACGTTGACCCGGCGCCCGGTGGCCACCGAAAGAATTGCCGCCATGGCCGATTGGCGGCCCAATGGCGGCGGCGAAGCGATGGCGGTGTTGCCCGGCGGGGTGCGCATCGTCATCCGCGAGGATGCCGATGCAGATGGCATCGGTCACGATGCGATCGTCACCATGGCTGCAGGATCGCGGCGGGTGATCGTCACGGCGCCCGCCGGCTTCAGCCCGACCGACGCCGTCGCGCTTGATGCATCGACCTTGCTGGTCATCAACCGCCGCTTCAACACCAGCGGCATTGGCGCGGCTCTCACCCTGGTCGACATGTCCGGCATCGCCACCGCCAGCCGGTTCGAGGCGCGCGAGCTGGCGCGGCTGCAGCCGCCGCTGACACTCGACAACATGGAGGGGCTCGCCCTTCGCCGCGACGGCGCGCGGGTGTTCGTCTATATCGTCAGCGACGACAACCTCAGCAGCCTGCAGCGCACGCTGTTGATGAAGTTCGAGCTCATGCCCGCCACATCGTCCAGAACTGCGGGCCTGGCCCGTCACGATCAGCCTTGATGCGGTAATCATCGCTGATCGAGAAGCCAAGCGACTGGTACAGCCCGAGATTGGCAGGGGTCGCAGTCTCCAGCGCCGCCGGCTGGCGGTGTGCGTCGCACAGCGCCAGCCGGGCGCGAATCGCTGCGCCGCCATAACCCTTCCCTTGCGCATCCGGCAGGCAGCCGGCGAATTGCAGATACCAGTGCGGCGCGGCGGCGTGATGGCTATCGATTTGTGCCTGCATCGCCAGCGCGCGCGGCAACACCGTTCCAAAGGTCGCCAGCAGCGGCAAGATATTGCGCGCCATCGCCGTGCGGGGGATGACCCAGTGTCCCGGAGGGCGCCACAACGCCGCGGCGACCGGGCGATTGCCCGCGTCCAGCGCCAGCGTCCAGTCCGCGGGACGGGCATCGGCGGCGGTGATCAGTGCAAAGAACCGCTGCAACCGCCGCGGCCGGGTCGCAACGTCGCGAAACAGCCATGACAATGCCGGATCATCGACAAAGGCGCGCGCCAGGATATCGATCACTGCGTCCCGATCGGCGGAGCTGGCGGGGCGGGTCGCGATCGGCGGGTGCGGCATCCGGAGGTGATGGCATGAAAACGGCGCCGGGTCATTGCCCGGCGCCGTTTTCATGATCGTGCGGTTCGGACAGCTGTCCGAACGAAATCAGGCGACCGAAGTCGCCGCGACGGTGAGCTTCTTGGCGATTTCGCGCTTGAGCTTGGCAGCGCGATCGCTGAGCTTTTCCGCCTTGGTCTTGATAAGCCAGTTATCGAGCCCGCCGACATGTTCAACCGAACGCAGACCGTTGGTCGAGACGCGCAGCTTGACCGAGCGGCCGAGCGCATCCGAGATCAGCGTCACATTCTGCAAGTTCGGCAAGAACGTGCGCTTGGTCTTGTTGTTGGCGTGGGAAACATTGTTTCCGACCTGGCGACCCTTGGCGGTCAGTTCGCAGACGCGCGACATTGTTGGCTTCCTTGGCGGTCAGTTGTTCAGTTGCAAGCGGCGGCTGTTAGCGGAAGGGGGCGTCGCGGTCAACCGCAACGACCAACCCATACCAACCCAGTGCGCGCGGCGGCCGGGGGAAATTCCATACGCAACCGTATCGGACACGGAGACTGCAACCGCGAGGAGACCATGATCATGCCGAACCCCACCCTTGCCACCGTCATCGTTGCTGCCATGCTCGGAATCGCTGCCACGGCGGCGCAGGCCGATGTCGATCCAAGCCAGCGCCGGCTGTCGCAGGTCGAAACCCGCAACAGCCGCCAGGACGCCCGCATCGCTGCAGGCACCGCCAACGGCAGCATCAACACCGCCGAGGCTGCCCGCCTCGATTCGCGTGAAGCGCGAATCGACAGTAGCGAGGCGCGGCTTGCATCGGACGGCAACTTCAGCCGCCGCGACCAGGCGCGCATTAACGCCCGTCAGAACCGCGCCAGCGCGAGCATCTATCGCGGCCGGCACAACCGGCGCTGATCTTCAGGTCGCCGCCCAGGCCAGCGGCAGAAGCAGCGCTGCGAAAAGCCCGGTCAGCACCATTGCCAGCGCCGATGCCGCACCGGCACGGGCGTCACGGCTGGCCAGCGCCTCGGTACCGACGATGTGCGATGAGACACCGGTCGCCAGCCCTTTGGTGATCGGGTCTTCGATACCGAGGCGGCCGAGCAAGGGAATGACCGTCAGCGCGCCGATGACGCCGGTCAGCACCGCCAGCGCCGCCGCCAGCGCCACCGGCCCGGCCAGGCTGCGCATGATGACGATGGCGAACGGCGATGTGACGGTCTTCACCGCCAGCGCCTGGCGCAGGTCGGGCGCCAGACCGAGCATCCGCGCCATCGCTACCGCCGTGCCGATGCCGAACGCCGTGCCGCCACCCACCGCGCCCAGCACCGCCGGCAGTCGCCCTTTCAGCATCGCGGCGTTTCCGGCGATGACGGTTGCCAGCGCCACCAGCGCTGGGCCGAGCAGCCAGCGCAACGGCCAGGCCGCCGCCTCGAATTGCGCCACGGGAACATGCAGCAGGGCCAATCCGCCGGCGACCATCAGCGATGCCACCAGCACCGGGCTGAGCAGTGGCGGATGACCGAAGCGGTCGGACAACCGGCGCGCCAAGGCAAAGGCGACCAGCACCGCGGCGCAAGCGATGGCGCTTTCGATCATCGCGCCCCGCCCAGCAGCCGGTAGAGCCCCGCTGTCACCAGTGCGGTTGCGACCGTGGTGAGGATGAGCAGCAGCACCAGCGGCAGCAACGCCCCGGCCAGGATCGCCGCATATGCCGACAGCCCGACCAGGGCCGGAACGATCAGCGCTCCCAGCCAGCGCAGCAGCAGCGCCGCGCCCGGCCGGCTCCAGGCGATGCTGCTGCTGGCAACATGTTGTCCCGCCAGCAACCACAACAGATAGACGGCAAGTCCGATGACGGCACCAGGCACGGGCAGCCCGAGCCTTACCGCGAGCCAGTCACCCGCGGTCGCCAGCGCGCAGCACAGCGCCGCCCCGGGCAGATTTCCGGCCAGACTGCCCATAGTTGTGACTTCCCCCCGGCCCATTCCCAGCTTAGACCATGTTCATATTCAGGACAGGTCGGCGATGCCCTATTTTGCCATTCACTGCATCGACAAACCCGATTCGGCGGAATTGCGCAGCGCAACCCGGCCGGCGCACCTCGCCCATGTCACTGCGATGGGCGACGCCGTCCTCGTCGCCGGGCCATTGCTGCGTCCCGACGGTCGCGCCATGGGATCGCTGCTGATCATCGAATTCGAAGACCGCGACGCCGCTGTCGCCTTCGCCACCCAGGACCCGTACCATCAGGTCGGCCTGTTCGAAAGCCGGTCTGTAACCAACTGGCACAAGGTGTTGCCGGCCTAGTCTGGCAATCGCAGACGCTGGCAATCGCAAACGCTGGCAATCGCCAGTCGGGGCCGGGCCGGTTGCTACCCCAGCTCGACGCCTTGCGCCACGGCTGCCTCGGTCAACACCGCGCGGATATCCACCCCCGGCGCATCGAGCCATTGCCCCATTGCGGCACGCAGCGGCAACAGATTGGCCGACCGCACCATCGCCTTGATCGGCCCGACTCCGGAGGGCGTGATCGATAATGCATCGATGCCGAGCGCCATCAGCGCCAGCGCCTCCAGCGGCCGGCCGCCCATTTCGCCGCAGACGGTTGCCGGGACGCCGGCTGCGCTGGCAGCGCGCGCGATTCGACGCAGGACGCGCAGGATGGCCGGGGACAGCCAGTCGTAACGGTCGGCAAGCCGCGGATTGGCACGATCGGCGGCGAACAGGAACTGGGTGAGGTCGTTGGTGCCGACCGAGACAAAATCGGTCATCGGCAGCAGCGTGTCGAGCGTTTCGATCAACGCCGGCACCTCGATCATCGCACCATATCGTACCGATTCGGGCAAGCGATGCCCCTGGCGGTGCAGCAGCGCCCGTTGCGCCTCGACAAGGGCCTTGGCCTCGGCAAATTCCCACGGCTCGCTGACCATGGGGAACATGACGTTCAACTGACGCCCGGCGCCGGCTTCCAGCAGCGCCCGCGCCTGCACCTTCATCAACCCGGCACGACCGAGCGCCAGTCGCAGCGCCCGCCATCCCATCGCCGGGTTCTCTTCAGGTTCGCGGCCATCGAGCAGGTATGGCACCGCCTTGTCGCCGCCGATATCGACGGTGCGGAACACGACCGGGCGCGAACCGGCGGCATCGAGCACCTTTTCATACAGTGCCTGCTGGCGTTCGCGGCGCGGCAGCGTGGCGGACACGAGGAATTGGAATTCGGTGCGGAACAGCCCGATGCCATCGGCGCCGGTAACATCGATGGCGGCGGCGTCCTCGGCCAGTCCGGCGTTCATGTGGATGGCGATGCGGACGCCGTCGCGACTTGTGGCAGGCAGGTCCTTGACCAGCGCAAAACTTTCGGCGCGCCGCGCCTTCAACCCGCTCATCGCTTCATAACTGAGGATGGTCGCCGCCACGGGGCGTACCAGCAGCGCGCCGTTGCTCGCATCGACGATGAGCTCGTCACCCTCCGCCACCTGCGCAAACAGGTCACGGACGCGGCCCAGCACCGGCACCCCCATGGCGCGCGCCACAATGATGACATGCGCGGTCAGGCTGCCTTCCTCGAGCACAACGCCCTTCAGGATGCGTCGGTCGTATTCGAGCAGTTCGGCGGGGCCGAGGTTGCGCGCGATGAGGATGGTATCGCCCTGCAGGCCCAGCGCCGCAGCCGTGCCCAGTTGCCCGGACACGATGCGCAGCAGCCGGTTCGACAGGTCATCAAGGTCGGTCAGACGTTCGCGCAGATACGGATCGTCGATCGACCGCATGCGGGCGCGGGTGCGGGCCTGGACCCGCTCGATCGCGGCTTCGGCGGTCAGCCCGGTCTCGATGGCCTCGTTGATGCGCCGGCCCCAGCCTTCGTCATAGGCGAACATCTTGTAGGTTTCGAGGACCTCGTGATGGTCGCTGCCGGCTGTGAATTCGGCCTGGCCCATCATCGAATCGATCTGCTCGCGCATCTTGGCAAAGGCGGCATAGACCCGGGCGCGCTCGACTTCGACGTCGTCGGCGACCGTGTGCTCGACGACGACGCGCGGCTGATGGAAGACCGCGACACCGCGGCCGAGGCCGTCGACAAGCTTCATTCCCGGCAGCCGCACCGGGCCCGAGCTTGCGGCCCGCACCCGCGCTGCCTGCGCATCATCGACCAGCCCGGCGCCGTGGATCAGCTCGGCAAGCACCATGGCGACGGTCTGCAACGCTTCAATCTCTACATCGTCATAATCGCGCGGCTCGCGGTGCTGGACGCCAAGCACGCCGATTGCCGCCTCGCGCCGCACGATGGGGACGCCGGCAAAACTATGGTAGTTTTCTTCCCCAGTTTCAGGGCGATAGGCGAAATCGGGATGGGCGCGGGCTTCGGCGAGGTTGAGCGGCTCGCGGGTCTGGGCGATGATGCCGACAAGGCCCTGCCCCATGCTCAGCCGCGTCACATGGACCGCAGCCTGCGCAAGGCCCTGTGTGGCGTAAAGTTCCAGCATGCCGTCGCGGAGCAGGTAGATGGACGCGACCTCGCTCGAAAGTTCCTGCGCGACGATGCGCACCACCTGGCCAAGTTTGGCTTCAGCGCCGGCACGCCCGGCCATCACCTCGTGGAGGCGACGCAGGATCTCGCGCGCGGCGTTGACGGCTGCCATTATCCGGCCAGGACCAGCGGCATCGGCGGCGCCCGCGATGCCAGAGCGGCTTCCGCCTCGGCCACGAGCTCGTCGATGATGTCGGCAACGCTTTGTTCGCGCGTCACCATGCCGACCGACTGCCCGGCCATCAACGATCCGGTTTCGACATCACCTTCGACAACCGCGCGGCGCAGCGCACCTGCCCAGTAATGTTCGATGGCAAGCTGCCCGGCAGCGAGGTCCATATCGCCCTGGTCGACGGCGTTGGCGACTTCACGCTGCTTGGCGGTAAAGGCCTCGGCGCCGGCGTTTTTCAGCGCGCGCACCGGGATTACCGGCAGGCGCGGATCGAGCTGGACGCTGGCCACCGCATCGCGCGCCGAGGCGCGGAAGAAGGCCTTTTTGAAATTGGGATGGGCGACGCTTTCGGCCGAAGCGGCAAAGCGCGTGCCAAGCTGCACGCCCGATGCACCCATCTCGAGAAAGGCGGCAATGGCGGCGCCGCGCCCGATGCCGCCGGCGACGAAGACCGGAACCTCGGTGATGACCGGCAGGATCTCCTGCGCCAGCACGCTCAGCGAAACCGGCCCGATATGGCCACCGGCCTCCGACCCTTCGATGACGATGGCGTCGACGCCGGAGCGGACGAGCTTTTTCGCCAGTGCGGCAGTCGGGGCAAAGCACATCAGCTTGGCACCGCCGGCCTTGATCGCCTCGATGGCGCTGCCGGGCGGCAGGCCGCCGGCAAGGACGACATGGCCGACCCCGTGCCGCGTGCAGACGGCGATGAGCGCGTCCATCTGGGGATGAAGGGTGATGAGATTGACCCCGAACGGCTTGTCCGTCAGCGCCCGCGTGGCGGCGATCTCGGCATCGAGCAGCGCCGGGGTCATCGACCCGCAGGCGATGACGCCGAAGCCGCCGGCGTTGGAGATGGCGCTGACGAGGTGGCGCTCCGAAACCCAGGTCATCGCCCCTGCCATGATGGCGTGGCGGCTGCCGAGAAACGCGCGACCGCGCGCCGACAGGCTGTCGAGGCGGGTCAAGCCACCACCTCCGCCGGCGCATCAAGGCCATAGGCGGTGTGCAGCACCCGCACCGCCAGCTCGACATATTCCTCGGCGATGATAACGCTGACCTTGATTTCCGACGTGGTGATCGCCTGGATATTGATGCCCCGGTCGGCAAGCGCGCGGAACATCGTGACCGCGACACCGGCGTGGCTGCGCATGCCGACGCCGACGACCGAAATCTTGGCCACCGCGTCATCCGACAGGACCTGGATGAAGCCGATGCTGTCCTTCGCCTTGTCGAGCACATCGAGCGAACGCGGCAACTGGGTGCGCGGCACCGTGAAGGTGACATCGGTGGTGCGTTCCGCCTTGGCGATGTTCTGCACGATCATGTCGACGTTGATGTTGGCATCGGCGAGCGGGCCAAAAATCGCCGCGACGACGCCAGGCCTGTCCGGCACGCCAACCAGCGTCACCTTGGCTTCGTTGCGATCATAGGCGACGCCGGCGATCAATTCGCGTTCCATTATCGTATTCCCATCCTCGTCCTCATCCACCAGCATCGTACCCGGCGCATCCGAAAAGCTCGAAAGCACCTGCACCCGGACTTTTTCCTTCATCGCCAGTTCGACCGAGCGCGTTTGCAGCACCTTGGCACCAACGCTGGCCAGTTCCAGCATTTCTTCATACGTGATGCGCGCCAGCTTGCGCGCCCGCGGAACTATGCGCGGATCGGTGGTGTAAACGCCATCGACGTCGGTGTAGATGTCGCAACGATCCGCCTTCAACGCCGCTGCCAGCGCCACCGCCGAGGTATCGGAGCCACCGCGCCCCAGCGTGGTGATGCGGCCATCGTCGCTGACACCCTGGAAGCCCGGCACCACCGCCACTTCGCCCTTCGCCATTGCCGCCATGACAGCGTCGGTATCGATGCCTTCGATACGCGCCACACTGTGTGCGCTGGAGGAATGGATCGGGAGTTGCCAGCCGAGCCATGACCGCGCCGGCAGGCCGGCAGCCTGGAGTGCGATGGCCAGCAGGCCGGCAGTGATCTGTTCGCCTGCCGCGACGACGACATCATATTCGCGCGGATCGGCGAGCGGCGAGGCTTCCCGGCAAAAACCGACCAGCCGGTCGGTTTCCCCGGCCATGGCCGAGACGACCACTGCAACCTGGTTGCCGGCGTCGACTTCGCGCTTCACCCGCGCCGCGACGCCGCGAATGCGCTCGGTGCCGGCCATCGAAGTGCCGCCGAATTTCATGACGATGCGGGCCATGGCGGAGGGGTTCGATCCTTTGATGGGGAGATGCGGCGGCAGGGCGGCTTTATGACGACCTGCCGGTCTGATAGAAACGCAGCGCCATCATGGCAAGCAAAGCGGCCTTTCAGGCGCAAGAGAGATTCCATGCCGCCCACCAGCGCGCCCAGCATCGCCCACAGCATCGCCCCCAGCATTTCCGCGGATGAAGCGACTTTCTTCGGCAATCTGGCCGCAGACTGGTGGAATCCGCGCGGAAGTTCGGCGATGTTGCACAAGATCACGCCGCTGCGGGCCGGATTTATCCGCGATGTCGCGGTCGAACGTTTCGGGCTCGATCATCGCAGCCGCTCTGCATTGGCCGGGCTGAAGGCGCTTGATATCGGCTGCGGTGCCGGACTTGTCACCGAAACGCTGGCCCGCATGGGCGCCGAGGTAACGGGCATCGATGCCGCACCGGAAAACATCGCGGCAGCGTCCGCCCATGCGACAGCCGGCGGGCTGGCGATCGATTACCGGGCGGTTTCGGCCGAAGCCCTGGCAGCAACGGGGGAACGCTTCGACATCGTCACCTGCCTTGAAGTTGTCGAACATGTCGCCGACCGCGACAGCTTTTTTGCCAGCCTGGCGACAATGGTTGCGCCTGGCGGCATCGCCATCCTTTCCACACCCAATCGCACGGCGCGAAGCTGGGCGGTGCTGATCGGCGGGGCAGAGATGATCATGCGCAGCATCCCGCGTGGCGCACATGCCTGGCAGCGGTTCATGACGCCGGCGGAACTTCGCGAGGCGCTAACCAACGCCGGGCTGCGGGTGACGGGTGAGACCGGGCTGACATGGCGACCGGGCCAAGGCTTTCGCCTCGGCCCGGACAATTCAATCAATTATTTCCTGACGGCGGTGCCGGCCTAGCGGAAAACGCCATAGCGCGTGGCGCGGATATGGCCGTTGCGGACATTGACCAGCAGGGCATCGGGGCCGACGCGAACCCAGCGAAAGCCGCTGGCAACCGGCGCCAGGCCATAGGCGCGCCAGTCGTTCACCGCCCAATAGCTGCCGCCCCAATAGGCACGCGGCAGGATCTGCCCGGTGCCCCAGCGCCGATAGGCAAGGCCGCGCGGATGGTAATAGGCGCGGCCGTTCCAATAGCCGGGGCGGCGGTCGTGATGGCCATAGCCGGGGCGGCCATGGTCCCAATCCGGACGCGCCATCGCCGGCGCGGCGACAAGCGTACCGGCGAGGGTTGCCACCGCCAGCAAGGCTGTCATCGATTGCTTCAACATCATGCAAGGTCCTTTTGTGTTGCAGATTGGCATATGAAAACCATACGGGCGAGGGCTGGTGGAGCCCCCGCCCGTGTTGAACATTTCAACAACGCTTACCAACGGTTCACCGGCAATTGCCTACCAGTACAGACCGCGCACGGCGCGGATGACGATGCCATCGCCGATGCGGATCAGCAGCGCATCGGGACCGACGCGAACCCAGCGCGCGCCATAACCGGCAACCGGCAAGCGATAATAGCCCGGGTTGCCGATCCAGTAGGGCCGATCATAATAAGCCGGCGCGAGACGAACGCCGACGCCCCATGGCTGGTAGGCATAGCCCCGCGGATAGGCATAGGCCGGGCCGCGGTAGCGCGTGCCGTTCCAGCGCCAATCATTCTGGCGCCAGTTATCGTGGCGGTCGGCGTAGCGGTCGTGGTGCCAGTCGCGCCGGTCGTCACGCCGGTCGTCGCGCCGGTCGTCACGGCGGTCATCACGAAAATCGCGACGATCATCGCCACGGAATTCGTGATCTTCGTGACGGCCCCGATCATGTTCGCCGTAATGGGGATCGGCAAGAACCGGGCCAGCGAACAACGTCGCGGCAAGGCCAGCCAGAATGAGATTGCGCATTACCCTCTCCTTTGTAGCGCCCCATGTCGGGGTTGGCGCCAAGATGCCGGAGCGACGCTGAACCGCTTCTGAAAGTGTTGGTTAGGAGCCGTTCAGCAACCAGCGCGCCAACCCGGCGCCCCCGGCCAGCGCAAGCACGGGCACCATGCCGATGCGGGCACGCGTCAACAGCACGATGGCGATGAGAGCGATGGCGACGGAAAACAGATTGACGGTGCCGCCCGGCAGCCACAGCCGCAACGGGCCGATATGCGCGGTTCCGACGCTGGCGAACAGGACATGCAGGGCGAACCACAGCCCCAGGCTGGCGATGACGCCGACCACCGCCGCAGTCACGCCCGCCAGCGCCCGCGCCAGTCCCGGCCGCGCCATCAGCCGTTCAAGCTGGGGGGCCAAGGCAAAGATGAAGACGAACGATGGCGCGAAGGTCAGCCACAGCACCAATATCATGCCGGTAGCGACACCGACCCAGCCGCCAAGGATGTGCTGCCCCGCCAATCCGCCGATGAATTGATAGACCAGCACCAGTGGCCCCGGCGTGGTTTCCGCCAGCGCCAGACCATCGACAATCTGCGCCGGCGATACCCAGCCGCCCAGTGCCGAACCCGGCCCGGCGGCAGCGCCCTGCGCGACATAGGCCAGCCCGGCATAGGCGCCGCCAAAGCTGAAGGCTGCCAGCCGCGCAAAGAAATTGCCCAACGCCACCAGCGGATGCGCCGGCCCCAGCAGCGTCGCCGCGACCGCCAACGGTGCCAGCCAGACCAGCGCGCCGATCGCCAGTGTCCACAGGCTATGTCGCCAGCTTGCCGGCTTTGCCTGCATCGGCTCGTCGGCCGCCCTCGCCGCTTCGCGCGGCGTAACCGCCCTTGCGCGCAGTGCACCAGCCAGTGCCGCCAGCGCAATCACCAGCGGGAATGGCAGGTCGAGCAAGGTGATCAGCGTGAACGCCGCCAGTGCCAGCCCCCAGGCAAAGGCGTCCTTGAGCGCGCGCCCGGCCACGCGCAGCACCGCTTGCGCCACCACCGCCACCACCGCCGCCTGCACCCCGGCAAACACCGCCTGCACCGCGCCGAGCCGCCCGAAGCCGATATACAGCGCCACCAGCGCCGCCATCACCAGTGCGCCGGGGAGGACGAACAACAACCCGGCGACCAGCCCGCCGCGTACGCCGCGCAGCCGCCAGCCGCACCAGGTGGCGAGCTGCTGTGCCTCGGGGCCCGGCAACAGCATGCAGAAATTCAAGGCTTTCAGGAAAACGTCGTCAGCGATCCAGCCGCGCTTTTCGACCAGCTCGCGGTGCATGGTGGCAATCTGCCCGGCCGGTCCGCCAAAGCTGAGGCAGCCGATGACGAGGAAGGCGCGGCCGAATTCACCGGCTTTGGTCTGCGTGGAAGCCTGTGTCATGCTGCTCCCTGCTGGCAGGATGGGGAGACAATTTCATGACAGACAGCATGGCAGCGCAACAGCCGCTAAAAGGCATCCACCACAGCGCCCATCGTTGCCGCGATGCCGAGCAAACCCGCGCGTTTTATGAAGACCTGCTCGGGCTGCCGCTCGCCGCCGCGCTGGAGGAGGAACGCGAGCCGGGGTCGGGCCGCAAGCACCCGTTCGTGCACATCTTCTTTCGGCTGGGCGACGGCAACTACATCGCGTTCTTCGATGCGCCCTCGTCGGCGGGGCCGGACAGTTTCACCCCCGTCCATGGCTTTGACCGCCATGTCGCCTTCGAGGTCGCCGACGGCACCGCGCTGCGCGGGTGGCAGGCCAGGCTTAATGCCGCCGATGTGCCGTGCTTCGGCCCGATCGACCATGGCTTTGTCCAGTCGGTGTATTTCAACGACCCCAACGGCCTTCCGCTGGAAATCACCATCCGGGTCGCCGCGCATGATGCGATCATGGCGCAGGAAGCGGTCCACGCCCGCGCCGTGCTCGATGGCTGGACGGCCAAGAAGCGCGGGGCATGACCCTTTATGCCCGCATCCCGCTGCTGCTGGGTTTCCGCGAAAGCGTCGGCCTGCGGGATACCTATGGCGGCATAGACGGTGTTGTGGCGTTGCAGGCGCAGCATCTGAAGCCCGATACGCCATCGGACACGCTGGTAATCTTCATGCACCCGATGGGGATCATGCACTACCTGCCGCTGCCGGGTGCGCTGGCGGCGGCGGGGGTCCATGTGCTCAGCGCGGTGTCGCGCTACCCCAACAACGACAGCGCGCTGATCATGGAAAAGGTCGCGGTCGATCTGGGCAAATGGGTCGATCATGCCCGCACAAAGCTCGGCTATGCGCGGGTGGTGCTCGGCGGGTGGTCGGGCGGCGGCAGCCTGGCGTTGTTCTACCAGGCCGAAGCCGAAGACCCGCGGCTGACCGTGACCCCTGCCGGCGACCCGCCCGACCTGGTTGCCGCAAGACTGCCGGCGGCGGACGGGGTCATGCTGCTGGCGGCACATTGCAGCCGCGCCACGACGCTGACCGAATGGCTAGACCCCTCGGTTATCGACGAGGACGACCCGACCCGGCGCGAACCCCAGTGGAACCTGTATGATCCGGCGTGTGCGCAGCCGCCCTATTCCGACGCGTTCCTCGGCGAATATCGCGCCCGACAAATCGCCCGCAACCACCGCATCACCCGATGGGCGCAAGATACCCTCGCCGCGCTGAAGTCCCGCCAAGGCGAGCACGCCGAACGCGCCTTTGTCGTCCATGGCACCATGGCTGATCCGCGCTGGCTCGACCCGGCGGTTGATCCCAATGATCGCATACCGGGGCGCTGCTACCTTGGCGACCCGCGGCTGATCAACGATTCGCCGGGCGGGCTTGGCCGGTTCACCACGCTGCGATCGTGGTTGAGCCAGTGGAGTTATGACCTGTCGAACGCCGACGGCGTCAAATGCGGCCCGCGCATCTCGGTGCCGACGCTGGTGATCGGCAACAGCGCCGATGACGCTTGCACCCCCAGCCATACCCGGGCCCTATATGCCGCCGTCTCCCGGACCGACCGCGAAATCCACACCGTCGCGGGTGCCACGCACTATTATGCGTACCAGCCGGACAAGCTGGCGGAAGCGACGGCGCTGGTGACGGGGTGGTTGCGGCGGATGGGGTTTGCCGGCTGAAGCCCGCCACGCGCTAGACCGCCTGCCCGGCCGCGACCCCGCTCGCCCACGCCCATTGGAAGTTATAGCCGCCAAGCCAGCCGGTCACATCGACGGCTTCGCCGATGGCGAACAGCCCCGGCACCTTGGTCGCCGCCATCGTCTGCGACGACAGCCCGGCGGTGGCGATGCCCCCGATGGTGACTTCGGCCTTGGCAAAGCCTTCGCTGCCGTTGGGCTTGAAGCGCCAGTCCGATAGCCGGCGCTCGATATCCGCGAGGCGCTTGTCCGCAACATTGGCCAGTTCGGTATCGATTCCCAGGCGGGCGGCGAGGGCTTCGGCGAGGCGGTCGGGAAGCAGCGCCCCGAGCAGGCGGCGGACGCCGATGCGCGGCCGCTCGCGCTTGGCAGCGGTCAGCCAGCCGCTGGCGGCATCGGGCAGGAAGTCGATGCCCAAGCTGTCGCCGCTGCGCCAATAGGAGGAGATCTGCAGGATCGCCGGGCCGGACAGGCCGCGATGGGTGAACAAGGCTGCCTCTCGAAACGCCGCCTTGCCGCATCGGGCGATGACAGGCGCCGCGACCCCGGACAATTCGCGGAACAGCGCTTCGTCGCCGCCGAGCGTCAGTGGCACCAGTGCCGGCCGCGGCTCGACGATACCGAGTCCGAAGCGGCGGGCGAGATCATAGGCAAATCCGGTTGCGCCCATCTTGGGGATCGATGGCCCGCCGGTGGCGATGACGAGCGACGCCGCGGTGACGGTGCGGTTGCCGAGGGCGACGCTGAAGCGGGCGTCGGCATGGCCGATCTCGCCGATGGGCTGCCCGAGGCTGAGGCTGACACCGCCCGCCTCACATTCATCGAGCAGCATCGCGACGATCTGTTTCGCCGAGCCGTCGCAGAACAATTGCCCGAGGGTCTTTTCGTGCCAGGCGATGCCGTGCTTGCCCACCATCGCAATGAAATCATTGGCGGTGTAGCGGCTCAACGCCGATTTGGCGAAATGCGGGTTGGCCGAGATATAGCGATCGGGCGCGGCGCCGATGTTGGTGAAATTGCAGCGGCCGCCGCCGGAAATCAGGATTTTCCGTCCGGCTTCGGGGGCATGGTCGATGACGAGGACGCGGCGGCCGCGCTGCCCGGCGGTGGCAGCGCACATGAGGCCGGCACCGCCAGCCCCAAGGACGATGGCGTCGTAGTCGTCGGTTGCGCTCAGTTGACCGTCGCCGCCTGCATCGCTTCCAGCCGCGCAATCGCAGTGTCGTCTGCCGCTGCACGCGCCGCAGCAAGATCGACCGACACCTTGGCCGGGTCGATATCGCTGACCGGCATCGCCGATTCGGCGAGGATGGTCAGGCCCTTGTCGCTGACTTCGGCAAAGCCGCCATCAACGAAGATGCGCCGGGTCAGCGTGTTCGAATCGGCCTCGTAGATGGCGATGGCGCCGGGGCGGATCGTGCTCATCAGCGGCGCATGGCCCGGGAGCACGCCGAAATCGCCCTCGGTGCCGGGAACGACGACCATGGCGACACTCCCCGACGAGATCAGCTTCTCCGGAGAGACGAGTTCGAAGTGGAAAAGGTCGGCCATGGTCGGTTCCTATTACGCCGCTTCCGCAGCCAGGCGCTGCGCCTTTGCCACCGCGTCCTCGATCGTGCCGACTAGGTAGAAGGCCGCTTCGGGAAGATGGTCGTATTCGCCCGCAACAATGGCCTTGAAGCCCTTGATGGTGTCTTCGACGGCGACGAACACGCCCGGCGTGCCGGTGAAGATTTCGGCGACGTGGAAGGGCTGCGACAGGAAGCGCTGAATCTTGCGGGCGCGCGAAACGACCAGCTTGTCCTCCTCGCTCAGCTCATCCATGCCGAGAATGGCGATGATGTCCTGCAGCGACTTGTACTTTTGCAGCACTTCCTGGACCGAGCGAGCGACGTTGTAGTGCTCCTCGCCGACGGTACGCGGTTCGAGGACGCGGCTGGTCGAATCGAGCGGATCGACTGCCGGATAGATGCCGAGCTCGGCGATCGAGCGGCTGAGCGTCGTCGTCGCGTCCAAATGGGCGAACGAGGTTGCCGGCGCCGGATCGGTCAGATCGTCGGCGGGGACGTAGATCGCCTGGACGGACGTGATCGAACCCTTGTTGGTCGAGGTGATCCGCTCCTGCAGCTGGCCCATGTCGGTGGCCAGCGTCGGCTGATAGCCCACCGCCGACGGGATGCGGCCGAGCAGCGCTGACACTTCCGAGCCGGCCTGGGTGAAGCGGAAGATGTTGTCGACGAAGAACAGCACGTCCTGGCCTTCGACATCGCGGAAATATTCGGCGTTGGTGAGGCCGGACAGTGCGACGCGGGCGCGGGCGCCTGGCGGCTCGTTCATCTGGCCGAAGACCAGCGCGACCTTGGAGCCTTCCGACGTCGGGTTGCCATCGGCATCGCTGGCGATGACGCCGGCTTCGAGAAATTCGTGATAAAGATCGTTGCCTTCGCGCGTGCGCTCACCAACACCGGCGAAAACGCTGGTGCCGCCATGGCCCTTGGCGATGTTGTTGATCAATTCCTGGATGAGCACCGTTTTGCCGACGCCGGCGCCGCCGAACAGCCCGATCTTGCCGCCCTTGGCATAGGGCGCGATGAGGTCGATGACCTTGATGCCGGTGACGAGGATGGCGCTTTCGGTCGACTGGTCGGTGAACAGCGGCGCTTCGGCATGGATCGGCATGGTCGTGGTGGCGTTGACCGGCCCACGCTCGTCGATCGGCTCACCGATGACGTTGAGGATGCGACCGAGGGTGGCGGGACCGACCGGCACCCGGATCTGCGACCCGGTATCGGTGACGGCCTGGCCGCGGACGAGGCCATCGGTGGCATCCATCGCGATGGTGCGCACGGTGTTTTCGCCAAGGTGCTGGGCGACTTCGAGGACGAGGCGCCGGTCCTCGATCTTGGTCTCCAGCGCGCTCAGGATGGCGGGCAGGTCGCTGTCGAAATGCACATCGACGACGGCGCCGATGACCTGGCTGACGCGGCCGACGTTGTTGGTGGTGGGGGTGGTTGCCATGTGGCGTGCTCCTTAAAGGGCTTCGGCGCCCGCGATGATCTCGATCAACTCGGTGGTGATCGCGGCCTGGCGGGTGCGGTTGTAGGTAATGGTCAGGCGATTGATGATATCGCCAGCGTTGCGGGTGGCATTGTCCATCGCGGTCATCTGCGCGCCGAAGAAGCCGGCCTGGTTTTCCAGCATGGCGCGGAAAATCTGCACGCCCAGGTTGCGCGGCAGCAGTTCGGCGAGGATGGCCTCCTCGTCGGGCTCATATTCGATCGCAGCGGGAACGGCACCCGCCGTCACTTCGGCGACGGCGGCGGGCAGCGCCGCCGGGATGATCTGCAATTCGGTCGGCTCCTGCACCAGCGCCGAGCGGAAGCGCGAGAAGAACAGGTGCGCGACATCGAATTCACCGGCATCGAACAGCCGCATGACTTCGGCGGCAATCGCCTGGGCTTCGGCGAAGGCGAGTTTTTTGCCGTGGGTCAGGTCCATGTTGGCGATGATGGCGTTGCGGTGGGTGCGCGCGAAGGCGGCGCGGCCCTTCCTTCCGGCGAGCAGCAGCTTGACGCTCTTGCCCTCGGTAGCCAGCGCCTCGGCCTTGCGGCGGGCGAGCCGGACGATATTGGTGTTGAAGCCCCCCGCCAGCCCGCGTTCCGAGGTGATGACGACGAGGAGATGGACCTGGTCCCTGCCGGTACCGGCAAGGAGGCGGGGTGATTCAGGCCCGACGGTGACGCGGCTGCCCAGCGATGCAAGTACCGCCGCCATGCGCTCCGAATACGGGCGCGCAGCTTCGGCGGCTTCCTGCGCGCGGCGAAGCTTCGCCGCGGCGACCATCTTCATCGCCTTGGTGATCTTCTGCGTCGACTTCACCGAAGTGATGCGCATCTTGAGGGCTTTGAGGCTTGCCATGATGCCTTTGGTTCTTCCTTCCTGTCATGCCAGCGCGGGCTGGCATCCAGTCTTGCCGCACGGCGCGGACTTCCGATTCTGGCGCAACCGCTGGACGCAGGCCTTGGCCCGCATGACAGCAATCAGTCTTTACGCAAACGTCTTGACGAACGCGCCGATGACAGTCTTCAGGCTCGCCGTCGTATCTGCCGACAAGTCCTTCGAATCACGGATCGCGGTCAGCAAACCGGCGTGTTCGGCGCGCACATGCGCCAGCAACGACGCTTCGAAGCGCGTGATCGCCCCTGCATCGACGGTGTCAAGAAAGCCGTTGACGCCGGCAAAGATGCTGACGACCTGCTCCTCGAACGGCATCGGCTTGTACTGGCCCTGCTTGAGCAGTTCGGTCAGGCGCTTGCCGCGCGCGAGCAGCCGCTGGGTCGAGGCATCGAGATCGGAGCCGAACTGCGCGAACGCCGCCATTTCGCGATACTGCGCCAGCTCGAGCTTGATGGTGCCGGCAACCTTCTTCATCGCCTTGGTCTGCGCCGCCGAACCGACGCGGCTGACCGAAAGGCCGACGTTGATGGCCGGACGGATGCCCTGGTAGAACAGCTCGGTTTCAAGGAAGATCTGGCCATCGGTGATCGAAATCACGTTGGTCGGGATGTACGCGGAAACGTCGCCGGCCTGGGTCTCGATGATCGGCAGGGCGGTGAGCGAGCCGCCGCCATTGTCGTCGTTCATCTTGGCCGCACGCTCGAGCAGGCGCGAGTGGAGATAGAAGACGTCGCCGGGATAGGCTTCACGGCCAGGAGGACGGCGCAGCAGCAGCGACATCTGGCGATAGGCGACGGCCTGCTTCGACAAATCGTCATAGACGATGACGGCGTGCATGCCGTTGTCGCGGAAATATTCGCCCATGGTGCAGCCGGTGTAGGGCGCGAGGAACTGCAGCGGTGCCGGCTCCGAAGCGGTGGCGGCGACGACAATCGAATATTCCATTGCGCCGTTTTCTTCGAGCGCGCGGACGATCTGGGCCACGGTCGAGCGCTTCTGGCCGACGGCGACATAGATGCAATAGAGCTTCTTCGACTCGTCGGTGCCGGCGTTGGCGGCCTTCTGGTTGATGAAGGTGTCGAGCGCGACGGCGGTCTTGCCGGTCTGGCGATCGCCGATGATCAGCTCGCGCTGGCCGCGACCGACGGGAACCAGCGCATCCAGGGCCTTGAGGCCGGTCTGCATCGGCTCGCTGACCGACTTGCGCGGGATGATGCCAGGCGCTTTCACTTCGACGCGCATGCGCTTTTCAGCGACGATCGGACCCTTGCCGTCGATCGGGTTGCCGAGGCCATCGACGACGCGCCCCAAAAGCCCCTTGCCGACCGGCACGTCGACGATGGTGCCGGTGCGCTTGACGGTGTCGCCTTCCTTGATGCCCGCGTCCGAGCCGAAGATGACGATACCGACGTTGTCGGCTTCCAGGTTGAGCGCCATGCCCTGGATGCCGCCGGGGAATTCGACCATCTCGCCGGCCTGGACGTTGTCGAGACCGTGGACGCGGGCGATGCCGTCGCCGACCGACAGCACCTGGCCGACTTCGGAAACTTCGGCTTCATTGCCGAAGTTGGCGATCTGGTCCTTGATGACCCGCGAAATTTCTGCGGCGTTGATATCCATGGTGCGTTCAGCCCTTCAGTGCCTGGCCGAGCGACTCGAGCCTGGTCTTCAACGAGGAATCGATCATCCGCGAACCAACGCGGACGACAAGACCGCCAAGAATGGCGGGATCGACCGTGACATCGAGCGCGACGTCGCGCCCAAGCCCGGCCTTTAATTTGGCCGCCAGCGCCTTTTGCTGGGCAGCGGTCAATGGGTGCGCGGCAGTAACCTGCGCCGTGATCTCGCCGCGACGCGCCGCGGCAAAGGCGGTGAAGTCGCGGATGATGGCGGGGAGCTGCGCCAGCCGGCGGTTGGCGGCAAGAACGCCGAGAAAATTGGCCGTAAGCGTGTCGAGCTGCAGCGACTTCGCCACAGCGGCAATGCCGGCGGCGGCGGCAGTGCGCGACACCAACGGGCTGGTGGTGAGCATCTTGAGGTCGGCCGATTGCGCCAGCGCGGCCTTCACCTTGCCAAGGCTGTCCGCGACCGCATCGAGCGCCTTGCTGCCGACCGCGAGGTCGAACAGCGCCGTCGCGTAACGACCGCCAAGGCCCTGCGCGCTGCCAGTTTGTGCTTCCAAGGGTCAGGGTCCGGCGACTGGGGGTTCATGGGAAACGTGCCCGCAACGGACGGGTCCGGCAGACGTGGGGCGGCTAGCACGGGCACTGCCATGTTGCAAGGCAGCGCGAGGCTGGCGGCGGCGCGACAAAGCCGAAAAGGCCCAAAACTGTCGGCTGGCTTTACACTTTGCGATTGGCCGCCCAGGCCGGGTCGCGGAGAGTCAAATGGTTAACGAATTGGCACGAGTCTTGCTTCATTACCGATACGTAATGTGATGTCTGACCGGTTCTCGGCCGGCCGTACATGGGAAACAGATCATGAAGATCGTCAAGTTCGCCACAAGCCTTGCCGTCGCCGGGACCATGCTGGCCGCCACCGCCGCCGGGGCCGTGACCGTGCAATGGGCCACGCTGACCTCGCAACCTGATGCGACCACCGTCGTCGGCAACATCGGCGCGGTCGGCGTCACCTATTCGGGTGCGATCAGCTTCACGCAGTTGAACAATGCCGGCACCGACTATTGGGTTGATGGCGGTTACACGCAGAGCCTCGTCAACCGCCCGCTCGGTACCGATGTCATCGCGCTCAACGCCGGTGGCGTCAAAACGCTCACCTTCAGCCAGCCGGTCAGCACCGTCTATCTCGCCTTCACCAGTTGGAACGGCAACGTCGTCCAGTTCGATCACGCCTTCAGCGTCGTCAGCCAGGGCTGCGGCTATTGGGGCTGTGGCGCGTTCAACGTCAACGGCACCAGCGACGGCTTCGGCGGCAATGGCGAAGTCCATGGCGTGCTCAAGTTCAGCGGGCCAATCACATCGCTGAGCTTTACCGACACCAACGAGAATTGGCACGGCTTCACCATCGGCCTCGGCACAGTGCCCGATACAGCGACCTGGATGACGATGATCGCCGGGTTCGGTCTCGTTGGCATCGGAATGCGCCGTCGCCGGACGTTGGCAGTCTGAGACATCGACCACGCTTGCGACCCCGCCGGTCATCGCTCACTATAGGGCGATGACGGGGGCGCAGGGACAGGCATGAACGGCGACTCGGCGACGATGCTGGCGCTGGTGCCGTTGCTGTTCCGGCTTATCCTGGCCGCGCACATCGGTGCCGGCGTCACTGCGCTGGGAAGCTTTTGGGTGGCAGTGGCCGCGGCAAAGGGTGGCAAAACCCACCGTCGCTGGGGGCGGATTTTTGCCAACGCCGTTTATTCTGCCGGTTTCTGCGCATTGGGCATGGCGCTGCTGTCGCTTTACGCGCCGCTGGCCAACCATCCACAACTGACCGACGAAGCGCTGTATCGCGGGCTGTTCGGCTGGATGATGCTGTACCTCGCGCTGCTGACGATCAGCATGACGCGCTATGGCCTCGTCATGGTCGCCAACAAACGCCACCACGACGCCAACCGCCACTGGAGCATGATCGCGTTGCAACTGGGGGTGCTGGTCACCGGCGCCAACTGCGCCATCCAGGGTGTAGTACTTCGCCAGCCGCTGATGATCGGCATTTCGGTTGTCGGCTTCGGCACCACCTTCACCTATCTCTGGTACCTGTCGCGGCGCGATGTGCCCCGCGGCGCCTGGCTGCCGGAACACCTGAAGGCGATGGTGGCCACGGGTATCTCCAGCTACACAGCGTTCCTGTCGGTCGGGCTTATCGAGATGTTCCCGCAACACGCCTTCAACCCGGCGATCTGGGTGATCCCGACGATCATCGGCGTCGGCATCATCGGCTATTTCCTGCGCAAGCTGCGGCCAAGGCCCGGGGCTGCCAGTTGCGTTGCCAGTCGCGTCGCCGGCGGCGTCCCCAGCGCTTCAAACGGATAATCCCGCAGCGTTTCCGCCCGCCATCGCCGCGTCGAGACGATCACACAACTCGGCCGCCGTCTTCAGATATGGCCGCTCCGCTGCCACGATGGCGCGGAACACCGAAGCCTTGGCCTCGGCCAGCGCGGCGGGCGACAGCGCGCTATCCTCGGGCAAGGCCGATGCGACAATGTCGATCAACCGTTCGGCGCCGTGCAGCCGGCCCCACAGATAGTCATGCTCGCGATACGCCCGGCTGAAAAACGCCCCGAAGGCGTTGAGCTGCGAACCTTTCAACTCCCCGCCGCCTATGGCACGCAACGACAAGGCATCGTCGGGTGACATGCGATCGACCTTGATCTCGTCGAACTCATCGGTGCCGTCGCCTTCCAGCAAGGGCAGCAGCGCGATGTCGAAGAAGGGAAAGCCCAGATAGGCGCTGAGCAGCGACCGCCGCATCGCCGATGGCAGGCCGTTGGCGAACAGGGCCACGATCGCCTCGTCGCTGGCGGTATCGAGGCTGCGCAGGTCGAGCGCCTCGGCCATCGCCGCGAGGGCCGCGGCCGGCGCGCCAACCGCCGCCCTCGCCACATCGTGAAGCCCGGCATAGAACGCCGGCTGCCGGCGGTGCAGATAGGGCGCGATGATCTGGTACAACCCGGTCTTCATCGCCTCCAGCGCCGGGCGCGCCGCGTCGTTCGCGGTCGTTTCGACGAGTGTATTGACCCGCCTGATCAGGAAACGCAGGCGCCTGATGCGAAAATCGCGGTCGAAGCGCCGCAGGAATGTCACATAGTCGGAGTTGGCACCGCCGCGTGCCAGCGCCTGTGCCGGCATGTCGAAGCCGTCGGCGCGCACCTCGCGCCAGATCGCCGCAGCGATTGCCGCCGCCGATCCGTCGCCGACCAACGCCAGGGTCGCGGCCATCGATTCGACCACCTGCGACAGCTTCAGCTGGCCATAGGCGGCATAGGCGAACCCCGCTTCACGCGCGGCGAGTGTCTGGGTGCGTGATCGCCAGTCGGACAGGCGCTCGGGCGTCAGTCGGAACAGGAAGACCCGGCCGCCGACGGCGCGGGCGATGGCTGCGTCGACGTCCGGGGTCATGCCGTCGACTACGTGGCGCAGCCGCCGCACCCGCGCCGACAACAGGTCGATGGCGGCGAGGTTGTCGTTGATAGGCTGTTGCCGCGGAATATCGGCAAGGCTGCGCAGCACTGTGGCAAAGAACCCCGGTAACGCCATGGCATCGGGCGAGGTGTCGCTGTGCATGCCGGGCTTTGGATCGACATAGACAAAGCGCCTGTCCACCTCGCGGTGCGACGGGCGGCGGGCCAGCGCCTCCAGCGCCGGCCCGAACGGTCGGTTGTTGAGCACCGAGCCATCGATCAGCGTCGCTGCCTCCGGCACGGCGCGACCCGGGAAGATACGTTGCAGAAATGCTGCCCGCCCCGGCCAGCGCCCCGCCTTGGCCAGCACGATGGCATCGACCTCGCCGATACGCGCCGGCGGGAAAGCCCCTGGGAACGACGCCGTCGCCCGCGCTGCAAAGGTCAATTCGGCGATGTCGCCCAGATGGCGCTGGCCGTCGCCGCCGGGGCCAGGGTCGTTGAATCCGATGACCAGGCGGTGCTCGTTCTCGATGATTTCGGGTGGCGAGTGCAGGTGCAGGCGCTCGGCAGCGCCATGGTAATCGGTAACGGTCACGAACAGGTCGAGCGGCTGCATGGCGGGAAGTAGTGGCGGCGTGCGCTCCCCCGCCGCCATCGCCGCCAGCGCATCGTAGAGCATCGAGGTGAAGCTGTTCCCCGAAAACGGCGGGTGGAACCAGCGTGACCGCATCAACCGCGACAGCTTGGCCGAGGCTTCGGCCCGCGCCGCCGAATCGCGCATTTCTTCCATCGGAAGGCCGCGGCGCTTGGCATACCAGATCAGCGGCATCGCCCACATTTTGGAAAAGCGCGATGAGGCCCCTTCCGGGTCGAGCAGCTTGTCGGAATCGGCACCATCGAGCCACAGATCGCGCAGCGGCTCCATGTCATGGCCCTGCGAAATTGCCTGGGCGAGCAGAATGCCGTTGATGCCGCCCGCCGACGCCCCGGCGATGATATCGGTGAGGATGCGCAGGTCGGTGTGCGGCAACAGGGCATCGAGCAGCGCACCATAGGCGACTTCGCTGTCCCGTGCCGGTGCCATCACCGTTCCCGGCGGCGCCCGCCGGCGCATCGAGGCGCGGCTGAGTTTCCACACCTCCTTGGTGATGCCGTGCATGTAAACGGCAAGGCTGACGCCGCCATAACAGACCAGCGCGAGCCGCAATTCCTTCTCGCGCATTGGCTGGGCCCCGTCCTTTCGGTCATCAGTCTAGGCGGTGAACACGGCAACGGGAACACCCGGATTGGCGAACCCCGATCGCGACTTGCGCCGGGCGTGCGGCAACGCTATGTTCCGTTTCTGTTCCTGAGATGAGGTTTGATGGCCCGCGCTGCCACTCGCTATGTCTGCCAATCCTGCGGCTCGGTGAGCAGCCGCTGGCAGGGACAGTGCGGCGACTGCCAGCAGTGGAACACCATCCAGGCCGAGGCGGCACCGGTGGTGACGGCGTTCACCGCCAAGCATTCGCTCAGCGGCGGCGGGCGGACCTTCAAGATGGCATCGCTTGCCGATGAAGTGGTCTTGCCGGAACGCCTCTCGACCGGCATCGGCGAGCTCGATCGCGCGCTTGGCGGCATTGCCGGAAAGGGCGGCCTCGTTCCCGGATCGGTCGTGCTGATCGGCGGAGATCCGGGCATCGGCAAATCGACGTTGCTGTTGCAGGCCGCCGGCCGAATGGCGCGCGCGGGGCACGGCGTTGCCTATGTGTCGGGAGAGGAAGCGGCCGACCAGGTGCGGTTGCGGGCGCGCCGGCTGGGGCTTGCCCGCGCCGATGTCGCGCTGGCGGCGGAAACGTCGGTGCGCGACATCCTGACGACGCTTGCAGCCGGCAAGACGCCGCAATTGCTGGTCATCGATTCGATCCAGACGATGCATTCCGACACGCTGGAGGGTGCACCGGGCACCGTCAGCCAGGTCCGCGCCTCGGCGCATGAGCTCATCCGCTATGCCAAGACCAGTGGTTGCGCGCTGGTGCTGGTCGGCCATGTGACCAAGGACGGGCAGCTGGCGGGGCCGCGCGTGCTCGAGCACATGGTCGATACCGTGCTGTATTTCGAAGGGGAGCGCAGTCACCAGTATCGCATCCTGCGCGCTGTCAAGAACCGTTTCGGCGCCACCGACGAGATCGGGGTGTTCGCCATGGGGGCCGACGGGCTGGAGGAGGTCGCCAACCCATCGTCGCTGTTCCTCACCGAACGCGAGGACGGCCGCAGTGTTTCGGGCGCCGTCGTCTTTCCGGCGCTGGAAGGGACCCGCCCGGTGCTGTGCGAAATCCAGGCGCTGGTGGTCAAGGTGCCATCGGGGGCAACACCGCGCCGGGCCGTCGTCGGCTGGGATTCGGGGCGATTGTCGATGCTGCTGGCGGTGCTGGAGGCGCGCTGCGGGCTGGGGTTCGGGATGCACGAGGTTTATCTCAACGTCGCGGGCGGCTTGAAGGTGCAGGACCCGGCTGCCGACCTTGCCGTGGCGGCGGCGCTGGTCTCCGCGCTGACCGACACCCCGGTGCCGACCGGCACGGTGGCGTTCGGCGAAGTCGCGCTGTCGGGGGAACTGCGCGCCGCGGGTCTCGCTTCGCTGCGGCTGAAGGAAGCCGCCAAGCTGGGCTTCACCCGTGCCTTCGCGCCGATCGGCACCGCCAGCGGCGCGATGAAGGTGGAAACACTGGCAACGCTCGGCGGCCTCGTTGACCGGCTGGCAGGGCGGCCCTAGACCGCAAGGCCATGGCCGCGCTCACCGCATTCGATATCGTCGTCGTCCTCATCGTCGTGCTCGCGGCGCTGGCGGGGCTGGCACGGGGCTTTGTCGGGGAGGTGGTATCACTGCTGGCCTGGGTCGCGGGCATCGTTGCGGTGCGATTTTTCTATACCCCGGGCAAGCTCATCGCCGCCAAGCTGACCGGAACGGCGGCGGGCGGCGCCATCATGGCGTTCGTCGTGATTTTCCTCATC
Source organism: Sphingomonadales bacterium (assembly GCA_025351405.1). GTDB lineage: Bacteria > Pseudomonadota > Alphaproteobacteria > Sphingomonadales > Sphingomonadaceae > Sandarakinorhabdus. Next base: position 71,101 of record JANXVZ010000030.1, on the reverse strand, counting down.
GCCTTCCTCGTCGTCCGCATCGTCGGCGGCTCGGTCAGCCGCGGCACCAAGGCGTCGCTCATCGGCCCGATCGATCGTGTGCTGGGGCTGGGCTTCGGCGCCGCCAAGGGCGTGCTGGGGGCGGCGCTGCTGTTCCTGCTCGCCAACCTGACCTTCGATACCATAGACCCCGGCCAGCCGACGCCCGAATGGCTGCGCCGGGCGCGCACCGCACCGACGCTGGCGATGGTATCGCGGCAGTTGGTCGATTTCGTCGAGGAACGCCGGCGCGTCGCCCCCGACAGCGCCACCAACGACACACCGCACAAGCCCCACCACAGCGACAAAGGCTATGACAGCGGCCAGCGCAGCGCCCTCGATCGCCTGCTCGACAACGCCGAAAAAGCCGCACCCGCGACGAAGATCTGATGGCGATCCGGCTGTACGACACCCTGAGCCGCACGAAAAAGCAGCTCGATCCCGTCGATCCGGCGCGAGTCGCCATGTATGTCTGCGGCCCGACGGTGTATGGCCGCGCCCATATCGGCAATGCCCGCCCGGCGGTGGTGTTCGATACGCTGCGCCGGCTGTTGCGCCATGACTATGGCGCCGAACACGTGGTTTACGCCCGCAACATCACCGACATCGACGACAAGATCATCGCCAGGGCGGCAGCCGAGGATGTGCCGATCGAGACGATCACCCGGCGCTATGAGGGTTTCTATCTCGCCGACATGGGCGCGCTCGGCGTCGAAGCCCCCGATCTTGCCCCGCATGCCACCACCAGTGTGCCGGAAATGGTGGCGATGATCGGCACGCTCGTCGCCAAGGGCCATGCCTATGCCGCGCAAGGCCATGTGCTGTTCGATGTGCCGGCGTTCGCGGGCTATGGCGCACTGTCGCGCCGGCCACTGGACGAAATGATCGCCGGGGCCCGGGTCGAGGTGGCGCCCTACAAGCGCAGCCCCGCCGATTTCGTGTTGTGGAAGCCGTCGAGCGGCGACCAGCCGGGTTGGGATTCGCCCTGGGGGCGCGGTCGCCCCGGCTGGCACATCGAATGCAGCGCGATGATCGCGCAAAGCCTTGGCCGGACCATCGACATTCACGGCGGCGGGCTCGACCTGCAATTCCCGCATCACGAGAACGAGCTGGCGCAATCGACCTGCGCGCACGACGGCGCGCCATTGGCCAACATCTGGATGCACAATGGCTTCCTCGGCATGGGCGACGGCGGCAAGATGTCGAAATCGCTCGGCAATGTGGTGACGGTGGAAGATCTGCTGGCGCAGGGCTGGCACGGCGAGGTGCTGCGGCTCGCCTTGCTCAGCGCGCATTATCGGCAGCCGCTGGAGTGGACGGAGACGTTGCTGGAGCAATCCAAGGCAAAGATTGAAAAATGGCGACGTCTGCTCGGACCCTTCCCAAGTGGCCAAAGACCAGCACCGCATCCCGATGTGGTGGCGGCGCTTGCCGACGATCTCAACACGCCTGCGATGCTTGCCGCGCTGTCGGCGATCGAAAGCGATGCGGAATCGCTGCTAGGATCTCTTGCCTTCCTCGGCTTGCCCGGCTTCCAACGCGCCGACACGATGGCGCCGGGCGCAGCCTGGCGGCTCGGCACGTCCGTCGTCGCGGATGACGGTCACATCGACGCCCAGGTCGCCGCTCAAGTCGCCGCCCGCACCGCCGCCCGCGCCGCTCGCAACTTCGCGGAATCCGATCGTATCCGCGACGAACTCGCCGCGGCCGGCATCATTCTCGAAGACGGCGCCGGCGGCACGACATGGCGGCGCGGCTGAACGGCATGGCGACGTAGCGAATCCAGGACAGGGGCAGGCAATGACCGGCGACGGAGCAAGGACAGGCGTTGCGGCGGCGTTGATCGGGATTCTGCTCGCAGCGGCGATGCCGGTGGTCGCCAAGGCGGTGCCGCGCAAGCCCGCCGCAGCGAATACCGCCATCGGCCCCGCGTCGGCCCTGATCATCCGCCAATCGACGCCGGAGCTGGTGTGGCGATGGCGTGCAGCGCCGGAGGCGGCAACCGCGCCCGGTTTGCTGCGCGCCATCCGCGCCACCGCCCTGGCCGATGCCGGCAAGGCCCGCGCCGATGCGCGGCGCGATGCCGCCAGTGCCAAAAAGGCCGGCTTTCCCTTCCGCCGGCATACGCTGGTCGATGACTGGAGCCTCGCAGCCGACACGCCTCATCTGCTGGCGCTTGCCCATGAAAGCTATTCCGATACCGGCGGCGCCCATGGCAACACCGGTTACGATGTAAAGATCTGGGACAAGCGCAGCAACCGCGCCATCAACCTGCCCGACCTGTTCAGCGATTGGCCGCACGCCCGCAAATTGTTGAGCCCGGCATTCTGTGCGGCGCTGGCGGCCGAGCGCGGCCAGCGCCGCAACGGCCAGACGCTGGGCGGCGATTTCGATGCCTGCCCGAAACTTGCCGAACAGCCGCTGCTGCCCTGGGGCGGCATGGGCAGCCGCGCCCCGCAATTGCGCGTGCTGCTGGCGCCCTACGTCGCCGGCCCATATTCGGAAGGCAGCTATCTCGTCACGCTGCCATGGCCCGAGGCGGTGAAGCCACTGGTCAAGCCGGCGTATCGCGACGATCTGTTCGGGACACCGGATTAAGCCGGCACCCTCGCCAGCCCGCCCTGCATCGCCTATATCCACGGGCATGTCCGAAACACTTTATAATACTCGCATCCTGCGCCTTGCCGCTGCCACCGCCGGCGCCGCGCGACTCGACGGTGCGCAGGGCAGCGCCACCAAGGTTTCGCCGGTGTGTGGCAGCAAGGTTACCGCCGACATCGATCTTGACAGCGCCGGCCGCGTCGTTCGCTTCGGGCAGGAAATCCGCGCCTGTGCGCTGGGCCAGGCCGCGGCCACGCTGGTCGATGCCGAAATCATCGGCAAGCATCCTGCCTATCTTGCCGCCGCCCGCGCCGAACTTGCGGACTGGCTGGCGGCGCGCAGTGAAACCGCGCCGGCATGGCCGGGCATGGATGTCTTCGCCCCGGCGCGTCCGCACCGGGCCCGCCACGCATCGATCCTGCTTAGCCTCGACGCCGCCATTGCCGCGGCAGAGGCTGCCGCCACCGTCACGGCGGCCTGATCTTGGCGGCGTCGCAAGTCCCGGCTTTTTTGCCCGAGGCCGTGGTTTTCCTGTCGGCGAGCGTCGTCCTCATCCCGCTGTTCATCCGCTTCCGCCTTGGCGCCGTGCTCGGCTATCTCGCGGCAGGCATCATCATCGGGCCGTCGCTGCTCGGTCTCGTGCGCGACCCCGAGCAGGTGCTCAAATTTGCCGAGTTCGGCATCGTACTGCTGCTGTTCGTCATCGGTCTGGAGTTGCAGCCATCGCGACTATGGGCGCTGCGCGGCGATATCTTCGGTCTTGGCGCGGCGCAGGTGATCCTGTGCGGCCTGGCGTTGACCGGCGCGCTGCTGGGTATGACCAGCCTCAGCTGGCAGGCAGCGCTGGTCGTCGGGTTGCCGCTCGGCCTGTCATCGACGGCGCTGGTCATGCAGTTGCTCAACGAACGCAATATTGCCGCGACGCCGTTCGGGGAGCGCAGCTTTTCGATGCTGCTGTTCCAGGATCTCGCCATCGTGCCGCTGCTGACCATCGTCGGTGCGCTCTCGCGCGTGCCCGACCCCACGGCCCTGCCCGGCTGGCAGACCGCCGGGCTTACCGTGGCGGCTCTGCTGGGGCTGGTCCTTGCCGGGCGCTACCTGCTGCCGCCGCTGTTTCGCGTCATCGGCACATTGGGCGCCCGCGAGGCGTTTGTTTCAGCGGCACTGCTGTCGGTGCTCGGCAGCGCGTTGTTGATGGCCTCGCTCGGCCTGTCGATGGCGCTGGGGGCCTTTGTTGCCGGCGTGATGCTCGCCGAATCGCCATATCGGCATGCCCTGGAGGCGGATATCGAGCCCTTCCGCGGGCTTTTGCTCGGGCTGTTCTTCATGGCAATCGGCATGACGCTCGATCTCGGGGTGGTCCGCGAACAATGGTTGATGGTGGTGATTCTCGTCATCACGGTGATGGCGGTGAAAACCGGCGTCATCTTCATCCTCGCGCAGATGTTCGGCACCGGCGTGCTGCGTGCCTTCCAGATGGGGTTGCTGCTCGCACAGGGTGGCGAATTCGGCTTCGTGCTGTTTGCCGAGGCGGAGCGTGGCCTGCTGATCAGCCACGAAGCCGCGCAGTTGTTCGGCGCGGTCGTCACCGTATCCATGGCGCTGACGCCGCTGCTGTTTCTCGGCGTCAGCCGGTTGAAGCCAAGGGGCGCCAAAAGGCCCGACCCGGCAGGACCCGAAGCCGCCAGCCATGCCGAAGCCGTGGAGGGCCGCGCCATTGTCGTCGGCGTCGGGCGTTTTGGCCAGGTGGTCTCGCAAATGCTGGTGGCGCGCGGCATCGAGGTCACCGCGATCGACCTCGACCCCGAGCTGATCGATGTCGCCCAGAAATTCGGTCTCACCGTCTATTACGGCGATGGTCGCCGCATCGACATCCTGCGCACCGCCGGCATCGAGCGCGCCGGCCTGCTGGTGTTTGCGGCCGATGGCGCTTTCGACCCCGAAGCCACGCTTGGCCCCATTCGCGCGTCCTGGCCGGAGCTGAAGATCCTCGCCCGCGCCTATGACCGTGTCCACTGGCTGGCGCTGCGGCAATTCGGTGTTGAGGCCGTGGTCCGCGAAGTCTTCGACGGCGCCGTCCATATGGGCCGGGAGGCGCTTGCGGCGCTCGAAACACCCGAAACCATCATCGACGCCATCGAAGCCGAATACCGGCGCCGCGACAACGAACGCCTCGACCTGCAGCTTTGCAGTGGCGACCAGATGTCGGGCGCCGATCGCTTGTTCCGAAGCGCGATGACCTTCGACCCCGGTGCGCTCGGCGAGATCCCGTTCGATACCCCGCCGGCCGAGGCCTGACCCCCGCATCATCGCCGCCGCATCGTTGGCAGACCCCAATTCGTGAGGGTGACGCGCGCGTCAACTGCAGCTATTCAGGCGTTATCGCCGCACACGGCGCCTTGGGAGTGCAGACATGACCGTTTCGCGTGAAATCCGTTTGAAGTCCCGTCCGGTCGGCACGCCCGGCCCTGACAATTTCGAGGTCGCCAGCGTCGAGGTAAAGTCGCCCGGTGCCGGTGAAGTGCTGGTCCGCAACACCTGGATGTCCGTCGATCCCTATATGCGCGGGCGGATGTACGACCGCGCCAGCTATGTGCCGCCCTTCCAGATCGGCGAGGCGCTGCAAGGCGGCGCGATCGGCGAAGTCGTCGAATCGGGTGCCGAGGGCTTTGCCAAGGGCGACCTGGTATCCTCGATGTTTGGCTGGCGCGAAGCGTTCGTTGCGCCCGCCAGCGCGCTCGAAAAGCTCCCGCGGCATGCCAGCGTGCCCGACCAGGCATTTCTCGGCGTGCTCGGGATGCCCGGGTTGACCGCCTATTCCGGCTTGCTCGAAATCGGCCAGCCCAAGGCCGGCGAAACCGTCTTCGTTTCGGGCGGCGCCGGTGCGGTCGGTTCGGTGGTCGCACAGATTGCCAAGTTGAAGGGCTGCACCGTCGTTGCCACCGCCGGCAGCGATGCGAAATGCGACTGGCTGCGTTCGGTCGGGGTCGATCACGCGATCAACTACAAGACCTGCGGCAGCCTGCTCGATGCGGTCCGCACGGCGGTGCCCAAGGGTATCGACGTCTATTTCGACAATGTCGGCGGCGAACATCTTGAAGTCGCGATCGAAGTGGCGCGGCCGTTCGCACGCTTTGCCGAATGCGGCATGATCTCGGGCTACAACGACGTCGCGCCTTCCGTGGGTCCGCGCAACATCATCCAGGTCGTCGGCAAGTCGCTGCGCATCCGCGGCTTCATCGTCATCGAATTCGCCGGCCTGCGGCCGCAGTTCCTCGCCGACATGACCGGCTGGCTCGCCGAGGGCAAGCTGAAGTGGGAGGAAACCGTCATGGATGGCGTGGAGAATGCCCCGGCCGCGTTCACCGGGCTGTTTTCGGGCGGCAACACCGGCAAGATGCTGGTCAAGCTGTAGACGGGTACCCGCACGGTAAAGCTGTCGCCGCCGGGTTCCGGCGCGGCAGCCACGCCGTATCGGCGGCACGGGGCCGTTCGTTCAGGCCTCGTGCTGCGGCTCCCGTGCCGTTGGCCAAGGCGCGGCAACGTCCTCCATCACCACCTCGATGACTTCGACCCTTGCCCGCAGCGCCGCGCCGCCGGCAAAGGTCAGCACCAGCCAATCGGCGGTGTGACGCAACGCCAGCAGGTCGAGCACCATCTCGCCCGCCGGCCAGTGCAACCGCTGGACAGCGCCGACGGTTTCAATGCGCAGGACGGCGCGCACCCGGCTCATGCCGCCAGCTTCCCAGCGATAGCGGTTGACCATGAGCACCAGCCGCCGCCGCAGCGCGTCGAAGGCGATGTCCTGCGAGCGCACGGTCGCATCCTGCAACAGCGCGGAAATCGGCGGCAAGTCCTCCGCAGACTGGCCGAGCAGCGTCAGGCGCTCGTCGTCATCCATCCGAAATCCGCTCGATATCGGCTCCGACGGCGGACAGTTTTTCCTCCAGCCGTTCATACCCCCGGTCAAGATGATAGACCCGGCTGACAACGGTCTCGCCTTCCGCCGCCAGTCCCGCGAGCACCAGACTCATCGAGGCGCGAAGATCGGTGGCCATGACTTGCGCACCATGCAGCCCGCCGACGCCGCGGACCACCGCCGATCGCCCCCGCACCGTGACATCGGCCCCCATTCGCGCCAGTTCGGGGACGTGCATGAAGCGGTTTTCGAAAATGGTTTCCGTTAGCAGCGACGCGCCTTCGGCAACCGACAGCATTGCCATGAATTGCGCCTGCATGTCGGTCGGGAAACCCGGGTAGGGCGCTGTCGAGATATCGACGCCGTGCAGGCCGTTGAGCCGCTTCACCGAAAGCCCGTCGGCGGTCGGCGCGATCACCACGCCAGCATCGCGGAGCGATTCGAGTGTTGCGCCGAGATCCGCTTCCGAGGCGCCGACCAGCTCGACTTCGCCACCGGTAATGGCGGCAGCGCAGGCATAGCTGCCGGCTTCGATGCGGTCCGGCATCACCGCATAGGTCGCGCCGTGCAGGTCGCGGACGCCCTGGATGGTCAGCTTTTCGGTACCGATGCCGTGGATCTTCGCGCCCATCGCGACGAGGCAATTGCACAGGTCGACGATTTCCGGCTCGCGGGCGACGTTGTCGAGCACCGATTCGCCGCGCGCCAGCACCGCCGCCATCACCGCGTTTTCGGTGGCGCCGACCGACACCATCGGGAAGGTGTAGCGGCCACCGGGCAGACCGCCCTTGGCGCTGGCTTTCACATAGCCCGCCGCCAGCTCGATCTCGGCACCGAGATGCTCGAGCGCCTTCAGATGGAGGTCGATCGGCCGGTTGCCGATGGCGCAGCCGCCGGGCAGCGACACCGTCGCCTCGCCGGCGCGCGCCAGCAACGGCCCCAGCACGAGGATCGAGGCGCGCATCTTGCGGACGATATCATAGGGCGCCACCGTCGAGGTGATGCGGTTGGCGCGCAGTGTCATCACCCGGCCGAATTCATCGGGATGCGTGCCCTCGATCGTCGTCGAGACGCCGTGGTTGTTGAGCAGATGCCCGAAGGTGTCGATATCGGCGAGCCGTGGCAGGTTGCGCAGCGTCAACGGCTCGTCGGTGAGCAAGGCGCACGGCATCAGCGTCAGCGCGGCGTTCTTGGCGCCGGAGATGGGAATGCGGCCTTTGAGCGGGCGGCCACCGCGAATGACGATCTGGTCCATCGTCAGCCTTTAGCCTGCATCATCGCCCCTGCACAATCAGCGCTGCGGCAACGAGGTAACCGGCAACCGCAGGATAGAAGGTCAAGCCGAAGCCGAAAGCCCGCGCGGCCGCACCGCGTGCGTAACCCGCCCAGAAGCAAGCGCGGCCAAGCCCGAAGAGCGCCGCGAGAATCGGCACCACGACGATGCAGCGCAGCGGCAGCAACAGCGCGAGACCGAGGTGAAGCGGCATCGCCAGCACGATCTGCTCAAGCGTGTTTTCGAGAACAGCACGGGCCCTTCGCACTGGCGGCGTCGCCTCGCTCAGGCCGCTTCCACCGATATCGGCGGGGGAGCCGAAGCGCAGCGTCGCGATGGCGGCTATCATCGGCACCAGCCAGGCGGCGACGAACAGGTCGCAACGGATGGCATAACGCAGCCGATCGGCGATTGCGTCGATTCGCGGATAAGCAAACGGCCAGAACGCCACGCCGAGCCCGATTGCCGAAGCTGCGACCACCGCTGCAGCCGCAGCGCCGCGGGCCACGCCCCGTTGTTCAGCGTCGAGCATGGCGCGCACCTCAAAGCTTCGGCAGCGTCACCCCCTGCTGCCCCATGTATTTGCCGGCCCGATCGGCATAGCTGACTTCGCAGGGTTCGTTGCCCTGCAGGAACAGGAACTGGCAGGCGCCTTCATTGGCATAGACCTTGGCGGGCAGCGGCGTCGTGTTGGAAAACTCCAGCGTCACATGGCCCTCCCAGCCGGGCTCCAGCGGCGTCACATTGACGATGATGCCACAGCGCGCATAGGTCGATTTGCCGAGGCAGATGACCAGCACGTCGCGCGGTACCCGGAAATATTCGACCGTCCGCGCCAGCGCAAAGCTGTTCGGCGGGATGATGCAGCAATCCGTCTTCCTGTCGACAAAGCTGTTGGGGTGGAAGTCCTTGGGGTCGACCGTCACCGAATCGACGTTGGTGAAGATCTTGAATTCGTCCGACACCCGCGCGTCATAGCCATAGCTCGACAGGCCATAGGAGATGACGCCCTCGCGGGTCTGGCGATCGACAAAAGGTTCGATCATGCGGTGGGCCAGCGCTTGCTCGCGGATCCAGCGGTCGGATTGGACGGACATATCAGCCCCTGATGTGGAGGACGCAGATCAGCGTGAACAGCCGGCGCGCGGTGTCGAAATCGACCTCGACCTTTGCCGCGAGCCGGTCCTTCAATGCTTCGGCGGCATCGTTGTGGATGCCGCGGCGGGCCATGTCGATGGTTTCGATCTGGGCGGGCGTCGCGGCGCGGATGGCTTTGTAATAACTGTCGCAGATGGCGAAATAGTCGCGCACCGTCCGCCGAAACGGCGCCAGCGGCAATACGAACTGTTCAAGCTCGCGATCGTCGGTGGCGGCGATGGCGACCGTCAGCCGGCCTTCCTCGACCCCGAGCATGACCTTGTAAGGCCCCGCATAGCCGCCGTCATATTCGGCCACCGGCTTGAAGACATTGCCTTCCAGCAGGTCGAAGATGGCGACGCGTCGTTCCTGCTCGATATCGGCGTTGCGCCATAATATCGTGCGTTCATCCAGCTTTACGTCGACAATGCGCGGATCGCTCATCGGCTATTCGGGAAGGCATTGACCAGCCGCCCGACGGCAACACGCACGGGCGCCAGCACATTGTCCTGGGTCTTGCCGAGCCGCACGACGACCAGCCGCTTCGATGGCACGATGACGATATACTGGCCGAGATGGCCCAGTGCGGCATAGGCATCGGCCGGTCCGGCATCAGGGAACAGCGCGGCCTCGCGGCCCTTTGGACGCGGCCGGTTGAGCCAGAACTGGCCGCCATAGCCGCCATCGGTCAACGATGGCGTCCGCACGAAATTCACCCACGCCGGGCTGACGACCTGGCGACCCGCGACAACGCCATTGTCGAGATACATCTGCCCCAAGTTGGCCCAGTCGCGCGCCGTCGCATGGCAGAAGGAGCCACCGAGCAGCGTGCCCTTTGGGTCGAATTCGCAAATCAGGCTCGGCATCCCGGCGGGTCCGGACAGCCGCGTCCTGATGAAGGCCAGCGTCGCGGCGCGCCTTGCCGCCGGCGTCACCGCCTCGGGGGCAAAGGTCCGCTGGGCGATATCGGCCAGCATCACCGTCGTCAGCGTCGAATATTGATAGACCGTGTCGGGCTTGGCAATCAGCGGTTGGCTTTGCGCATAGGCCAGCAAATCGCCGCTCTTGTCCGCAAACAGCCCGCGGTTGGTGTCGGCGGTGTCCACCGGCTCGGCCTCGATGTGCTTCAGCCCCGACGACATATGCAGCATCTGGCGCAGGGTGATCGCCGCGCGCGGGTCGCCCGGGGTCTTGTGCCACGCCGCCACCGGCGCCGGGGCATCAAGGTCGAGCTTGCCGTCGGCAACCAGCGCGCCAATCAATGTCGAGGTCAGCGATTTGGCCATCGACCAGGAAATGAAGCGATTGCCCGGCCCATAACCGGGGGCATAGCGTTCATAAACGCGCTTGCCGTCCTGCAGGACGATGACGGCGCGCGTTTCGGCAAGTGCCGGATCCCGGAAGAATGCGTCGCCAGCCTTGGCATAAGGCGCCGCTACATCGGGAGTAGCGACGGGTGCCGCGACGCGGGTCTGGGCGCCGGCAACGGTCGCCCCCCATGCCCCCGCGCACAGCACTGCCGCCGATGCCAGACAAAAGAAGCTTGATTGCAGCGGCGGCATGGCGTCTCGTTTCCCCAGTTGGCGCTACGTTAGAAGGGGCAGCGACGTGAAGGCAAGACGCTGGTGGATATGGGGGCCGGCAATTGTCGTGCTGTTGCTCGGCGGCATCTGGCTGACGTTGAAGCTAACCACCACCGGCACTCGCGCCAACCTTGCCTCGGGCTATGTCGCGCATGTCGTCTGTTCATGCCGCTATGCCGGCAACCGCGACATGGCATCGTGCAAGACCGATTTTGAGCCCGGAATGGAAATCGTGCGGGTCAAGGACGATCCGGCGAAGCGCCGGGTGACGGCGTCGGTGCCGCTGCTGGCCAGCCGCACGGCATTCTTCGATCCGGAATATGGCTGCACACTGGAAGCGCCCTGAGGCCTCAGCTCTTGGCCCTGAGCCCTAATCCTTGGACCCCTACAACCACCCACGCAGCCGGAAGAACACATAAGGCAACACCGCCGATGCCAGCATCAGTCCCATCGACCAGGCATAGCCGAGGTGCCAGTGCAGTTCCGGCATGAATTCGAAGTTCATGCCATAAATGCCCGCCACCAGCGTCGGCGGCATGAAAACGATCGCCGCCACCGAAAATATCTTGAGGACGGCATTCTGCTCGATCGAAATCAGCCCCAGCGCGGCATCGAGCAGGAAGGTGATGTTGTTCGACAGGTAGCTGGCATGGTCGGTCAGCGACGCAAGATCTCGCGACAGGCTTTTGACGTGCGCGGCGATGCCGCTGGTCTTGGGGGCGGCAAAGGCGAGGAAACCCAGCGCCCGCGTCAGGCTGACCGCCGAATCACGCGCCTTTGACAGCGAATCCTGGGCGGCGCCGATGCGGCCAAGCAGTGCCTGCAGGGCGAGGTTGGACACCCGCTGCTGGCTGGATGTGCGCGCCCGCCGGAACGCCTGGCGCGAAATCGCGTCGATTTCGGCACCGACATGCTCGATGCTGTCGGCCAACCTGTCAACCACGGCGTCGAGCAGGTGGACCAGCGCCATCGCCGAGGATTGGCACAGCACCGGCGAGCGTTCGGCATGGCTGGCAAAGCGTTCGAACGAAGCGACCTCGGTATAGCGCAGGGTGACGAGGTGCACCGGCGTCAGGATAAAGCTGACAGCGTGCGATTCCGGCGCCTCCTTCATGATGCCGGTTGCCAGCGTTGCCGTCATGTAGATTGCGCCGTTTTCCTCATAAAGCCGGCTGGAAGTTTCGATCTCGACCATTTCGGCCCGGGTCGGCACTTCGATGCCGGTAACGCGTTCGACAAAGACCTCCTCGTCACGGGTCGGGGAAATGAGATCGATCCACACCGCGCCGGCGGGCAACACACCATCGGCCGCGACGACATCGCCGAGCATCACATCGCCTTCCGGGGTGAACACGCGCAGCATCGGGTGACGGTCCTTTTCAAGGCGGACGTTCAGGGCAACAGCCGCCGACGAAGTCAAAGCCCATAGCGACGCGGCAGGCCAATCGAAAGAGCCATCGCCGATATCGCAACGCCGATGTAACCATCTCGTCGCGACTGGCGTATAAGCAGCCAGGCGAAAGCCCGGGCAGCGAAAGGCAGACATGACGGCATCAGCAGAACCGATGGCCACCACGGCCACGCCGGCGACGCCGTACCTGTTCCACCGCCATGCCCTGGTGACGCGGATCACCCACTGGATCAATGCGCTGGCGATCGTGTTCCTGATCGGTACCGGGCTCAATATTTTTAACGCCCATCCGGCGCTTTACTGGGGCCAGTTCGGTGCGGACGACGATGATGCCCGGCGCTGGCTGGAAATCGGCTCGGCGGATGCGCCCGACGGCAGCGCCTATGGCTTCCTGCGGATCGGCTCGTTGACCGTCCACACCACTGGCGTTCTCGGCCTGTCCAAGGGCAGCAACGGCCAGCCCAGCGCCATCGGCTATCCGGGCTGGGCGACCTTTCCCGGCGTCCGCGACCTCGCCACGGCACGCAACTGGCACTTCTTCTTTGCCTGGGTGCTGATCCTCAACGGCATCGCCTACTACGCCTATGGCCTCGCCACCGGGCATCTGCGTCGCGACCTGCTGCCGCGGTTGAAGGAACTGCGCCCGTCCAACATCGTCCATGACATCGTCAGCCATGCCAGGCTGAAATTTCCAAAGGGCGAGGAATCGAAGCGCTATCACATCCTGCAAAAACTGGCCTATGGCGCCACGGTGTTTGTTGCCATCCCGGCGATGATCTTCACCGGGCTGGGAATGTCACCCGGCATCAACGCCGCCTGGCCGTGGCTGCTGGAACTGTTCGGCGGCCGGTCGAGCGCGCGGTCGATCCACTGGATCGCCGCCAATTTCATCATGGTGTTCATACTTGTCCACCTGCTGATGGTGATCCTCGCCGGTCCGTACAACGAGATACGGTCGATGATCACCGGCAAGTTCCGCGTCGATCCGGAGAAGGCATGATGACGGATTCTCCCAAGATCCTCACCCGGCGCGGGCTGCTGGGTTTCGGCGGGGTGGCAGCCGGCGGCATGTTGCTGTCCGGCTGTGACAAACTGCTGCAAAGCGACAAGGTCAACGGCGTCGTGCGTTCGGCCGAAAACGCGACGTATCGCTGGCAAAGGCTCATCGGGCGCGACGCGCTGGCCCGCGAATTTACCGCCGCCGATATGTCGCCGGTGTTCAAGGCCAATGGCACCAGGGATCCGCAGGAACCCGAATATGTCGCGCACGCGGCCGAAAAGTTCGTCAACTGGAAGCTGGCGATCGGCGGCCTTGTCAGCAACCCGATGACGTTGAGCCTGGCGCAATTGCGCCAAATGCCGGCGCGTACCCAGATCACCCGCCACGACTGCGTCGAAGGCTGGAGCGCCATCGGACAATGGACCGGGCCACAGCTCGGCCTGCTGCTGAAGGCCGCCGGGCTGAAGACCAATGCGCGCTACATCGTCTTCCATTGCGCCGACAACTACGGCGGCGAGCTTTCCAAGGGCGGGGCGCAATCGACCTCGATCTATTATGAAAGCATCGACCTTGTCGACGCGTTCCACCCGCAGACGATCTTGGCGCACGGCATGAATGGCGCCCCCCTGACCGTGGCACATGGCGCGCCGGTGCGGATGCGGATCGAACGCCAGATCGGCTATAAACAAGCCAAATATGTCATGGGAATCGAAGCGGTATCGAGCCTCGCCGGTTTTGGCAGCGGCAAAGGCGGTTATTGGGAAGACCGCGGCTATGAATGGTATGCCGGCATTTGAACGCTAGACCGGGTTGCCAGGTGCCATCGTCCGACATTCGAGGATCTTCGCAGGCACTGCCGCGCTGAACGGCTGGCCTCGCCGCGCCGGCTTCGCTACGAGGGCGCGGCATGGGGATCGAAGGGAATTCGGGTGACAGGCTGGGCGTATCTGGGCGCTGCGATCGTGCTCGAGGTGGCAGCGACGGTGCTGCTCAAGCTGTCGGACGGACTCGTGCGCTGGCAGCTGGCGCTGGCGTCGATCGGTTTCTATGCGCTGTGCTTCCTGTTCCTGGCGCCGGCGTTGAAGACCATTCCGCTGGGGGTTGCCTATGCGATCTGGTCGGGCGCCGGCATCATCGCCATGGCAATCCTTGGCACCATGGTGTTCGGGCAATCGCTGAACCCGGCCCAGATGGGTTTTATCGCGCTGTTGCTCGTCGGTGCCATCGGCCTCAGGGTGACGACCTCGCTTTGACAGCGACCAGACGGGAACCTGCCAGATGAACGACGCCGTTATCGTTTCGACCGCCCGCACCCCCATCGGCCGCGCCTACAGGGGGTCGCTCAACGATACCGATGGCCCGACGCTGGCGGCGCACGTCATCCGCGCCGCGCTGTCCCGTGCCAAGGTAGAGGGCGGCGAAGTCGAGGACGTATTGCTCGGCTCGGCGCATCCCGAAGGCGCCACCGGCAACAATGTCGCGCGCGTCGCGGCGCTGGCGGCAGGCTTGCCGGTCAGCGTTTCGGGCGTCACCGTCGATCGCAAATGCGCTTCCGGCCTGCAGACCATCGCCTTTGCCGCACAACGCCTGCGCGCCGGCGAGGATGGCATCTATGTCGCCGGTGGGCTCGATTCGGTATCGCTGGTGCTGCCCAGCAAGAACCTCGTGCGCTACCAGTCACAGCCGCTGGCGACCGACATGCCCGAAGTCTATTGGCCGATGATCGAAACCGCCGATCATGTCGCCGCGCATTATGGCATCAGCCGCGCGGCGCAGGATGCGTTTTCGCTGCAAAGCCAGCAGCGCACGGCGGCGGCGCAGGCGGCCGGGCGCTTCGATGCCGAGATCGTGCCGATCACCACCAGCCAGCGGCGCGTCACCGGCGACGGCACCGCCCGCCTTGAACCCGTCACCCTTGCGCGCGACGAAGGCAACCGTCCCGAAACCACGCTGGAGGGCCTGTCGAGCCTCAAGGCTGTGCGCGAGGGCGGCACCGTCACCGCCGGCAACGCCAGCCAGCTTTCGGACGGCGCCAGCGTCTGTGTCGTCATGTCGGCTGCGGACGCCGCCCGGCGCGGGCTGGAGCCACTGGGGGTGTTCCGCGGCTTTGCCGTCGCCGGCTGCGCGCCGGGCGAGATGGGCATCGGCCCGGTGTTCGCCGTGCCCAAGCTGTTGCAGCGCCACGGCCTCAAGGTGGCGGACATCGATTTGTGGGAACTGAACGAGGCGTTTGCCGTCCAGGTCCTGTATTGCCGTGACCGCCTCGGCATCGATCCTGATCGCCTCAACGTCGATGGCGGCGCCATTTCCATCGGCCACCCGTTCGGAATGTCGGGCTCCCGCCTCACCGGTCATGCCCTCATCGAGGGCCGACGGCGCGGGGCCAGGCGCGTCGTGGTGACGATGTGCGTCGGCGGCGGCATGGGGGCTGCGGCGCTGTTCGAGCTTTGAGGCCGGCGGTTATCGCCGGCGCAATCGGCTAGATCTCGACCTGGGACCCCAGCTCCACGACCCGGTTGGTCGGCAGCTTGAAAAAGTCCATGGCGCTTTCGGCATTGCGCATCATCCAGCTGAACAGATGTTCGCGCCACAACGCCATCCCGGGCCGGTCGCTGGCGAGCAGGGTCTGGCGCGCGAGGAAGAAGCTGGTGTCCATCATCTTCAGTTTGGGGCCACAATTTTCGACCTTCTTCAGCACCGCCGGGATATCGACTTCCTGCATGAAGCCATAGCGGATGATGATCCGGAAGAAGTTGGCGCCAAGGTCCTTGACGCCGATACGGTCCTCGTCGGAGACATAGGGCACCTCGTCGATGACGACGGTCAGGATCATGATGCGGTCGTGCAGCACCTTGTTGTGCTTGAGGTTGTGCAGCAGCGCATGCGGCACGCCCTTGGCGGTGCTGGTCATGAACACGGCGGTACCCGGCACGCGGGTGGCCGCGCCGGCAGCCGATTTGATGAACACTTCCATCGGCATGGCGCTTTCGCGCAGGCGCTCCATCATCAACGTCCGGCCCTTGCCCCAGGTGGTCAGGAAGGTGAAGGCGATGCCGGCGACGAGCAGCGGGAACCAGCCGCCATCGGGTATCTTGGTCAGGTTGGATGCAAAATAGGCGGTATCGATAATGAGGAAGATGCCGATCATCAGGCCCGACAGCCAGCGATTCCACTTCCACACCGTGAACACCAGCACACCCATCATGCAGGTCGTGATGAACATCGTGCCCGTCACCGCGATGCCATACGCCGAGGCAAGGTTCGAGGAGGACTTGAAGCCCACCACCAGCATCAGCACCATCGCCAGCAGGCCCCAGTTGACAATGGGGATGTAGATCTGGCCGGCGGCCGAAGCGGATGTGTGGGTAATCTTCAGGCGCGGCAGGTAGCCCAGCTGGACGGCCTGGTGCGCGACCGAGAAGGCGCCCGAGATAACCGCCTGGCTGGCAATGACCGTTGCCAGCGTGGCGAGCCCGACCAGCGGCAACCGCGCCCAGTCCGGCGCCATCAGGAAGAACGGATTGGCGATCTTGGCAGGTGCGGACAGCAGCAGCGCCGATTGGCCGAAATAGTTGAGCAGCAGCGCCGGCATGACGAACCACAGCCAGCTGAGCTGGATGGGGCGGCGGCCAAAATGCCCCATGTCGGCATACAGCGCCTCGGCGCCGGTAACCGACAACACCACCGAGCCGAGCGCGAGAAAGCCCAGCAGCGGGTCATGGGTGAAAAAGCGCACCGCCCACCAGGGGTTGATCGCACCCAATATGGTGGGGTTCTGGATGACCTGGTTGGCACCCATGACCGCGATGACGAGGAAGTACACCAGCATGACCGGCGCGAAAATGGCGCCGACCTTGGCGGATCCGCGCGCCTGGAGCAGGAACAGGCCGATGATGATGGCGATCGACACGGGCACCACCAGTGGCGCCATCTGCGTGTTGACGACGGTCAGGCCTTCAACGGCCGAAAGCACCGAGATCGCCGGCGTGATGATTGCATCGCCAAAGAACAAGCCCGTCGCCAGCACGCCGAGCAGGACAAGATAGCGAGCCCGGCCCGAACCCGGCGACAGCCGGGAAATCAATGCCAGCAGGGCAAGGCTGCCGCCTTCGCCGCGATTGTCGGCGCGCAGGATGATGAGGACGTATTTGACGGTGACGATGAGGGTCATCGTCCAGAACACCAGGCTCATCACCCCGAAGACATGGAGCTGGTCGACAAGCAGCTTGTGGTGGCCGGTGAATGCCTCCTTCAGCGCATACAGCGGCGACGTGCCGATATCGCCGAAAACGACGCCGATGGCGCCGGCGGCAAGCTTGACCTGGCCTTCCTTGGGGTGGTGAGGATAGCCGGCGGGCGACGCAGTTTCGCCATCGGCAGGCAATGTCACCATCATCGCAACCGGCCCCCGGGTGCGATGCCGCACAACGGGGCGGCGGCGCTGTTTGCGACACAGCGCGGTGCTTCCGTGTCGTCGAAGTCGCCACCCATGTTCATCGAGAACCCTGGCCCCTGTAACCGTTGTACCCGTGCTGTGCCCGTGTCGCACCTGTCAGGCCTGTAAACGCCTGCCTCCGGACCAAGGTCCAGAGCGGCGGGGCGGTAGCATGAGCCTATGCCCCCGGCAATGGCGCAGCGCCGGCGCCGCGGCTATAGGAGGCAGATTATCGTTCTGGAGAGTACACCATGCTTGTCGGCGTCCCCAAGGAAATCAAGGTTCACGAATATCGCGTCGGCCTGACGCCGCCAGCGGTCGCCGAATTGACCGCGCGTGGCCACAAGGTGGTCGTCGAGACCGGCGCCGGCGGCGGCATCGACTTTACCGACAGTGACTATACCGCCGTTGGCGCCACCATCGCACCAACCCCGGAGGCGGTGTTTGCGGCAGCCGACATGATCGTCAAGGTCAAGGAGCCGCAGCTTCATGAATGTGCCTGGCTGCGGCCCGGGCAGACGCTGTTCACCTATCTCCACCTTGCCGCCGACAAGCCACAGGCAGAGGCGCTGATGGCCAGCCACGCCACCTGCATCGCCTATGAAACAGTGACCGACCGCAGCGGCGGGCTCCCGTTGCTGCGCCCGATGTCGGAAGTTGCCGGACGGATGAGCGTGCAGGTCGGCGCGCATTATCTCGAGAAGGAACAGGGCGGCCGCGGCATCTTGCTCGGCGGCGTCCCCGGTGTCGCACCCGGTCGCGTGGCGATTCTGGGCGGCGGCGTGTCGGGGGTCAACGCGGCGCAGATGGCGGTCGGAATGCGCGCCGACGTGACGATCTACGACATTTCGACGGCGCGGCTGGCCGAAATCGACGAGATGTTCGAGGGCCGGGTGAAGACGGCATTCTCGTCGCGCGCCGCCATCGCTGCGGCCATATCGCGCGCACATGTCGTCATCGGGGCAGTGCTGATCCCCGGTGCTGCTGCGCCGAAGCTGGTCAGCCGCGACATGTTGAAGCTGATGAAGCGCGGCTCCGTGCTCGTCGATATCGCCATCGACCAGGGCGGTTGTTTTGAAACCAGCCGTGCCACCACCCATGCCGACCCGGTCTTCGTCATCGATGGCATTATCCATTACTGCGTCGCCAACATGCCCGGCGCGGTGGCACGCACATCGACGTTCGCGCTCAACAACGCGACGCTGCCGTTCGTGCTGAAGCTGGCCGATCATGGGGCGGAGGCCGCGATGGCGGCGGACCCGCATCTCGCCGAAGGGTTGAACGTGTCGGCCGGCAAAATCCGCCATCGCGCCGTCGCCGAGGCGCTGGACCTGCCCTTCGTGGCATAGAACGCGCCTGCCCAACGCAACGCGCAAGGATCGGACACCATGGCATTCCGGATCGGCTTTCTGCTTTATCCCGACGTCACCCAGCTCGACATGACCGGGCCGGCGCAAGTGCTCAGCCGGATGCCCGGCGCCACGGTCGACTATGCCTGGCACAGCTTGGCGCCGGTGATGAGCGACTGCAACCTCGCGCTGGTGCCGACGCTGACGTTGGCGACGTCGGGCCAGTTCGACATGGTATGCATCCCGGGTGGGTATGGCTGCACCACGGTGATGCACGATGCGGCGGTACTCGACTGGCTGCGCACGCAGGCCCGCGGCGCACGATTGATGACCAGTGTCTGCACCGGCTCGCTCATCCTGGCCGCTGCGGGACTGCTCGATGGCTATCGGGCCGGTTGCCACTGGGCATGGGGCGAGGCACTGGCGCAGTTCGGTGCCGAATATGCGGCGGAACGCACGGTCATCGATCGGGATCGCATAACCGCCGGCGGCGTCACCTCCGGCATCGACTTTGCCTTCCGGATCATAGCCGAACTGCATGGCCGCGACGTGGCGGAATCGATCCAGCTCGGCCTCGAATATGATCCGCAGCCCCTCGGCGGCGGCACCCCGGCCACGGCGCGTCCCGAAATTCTGGCACAGGTCGAGGCTGTGTATGCCAAGCGGCTGGGGGCGCAATTTGCAGCGGTCGCAAAGGCCGCAGCGGCCATGCGACAAGAAGCCCGATAGCGGCCGGCCTCAGGCCAGCGCCGCGACCCGCGCCGCGATCGCACGCAGGTCGGCGATGAAGCGCTGCCGCTCCAATGCCGCCGCGGCCGGGTCTTCGATCCGGAGCAGAAAGCTCGGGTGGACGGTGATCCAGAGTTCCGAACCATCGGGCCGAGCCGTGCCGCGCCCGCGTTCCCGGCTGATCGTGACGGCCTTGCCGGTCAACGCCCGCGCCGCCGTCGCCCCCAATGCGACCACGACCTTCGGTGCCACCGCCCGCAATTCCGCATCGAGCCACCAGTGGCAGGCGTCGATTTCGGCGATGCCGGGCTTGGCATGAATCCGGCGCTTGCCGCGCTGTTCGAATTTGAAATGCTTGACCGCATTGGTGACATAGGCGCGGGCGCGGTCGATCCCGGCTTCGGCCAGCGCGCCGTCGAGCAACTGCCCGGCCGGGCCGACAAACGGCCGCCCGGCGAGATCCTCCTGGTCGCCCGGCTGTTCACCGACGAGCATCAGCACAGCGTCACCGGGACCCTCGCTGAACACCGTCTGCGTCGCCGGGCGCCATAGCGCACACCGCTGGCAAGCGCTGGCTTCGGCGCGCAGCGTCGCCACCGGGCCGGTCGCCGCGTCGGCCTGGCTCGCGTCGATCATGGAGCGGGTGCGCCTCGCCGCCCCGGCGATGAGATCGGGGATGAGCTCCGCCTCGGGCAGGTTTTTCCAGTATTTCTTCGGCATCTCGCTGGTCATCGCGTCGATCTTCAACCGCGCCGGGTTGAAGATGTTGGCATAATAGGTTTTCCACGTCGCTTCGATGGGGTCGCCGTCGGGCACGTCGGCGCGGGTGGCGCCCGGGGTGTAACTGAGGGTTTCGCCGTCCCAGTGCAGGCAGAGCCCGGGCGTCAGGATCGAAAATCGCATTGTCGTGAAGCGCCTTATGAAAAAGCCGCTGTTGAGGCGAACGATGTGATGTTCAGGCTCGAACCAGGCGGCAAAACGCTCGCCGGTTTCGTCGGGAACTTCGCGAAAGCGCACGAACGCCCGCATCTTGTGGACGTCGCGGCCGACGGCCTTGGCCAGCATGTCGAGGCGCCGCACCAGCGGATCGGCACTGTCTTCCAGCAGTTTCGGGCGCGACTGCAGGGCCACCAGTGCGCGATGCAACAGCGCGAAGCGTTCGGGGTCGCGATTGCAGATGACGCGCCGCGCCAGATCGGGAAATGCCTTGGCGACACGCAGCTCCGGGCCGTTCGCCAATACCGCAGCATCGTTGCCGAGCAGGTCGTCATCGGCGCCGGCCACCTGCCAGACCACGGATTCGGGTGGCGCGCCGGCAGCGATCAACCGGCGCACGGCAGCGCGGAAGCCCTCGAAATCATCGGGCGAAGCGAGGGTGATACGCGTCATGCCTGGCAAACGCCGTCACGGCACGCCGGCTTCACGAACCGAACAATTCCATCTGCGCCGCCGCCGGCTTGACCAGCGTTGCGCGCAGGTCGGCGCGGTCGCTCAGCGCCAGCGGCCGCCAATCCGCCGCGATCAGGAACGGGCGCAATCTTTCGATGCCGCGCGTCAGCCGCCCCACATCGGCGAGGTCGAGGCGGCGCTGGCGCCGGACCCGCAGGATGGCGTTGACCGATTTGACCCCCAGCCCCGGCACCCGCAGCAACATCTCGCGCGGCGCCCGGTTGATGTCGACGGGAAACTGGCCGCGGTGCTTCAGCGCCCAGGCGGTCTTGGGGTCGATATCGAGCGGCAGCAGGCCGTCGTCGGTAGCGTCCTGCACCTCGCCGACGGCAAAGCCATAGAAACGCAGCAGCCAGTCGGCCTGGTACAGCCGGTGTTCGCGCAACAGCGGCGGGGAAACCAGCGGCAGGACGGCGCTGGCATCGGGGATGGGAGAAAAGGCGCTGTAATAAACGCGCCGCATCCCGAAGGCGCCATACAGACCATGGGCAGTGGCGACGATGGCACTGTCGTCGGCACTGTCCGCCCCGACGATCATCTGGGTGGACTGCCCGGCCGGAGCGAATTTGGGGGCGCGGCGATAGTGTTTGCGCGCGTCCTTGTTGTCGTCGATGGCGGTTTTCAGCCCGGTCATCGCGCCGCGAATGCGAGTGCCGTTCTTTTCGGGCGCCAGCTTGGCCAGCCCCGCTTCGGTGGGCAGCTCGATGTTGATCGACAGGCGATCGGCATACAGCCCGGCCTCCTCGAGCAATTCCGGTGCCGCATCGGGAATGGTCTTCAGATGGATATAGCCGCGAAAGTCATGGTCCAGCCGCAGCGTCCGCGCCACCCGGACAAGCTGCTCCATGGTGTAGTCCGACGAGCCGATGATGCCCGATGACAGGAACAGCCCCTCGATATAGTTGCGCTTGTAGAAGGCCAGCGTCAGCCGCACCACTTCATCGACGGTGAAGCGCGCCCGGCGCACGTTCGATGACCGCCGATTGATGCAATAATGGCAATCGAAGATACAGCTGTTGGTCAGCAGTATCTTCAGCAGCGAGATGCAGCGGCCATCGGGGGCATAGCTGTGGCAGATGCCCATGCCTTCGGTCGAGCCGACACCCTTGCCGCCCACCGACGATCGCTTCGACGTCCCCGATGACGCGCAGGATGCATCATATTTTGCGGCATCGGCGAGGATGGCGAGTTTTTCGCGGGTGTCGAGATGCGCCATCTGTTCGATATATGTTCTTTGATCGGGCAGCGCAATCCGGCCCGCGGGCTTTGCCGACGCCCGCGCGGGTCAGGCGAACAGCCACGTCCCCAGCAACCGGTTGAACGGAAAGGTGAAGAAGCCGGCGACCAGCAGGGCGCCGATCACAATGCCGCGGATACTGCGTTCATGGCGCAGCCGGTCGTGGCGACGGGCCTGCATGACGAGGCGCGGGACCTGGAACAACACCCACGCCGACAAGACATGGATCGGAGAAAAATGCCCGGCGAACACGCCGCCGGCAAAGCTGCCATCGCCGTTCCTGTGGACGAACAGGCTGCTGGCCGCCGTCAGGATCATTGCCGTCACCCATATGTAACCAAGCTTGCGATGGCTGCGGTCGCCCTTGGGACGCAGCAGCATCACCGGCGTCAGCGCCGTGGCGACAAGGATGCTGAGCAGGTGGAACCACACCGCACCCGGAATCGCCGGCCAATCGGTCCGGCCCCTGATGATGGCGACCACAGCCACCGTGAACAGCGCCGCTGACAATGCGGCAAGCAACCGGTTGGAGATCAACCGATCAAGCAGCCCCCGCCCCGATCCGCCCGTCGTCGTGATAGTCGCCATGGTCTTCCCCCGATGCCCATGCAGGGTTTTGCCGCAGCGGGCGGCGGTTGTCATCCCGGCACGCGCGCGGCAGGCGGGCAACCGTGATGGGTGTTCCACTCGCCCGCATCCATCCCTAAGGTCGCGCCGTGACCAAAGGGGGTTTGTTCAATGCGCCTTGCCACCATCGTCCTGTTGCTTGCCGCCGCACCGGCGGCCGCAACCCCCGCCAGTGACCTCGCCGCCGTCATTGCCGACCATTGGAACTGGTCACTGACCGTCGATCCCCTGCTCGCCACCGAAGTCGGCGACCATCGCGGCGATGGCAGGCTGCCTGACCCGAGCCTGGCCGAGGCCGACCGCCAGGCCGTGACGGCAAAGGCCTTCATCGCCCGCCTCGACCGCATCGACCCCGCGGCATTGTCGCTGGCCGATCGCACCAACCGCGCCATCCTGCGCCGGATGCTGGCCAGCGCCGTCGAGGGCAACAGCTTTGGCCAGCGCAGCCTGACCTTCACCACCTATTCGGGCTGGCACACCGGCTTTGCCTCGCTGCCGGATTCGACGCCGCTGGCCACCCGGGCGGATTATGAATCCTATCTTGCGCGGCTTGCCGCCTACCCCGCCTTCAACCGCGCCGAGATCGCGGTGACACGCACCGCGCTGAACGGCGGCTATGCCCAGCCATGCGCACCGCTGGCCGGTTTCGAGAACTCGATCTCAGCCCATATCGTCCCGCGTCCCGAGGATTCGGTGTTCTGGAAGCCTTTTACCGCCAAGAGGCCGCTCGGCACCAGCGACGCAGACTGGGCCGCCATGCAGGCCCGGGCGCGCACGTTGATCGTGACGGCGCTGGTCCCGGCCTATCGTGAATTGCTGGCGTTCTACACGTCCGACTACAAACCCCGGTGCCGCGCCGGCTCCGGCATCGGCGAAACCCCCGGCGGCGCTGCCTATTATGCCTATCGGGCCCGCACCGAGACGACGACCGACATGACGCCGGAGGGGATCCACAACCTCGGCCTGTCCGAAGTCGCGCGCATCGGCGCTGCCATGGACAAGGTCGCAGCCGACGCCGGCTACCCGAGCCGCGCCGCCTTCGTGGCCCATATGCGCACCGACCCGCAGTTTTATGCGCGAACACCGCAGGAACTGCTCGATCGGTCGGCGTTCGTCGCCAAGGCGATCGACGAATGGTTGCCGAGGATCATCGGCAAGCTGCCTCGGCTGCCATTTTCGGTAAAGCCGATTCCCGCCGACCAGGCCGAAGGCACGACCACCGCCTATTCGGAATGGGGCAGCGTGGAGAATGGCCGGGCCGGGGTCTATCGCGTCAACACCACCCACCTCGACGAGCGGCCGTTTTATGAACTGCCGGCGCTGACCCTGCACGAGGCGGCGCCCGGCCACCAGACCCAGGGATCGTTGCAACAGGAATTGCCGCTGCCCGATTTTCGCAAGCACCAGGCGTCGTTCACCGCGTTCGTCGAAGGCTGGGCGCTGTACTCCGAAAGCCTTGGCGAGGAGATGGGGCTATACGACACCCCCGAAAAGAAGATGGGCCGCTACAGCTATGAAATGTGGCGCGCCTGCCGGCTGGTGGTGGACACCGGACTGCATGTGAAGGGCTGGAGCCGCGACAAGGCCATCGACTACATGCTGACCAACACCGCGCTGACCCGCCATAATGTCGAGGCGGAGGTCAACCGCTACATCACCTGGCCGGGACAGGCGCTGGCCTACAAGATCGGCGAACTGACCATCAAGCGGCTGCGCGCCCGGGCCGAGACAATGCTGGGCGCCCGCTTCGACGAGCGCAGCTTCCACGACGCGGTTCTCGGCAGCGGGCCGGTACCGATGGACGTGCTGGAGGCCAATATCGACGCGTGGATTGCGGCCAGGAATGCGGCCGGGATTGCAGACCGCAAAAGCTGAATCGCAACCATTGGCAAGGTTCGCTGGTTTGAGGCGCAGGACATGGAGTCATCGATGCTGAAGCAGATCATCTCCACCGCGGCCGGTACCGCGATTGCGCGCACGGTCGGCGGCGTCGCCTCCGGCCCCGCCGGCATGGTCATCGGCGCGGTGTTGCCTCGCCTGGCGCGGCGGATCGGGCCGCTCGGCATGATCGGCGTGGCGGTCGGCATGTGGGCTGTGCGCGTTGCGGCCGAGCGGATGGCCGAGGAGGCCGCGAAAGGTCCGGCGCCAGCGCCTCAGAGCACCAGCGGCCGTTCGTTGACGACGTCGTAGATCCGGGCGTCCATCGACCGCACCGCGCCTTTTATCGCCGCCTGGAATGCCGCCATGTGCGGGGTGGTGAAGTGGCTTTTCAGCGCCGCCTCGCTCTCCCAGCGCTCGGTGATCGTGCACACCCCGTCATCACGGCTTTCGATCGCCATCGAATAGCCGAGGCAACCCGATTCCTCCCAGGTGGCGCGCATCATGGCATCGAGCGCCGGCTGCAATTCCCCCAGGCGTTCCGGATCGAATTCGGCACGCGCGATAATGATGATCATGTGAACTCCCCCCGCAAGGCGCCTCAGCCGGCCGCCTTCGCCACGCTGACCAGCGCCGGTCGCAACAGCCGGTCCTTGATGACATAGCCGGCCTGCAGTTCGTCGACGATGGCACCGGGCTCGTGCGCCTCGCTTGGCACCTCGATCATCGCCTGGTGGCGATTCGGGTCGAGCTTGACCCCGGCGGTCTCGACCTTGCTGATGCCATGGCGCCCGAATATGGCGGTCAGCTCGCGCTCGGTCGCCTCGATGCCGGCGCGGACATTGTCGAAGCCTTCGGCCGGCAGCGACGCCACGGCACGACGCAGATTGTCCGCCACCGCAAGGATGTCGCGGGCAAAACCCGTCATCGCATAGGCGGCGGTGTCGGCCTTGTCGCGCTCGAGCCGGCGCCGGGTATTCTCGGTTTCCGCAGCGGCGCGCAGCAGCCTGTCCTTGAGGTCGGCAATCTCGGTATCCCGCGCGAGAAGTGCCTCGGCGTAGTTGATTTCCGGGACCGGCGGGGTGTCATCACCCTCGACTTCGGGGGCGTCGTTCATATCGTTCATGCTACCAACCTGCTGAGTGTTCTTGCCGTGTAATCCACCATGGGTATGACGCGGGCATAGTTCAACCGCGTCGGCCCGATGACCCCGACGACGCCGACGACGCGCCCGCCCGGGCCGCGATAGGGCGCGGCGATCAGGCTCGAGCCCGAAAGCGAGAACAGCCGCGATTCGGCACCGATGAATATCTTGGTCGCCTCGGCCCCGCGCGCCAGCTCGAGCAGGCGCACCAGCTCTTCCTTGTCCTCAAGGTCGTCGAGCAATTGCCGGACGCGATCGAGATCGACCGCGCCCTCCACGAGGTTGGCCTGGCCGCGGACAATCAGCACCGGACGGGCGGCACCGTCCGACGACCACGCCGCCAGCCCGGCGGCGATGGCACCGGCGGTCATGGTGTCGAGCGCGGCGCGGTGGCCATCGACTTCCGATCGCAGGCGCTCGCTGGCATCGGCGAGGGTAAGCCCCGCGAGGCGTGCGTTGATATAGTTGGCCGCCTGTTCGAGCACCGTCGGCGGCAGGCCATCGGGAAGCGCGACAACGCGGTTTTCGACACTGCCATCGTGGCCGACGAGGATGGCAAGCGCCCGGCCGGGAGACAATGGCACGAAGCTCAATTGCCGTATGATCATCTCGGTGCGCGGCACCAGCACCAGCCCGGCGCACTGCGACAAGCCCGACAGCACCGATGTGGTGCGCGCCAGCATGTCCTCCAGTGCCACCCCGCCGGCGACTCCGCCTTCGATGGCGGCGCGTTCCTCGTTGGATGGCTCCCCCGCCTGCATCATGCCGTCGACGAACATCCGCAGGCCCAGATCGGTCGGCAGCCGGCCCGCCGACGTGTGCGGCGAGGACAGCAGGCCCAATTCCTCCAGATCCTGCATGACATTGCGGATCGACGCCGGCGACAGGCCGAGCGAGCCCAGCTTGGCAAGCGTGCGCGATCCCACCGGGGCGCCGCTGGCCAGATAGCCATCGACGATCTGGCGAAACACCTCGCGGGCGCGGTCGTTGAGTTCGGCCACCGATGGAGACTGCATGGGAAAGATGTAGGGCGCGATACGCGTCTGCGCCACCCCATGGCGTGCCCCGCGTTGCGAGACCGGGCATAAGCCGCTACCGACCGCCACGTCACAACAAGGAATTGCCCATGCGCCCCTCAGGCCGCGCCCCCGACCAAATGCGCACCATCGAGATGATCCCCGGCTTTTCGGCGCACGCCGAAGGCTCGTGCCTCGTCAAGTTCGGCAATACCCATGTGCTGGTGACGGCAAGCGTCGAAGATCGGTTGCCGCCGTGGCTGCGCGGCAAGGGGTCGGGCTGGGTGACGGCCGAATATGGCATGTTGCCGCGCGCCACGCACACGCGTGGGTCGCGAGAGGCGGCCAAGGGCAAGCAATCGGGGCGGACGCAGGAGATCCAACGGCTGATCGGGCGCTCGTTGCGCGCCGTCACCGACCTGACGTTGCTCGGTGAGCGCCAGATCACCCTCGATTGCGACGTCATCCAGGCCGATGGCGGCACCCGCACCGCGTCGATCTCGGGTGCCTGGGTGGCGCTGCGCCTCGCTATCGACGGCATCATGGCCCAGGCCGCCTCGAAAGGTTCGCCGCTGGCGGGCGACCCGCTGGCGACGCAGGTCGCGGCGATCAGCTGCGGCGTCCATGACGGACAGCCAGTGCTCGACCTCGATTATATCGAGGATTCGGGCGCCGGCACCGACGCCAATTTCGTGCTGACCAGCACCGGCGGCATGGTCGAGGTGCAGGCCACAGCGGAAGGTGCGGTCTTCGACGAGGAAACCCTGCTGCGCCTGCTGCGGCTGGCGCGCATCGGCTGCAACGACGTCTTCGCGGCGCAGCTGAAGGCGACAGGGCGGTAATGACCCGCCGCCTGCTTCCGGGGCGCCTGGTGCTGGCGACGCACAACCCCGGCAAGGTTGTCGAGCTGGCCGAATTGCTGGCGCCGTTCGGGATGGACGTGGTTTCCGCCGGCAGCCTTGGCCTGCCCGAGCCGGAGGAAACCGGCACGACCTTCATCGCCAATGCCGAGCTGAAGGCGCTGGCGGCGGCGACAGCTTCGGGGTTGCCGGCGATCGCCGATGATTCGGGACTGTGTGTCGATGCGCTCGGCGGCGATCCGGGGCTGTTTTCGGCGCGCTGGGCGGGGCCGGACAAGGATTTTTCGGTCGCGATGCAGCGTGTGTGGGATGGCGTCTCGACTGCCTCGAAGGCCCGCGCGCCGACCGCCCACTTCATCTGCGCGCTGTGCGTCGCCTGGCCCGATGGCCATACCGAAAGCTTCGAAGGCCGCGTCGATGGCACGCTGGTCTGGCCGCCGCGCGGCCGCAACGGCTTTGGCTATGACCCGATGTTCCTGATGGACGGCAAGGCGCTGACCTTTGGCGAGATGCCGCGCGCCGAGAAGGAAGCCGACAACCACCGGGCGCGGGCGTTCGCGATGCTGGTGGCGGCGTGTCTCTGACGCCGCTCGCGCTTTACGTCCATTGGCCGTTCTGCGTCACCAAATGCCCCTATTGCGACTTCAACAGCCATGTCCGCGCCACGGTCGACGACGCGGCGTGGCGCGACGGCCTGCTCGCCGACCTGGCGCATGAGGCGGCGCGGCTGCCCGGTCGCCGGCTGACCAGCATTTTCTTCGGCGGCGGCACCCCGTCGCTGATGCCGCCCGCCACCGTCGCCGCCATCATCGAGGCTGCCACCCTCCATTGGACACCCACCGACGACATCGAGATCACGCTGGAGGCGAACCCCTCGTCAGTCGAGGCGGCGCGCTTTGCCGGTTTCGCCGCCGCCGGCGTCAACCGGCTGAGCCTTGGGCTGCAGGCACTCGATGATGCCGACCTCAAGGCGCTGGGCCGTCCGCATGACCTCGCCCAGGGCCTTGCCGCCCTCGACATCGCCCAAAGGCAGTTTGCCAGCGTCAGCTTCGACTTGATCTACGACCGCCCCGGCATGACCCGGGAGGGCTGGCACGCCGAATTGCGCCGCGCGCTGGGCTTTGGCACCGATCACCTGTCGCTTTACCAGCTCACCATCGAAGCCGGCACGCGCTTTGCCGCACTCCACGCCAAGGGCCAGTTGCGGCTACCCGACAGCGACACCTCCGCCGATCTGTTCGAAATGACCCGCGCGCTGACCGCCGCCGCCGGCATTCCGGCTTATGAGGTGAGCAACCACGCCCGCCCCGGATCCGAAAGCCGCCACAACATCATCTACTGGCGTTACGAGGATTACGCCGGGATCGGCCCCGGCGCCCATGGCCGCCGCCTGGGTGTGGCAACCGAGCGGTTGAAAAAGCCCGAAAGCTGGCTCGCCGCCGTCACCGCGCAAGGCCATGGCATGGCCAGCGAGACCCTGCTGACGCCGGCCGAGCGCGCCACCGAGGCGCTGGTCATGGGCTTGCGGCTCGGCGAGGGCATCGATGCCGCGCGCTTTGCCAGCCGCACCGGCCTGGCGCTGGCCGATGTGGTCGACACGGCGCGGGTGGCGGCGCTGGCGGCACAGGGCCTGCTGGTCAACGACGCAACGGGTATCCGGCTGACATTGCAGGGCCAACCGTTCGTCGATGCCATCTTGCGCGAGATTGCGCTCTAGCCGCGGCGCCCGAACCCCCAGCGCACCAGCGCGATCGAGAGGACTGCCACGGCGATGCCGGCGAGCACATCGACGAGGTAATGCCCGCCTTCGGTGAGGGTCGAGACGATCATGACGACGTTGAGCGCCACCATCGCCATGCCGATCAGGCCGGTCTTGCGGGTGCTCCACATGAACAGCACGCCCGAAGCCGTGTGGAACGACGGGAACGTGACGATGCCGTTGAGGTTGATGAGGTCGAACGCCACCGGGCCGGGGCGACGCAACAGTTCGAGGTCGGCGATCCAGTTGGCGCCGGGAATGGCATAGAATGGTTTGGCGCCGATCGCCGGCAACAGCCCGCTGACGACGCAGGTGATGATCGCGGCAACAATGGTGATCCAGCGGAATTCGGCCAGCCGCTGGCTGTCGGCACACAGCGCCGCCACGCAGAAGGTAATGATCAATTGCAGGATGAGCGTTTCATAGGCGAGGTGGAACACCACCCCCAGCCACGGCATGCGCCCGACAAAGCCATGCCATGCCAGCCAATCGAACCCAAGCGCATGATCGACGGCGATGAAGCGCGCGTCATAAAGCGGTAGCGCCAGCTTGGCGCAAAGATAGCTCAACACCGCAATCGCCGCCATCAGGGCCGTCCAGATGGCGAAACCCCCAATGGCCTCTCCCATTTTCGCCAGCCGGGCGAACCATGGCGCGCTGCCGCCGGCCTCGGCGATCGCCAGCGCGGCCGCACTTTCCATGGCCATGCCGGCCGCCAGCGTGATCCCTGCCTGGCCGATGACGCCGAATGCGCCATGGATGGTCAACCCGGAAAAATGACACCAGAGCGTCACCACGGCCGCCAGCGCCAGCATTGCTGCCAACGGCCAGCGATGGCGATCGAAGGCGACGCGCAACGCAGCGCCCAGCCCGCCGTGCAGGACGGCACCGTCGTTCATCGCGACCGGCCCCCGCCCCGCATCATCGGACTTCAGCGATCAATCGGCAAAGCCGCGCGGCGCTGCCGCCACCGTCGTGATCGCACCGGCACCGATTTGTTCGACCTCGAGCATCCGTTCGGCGACGCCGCCGGGGCTCAGGCGGAAAACGCCGTCGATGCCGACAAAACCCTGGCGGTTGGCCAGCGCGGCGCGCGGGAAGGCCGCCCCCAGCGGCCAATTGTCGGCAAGGCTGTTGACCAGCAGCACTGCATCATACCCAAAGCTGGCCAGCCGCGACGGCGAACTGCCGTATTTGACCCGGTAGCGCGCAGCCATCTTGCGAAAACGCTCATCGGGCACCGCTGCGAACAGCGCGCCCTTCAATCCCGGAACACGGGCAAGGCCGGGTTCGTTGTTCCACAATTCGGTGCCGAGGATGACAATCGCCCCCGGAGGCGCCCCGAACTTCGCCAGCGCCGGCAGGAAACGCGCCGCCGTGCTGCCCGAATCGGCGATCAGCAGCGCCTGGAACGGCACCGGCGTGGTGGGCGCTGTCGAGGCGGCGACCGAGCCATCGGGGCGGATGGCGACGGCCTTACCGCCCAGCTTGCTGCGTTCGTCAAAGGCCGTGACCCGCCGCGCCGCCAGTGTCATCTTTTCGACATCGCGCGGATAGGCGACAATTGCCGTCGACCGGCCACCCGCCGCCTCGACGGCGCGCACGAATGCGGTCTGGGCACGCTGGCCATAAACCCCCGCCGGCACCAGCACTGCAAAACGTTCGATACCGCGCGAACGGGCATAGCCGATGACCCGGGCGATCGACTGGCCAGGCTGGAAGCCAAGGACATAGGTGTCGCCACCCGCCACCCCGGCATCGTTGGAAAAACTCAGTACCGGCACGCCCTGCGCCGCCGCGATCGGCTGAACAGCGCGGACATCGTCGGCCAGCAGCGGTCCCAATATCAACCGGGCGCCATCGGCGAGCGCGCGCTGGGCAGCACCGGCGGCGCCGCCGGCCGTATCATAGACCCGCAGGTTGACGCGCTTGTCGCCGACGTCGAGCAGGGCCAGGTTGGCGGCATTGGCAATCGACTGGCCAACCGGCGCATTGGCACCGGTAATCGGCACCAGCAGTGCCACGCGGTTCTGCCGCGCTTCGGGCAACACAGTCGGCCTGGCGGGTTCGGGGCGCACCGCCGGTGGCGGTCCAACCGGTTCGGGACGGCGCTGCGGCGTGGCGCAGGCCGCCGCCAGCAACGCCAGCCCGATTGCACCGGATTGAAC
The DNA here is from genome assembly GCA_025351405.1 of Sphingomonadales bacterium. GTDB lineage: Bacteria > Pseudomonadota > Alphaproteobacteria > Sphingomonadales > Sphingomonadaceae > Sandarakinorhabdus. The sequence goes on along the minus strand of JANXVZ010000030.1, from coordinate 39,508 downwards.
CAAACCTGCGGCCCGTGCTTGCCAGCCACGGCCTTGACGCTTCAGGATACGCATGTGACCCCACTCATACCAACTTCCGATCCGGTTCCGGACCTGCCACCGGGCCTTTACATCGTTGCAACGCCAATCGGCAATCTCGGCGACCTGTCACCCCGCGCCGCCGCAACGCTGGCCGGGGTCAGGCTCATCGCCGCCGAGGACAGCCGGGTCACCGCCAAGCTGCTTGCCCATATCGGCGTCAAGGTGCCGATGCAGGCCTATCACGACCACAGCGCCGACACCCTGCGGCCGATGCTCGTCGCCCGCGCACTGCGCGAAGCGGTCGCGCTGGTGTCGGATGCCGGCACGCCGTTGATTTCGGATCCCGGTTTCAAGCTGGTCCGCGATGCGCGCGCCGCCGGGGTCAACATCGTCACCCTGCCCGGTCCATGCGCGGCGGTGGCGGCGCTGACGTTGGCCGGCCTGCCGACCGATCGCTTCCTGTTTGCAGGGTTCCTGCCCGCCAAGGCCGGCGCGCGTGCCACCGCGATTGCGGAACTGGCGGGCATCCGCGCCACGCTCGTGCTGTACGAATCGGGACCGCGACTCGGGGCTTCGTTGGCGGCACTGGCCGATGGGCTGGGCGATCGCCCGGCAGCGGTGGCCCGCGAGATCAGCAAGCGCTTCGAAGAATGCGTGACCGGCAGCCTGTCGGAACTCGCGGCCCGTTATGCCGATGCACCACCACGCGGCGAGATCGTCATCACCATCGGCCCGCCACCCGAAGCGGCGCCCGCCGACGCCGATACGCTCGATGCGGCCCTGGTGGCAGCACTGGATGGCGGCACGCTGAAGACGGCGGTGGCCGATGTCACCAAGGCCCTCGGCCTGCCGCGCGCCACGGTCTATGCCCGGGCGTTGGCGCTGAAGGCCGGGGCATGAGCCCCGCAGGCCGGAAAACCAGCGCTACGGGCACCCGCGAACGACGCATCCGCAACGACCGCTGGGGCCGGCGGGCCGAATCGATCGCGGCCATTTTCCTCCAATTCAAGGGCTATCGACTCATCGCGCGCCGCGCCCGGACGGCGGTCGGCGAGATCGACCTGGTGATGCGCAAGAACGACACTCTGGTGTTTGTCGAAGTCAAGGCGCGCGCCACTCTCGACAGCGGCATATTTGCGCTGCATCCTGCTGCAAGGCGGCGCATCGAGGCCGCGTCGCGCGTGCTGGCGCCCCGTTATGCCGGGCGCTGCACGACCACGCGAATCGATGCAGTGCTGGTTCGGCCCTGGGCCTGGCCAGTGCATCTCATCGCCGTCTGGCGCGAGGGTATGTGATGGAGCTCAACGAACTAGGCCTGCTCGACGATGGCGACATCGACCTCATCGAGGCCGGCATCGCCCTTGCCCGGGGCGATCGTCCCGATGTCGATGGCGGCCGGCTGCGCCGCATGGTCAGCGGCTGGGCGGTGGCACTGCAGCGCGACAACGCCCCTGTTTCCGGCAACGGCCGCGCCCGCCGCCTGTCGGCGCTCATCGCCGGCGAATCGGGGCTGACCGGCGCCACCGAAGATTACGACAATCCGCTCAATGCCGACCTTGTCGCGGTGGTCGAGCGCGGCCGCGGTTTGCCGGTGGCGTTGTCGATCCTCTACCTCGCCCTTGCCCGCCGCGTCGGTTGGCGTGCCGAGGCGCTCAACCTGCCCGGCCATGTCATCATCGAAGTCATGGGCGGGGTCGATTCGGCGCTGATCGATCCCTTCGACCATGGCATCGGCATCAGCCGTGAACGCGCCAATGAAATCGCCCGCCATGGCGGGGGGGACCATGTGCCGGCGCGCTTCGAAACCATGACCAACCGTCAGCTGCTGATTCGCCTGATCACCAACCAGGCCAGCCGGGCACGCAGCAGCGGCGACACGCGCCGCGCGCTGGTGCTGTACGAGCGCATGACCAGCGTTGCGCCGCGATTGTCCAACCTGTGGTGGGAACGCGCCCGGCTCGAGCAACTGCTAGGAGACATCAAGGCGGCGCGCGGCAGCTTGACTGCGATGCTGGAAACCACCCATGACCCGGCGCTCGCCCGGCGCATCCACGCGGCGCTGGCGGCGCTGGCCCGTTCGGATAGCTGAAAGATCACCATGACCCTGCGTGTCGCGGTCCAGATGGACCCGATCGAAGCCGTCAACATCGGCGGCGATTCGACCTTTGCCCTGATGCTCGAAGCCCAGAAGCGCGGACATTCGCTGCATCATTACCTGGTGCACGACCTTTCGGCGGAGTCAGGCAGGGTCCGCGCCCGCGCCCGGCCGCTGCGCGTCCAGCCCGAACATGGCGCACATTTTGCCTGGGGCGGCGACCCGCTGACCCTCGATCTCGGCCATGACACCGATGTCGTGCTGATGCGGCAGGATCCGCCCTTCGACATGGGCTATATCACCGCCACCCACCTGCTCGAGATGGCCAGCGCCGAAACCCTGGTGGTCAACGACCCCGCCGAGGTGCGCAACGCCCCGGAGAAGCTGTTCGTGCTGCGTTTCCCGGACTTGATGCCGCCGACGCTGGTGACCCGATCGCTGGCCGAAGCGATGGATTTCCGCAGCCGCCACGGTGCCGTCGTCGTCAAGCCGCTGTACGGCAATGCCGGCACCGCGGTGTTCCTTGTCGGCAAGGACGATGGCAATTTGCCGGCGCTGACCGAATTGTTCAGCGCCGTGTGGCGTGAGCCCTTCATGGTGCAGGCGTTCCTGCCGCAGGTGTCGGAGGGCGACAAGCGGATCGTGCTGGTCGACGGGATCCCCACCGGTGCCATCAACCGCCTGCCGAAATCGGGCGAAATCCGGTCCAACCTCGCGGCCGGTGGGCAGGCGCAAGCCACCGACCTGACACCGCGTGAAGCCGAAATCTGCGCCCGTATCGGCCCGGAGCTGAAGGCCCGGGGGCTGGTGTTCGTCGGCATCGACGTCATCGCCGGCTACCTGACCGAAATCAACGTCACCTCGCCGACCGGGATCGTTGCCATCGATCGCTTCAACGGCACCAACACCCCGGCGCTGATCTGGGATGCCATCGAGGCGCGGGCCACTTCGCGCCGTACCGCCTAGGCTACCGCCGCTAAGCTACCGGCCCCAAGCTACCGGCCCTAATCTACCGGCCCTAATCTACCGGCCTTGCGGCACCGGCGTCTTGCCGCCGGCTTTCGGGCCCGGCCGCCCTGGTGCTTCCATCCGCTGCCATGCGCCGAGGACGCAGCCGCCATACTCCGCGCCGATCGACGGCAATGTGACGATGACCGTGTCGTTGCGGCAAAGCTGGTCCGACGCGGTGCGCGTCGTGATGGCGCGATCGGGCTGGAAAATCGGGCATGACGCGGTGTTGCGCCACCAGCCGTTCCAGCTTCGCACCTGATATTCGTGGTCGGCGGTCATCCGGCTGCTGCGGATATCGCGCATGGTCAGGCATTGGCGCGTTTCGGGGCCGGCAGGCGGCGGCGTTTCGGCCAGGGCGGGGCCGGCCAACAGCATGGCAAGAATGAGCAGCGCGGAACGTTCAACCATGTTCGCCTCCAATTCGCCCGCACCGGACCCTGGCAGCCGCGGCGCCGCGTATCATCCCCGGAAATTGTCCTTGGCGGCGCGGCGGCGGGCAAATTCCGCCACGCTGCCGGCCCGTACGAACGGGTTGGTGGCGCGCTCCTCGCCGATGGTCGATGGCACGGTCGGCAGGCCCTTCGCCCGCCGCGCATCGATATCGACGACACGCGCCGACAGCGCGGCGTTGCTTGGCTCCACCGTCACGGCGAAACGCGCATTCGATTGCGTATATTCATGGGCGCAATAGACCCGCGTCGAATCGGGCAGCGCCATCAGCGTGGCAAGGCTGGCGCTCATCTGTTCGGGCGTGCCTTCGAACAGCCGGCCGCACCCCAGCGCAAACAGCGTGTCACCGGGAAAGAGCACGTCGTCGGCATCGAAGGCATAGGCGATATGGCCCAACGTGTGCCCGCCGACATCGAAGACCCGCGCCGTCGAAGCACCGACTGTCACGGTGTCGCCATCGCCGACGGACCTCGAAATTTCGGGGATGCGCTCGGCCTCTCCCTTTGGCCCGGTCACCCTTGCGCCCGTCGCGGCAACGATCGCGGCGTTGCCGCCGACATGGTCGGGATGCCAGTGGGTGTTCAATATCTGGGTAATCGTCCAGCCGCGCCGCGCGGCCTCGGCCAGCACCGGTTCCGACACCGCCGGGTCGATGACCGCGGTTTCGCCGCTCGCCGCGTCATGGGCGAGATAGACGTAATTGTCGTTGAGGACAGCGATCTGGACGACGTCGAGCATTACCAGGCGCCGGTATTGGGCATCGAAGCCCAGGGTTCCGCCGGCGCCAGCCGCCCGCCCGCCTGCAACAGCTCGATCGATATGCCGTCGGGCGAGCGCACGAACGCCATATGGCCATCACGCGGCGGCCGGTTGATGATGACGCCGCCTTCCTGCAGCCGCGCGCAGGTGGCGTATATGTCATCGACCGCATAGGCGAGATGGCCGAAATTGCGACCGCCGGTATAGCCGGCTTCATCCCAGTTATGCGTCAGCTCGACCTGGGCAGTCTCGTCGCCGGGGGCGGCGAGAAAAATCAGCGTGAAACGCCCCGCTTCATTGTCGAAACGCTTGAGCTCGGTCAGGCCGAGCAGACCAAAGAACTTCAACGTCGCCTCGACGTCCGAAACGCGGATCATGGTGTGGAGATATTTCATCGGGCTGTGCTCCGGCGCGTGTGTGTGAACGCCATGTAGGGCTTTGACGGGGCGGTTGAAACCGGCGATCCGGCTGACGCGACGATATGCGATGGGTCGAAGGTCACGCCGGCGGAAATCCTGCCGAACGGAATTTGTCGCTCCGTTGATTTCGTTCGAAGTTTTTTTGGAAGGTCAGCCCCAGGCGGCCTATTCCTGACCTTCCAGACTTTCGCTGGCCTGTGGCGGCACGGCGCTTCGCGGGGCAGGCGGGGACAATCGACATGGCCCGATGATAGCGTCCCGGCGGCGCGTAGGACAGGCGATCGATCAGGCGATCGATCCCGCCGTGCTATTTGTTGGCTGCCAGCGCCGCGGCGGCGGCCTTGCCGGCGTCGGACCCCGGCGCCGCGGTCACCACCGCCGTCCAGGCATCGTGCGCCAGTTGGGCATTGCCCTGCGCCGCTGCAAGGTTGCCGGCTTCGAGCTGGATATCGGGGCTGTCGGCATCGCGTTTTGCGGCTTCGAGCAGAGCCGCCTCGGCGGTGCGATAATCCTTCATCCGCCGCGCCAGCGTCGCCTTCAGCAGCCAGCCATCGGCAACGTCGGGGGCCAGCTTTGTCGCCTTGTCGAGATCGGCGGCGGCTTCGGCATCCTGTTTCAGCTCGACGAGCGCGCGGGCGCGGTCGACGCGCATTTCGGCTTCGGCGATACCGCCGCCCGATGCCGCGATGCCGGTGGTCAGATACTGGACGGCAAGATCGTTCCTGCCGGCGATGATCGCGGCGTTGCCGCCCTGGCTCCATAGCGCCGCCGCCTGTCCGTCATGTTCGGCTTCGGCGGCCTGCGCCGCGGCTTCAAAGCTTTTCAGCGCCGCCGGATAATCGAGCTGCGCCATCTGGGCCAGCGCGAGGCAGTGCCGCGCCGCGACACCGCCGCCATCGATTCGCATGGCATTGGCGGCGGCGATGGCTTCGGTGGGGCTGGTGTGCACCAGTGCCAGGCAACGGTCATAGCGGCTGCGCTCGCTGGCCAGCGGTGCCGAGAGTGCCGGGGCCGCAAGCAGCAGCAGTCCGACAATCAGCAAGAGCGCGTCATAGCGTCGGTTCATGCGTCTGCCTCATTCGCCAGCCCGGCCACGGTCGCCACCAGCATCGCCAGGTCGGCGGGGCGCGACAGCCGGTGGTCACCATCCTTGACCAGCGTCACCTGAACGTCCGCCGAACGCAGGCGATCGGCGAGATCGAGACTGAGCCGCCACGGCACGACCTCGTCGCGCTGGCCGTGGAGCAACCGCACCGGCGCGGTGATGGCGATGGCGCCATACATCATCCGCTGTGCCGGGGCATCGTCGATGAAGGCCCGCGAATAGCGATAGCCTTGCGCGTCATAATCGCTCGGCCGGGTGAACCAGCCCCGGGTTGCCAGCGCCGCCCGGTCGGCATCGGTAACGCCCAGCCCCCAATCGGTGAAATCCGGCGCTGCCGCCACCCCGACCAGCCCTGCCAGGCGGTCACCCAGCGCCAGCCCCAGCCGCAGCGCCACCCAGCCGCCCATCGACGAGCCGACGACGATGACGCGGCCCCCCGGCGCCACATGGTCGATGACCGCCAGCGCATCGGCGGTCCAGCGCCCGATGCTGCCCGCAAGGAAATCGCCGCCGCTGGCGCCGCAGCCGCTATAGTCGAGCCGCAGGCAGGCCCGGTGGTCATCGGTGGCCCATGCCGCCAGCGCCTGCGCCTTGGACCCGGCCATGTCCGACATATAGCCGGGCAGGAACACCACGAGCGGAGAGGTTCCGGGCGCAATTCCGGGTTGGTGGCGATAGGCGATGTCGTTGCCATCGACGCAAAGGTGCTGGAGGGCGGTCATCGCGACGCGATAGCCCAGGCCATCCTGCTGCGCCACGTTCGGGCCGCGCCAATTTTTGCGTTTCGGGAAATAGCCGTTACCATCGCCACCAGCGAAGCGCAGGAGTGTTCCCATGGACGCAACGATGCCGCCGGTTCGAGTCGCCAGTGTCCGCCCCATCGGCAGCGACGATCTTCGCTGGGCGCTGGCGCAAGGCTGGGCCGATTTCAAGGCCAAACGCGGCGATCTCATCCTGTTGCCGTTCATCTACCCGCTGGTCGGCGTGCTGGCATCGGTGTTCGCCTTCAATGCGCGGCTGTTCCCGCTGATCTTCCCGCTGGCGGCCGGGTTTGCGCTGGTGGGGCCCATTGCAGCCGCCGGGTTTTACGAGCTTGCCCGCCGCCGCGAAGCCGGCATCGATGCAAGCTGGTGGCATTTCCTCGACCCGCTCAAGGGCCGTTCACGCCTGCCGATCGCGGCACTGACCGGGATGCTGGTGCTGTTGTTCGTGCTGTGGATGGGCGCGGCTTATGCGATCTATAACGCCACGCTGGGCACGCTGGCACCGCCGACGCCCGATGCGTTTCTCGCCGACCTGTTCGGCACGCGGCAAGGCCTGATGATGATTGTCGTCGGCAATCTCGTCGGTGCGGTGTTTGCAACGATCACCCTGGCGGTCAGCGCCTTCAGTTTCCCGATGGTGGTGGACCAGTCGAACGATCCGATCGATGCCGTCGCGACGTCGGTGAAGATCTTCCGCGAAAACCCCGGCACCGTCATCGGCTGGGGTGTCCGCGTGGCGCTGGTCCTGCTCCTGGGTGCGTTGCCGCTGTTCGTCGGTCTGATGGTGGCGCTGCCGGTGCTGGGCTATGCCACCTGGCACCTTTATACACGGGCGGTGGTGCGCTGAGGGTCGGCTGGTGGCCACCCGGGATTATTGACTTATCACGTCGGGTTGCCGCAGGTAGCGCCGCGCCAGCTCCGGCGCTTTGCAGGCCCGATTTTTCCATGTCCGACATCATCCACCTGACGCTTCCCGATGGCTCCGTGCGCAGCGTTGCGCGCGGCACCACCGGCGCGGATGTGGCGGCGAGCATCGGCCCCGGACTGTTGAAGGCGGCGCTGGCGGCGCGGGTCGATGGCGCGCTTGTCGACCTGTCGCGGCCGATCCTCGCCGATGCGACGCTGGCGCTGGTGACGGCAAAGGACGAGGCGGTGGCGCTCGATCTTGCCCGGCATGATTTCGCGCATGTGCTGGCGGAGGCGGTGCAGAACCTGTTCCCCGGCACGCAGATCACCTTCGGGCCATCGACCGACGACGGTTTCTACTACGACTTCGCGCCCGCCCCGGCTCCAGATGGCCGCCCCTTCACCGACGACGACCTGCCCGCCATCGAAGCGGAGATGCGTGCCATCATCGCCCGCAACGCGCCGCTGGTGCGGGAGGAATGGTCGCGCGACGCGTTGATCGAATACTTCAAGGCGCATGGCGAAAGCTTCAAGGCCGAATGGGCCGCCGAGCTTCCCGAAGGCGAGGCGCTGACGGTCTATAAAGCCGGAAACTGGCTGGATTTGTGCCGCGGCCCGCATCTGCCTTCGACGGGCAGGCTCGACCCGGCGGCGTTCAAGCTGACGCGGGTTTCGGGGGCCTATTGGCGCGGCGACCAGGCCAACGCCATGCTCAGCCGCATCTATGGCACCGGCTGGCTCAACAAGAAGCAGCTCGACGCGCATCTTGTGCGGCTGGAGGAGGCCGCCAAGCGCGACCACCGCAAGATCGGCGCGGAGATGGACCTGTTCCACCTGCAATCCGAAGCCCATGGCAGCGTGTTCTGGCATCCGCGCGGCTTTGTCATCTACCGCGCTCTCGAGGCCTATATGCGCCGCCGCCTCGATGCCGCCGGCTATCTGGAGGTCAAGACCCCGCAGATCATGGATGCCCGGCAGTGGGAACAATCCGGCCATTGGGGCAAGTATCGCGAGAACATGTTCGTCATCCCCGACGAGGTGCCCAACATCTCCGACGACGGCCCGGTCATTTCCGACAAGGCCGAATGGATGGCGCTGAAGCCGATGAACTGCCCGGCGCATGTGCTGATCTTCCGCCAGGGCATCAAGAGCTATCGTGACCTGCCGCTGCGGCTGGCGGAAATGGGCTGTTGCCACCGCAACGAGCCGCACGGCGCGCTGCACGGCCTGATGCGGGTTCGCCAGTTCACCCAGGACGACGCGCATATCTTTTGCCGCGAGGACCAGCTGGTCGGCGAGATCGCCCGGTTCTGCGACCTGCTCGATGCGGTCTACAAGGATCTCGGCTTTTCGCACTATTCCATCAAGCTGGCGCTGCGCCCGGACCAGCGCTTCGGTACCGACGCGATGTGGGACTGGTCCGAACAATCGATGCGCGACGCCGTCGCCGCCACCGGCCGCGATACGCCGGACTGGGGCTGGGAAGAACTGCCCGGCGAAGGCGCCTTTTATGCACCCAAGCTCGAATTTCACCTGACGGACGCCATCGGCCGGACCTGGCAGGTCGGCACCATCCAGACCGACACGGTGCTGCCCGAACGGCTCGACGCCAGCTATATAGCCGAGGATGGCGCCCGCCATCGCCCGATCATGCTGCATCGCGCCATCCTCGGCAGCTATGAACGCTTCATCGGCATCCTCATCGAGCATTACGCCGGCCGCTTCCCGGTCTGGCTGGCGCCGGTGCAGGCCGTTGTCGCCACCATCGTCTCCGATGCCGACGACTATGCCGGCGTCGTGCTGGCAGCGCTGCAAAAGGCCGGCATCCGCGCCGAAGCCGATCTTCGGAACGAGAAGATCAACCTCAAGGTCCGCGAGCACAGCCTGTCGAAGGCATCGTACATGCTCGTCGTCGGCCGGCGCGAGGCGGAGGAGGGCACCGTGGCGCTGCGTTCGCTCGCCGGCGGCGAACAAAGGGTGCTGCCGATGGCGGAAGCCGTCGCGTTGCTGGTCGCGGAGGCGACACCGCCAGACCTGGTGTCCCGGGCGACACCCCCCGACCTGGCCTGATGGCGACCGACCGGGATCGGCTGGCGGCAGAGATGCGCGCCGCCGCCGACGCCGGGGAGTTCGAACTGGCGGCCCGGCTGCGCGATGCCCTGCGCGCCCTTGATGCCGACCCGGCGCAAATTCATGCGCAGGTGCCCGGCGCCATGGGCATCGGCACGCAGCACCCCCGGCCCGTGCCGCCGGCGGGGTGGAAACGCCCCAAAAAGCCCGATCCGATGACGCGGGGCCGCAAGCCCTAGCCCGGTGGCCGCCGCCGGCTGCGTCACTTTGCCCGCCAGCTTGCAGTATCGCCGCGTCCATGAAACCTTGGGCCGGTACCGAGGTCGGGGGAATGACGCCATCAACACCATCGCGCCTGCCGAAGCCCTTGCGGAAATCGAAGCGGTGTCCGGCAGCAGCCCATCCGGCGACCGCTTCGGCCACCCGCGCGGCCTCGGGGTCATCTTCCACACCAAATTGTGGGACGGCATTTCCTTCTACGGCATGCAGGCGCTGCTGACGCTCTACATGGCCGAGGAACTTTTGCTGCCCGGCCATGTCGAGCACGTCATCGGCTTTACCGGATTTCGAAGCGTCATCGAGGGCGTCACCGGCAATCTGTCGCCCGAAGCGCTGGCCTCGCAGATTTTCGGGCTCTACGTCGGCTTTGCCTATTTCACGCCGGTCATCGGCGGCTGGATCGGGGATCGCGTTCTCGGGCTGCGGCTGACCGTGGCGCTCGGCGCGCTGTTGATGACCGCGGGGCATTTCGCCATGGCCTTCGACCAGTCGTTCCTGCTGGCGCTGCTGCTTTTGATTGTCGGCGCCGGCCTGATGCACGGCAATGTCATGTCGCAGGTCGGCGCGCTCTACAGCCCGGCAGACCGCCGCCGGGCCGATGGCTTTCAGATCTATTACCTCGGCGTCAACCTCAGCGCCTTTGTCGCGCCGATCATCACCGGGCTGCTCGCCAAGGATTATGGCTGGCATGTCGGCTTCGGCTTTGCCGGGATCGGGATGCTGGCCGGGCTGGTGGTCTATCTCGCCGGCTCGCGCCACTTGCCGCCCGATCCGCCGCGCCCCGATCGATCGAGCAAGGGCCGCGCCGCGGTCGCCCGGCTCCACCCCGGCGAGCGTCGCCGCGTCGTCATCCTCGTGCTGCTGGTGCCGCTGTTCGCGCTATTCTGGGTGGCACAATCGCAGGTGTGGAACGTCTATAACCTGTGGGTGCGCGATCATGTCGATCTCGTCATCGCCGGGTGGACGCTGCCGGTGCCATGGTTCCAGGCGATCGACGGGTTGGCCCCGGTATTGCTGATGCCCCCGTTCGTGGCGCTGTGGCGTCGCCAGGCCTTGCGCGGCACCGAACCCGACGATTTCGGCAAGCTGGGCCTTGGTTGCCTCATCTTCGGGGCCGGAATGGTCTGGCTGGCGGCATCCTCGGCGGTGTTCACCGGCAAGGTTCCGGTGCTGTGGGCGGTCGGCTTTCACATGCTGTCGAACCTCGGCTGGCTGTATTTCGTACCGATCAGCATGGGCTTCTACGCCCGTGTCGCTCCGGCGCGCATCAACGGCATGATGATGGGTGTCGCGACGCTCGCCATTTTCGTCGGCAGCACCGCAAGTGGCCGCATCGGCGGGCTGTACGGCGCGATGACACCCGCGGCGTTCTGGCTGCTCCACGCCGCGATCGTCGGCGCCGGCGGGTTGATGTTCTTCGCGCTGGCAAGGCCGCTGCGACGCGTGCTGACCGATCAGCTGGGCCAGCGGTCGCCTGCCAGCGTCTGATAGGGGTTCTGCCCGGCGAAATAGAGCGAGGCCAGCATCTTCATGCCGATATCGGGGTAGATGCAAACGTCTTCGGCATGGTCGGTGCCGATGGCGATAAAGGTGGCATCGGCACCGGATCGGTTGACGAGATGGTGGGCATTGCCGTCGCCGGCCGGAAAACCCACGACGTCGCCCGGCCGCAACAGGCGTTCGCCATCGTTGTCGACCAGGCTGATTTCGCCGGTCATCATCACCAGCAGCTCGTCTTCATGGCTGTGGTGGTGGCGCTGGCTCGACCAGGTGCCGGGCGGCATCCGGCACAGGTTGACGCCGAACTGGCGCACCCCGACATGGTCGGCAAGCCGGCGGACCCGGCGGTCGCGACACGGCCCATCGTGCGGCGGCGGGTAGCGGCTGCCGGCCAGTTCGGGCACGTCGGCGCTGCTGATGATGGTTGCCATGCTGTGCCCCAATTGCGTCGCCGCCACGATTTTATGGCAACAATCGGGCCGCGCCCTTTCGATTATCACCAACTCGCGCTACATGAACACATTACCGCACGTCAGGAGACACTGCCATACCCCCGCCCCCTCGCCGCATGATGAACACGCCGGCGCCGATGAACGGCCCGCGTTATGACGAATTCATCACCGTTCCAAAGGTTCGAGTCATCGACCAGGACGGTGAAAACCTCGGCGTCCTTTATACCAAGGAAGCCATTGCCACCGCGCATGAGGTGGGTTTGAACCTTGTCGAAGTATCCCCCGGTGCCGACCCGCCGGTGTGCAAGATCCTCGATGTCGGCAAGTTCAAGTACGAGGCGCAGAAAAAGGCCGCTGCCGCCCGCAAGAACCAGAAGACGCAGGAGATCAAGGAGATCAAGATGCGTCCCAACATCGATGACCATGATTATGGCACCAAGATGAAGGCCGTCCAGCGCTTCATCGAGGAAGGCGACAAGGTCAAGCTGACGCTGCGTTTCCGGGGCCGCGAGCTTTCGCATGGCGAACTCGGGCTGCGGCTGCTGGAGCGGGTGCGCGACGACGCGGCGGATTATGCCAAGGTCGAGCAGACGCCGAAGATGGAAGGCCGCCAGATGTTGATGGTGATAGCGCCTCGATGAAATCGAGGCGCGGGCGCGGCCCGCAGCAAGCCTTCGCTTGCGGCGCGACTCGCGCCTCACCCGACCAGCGCGGCGGCGGGGCCTTCCCCGCCGGACGCGTCTGACGCCAGCATGGGCTTTGCCCATGCCCTTCCTTTCTACTTCCGCGGTCCAGCACAAACCCACCCGCGCCACAACGCCCCCTTTCCCCCGGCCTTTCCCATGCTAAAAGCGTGAGCAATGCATCGTTTCGCCAATCCCGCCCGCTTCCTGCGCATCGCCCGTGTCGCCACGCCATTGACGCTGTGGATCGGCCTCGCGCTGACCGTTGCCGGCCTGTATATCGGGTTGTTCGCCTCGCCACCGGATTACCAGCAGGGCGAAAGTGTCCGCATCATGTATGTCCATGTCCCGGCCGCCTGGCTCGGGTCCGGCGGGTATCTCAGCCTGGCCATCGCATCTGCCGTGGCGCTGATCTGGCGGCATCCGCTCGCCACCATCGCCGCACGCGCCATCGCCCCGGCCGGCGCGGCGTTCACCGCCATCTGCCTCGTTTCCGGGTCGCTGTGGGGCAAGCCGACCTGGGGCACCTATTGGGTGTGGGACGCACGGCTGACATCGATGCTGGTGCTTCTGTTCCTCTATCTCGGCTATCTGGCGCTGTCGGCATCGGAAGGCGAGCGCGGCGAGGAGCGCCGGGCAGCATCGATCCTGGCACTCGTCGGGGTCATCAACCTGCCAATCATCAAATATTCGGTCGAATGGTGGAACACGCTTCATCAGGGGCCGAGCATCAAGCTGACCGGGTCGGCGATCGATGGCCATATGCTGTTGCCGCTGTTCCTCTGCCTTGGCGGTTTCACCTTGTTGTTCGCGGCGATCGTGCTGATGCGGATGCGCGCCATGCTGGCGGAGCAGCGGGTCGAAGCGCGCTCGCGGCGGCTGGCCGAGGCGCTCGCCTGATGCTCAACCGTCCCGAACTTTGGACCGCGTATATCTGGCCGGCCTATGCGCTGACCATCGGCGGGCTGGTGGCGCTGCTGGCGTGGAGCTGGCTGTCGATGCGCGCCGCCGAACGCCGCTCCGAGGCGCTGAAGCGGAACCGCCCATGAAATTGAAGGCAAAGCACCAGCGTTTGACGCTGGTCGTCGGCGCGATGATCGCGCTCGGCGGTGCGGGGGCGCTGGCCTTCTCGACGCTGGGGAGCAAGGCGACCTATTTTTACGCACCGTCCGACCTTGTCGGCAAGGCGCCGCCGACCGAGGCCATACGGCTTGGCGGCATGGTCGAGAAAGGCACGCTGAAGAAGGACGGCAGCACCGTGCACTTCATCGTCACCGACAACGCCAGGACATGGCCTGTGGCCTATACCGGCATCCTCCCCGACCTGTTCCGCGAGGGCCAGGGCGTCATCGCCGAAGGCAAGATCGACCCGGCATCGGGGGTGTTCACCGCGGATACCATCCTTGCCAAGCACGACGAGAAATATATGCCGCCCGAGGTCGCGGGCGCGCTGCACAAGGTCGCCGGCAAGGTCGAATAGGCGGCGAGGGAAGCCGCCACGCCAACGCGGGTTCGCACTTTCCTCAAACGCGGTCATGCCAGCCTGCGCTGGCAAAGGCCGTGCTGACGCCGCCGAAAATCTGGGGACAGGTTCGGCGGAGGCGCCGCCGCCGTGCCGGCCTATCTTGCGCGAGCCCCGGCGCAGCTATGCCGCGCCGGGACGTACTGCGCTCAGAACTTCGTGCGCAGCGTTACACCATAGGTCCGCGGCTCTGCCGGGAAGGTGATGTAAAGCTGGTTCGAGCTCGCCTGGATGCCGCCCGCGACACCCCGGATCGTGCCGCCGCCCTGTGCGGGCGCATCGGCGGCAATCTGCTGATAGGTTTCGTTGAGCAGGTTCTGCGCCCAGAATTCGAGGCCCCACTTGCGATCAGGCCCGTAAAGTCCAAGGCGGGCGTTGACCACGGCAAAGCCCTGCTGGATCTTTTCGAAATCGAGATCCGAGCCGGTGTTGAGCGCCGACTGATAGCGGAAATCGACATAGACCAGGCTGGAGAACTTTTCCGAAATCGTCGGGGTCCAGGCAAAGCTGCCGGTCACGACATATTTGGACGAGTTCGACAGCGCCCGGCCCGGAAGCTGGAACAGCGCCGTGCCCAGCGACGAGCCAGCGGTTCCGGTCAGGTTCTTGGCATATTTGGTGTCGGCGATGGTCATGCCGGCGGTCACCGCGATATCGCTGGTCGGGTAGAGATAGGCCTCAAGCTCGACACCCTTGGAGGTGACACCATCCTTCAGCCTGTCTGCCGGGCAGGTGCTGTTGTTGGCGATGGCATCGGTGTCGCGGCCGCCGAAATCATCCTTGCAGGCCTCGACGTTGGTGACCTGGAAGTTGGTGCCGTTGAACAGGTTGAGCTGGAAGTTCTTGAACGATTCATAGAACAGCGCGGCGTTGAGCTTGAACTGCCTCAGATCGAGCTTGGCGCCGAGTTCATAGGCGTTGACGATCTCCGGATCGAACTGGAGATTGAAGGCGCTGGGTGCCGCCGGCGCCAGGGCCGCGGTATCGAGGTTGAAACCGCCCGCCTTGTAGCCGCGCGAGTAGCTGGCATAGGTCAGCACTTCGTCGACAGGCTTGAATGACAGCACGGCGGTGCCGGTCAGCCGATCCTCCTTCTTGGTGGCGCCGGGGGCCGATGAGGCAAAGCCCGGGCCTGCGGTGCCGTTGATGGCGCAGGGGATGCCCGACAGGCCAACCAGGGCAGTGGCCCGCAGCGCGGCGCAGAAGCCGTTGGTGTGGTTGAAGCTGGTATCAAGCTTCTTTTCATCGTTGGTGTAGCGCAAGCCGATGGTCAGCAGCAGCTTGTCCGGCACGATCGACAGCACGTTGTGGGTGAAGATGGCATAGTTGCGATCGACCTGGTGATAGCGATCGGCGGTGATGCCGGTGCCGTTGATCAGGTTTGTGCCGGCCGGCGGCACATAGCCGATGGCGGCCGCGATGTTGGCATAGCCGCCGCGCGGATCGAAGCCGCCGGCCCCGAGTGGCGACAGTCCGGCAAGACCCTTGATCGTGGCGCTCGGGATGGCAGCGGCCAGCGTGCGGTTGAAACAGCTGCTGTCGGCGGTATTGACCAGGCCCGGCAGGCCGAGCGCGCGGCCGAAGCTTTCCGAAAACAGGCAGTTGCCGAAGCGTTCGCTGTCGGCGCCGAACTTGAGGTCGTCGACATAGGTCAGCGTTTCATGGGCGTAATATGCGCCGACGAGATAATCGAGCCGGTCGCCAAAGGCCTTGCCCTGCAGGCGCAGTTCCTCGCTGAAGGTCTGGAACTTGCGCTGCAGATCGGCGCGGCGGAGAATGTCGAGGTTGCTGAAATCGCCGTCCTGGGCGCCGTCGTTCTTGTATTCGCGATAGGCGGTGATCGAGGTGATGCCGGCGCTGCCGATCGAGCCGTTGACCTCTGCCGAAACACCCCAGTCGCGGGTGCGCTGTTCATAGCTGGTCCCCGGCGTGATCGAGGCCTGGCGGACGAACTTGGCGTTGTCGGTCGGCAACGGGATGACGCCGCCAAGGCTGCGGATGACGTTGGCGAGCGTGTTCGGCCCGAGCACGAGGTTGCCCGCGGCATCGCGCGTGGCGTTCTGCACCGGCGCCAGATAGACGGCCCCGCAGCATTCCTCGTTCTTGTGGCTATAGTCGCCGATCAGCCGCACCGACCAGTCGTCGCTGGGCTTGAACAGCAACTGCCCGCGCAGCAGGTACCGATCGCGATTGCCGGTCTCGCGGCCCGAGATGACGTCGGGGAGGAAGCCGTCGCGCTTGTTGTAGACGCCGTCGAGCCGGAAGGCGACCTTGTCGCCGGCAATCGGCCCGGTCACCGACCCGGCAAGACGCCATGCGTTGAAATTGCCGTACGACACCTCGGCGCCGCCGCCGAATTCGAACTTGGGCTGGGCGGTGACGATGTTGATCAGGCCGGCCGATGCGTTGCGGCCGAACAGCGTGCCCTGCGGCCCGCGCAACACCTCGACGCGCTCGATTTCCCCCAGTTCGGTCAAGCCGACGCCGGTGCGCGAGCGGTAGACACCATCGATGAACAACGCCACCGAGGATTCGAGCCCGGGGTTTTCCCCGACCGTGCCGATGCCGCGGATGCGCGCCGCGGCATTGCTGTCGGTCGTCGCGGTCGAAACCAGCAGCGATGGCGCGAGCTGGTTGAGCTGGCGGATATCGCTGCCGCCGGAGTGCTTGAGCTGTTCAGCCGAGACCGCGCTGACGGCAATCGGAACATCGGACAAGACCTGGCTGCGTTTCGTCGCTGTAACGATGATCTCGTTGACGTCGCCCTGCGCTGCTGCAGCAGTCTGCGAAGCGTTCTGGGCAAGTACAGCGGACGGGAACACCAACAGCGCGGCCGAAGCCAGCAGGATCTTCTTCATGATCTCTCCCCAAGCGCGACCGGGATTGCCCCGTGCCCACGTTCAAGACGATTAACCGATTCCTGCGGGCCGGCCAATGCGGTGCGCGGGTCGCACCCTGCGAAAGCTGACAGGCTGTTGCAGGTTCAACACACTGTCCCCGGACGGGCAAGTGCAGTCGCGGGTGCTTGCGGGCGAGGTCCGGCGCCGCCATGGTGGCCGCATCTGGGGAAGGATACCGCAATGAACCGTCTGGCCGACAAAGTCGCGCTGATCACCGGCGCCGCACAGGGACTGGGCGCTGCCATGGCCGCCAAATTCGCCAGTGAAGGCGCGCGCGTCGTGCTGACCGACATCAATGCTGCCGGTGCCGCTGCACAAGCTGCAAAAATCGGCGCCGCCGCCGTCAGCATCGGCCATGATGTGACCAGCCCTGAACAATGGGAAGCGGCACTGGCCTTTGCCGAAGAACAGTTCGGCGGCGTGCACATCCTTGTCAACAATGCCGGGATTGCAGCAGGCAGCACCGTCGAGGCGACGACATTCGAGGACTGGCGCCGCGTCCATTCCATCGACCTCGACAGCGTGTTCTTTGGCTGCAAGCTCGCCCTGCCGTTGATGGCGCGCACGGTAAAGGCGACCGGCGTGCGCGGCTCCATCGTCAATATCTCGTCGATCGCCGGCGTCATCGCGGGGCACAACAGCGCCGCCTACAACAGCGCCAAGGCCGGCGTTCGCCACCTGACCAAGTCCGTCGCGTTGCATTGTGCCAAGCAGCGGTATGGCATCACCTGCAACTCCATCCATCCCGTCTTCATCGACACGCCGATCCTCGACGGCCTTACCGGCGCGTTGGGTCGCGAGGAGGGATTGGCCAAGCTGGGCCGGCAGATCCCGCTCGGCGCAGTGGGCGAACCCGACGACATCGCCTGGGCCGCGGTCTATCTTGCGTCGGACGAAGCCAAGATGGTGACCGGCCATGGCCTGTATGTCGATGGCGGCATTTCGGCAATGTAGACGGCAATGCAGACCGCGACGTCTGCCGGGGAGGATCATGATGCACAAGTTGCCATGCCTGGGGTCGGCGCCGCCGCTATCTGCCCCGCTGTCATCCGCGCCGCTGCTATCCACCCCCCTGCCATCCACAACGTTGTCGTCGATTACACTGATCGCGGTCGCGCTGATGGCCGCTGCTCCGGCGCAGGCGCGGGTGCTGGTGGTGCAGCCGGGTGCCGACGCCCAGGAACGCTTGCAGACGGCGCTTATCGACGCAAAGACCGGCGACACCGTGCGGCTGTCGGCCGGGCGCTTTGCCCTCGGCGATGGCCTGTCGCTCGACGTCGCCGGCGTTACCGTGGCGGGGGCCGGGCCGGGCCGGACAATTCTCGATTTCACTGGCCAGAAGGGTGAGGGCGAGGGACTGCTGATCACCGCCAGCAACGTTCTGGTCCGCGATCTTGCGGTGGAAAATGCCAGGGGCAACGGCATCAAGTCCAAGGGCAGCGACGGCATCAGCTTCGTCAACCTGCGTGTCGAATGGACCGGCGGGCCAAAGGCCAGCAATGGCGCCTATGGCGTTTATCCGGTCGCCTCGCAGCACGTGCTCATCGACAGGGTCTTCGTGCGG
Organism: Sphingomonadales bacterium; assembly: GCA_025351405.1. Taxonomy (GTDB): domain Bacteria; phylum Pseudomonadota; class Alphaproteobacteria; order Sphingomonadales; family Sphingomonadaceae; genus Sandarakinorhabdus. Next base: position 21,008 of record JANXVZ010000030.1, on the reverse strand, counting down.
GGTGCCTCCGATGCCGGCATCTATGTCGGCCAGTCGCAGCAGATCATCGTGCGCGGCAACCGTGCCGAGGGCAATGTCGCGGGGATCGAGATCGAGAACAGCTACTACGCCGATGTCCATGACAATGTCGCCACCGGCAACACCGGCGGCATCCTGGTGTTCGACTTGCCCGACCTGCCGCAACAGGGCGGCCATGGCGTGCGGCTGTTCCACAACCAGGTCGTCGCCAACAACCTTCCCAACTTTGCCGGCAAGGGCAACATCGTCGCCAGCGTGCCACCCGGCACCGGGGTGATGGTGATGGCCAACCGCGACATCCATGTCTTCGACAATGATATCGGCGGCAACAACGGCAACGGCGTGATGATCGTCGCCTACCCGCGCAGCTTTACCGATGTGAACTACAACCCGTTGCCGCGCGCCATCATGGTGCGTGACAACCGCTATGCCGGCAACGGCGGCAAGCCGGCGTTTCCCGGCGGGGTGGAGATCGCCGGCGCGCTGGGCGGCACCTTGCCGCCGGTGATGTGGGACGGGGTGACCGGCTATACCATCCCGGGCGGCGGCGGCGCGACCGCCGATGCCGGCGTGATGGTCAGCGACGGCCCGATGGTCAACCTGAACCTGAAGATGCAGGGCGCACCGCCGACAGCGGCGCAACCGGCGCTGGCCGCCAAGGCGACGGCGACCCTGCCCGAGCCGCCGCTGGTGGTGCTGCCGGCGGCGCAGGAAGCGCGGGCGGCGAGGACGGCGGCGCGATGAGGCGGTTGCCGGTCCTCCTGGCCGCATTGCTGACGATTTCCGCCGCCCCGCCACCGATGGTCGACGCAGCACGCCTGGTCGACGAAACCCCCGCGCCAACGCTGTCTGCCTATCGCCTGTTCGTCGACAGGGGCGCCCGCCAACCGGCCCCGGGCGTAACGCGCTATACGCTCAACACCCCGTTGTTCAGCGATTATGCCGAAAAGTTCCGCTTTGCCTTCCTGCCCGCCGGAACGTCCGCACAGTATACAGCCGCCGGGGTGCTGGATTTTCCCATCGGCACCGCGCTGGTGAAGACCTTCGCCTACCCTGCCGATTTCCGCCGTCCCGATGCCGATGTGCGTTTCATCGAAACCCGGTTGCTGGTGCGCAGGGCCACGGGCTGGGTGCCGCTGTCCTATGTCTGGAATGCCGGCCAGACCGAGGCGCTGCTCAAACGCGCCGGCAGCCGTGTCGCGGTCGACTTCATCGACGCCACCGGCAGGTCCCGGACCATCGACTATGCCGTGCCCAACACCAACCAGTGCAAGCAATGCCACCAGCAGGGCGGCGATGTCACCCCCATCGGGCCGACTGCCGGCAACCTCAACGACGGGCACCAGCTTGCCGAATGGGCGGCGCTGGGTCGCCTCGCCGGGCTGCCGGCAGAGCCGCCGCGCCTGCCACGCTGGGACGATGGCAGTGCGCCGGTGGCGGACCGCGCCCGGGCGTATCTCGACGTCAATTGCGGCCATTGCCACAGCCGTAGCGGGCTGGCGTCGAATTCCGGGCTGTACTTGCGATTTTCGGAAACCGGCGCCGCCGCACAGGGTATCTTCAAGCGCCCCGTCGCGGCGGGACGCGGCTCCGGCGGGTTGAGTTTCGCCATTGTGCCGGGCGACCCCGATGCCTCGATCATCGTCCACCGCATGGCGTCGAACGAGCCCGGCGTGATGATGCCGCAATTCGGCCGCAGCCTGCCCCATGCCGAAGGTGTCGCGCTGGTTCGGGCCTATATCGCCGCGATGCCGCCCGGTACTGCGCCGCAATACTAGGGTGTTCCCGAGTCAGATTTCGTGGGCCGCGCCCATGCGGCGGATGGCGGCGACCTTGGCCTCCAATGGCCCCCAGTCGTCGGCGTCGGCAATCGCCGCCCAGATAGCCTCGACTTCGTCGATCAACATGGTGCAGGGGGCAGCGTCTGACCAATAGGCGTGCGCCGGCGCCGCCCCGGCATAGGGCGCGACGGCAGCGCGGAAGCTGGTAAACGCGTCGCCGTCGTAGAGCGATGCGGGGCTGCGCAGAGCACCGCCGCGCCAATCGAACCAGAAACGATCGGGCGGCATCTGCGTCTGGGTCAGCGCTGCCTCAATTGACTGCACCAGCGCCAGATCGCCTTCGCCGCGCGGCGTAACCCCCAGCCGGCGCAGCATGGCCTTGACCAGCGCCGCCTGGTAGCGCTCCGGATAGGCCTCCAGCGGCGGCTTCAACGCTTCCAGGGGCGCGACAAGCCGCAGCGCGCCGGCAAGCTGATAGGCGTTCCACTGCAACGCCTCGGCCTGGCGGCCAAAGCTGTAGAGCCCGTGATGGTCGAAATAGGCGGCGGTAAAATCCGCATTCCAGGCGGGGGCAAAGCGCCAGGGGCCATAATCGAAGCTTTCGCCGGTGATGTTGATGTTGTCGGTGTTGAGCACGCCATGGACAAAGCCCGCGGCCATGAACTGGGCGGCCATGGCGGCGCCGGTGGTGACGGCATGGTCGAGAAGGGTGGCAGCGGGGTGCTCGCCGGGGTCGGCGTCGACGAAATGGCGCAGGGCGTAATCGACAAGGCGGGACAGCGCATCCGCATCCTTCAGATACGCCTGCCGCTGGAAGCTGCCATAACGGAGGTGGCTGTGGTTGAGCCGCACCAGCACGGCACCGCGTGTGGGCGATGGTTCGTCGTTGCGGTCGAGTGCCTCGCCGGTTTCGATGACCGACAGCGTCCGCGAGGTGGCGACCCCCAGCGCTTCGAGCATTTCGGTGGCGAGGATCTCGCGGACGGCACCCTTGAGTGTCAGCCGGCCATCCCCGGCACGGCTCCACGGCGTCTGGCCCGAACCCTTGGTGCCGAGATCCATGAGGCGCCCGCCCGTGTCCCGGCATTGCGCGAACAGGAAGCCGCGGCCATCGCCAAGGTCAGGGTTATAGGTGCGGAACTGATGGCCATGGTACCGCAGCGCCAGCGGCGCATCGAGGCTGCCGGGCAGCATTTCGAAACGGCCGAAGTGCCGCGTCCAATCGGCGTCGGAAAGCGTATCGAGGCCGATTTGCGCAGCAGCGCGATCGTTGCGGAAGCGCAGGATGGCCTGCGGGAACGCGGCGGCGGCAACAACGTCGTAAAACGCGTCACCGAGTTCGAGTATCGCCCTTTCCGGGCGAAAACCGGTCAACGTCGGGTCAGGCGGTCGGAAAAAGACACGCCGCGCGCACGAAACGCACGGTCTCGGCTTCGATGCGCCGGCGCTGGTCGTCGGTTTCGGCGACCATGATTTCCTCGATGGCGTCACCGACGACATGGTGGGTAAACGACGCCGCCAGCGGCACATCGACCCCGGAGATACCGCGCTTGGCCATCGAGGCGCGCATCTGGCGCTCGATCCAGGCGGTCGTTGCTGCCTTTGCGGCGAGGAAAAAAGGCTCCGCCTCGGGGTTCTTGACGACGGCGGGCACGCCGACATCGCATTTGCTGCCGGTCACGCCTTCCCACAGGCTGTTGGCGCGGGCAAAGGCAAAGATCCGGGGGATGATGACGCCGGGTTCCAGGTCTTCAAGCGCTTCCCCCTGCTCCATCGCCGCGATCATCTGTTCGCCATAGCGCGCGCCCAGTTCGGCAAGCAGCGCCTTCTTGGAGCCGAAGTGATAGAAGATGGAGCCTTCCGACACATCGGCCTCACGCGCGATATCGGCTGTGCCGGTGCCGCCGAAACCCTTGGTGGAAAACAGCATCTGCGCCGCCGCCAGCACACGCTGCCGGGTCTCTGCCGGGTCGTAGCGGCGGGCGCGCGCATCGGTCCGGCCATCCGGCTTGGCGGGTGTTGCAGCTTCGATACGGGAATCAAGTGCGCGCGTTGCCACCGTCGGTTATCTTCCTTATCCCCCAGGATCAGGCGGCACTTATAACGCTGCAACTGAGTCAGAGTCAAAACAACCAGGCGGCGGGGACGAGCGCACACGCAATGGCCGAGCCGATGACACGCGCGCCGACAGATGGCGATGCCGGCAGGGCCGCCCCGCGTGCGCCCGGCGCCCGCGCATGGGCCGATGGCTGGTTCTGGTCGGGCGACAGCCTGCGCCTTCACTATCGCGACTGGCGTCCCGATACGGCCAGCGAGCGGCCGGCCCTGCTCTGCCTGCCCGGCCTGACCCGCACCGCCGCCGATTTCGAGGCGCTGGCGACGCGCCTGCCCGATTGGCGGCTGGTGGCACCGGACCTGCGCGGCCGCGGCGAATCGGCCTGGGCCAAGGATTCGCTGAGCTATATGCCGCTGACCTACATGCATGACCTGCGCCTGCTCATCGAAGCGGCAAAACTGACCCGGTTCGTCGCCATCGGCACATCGGTCGGCGGCCAGCTGGCACTGCAGCTCGCCACCAGCCACCGCGATCGACTGGCCGGCATCGTGCTCAACGACATCGGCCCGGAAATTGCGCCGGCGGGGCTGGGGCGCCTGCGTGCCAATGTCGGGCGCGGCGGCAACTGGCCGACATGGCTGCACGCGGCGCGCGACCTGCGCGCGCGCAACCACGATGTCTACCCCGATTGGTCGCTGCCCGACTGGCTGGCCTTTGCCAAGCGCCTGTGCCGGTTGAGCCCCTCGGGACGCATCAATTTCGACTATGATCCGCGCATCGCCGAACCGTTTCGCCTGCCCGGCCGCGATGCCGGCACCGATCTGTGGGGAACCCTCGGTGGGCTCGCGGGGCTGCCCGTGCTCAGCCTGCGCGGCAGCCGTTCCGATGTGCTGACGCCGGCGATCGTGGCGCGTATGGCGGCCTTGGTGCCCGGCATGGTGTGTGTCGAGGTGCCGAATGTCGGCAACGCCCCCACCCTCGCAGAACCACAAGCTATCGCGGCGCTCGACAACTTTCTAGCGTTTGATCCGACAGGACGCCGCCAGCCCGCAACAGTGGACCAAGCCACAGACATCATCACCAGGGGAGACACACGATGACCGAACGACACGTCTGGCGGCTGGCGAAGCGCCCTGTTGGCGATATCGCCGATGGTGACCTGGCCTATGGCGCCGAAACCCTGCCCGATCTGCACGAGGGCCAGTTCAGCCTGCGCGTGACGTACCTGTCGCTCGATCCGACCAACCGCATCTGGATGAGCGACCAGGAGCAGTACATGCCGCCGGTCGGCGTTGGCGCGCCGATGCGCGGCGGCGTCTGCGGGCGGGTGGTCGAAAGCCGCAAGGCCGGGGTCAATCCGGGCGAACTTTATGCCGGGCTCGGCGAATGGGCCGATATCATGGTGACCGACGGCACCGGCTTGTCGCGCCTCCCCGAAATTCCCGGCATCCCGCTCGCTGAAGCCTTTGGCACACTGGGGCTTGTCGGCCCGACGGCGTATTTTGGCCTGCTCGACATCGGCCAGCCCAAGCCCGGCGAAACCCTGGTGGTGTCGGCGGCCGCTGGCGGCGTCGGGCAGATCGTCGGCCAGATCGGCAAGATCATGGGGTGCCGCGTCATCGGCATCGCCGGCGGCAAGGCCAAGTGCGATTATGTCGTCGAGACGTTGGGCTTCGATGCCGCCATCGACTACAAGAACGAAGACGTCGGCGCCGCGCTCGATCGCCTTGCGCCCGACGGTGTCGATATCAATTTCGAGCAGGTCGGCGGGCCGATCATGGTCGAAGTGCTCAAGCGCATGAAGCTGTTCGGCCGCATCCCGCTGTGCGGCATGATCTCCAGCTACAACGCCACCACCCCGACCGAGCCACCCGGCTTCTGGACGATGATCCTGATGCGCCGGTTGAGCATCCGCGGCTTCATCGTCACCGACTTTGCCGCCCGCTTCGCCGAAAGCGGCCAGGCCATGCTCGGCTGGATGATGGAGGGCAAGCTGAAGACCCGGCAGGACATCCGGCCCGGTCTTGAAAACGCCGCGACGGCGGTCAAGGACCTCTACAGCGGCGGCAACTTCGGCAAGCTGCTGGTCGAAGTGACGCCGCCGTAAAGGTCTTTTTTGCCCGGCTTGTTGCCTATTTGAACTTCACCCCGGCCTGGATGCGGAAGTAACGCCCCAGGATACCGGAATAATAGGTCACGGTGCCGCCGCCGGCAGGCGACGGGAACGGCGGCTTCACATCGAACAGGTTGTCGACGATCAAGCGCATCGAATAACCGCTTTTGGTTTCATAGCCGATCGAGCTGTTGACGACGACAAAGGGCGCCAGCCGCGGGTATTGGTAATCGGTCGGGGCGGCATTGGGGTCGATTTTGGATGCGCCGGTGTACTGGACCTGCACCAGCGAGCTCAACCCGCCATTGTCGTAATTGACGTTGGCGGTGAATGAATGCTTGGGATTGCCGATGCCGCCGGCAATGAGGTTCTGGTCACCGGTGCCGGTCTGGCTGACCAGCTTGTCGACATAGAAATAGTTGACCGACAGGCCAAGGTTGCCGGCGTTGGCACCAAGGCCCAGGCGATCGAGGCCGAGGCGATAGGCGACTTCGGTGCTGATCCCGGCAAAATCACGCTTGGCGGCGTTGTAATAGCCTTCCTTGATGAAGGTCAGCTGGCCACCGGCATCGCGGGTGAACAGGCTGCAGAAGCTGTTCGCGGCGCCCGTGCGATCGTAGCAGGCGTTGAGGATGTCATCGCCGCTCAGCGACACGATGGCATTGCGCAGCTTGATGTTGATATAGTCGACCGACACCGTCAGCCCGGGGATGAAGCGCGGCCGGATCACGGCGCCGACGGTGAAGCTATAGGCCTTTTCGTTGGTCAGCCCGGGGTTGCCGGATACCGTTGCCGGAATCGTGAAGTCCGAATAATTCGACTGGAAAGGCTGGGCGATGCCCGCCGCGGCGCAATTGGCGGCGCGGTTGGCCGGGTTGGGGCCGGCGTTGACATAGCGGGCGTCGCACGGATCCTTGCCGCTGTCGAAAATCCGCGAGGTGGGATTGAAGGCTTCGGTAATCGCCGGGGAACGGATGGCGCGGGTGTAGTTGCCGCGCAGCACCAGGTCTTCGACCGGCTGGTATTTGCCGCCGGCGGTCCACGTCAGGTCGCCGCCCGAAAGCGAGTTATGGACATAGCGGGCTGCCCCTTCCAGCTCGATCCGGTACAGCAGCGGCAGGTTCATGTCCGGCGAGATGATCGGGACGCGAACTTCGCCAAAGACTTCGTTGGTGTTGAACGATCCGGAAATCGGATCGATCGGGATCGACCGGCCATATTGCGTGTAGGTGCCATCGCCATTGGCTTCACCGCGGAAGAAGGCGCCGGGGTCGAAGCTGGTCGATTCGCGGCGATGCTCATAGCCGATGGAAAAGCCGAGGTCGCCAGCCGGCAGGCGGAACAGCGTGCTCTGCAGGTTGGCATTGAGGACGAGCTGGGTGTCCTTCGACACCGGGTGGGCGATGGCCGTGACATAATCGAGCGCGGCCTGGCTGCGCTGGCCCAGCCCGAACAGGTTGAGCGGTGCGCACGCCGAATTGACCGACGCGATCGTGGCACTGGTATAGCCGGGGCGGCAGACGATGTTGCCGTTGGCATCGGTGACGGCATCGACGGCGTTGAGGAAGTTCTTCTGGATGAGTTCGCGGCTCGATGAACGCGTTGTCGAACTGCCGTAGTTGGCGGACACTTCATAGGTGACCTTGCGCGACCCAAGTTCGAAATCGCCGCGTGCCCCGCCGACAAGGCGGTAAAGTTCGACGACCGACGTGCCGCTGCCCGACGACAGATCGGTGTTGGCGCGGGTCAGTTCAAAGGTGTTGGACTCGCCGATATTGGACTGGATGATGGCGCGATCGGCGGCGTTCAGGAAAGGGTTGTTGATGTTGATGACGATATCGCCGTCGGTCGACCCGGTCGGCCCGAACAACGTGGTGTTGTAGACCGGCTGGTCGCGCAGGTTGGTCGCGGAGCTGTGCGAATACCAGCCTTCGCCGAACAGGGTGATGTGGTCGTTGACTTCATAATTGGCCTGGACCGTGCCCAGATAGCGCTCCGAGCTGGTAAGCAAATTGCCGTAATCGGCGATGTTGAAGCCGTTGCCGCCGGAACTTTCGATCAGGCTGCCGGTGCGGGTTCCGAAATCGAGCGGCACCAGCCGGCCATTGAGATCGAAGGTCAGCACCTGGCCCTGGGCGTTGGTCACCCCGGCGAATTCCGGAATCGAATCCGCCACCAGCGGCGTGCCGGTGTTGGTGAACACATTGTAGCGATGCTTGTAGTAAAGCTGCTGGGCGTAGGTTGCGCCTTCATCGCTCGCTGTGGTGAAGAACGGGCCATCGCCGCCGGTCAGGAAGCGATCCGAGGTGGGGATGCCGGTGGTGCGGTTATATTCCGCTGAAACCACGATGCTGCCGCGCCCATCGGCGAATTTGCGGCCGGCGATGCCCGAAAGGCGGAACTCGCCGCCGTCGCCGGCTTGCGACAGCCCGGTCTGGGCGTCGAGCGCAATCCCGTCATAGCTTTTCTTGAGGATGATGTTGACCGTACCGGCGATGGCATCCGACCCATAGATCGGCGCGCCGCCGACGGCGATGGTTTCCACCCGGTCGACAAGCAGCGTCGGAATCGTGTTGAAATCGACCTGGCTGCCGGCGTCGGTCGGCCCGAAGATCGAGGCGGTGTTCGACGAGACGAAGCGGCGGCCGTTGACGAGGGTCAGCGTCCGCTGGCTGCCGAGCGAGAAGAAATCGACAAAGCTCTGGCCGGCGCCGAAATTGGACTGTGAACCGACCGGACTTGCGCCCGGCGGGCCAAACGCCGGCAATTCCTGCAGCGCCTGGGCAATGTTGGTATAGCCACGCGCCGCAATTTCCGGCGCGCCGAGCACCACCGCAGGCTGGACGGTGTCAAAGCCGGCGCGGGGAATGCGCGACCCGGTGACGACGATCGCCTCGGCATTGCCGGCATCGGCGGCGGTATCTGCAGCGGCAGCATCGGCAGCGGCAGCGATCGCCGGCTGTGCAGCACCAAAGGCGATCAAGGCGGCGCCGGAAAGAACGGTGGCGCGAAGCATGGCCGAGCGCAAAGACAAAACACTACGCATTTAACAAGTCCCTATTGCAGTTTCGGAATGATCTGGGTGGTTGGCGCCACAAAAGTCATCCCGAAGCGCCGGTTGCTAGGCGACAATCTGCCGCTGCTGACGACTTCCTGCCGTTGTTGCCGGATTGCCACGCAGATTTAACATTTTCTTTATAGCGACGGGCTTGTTGCCCAAACGTCGATGCTGGCCTTGTTGCCATCGACTGCGGTCGCTGGCCACATGCACCCCATCGCCAGACCGGCGTCTTTACACTGTCAGCAGGCGGTGCTTGCCACGGTCGAAGCGATGGAAGGGAATGGCGCGGCTGTCGTCGTCGCCCCGGGCCGCCACTTCTGCCAGGATGGCACGGGTAATGCTGGGCAGGTCGAGCGCCGCGGCGGCTTCCCAGTCGAACCAGGCAATCTCGTCGAGTTCTCCACTGCCCGCCCCGGGGTCGAGGCTGGCGAGGTGCCGTGCATCGACGCTGAAAAAACGCGCATCGAAGCGGCGGGTTCGCGCCGGCGGCGTGATGGCGCGGGCAACGAGGCGCAACGGCGCCAGATCGGGCAGGTGCCCGGTGGCGAGAAAATCGCGCCATTCGCTGGCGGCGGATACACGGCCTTCTCCGAGCCGACCGAGGATGAGCCCGGTTTCCTCGAAGGTCTCGCGGATGGCGGTCAGCGCCAGCGCCCGTGCGCGTTGAGACCCGCGTTCGGGGGCGCACGTCCGCACCAGCGCCATTTCAGCCACCGGGTGCAGCCCCGATGCCACCGGCACGCGAAAGTCCGACGGGTGGATGCGCCCACCCGGAAACACCCATTTGTCCGGCATGAAGGCGTGGCCACGCACCCGCCGCCCCATCAAGATGCGCGGCACGGGTCCATCACGGCGGATGACAAGCAGGGTGGCGGCGTCCTTGGGACGCAAGACGGGTTCGGACATGGAGACAGTGTAGGCAGGGTTGGCGGTGGCACCATTAAAATCGTCATGCCGCCGTGTCCCCGACCTGACGAACCGCTCTCCAAAAGGGCACGCGCCCTTTGGAGAGCCGATCGCTAGACCAGGGTTGCCAGCGCCGCGCGGTCGAAGTCCCGCAGCTCGCCCATGCGCCCATCGCGCACCTTGAGCGCCCAGTCGGGATCGACAATCAGCGCACGGCCGACACCGACGAGATCGAATTCGCCCTTTTCCAGTCGTTCGAGCAGGCCATCGAGGCTGGCAGGCTCCGACTTTTCGCCGCCGAAGCCGGCGATGAATTCACCCGACAGGCCGACGCTGCCCACCGTAATGGTCGGCACGCCGGTCAACTTCTTGGCCCAGCCGGCGAAGTTCAAACCGTTGTCGCCGTCGATCTCGGCAAATTCAGGCTCCCAGAAGCGCCGCTGCGAGCAATGCAGCACATCGGCACCGGCATCGACCAGCGGTGCCAGCCATTCGGTCATCTCGTCGGGGGTGGTGGCGACGCGGAAGGCAAAATCCTGCTGCTTCCACTGCGATATGCGAATGATGACCGGGAAGTCAGGGCCGACGGCGGCGCGCACGGCCTTGAGGATTTCCGCGGCGAAGCGCCCGCGATCGGCAATCGTCGGTCCGTTCCAGGCGTCTTCCCGGGCGTTGGTGCCGGTCCAGAAGAACTGGTCGATGAGGTAGCCATGGGCGCCATGCAATTCGACGGCGTCGAAACCGAGCCGCTTGGCATCGGCAGCGGCACGCGCAAAGGCAGCGATGGCATCGGCGACGTCGTTTTCGCTCATGGCATGGCCGAACGGTTTGCCGGGCTTGAACAGGCCGGAGGGTGATTCCTGGGCGGGCGGCGTCGGGTTGGCATGGTTGACGGCGGCGCCGACGTGCCAGAGCTGCGGGGCGATGAGGCCCTGGCCGGCATGGGTTTCGACGACAACCTTGCCCCAGCCCGGCAGCGCATCGCCGTAGAAATTGGGGACATTGGGGTCGTTGGTGGCGCCGGTCCGCTCCACGCCCGTGCCCTCGGTGATGATCAGGCCGACGGCGCCTTCGGCACGGCGGCGGTAATAGGCCGCGACATCGTCGCCCGGAATGCCGCCCGGCGAGAAGCTGCGGGTCATCGGCGCCATGACGATGCGGTTGGGGAGGGTGAGACCCTTCAGCGTGAACGGGCGGAACAGCGGGTTGGTCATGCGGGCGCTTTCATCGGAGATGGTTGACGTTCACGTAACCTGCGCGTTGCAGCGCGGCAAGCAGGGGCGCGCAAAGCTTTTCTTCAGTCGCCCAAATGCCCGATGCTTCGCCCTCGCCCGCCCTGGGCCTTGCCCTCGCCCGCCCTCGGCCTGGCCTTCGCCCGCCCCCGGCACCCGTCCCTCGCGCTTGCCCATCCGCCGCCAGCCTCCTAGAGGGTCCGGCTGTTTTCTGGCCCAAGGACCATGCCATGCACCGGGGCACCGCCCCTCGAGACCTGCCCCTCGCGCTGGGTTCGCTGCTGAAGCTGGCGGCGCCGGTGGTGGTGTCGCGCCTCGGCATCATGGCGATGGGGCTTGTCGACGCGGTCGTCGTGGGCCAGCACAGCTCGGTCGAGCTCGGTTACCAGGCGCTCGGCTGGGCCCCGACCGGCGTGGTGTTGACCACGTCGATCGGGCTGTTGTCGGGTATCCAGGTGCTGACCAGTCAGGCCATTGGCGAAGGTCGCGCCGCCGATACCGGCGCGATCCTGCGGCGCGGCATCGCCTATGCCTTCTGGATCGGCATCGTTGCCGCCGCCGTGCTGGCGGGCCTCGGTGGGCCGTTCATGCACCACATCGGGCTGGAAACATCGCTCGCCGATGGTGCGACGCCGGTTCTGCAGGTGCTGGCGCTTTCGCTGCTGCCGATTCTCATCGCCGATGCCGGGGTGTTCTGGCTGGAGGCGCATGGCCGCGCGGTGCCGGGCATGATCGCCATGTGGGGCGCCAACGCCGTCAACCTGGGGCTCAACCTGTGGCTGGTGCCGGGGCACAGCGGTTTCCCGGTCGAAGGCGCCGTTGCAAGCGGCTGGGCGACGTTCGTGTCGCGGACGGCGCTGCTGGTGTTCGTCTGGGTTCTCATCGGGCTGTGGCGCGAATCGCGGCCGCTGGGCGTGTTCAGCAAGGCACCGCCCGATCCGGCCGCCGCCGCCGAAATGCGCCGCATCGGCTACGCCGCTTCGATGAGCTATTTTGTCGAAACGGCGTCGTTTGCCGCCATGTCGATCATCGCCGGCTGGCTTGGCGCGCTGGCGGTGGCGAGCTGGGCAATCGTCCTCAACGTCGCGGCGCTGATTTTCATGGTGCCATTGGGGCTGGCGACGGCGACGGGGGTGTTCGTCGGCCGTGCCCATGGCGCACGCAACGCCGATGGGGTGAAGCGCGCCGCCAGGCTGGGGTTTTCGACGACCGTGGCCGTCACGCTGGCGATCTGCGCCATCGTCGGGGTTGGCAACCGCCTGATCGCCGAGGGTTATACCGGTGACCCGGCGGTGCAGGCGGTGGCGGCGTCGGCACTGTTGCTGTCGTGCCTGTTCTTTGTTGCCGATGGCCTGCAGGTCGTCGGCGCACAGTCCCTGCGGGCCCAATCCGATGTGTGGATGCCGACCTTCACGCATTTCACCAGCTATCTGCTGGTGATGATGCCGCTGGGGTATGTGTTCGCGATCACGCTCGGCCTGGGCGTGATGGGAATCATCTGGGCGATCATCGTCGCCAGCCTGCTGTCGGCGGGGTTGCTGTGGGGGCGGTTCCTGTGGCGGGTTTCGGCGGGGCGAACGCTGCCGGACGCACGCTGACGCGGCGGTTCAGCTGCGCAGTGCCTCGATGGGGCTGAGCCTGGCCGCGCGCGTCGCCGGCCACCAGCCGAAGAATATGCCGATCGACGCCGATACCGCGAACGCCACGACGACGGCAAAGACGGTAACCGCCGTATCGAAACCGATGAAGCGACCAGCCAGCATCGCCAGCCCCGTACCGACAGCGACACCGATGCCGCAGCCGATCAGCGACAGCATCAGCGCTTCGAGCAGGAATTGCAGGCGCACGGCGGCGCGGGATGCGCCGATCGCCATGCGGATGCCGATTTCGCGGGTGCGTTCGGTGACGCTGACCAGCATGATGTTCATGATGCCGATGCCGCCGACAACCAGCGAGATCGAGCCGATGGCGGCGAGCAGCAACGAGATGGCGGCGGTCGTCGTCGATAACGTGTCGGTGATCGCGGTCAGGTTGGCGACCGAAAAATCATCCTGGTCCGCGGCGCGCAGGCGGTGGAGGCGGCGCAGCAGGGTGGCAATGTCGTCGGTCACCTGGTCGAGGGCAGCGGCGCTGGCGACACCCACCGATATGATGCGGATGGAACGACGGATGGCGTTGCCCTGCAACAGCCGCAGCGCGCTGGTCAGCGGCACGACGATGACATCGTCACGGTCCTGCCCGCCGAACCCCTGGCCGCGATGTTCGAGCAACCCGACGACGGTGAAACTGACGCCCTTGATCCGCACCGTCTGGCCCATCGGATCGTTGGCGCCGAACAGTTTGTCGGCCACCGTCTGGCCGAGCACCGCAACGCGCGCACCGGCGCGGTCCTCGCGATCGGTGAACAGGCGGCCATCGCCCGCGGGCCACGCGTTGACGGTGAAATAGCCGGGGACGGTGCCGGTGACCTGCGTTGCCCAATTGACGGGGCCGGCCACGACCTGCGCGGCCAGGCTGGTGGAGGGCGCGACGGCGGCGACGTTGTCGATCTTGGCAATGGCATCGGCGTCCTCGATCCTGAGGCTGGCGCCGGTGCCGGCGCCGCCCGACAACGGCCCCTGCCGGCCGCTGCCGGCCGTGACGATGAGCATGTTCGAGCCGAGGCCGGAGACCGCGTCGGACACCTGTTTCTGCACACCGCCGCCGATGGCGAGCATGAGGATGACGGCGGCGACCCCGATGATCATGCCGAGCATGGTCAGCGCCGAACGCAGGCGATTGGCGACGAGCGCCGACCACGCCTCGATGAGCATGGTGTAGATCATGCCGTCGCCTCGGCATGGCCGTACAGCGCGGCTTCCGTCGGCGGGCCGTCGTAGAACACCAGGCCGTCCTGGATGCGGACGACGCGATTGGTGGCGCGCGCCACTTCGGGGTCGTGGGTGACGATGACGACGGTGACGCCCTTCTGCTCGTTCAACGCCCGGAACAGCCCGAGCACTTCGACGCCGGTGCGGGTGTCGAGCGCGCCGGTCGGCTCATCGGCCAGCAGCAACTGGGGATTGTTTGCCAGCGACCGTGCCACCGCCACCCGCTGCTGCTGGCCGCCTGAAAGCTGGCTGGGCCGCGAGCGCGGCTTGTCGGCAAGGCCGACGCTGGCGAGCAGCGCCTGCGCCCGGGCATTGCGCTCGCCGCTCGCCACCCCGGAATAGACCATCGGCAGCGCGACATTGGCGAGTGCCGACAGCCGTGGCAGCAGGTTGAATTGCTGGAAGATGAAACCGATCCCGGCGTTGCGCAGCTTTGCCAGCGCGCCCTCCGACAGCGTCGCCGTGTCGGTGCCCTCGAAGCGGTAGGTGCCGGTGGTTGGCGTATCGAGGCAGCCGATGATGTTCATCAGCGTCGACTTTCCCGAGCCCGATGGCCCCATGATCGCCATGAACTCGCCCTTTTGCACTTCGACGCTGACACCGTGGAGGGCGCGGAAGGTCCCTGCTTCGGAGGCATAGTCCTTGACGACGGCGTCGAGTGCGAGGAGCGGCGGCATTATTGCGCTTCGGCCTTGGGCGCGCTGGGTGGCCTCGCGGCGGGCTTGTCGGTCTCCGCCGGCTTCTTGCGGCCATCGGGCGGGCCGGAAAAAATGCCGCCCTTGGCCTTGGCAACCGTGGTGAGGCCGGTGATGACCGTGTCACCGGCCTTCAGCGGGCCCGAAAGCACCTCGCTCATTTCGGCGTCGGATGCCCCCAGCTTGATGGCGCGCGGCTGCGGCTTGCCCGCGACCAGCGCGAACACCGTGACTTCATCGGGGTCACGCGGCGCGTTGCCGGCGCGGCGCGCTGGCTTGTAGCCCTCGGGCTTGAAGCTGAGCGCGGCATTGGGGATGAGGAGGGCGTTCTTCAGTTCCGCCACCCGGAAGCTGGCGTTGGCGGTCATCCCGGGCAACAGCGCGCCATCGGGATTGGCGACCGAAACGATCACGGTATAGGTCACGACATTTTGCTGCGTCGTCGGATTGAGGCGGATCTGTGCCACCGCGCCGGTGAACTTGCGGGTGCCATAGGCATCGACGGTAAAATCGACCGCCTGGCCCTTTTGCACCTTGGCGACATCGGCTTCGGCGACCGCTGCCTCGATCTGCATCTGGGTCAGGTCCCGCGCGATCTGGAACAATGTCGGGGTGGTGAACGACGCTGCCACGGTCTGGCCGATATCGATCAGCCGGCTGATGATGACCCCCGATACCGGCGATCTGATGACGGTGTAGCCGAGGTTGGTACGGTCCTGCGCGATCTGCGCCGATGCCTGGGCCACCTGCGCCGCGGCGCTTTTCGACGCCGCCAGCGTCGTTTCATAGTCTTGCCGGCTGATGTAATCCTGGGCCACCAGTTGCCCGGCGCGCCGGGCGTTGGCGGCCTGGAGCGCCGCCGTGGCGCGGACATTGGCAAGGCCGGCCTCGCTCGCCGCGAGACGCGCCTGGTACACGGATGGGTCGATGCGCAACAGGATATCGCCCTGTTTCACCCGCTGGTTGAAATCGGCGTAAAGCGCCGACACGGTTCCCGACACCTGGGTGCCGACGCTGACGACGCGCACCGGGTTGATGACGCCGTTGGCGGTGATTTCTTCCGACAGGTCGCCGCGATCGAGCACCACGGTCTTGTACGGGTCGACCTTGGGCGGCGGGTTGAGCGCGCGCCAGCCAAACCAGCCGACAGCGGCAACCGCGATGACGATGAGGACAAGCCAGCGCTTTTTCATAGTTGCGACCCCGTCATCCCACCCTGTCCTCAACGCCGTTCCGCATCGACAGCTTCGCCGATGCCGCCGACGGCGCGCGCCAGTTGGGCATTGGCGGAGCGCAGGTTGAATTCGCTTTGCACCAGCTGTTGCCGCGCGCCGGCCTGCGCCGATTGGGCATTGAGCAGATCGGTGAACGTCCCCACCCCGGCGCGATAGCGGCCCTGCGCCAGGTCGGCCGAAGCGGTGGCGCTGGCCACCAGCGCCCGCGCACTGGTCAGCGCCTTCACAGCCGTGTCGAGGGCGATATAGCTGCTGTACACCGTAAGGCCGGCCTGTTGCCGGGTCTGTTCGGCGCTGGCACGTTCCAAGTCGGCCTGCGCGCGCGCCTGGGCGACATTGTAGCGATGGTAGAAGCCCTGGAAGATCGGCACCGACAGCGACACGCCGACACTCGCCGAGTTGGTATTGAAGGCGGTATCGACCGCGCCGATGGTGTTGCTCGCCGACAGGCTGAGGCTGGGCAGCCCGGCGGATTGCGCGACGCGGACATTGGCGTCCGCGGCGCTAATGCCGGCACGCGCCGCGACGATATCGGGACGCAAGCGCTCCGCCTGCGCAATCAGGGCATCGGCACCGTCCTTGAGCAAGGTCGCGGCAGGCAACGGCGGCGAGGGCGCCAGATCGAGGTGGCGCATGGGCGGCAAGCCGATCGTCACCGACAGTTGCGCCGCCGCGGTTGCGGTGTTGCCCCGCGCCTGGTCGAGGCTCAATTGCGCCTGCGCCAGCGACGTTTCGGCCTGCAACCGGTCCGCACCGGTGGCGACGCCGGCGTTCTGGCGCGCTGCTGCAAGGTCACGCGATTGCCGGGCGAACTTGACGCTGGCCTCGGCGGCCGTCTCGGCGGCGCGATAGGCGGCAAGGCTGTTGTAGGCGGTGACGGTGTTGAGCGCGACGCCCTGCGCGGCATCGGCAAACTGCGCCAGCGCCGCCCGCTGCTGGGCCTGCGCCGCCACCACCGATGCGGCCCGACCGCCGAAATCGAACAGCAGGTACGACAGCGCCAGCCGAGCCGAGGTATCGACCTCGGCACTGCCGGGGAGCGCATTCCGCCCGAAAAAATCGACGCGGTTGAGCGATGGCCCGATGGCGGCGTCCAGCCTCGGCAGCTCTGCGGAACGTGCGATGCCGACACCCGCCGCCGCCGAGCGCACGCCGGCCCAGGCAATATCGGTCTGCGGGTTGTTGCACAGCGCGATGTCGACAAGATCGGGGACCGTCAGCGGCCGCGCCGGAATATCCCCGCAGGCGGGTTGCCCGCCACCCGGCCCGGCCACCAGCCCCGGCCGCGATATCGGCAACAAACCGCGCGGATCATCGGGAGACACCGCCTGCGCCGGAGCGGCGAAGACGAGACAGCACACGAAAAGCCGCAACTTGATCAGGGAACAACGCTTTCGCACAACAGGATCGGGCGCCTTACGCATCGCCACTGTTTTACCGATATAGCGCAGCATGGCGGGCGTCCAGCGACGCCGGCAGGGGTGCGACATTGCCGAGATGGCCTGCAATCCGCACCGGCCGTGCCGCTATGCCGCCTGCTTCAGCCGCCGTGCCCCCGCCGCGATCTCGCGCATGAGGTCGGCGACATAGGGTTCAAAATTGACCTGCATGGTATGGCGGCGCGACGCGTAATAATGCGCCTGGTAGCGTTTTTCGTCCTCGGCGATGACCCGCGCCATCGTCGCTGCATCGGGCAATGCATATCGCCCGGCAAGGTACGCCGCGAGCAGTTTCGCCTGTTGTTCGGCAAGGTTGACCAGGGTCGGCAGCGCCTGCGCCAACCCCATGAACCACAGGCCGTGCAGCGCCGGATCCGCCTGCACCATGCGCTTGAACAGCGGGATATGATTGTCCGTCACACGGGCATCGGCGGCATCGAGGAAAGGGAAATCGATGTTGTAGCCGGTGGCGGTGATGATGACGTCGATGGCTTCGGTGCTGCCATCGGTGAAACGGACATTGGCGCCTTCCAGCGCCTCGATCGCCGGTTTGATGCCGATATCGCCGTTGCCGAGCCGCAGCAGGAATTCGGAGCTGACCGTCGGATGGGCTTCCAGCGGGCGATGGTCCGGGGTCGGCAGGCCATAATCCTCCATGCGGCCGACCGCCTTGATGATGGCGCGCGCCGCCAGCTTGCGCATCAGCCCCGGCGGCATCCATGCCGGCAGCGGGGTCTTGTCCACCGGTTTGCCACCCAGATATTTGGGCAGCACCCAGACCCCGCGCCGGGTCGAGACCCACAGCTTCCTCGCCAGCGGCCGCTGGCCGAGTTCGGAGGCGATGTCGACCGCGCTGTTGCCCAGGCCGACGACAAGGACGTTCTTGCCGACCATCTCGATGGGCTTGAACGGCGTCTTGTAGTCATGGGCATGGATGATGCTGCCGTCGAAATGGCCCGGCCATACCGGGCGGTTCGGCGACCAGTGATGGCCATTGGCGACGACCACGGTGTCATAACGCTTCGTCTGCCCCGCCGCCGTCACGTCCCAGCCGCCGTCGGCGCGGCGCTTGACCGCGGTCACCGCGGTGTTGAGCCGGACAAGCTCGCGCAGCCGGAAATGATCGACATAGGCGTTGAAATAAGCCGCGATCAGGCTGTGATGCGGAAAATCCGGCCAGTCCGCCGGCACCGGATACTCCTCGAACTGCAACCGCGTCTTCGAGGTGTCGATGTGGAGCGATTGATAGGCACTGCTCATGCCATTGGGGTTTTCAAAGGCCCAGTTGCCGCCGATGCGATCGGAGGCTTCGAACCAGTCGAAGGCCAGCCCTTCATCGCGAAGGCGCTTGGCGGTCGTGAAGCCGGAACAGCCGGCACCGATCAGGGCAATGGTCATGGCGACATCCTAACGACGTCGCGGCGCGCTTGCATACGAATACATCGCCCAGGGTCGCGCCAGTGATTGCCGCCAGGGCTGCCGGTGTGGCAGGCAGGAGGCGGTTCAAAGGCGCCCAGACGCCGATCCGAAGGGGAGACGATGACAGGGTTCGAGCGCGGCCTCGCGGGCGTCGACTATGCGGTCATCGCCGCCTATGCGCTTGTCGTCATTGCGCTGGGGCTATGGGCCGGGCGCAAGCAGGCCAGCGGCACCGACTTCTTCCTCGCATCGCGCGACAGCAACTGGCTGGTCATCGGGCTGTCGCTGCTGGCTTCCAACATCTCGTCGTCAACGCTGATCGGGCTGGCCGGCGCCGCCTATGCCACCGGCATCGCCGTCTACAATTACGAATGGATGGCGACCGTCATCCTGGTGTTTTTCTGCGTGTTCTTCCTGCCGTTCATCCTCAGGAGCAAGGTCTACACCATGCCCGAGTTTCTCGAACGGCGGTACAGCCGGCCGGTGCGGGTGTATTTTTCGGCGCTGACGATCTTCCTCTCGGTGTTCGTCGACAAGGCGGCGACGCTGTATGGCGGGGCGCTGATGCTGTCGTTGATCGTGCCCGGCGTGCCGTTGTGGGCGATGGTCATCGTGCTGGCGGTGCTGGCGGGGGTCTATACCATCGTCGGCGGGCTGAAGGCGGTACTGTATACCGAGGTGTTGCAGGCGGTGATCCTGCTCGGCGCCGCCATGGTTTTGAGCTTTTTCGCCTTCGACAAGGTCGGCGGCTGGGCCAATGTCGTCGCCAATGTGCCGGCCGAAAAACTGTCACTGTTTCGCCCGATCGATGATCCCAGTGTGCCATGGCTCGGGCTGCTCACCGGCGTGCCGATTCTGGGCTTCTATTTCTGGTGCACCAACCAGTTCATGGTGCAACGGGTGCTGTCGGCAAAATCGCTCGATCATGGCCGCTGGGGCAGCCTGTTCGCTGGGCTTTTGAAACTGCCGGTGCTGTTCCTGATGGTGCTGCCCGGCACCTTCGCCATCTTGCTGTACCCACACCTCAAGAACCCCGACATCGTCTATCCGACGCTGATGTTCGATCTGTTGCCGACCGGGTTGCTGGGGCTGGTGGTGGCGGGGTTCCTTGCGGCGATCATGTCGGCCACCGCCAGCACCTTCAATTCGGCGGCGACGTTGTTCACCATGGACTTTGCCCGCCACTGGTATCCCGACATGGACGGCAAGCGACTGGTCCGGACCGGGCGGCTGGCGACGTTGGGCTTCCTCGCTGTTGCGGTGATCATCGCGCCGCAGATCGAACGCTTCGGCTCGGTCTGGCAATATCTGCAAGGCATGCTCAGCTATACCGCGCCGCCGATCGTCACGGTGTTCCTGATGGGGCTGTTCTGGCCGCGCGCCAACAGCCGCGGTGCCGGCTTTGCCATCGCCACCGGGCTGGTGATCGGCATCGGGCTGTTCATCGCCATCAACGTCACCGGCAGTTTGAAACTGCACTTCCTGTACGTCGCGCCGATCCTGCTGGTGGCATCGGGCATCGCCATGGTGATCGGCAGCTTGCAGGCCCCGGCGCCGGCACCCGAAAGCATCGCCAGCCTGTTGTGGAACCCGTCGTTCTTCCGCGCCGAAACCGCCGAGCTTGAGGGCGTTGCCTGGTGGGCGAACTATCGCATCCTGTCGGTGCTGCTGTTGATGCTCACCGCCGTCATCGTCTTCAAGTTCCGCTGATGTCAGCTTGCCGCCAACCAGCAACGCTGGCAAGCAATCCCGCATGACAGCCCCCGCCATAACCTCCACCCACGCCACCGAGGCGCTGCTGTTTTCGGTGCTGGTGCAGTTGATCATCATGATCGGCGCTGCCCGCACCATGAACGTCGTGTTCCGGCGGATGGGCCAGCCGGGGGTGATCGGCGAG
This sequence comes from Sphingomonadales bacterium, assembly GCA_025351405.1. Classification (GTDB taxonomy): domain Bacteria; phylum Pseudomonadota; class Alphaproteobacteria; order Sphingomonadales; family Sphingomonadaceae; genus Sandarakinorhabdus. Next base: position 286 of record JANXVZ010000030.1, on the reverse strand, counting down.
ATTGTCGCCGGGTTGATGCTCGGGCCATCGTTGTTCGGACATTTCTTTCCCGAAATGTCGGTGGCGCTGTTCGGGGCCAAGCCGCAGCCGGCGATCACCGTGCTCAGCCAGTTGGGGCTGACGCTGCTGATGTTCCAGATCGGCATGGATTTCGAATTTTCGCATCTGAAGGACAGCCGCAACCAGCGCGGCACCGGGTTGATCGCGCTGGTGTCGATCGTGGTGCCGTTCGTGCTTGGCTTTGGTGTCGGCCAGGCCAGTGCCGCGACGCTGGCGCCGGGGATCG
>JANXVZ010000043.1 GCA_025351405.1 Sphingomonadales bacterium | reverse complement strand
GGTGATTTTGAAGGCCTTGTCATAGGCGGCGATGCTGGCGGCGACGAGGTCACCCTGCGCGTCGAGGGCGCGCAACTCAAAGTAGGCTGTCGCAAGCTCCCCCTGCGCTGACAGCCGGGCGTTGGCGAGGGTTGCGGCACTGGCCTGCGCCGTCGCGCGCGCGCCCTCCACGCTGCGCCGCACGCTGCCCCAGACGTCGGGCGCCCAGCTGGCGCTGGCATTGGCGCGAAGCTGGTTGACCGCCCGACCGCCGACCGACCGAGTCACCGGCACGCCGTTGGCATCGGTGGTGGCGATGGTCTGGCTGGAACTGTTCTTGGTTCTGGTCGCCCCCAGTGTCGCTTGGACGGTGGGGAAATAGGCAGTGCGCTGCTCGTTGATGACGGCACGCGCCTGATCATAGGCAGCGATGGCCGCCGCCAGGTTCTGGTTGGATACTTCGACCCTGGCCATCAGTCCGTCGAGCACCGGGTCGTTGAACAGCGACCACCATGGGCCGCGCGGCCGATCGTCGGCTGGTATGGCAAGCGTCCAGCCTTGTCCTTCCTTGAAGGCTGGCGGCGTCGCGGCGCTAGGCCGAACATAATTCGGTCCAACGGCACAAGCTGTCAGCGCCGACGCAAGCAGGATTGCAAATAGCGGACGAGAACGGGTCAATCCGGGTTCCTTCAGGCGGGTTGCAGCGCTGCGGCGGCGGGATTTGGGCGCCGGCTGCGGAAGCGGTCGAGCAGCAAATAGACCACCGGGGTCGTGAGCAGCGTCAGCATCTGGCTGACAATCAACCCCCCGATGATGGCAATGCCCAGCGGTTGCCGCAGTTCCGATCCTTCGCCGAAGCCGATCGCGAGCGGCACCGCACCGAGCAAGGCGGCGAGCGTCGTCATCAGGATCGGCCTGAAACGCAACAACGAGGCCTCGCGGATTGCTTCGTGCGGGGAAAGACCGCGTGTTCGTTCCGCCTCCAGGGCGAAGTCGATGATAAGGATGGCATTTTTCTTGACGATGCCGATGAGCAGGATAACCCCGATCAGCGCGATGATGCTGAATTCGGTCTTGAACAGCAGCAGCGCCAGCACGGCACCCACTCCGGCCGACGGCAAGGTCGACAGCACCGTCAGCGGGTGGATCAGGCTTTCATACAAAACCCCCAGCAGCAGGTAGATGACGATGATCGCGGCCAGCACCAGCCAGGGCGTCGCTGCCAGCGAATCTTCGAACACCTTTGCGGTGCCCTGGAAACTGCCGCGAACATTGGCGGGAATCGCCAGCCGGGCCTGCGCATCGGCGATGGCCACCTTGGCGTCACTGAGCGACCTTCCCGGCGCGAGGTTGAAGGAGATGGTCGTCGCCGGGGCGCCGTCCTGATGGTTGACCGAGCTCGGGCTGGACGCCATCGACACGCTTGCAAGCGCGGACAGCGGCACCATCGTCACTGCCGCCGCGCTGACCGCGGTGACCGGCGCCGCAGCCGCGCTGCCGGTCGCCGCCGCCAGCCCCGATGCGGCGACGTTGCCGGTGCCGAAGCCATCTGCAGCGGCACCCGTCGGCGCGATCGTCGAGGGCACATAGATATCGCGCAATGCGTCCGGCCCCTGCGCGTCCGCTGGCGCCACTTCCATGATGACCTTGTACTGGTTGAGCGCGCTGTAGATTGTTGCCACCTGTCGCTGGCCAAAGGCATTGTACAGCGCAGCATCGACCGAAGCCGAAGTCACCCCCAGCCGCGACGCCGCATCGCGATCGACCGTCACGAATGCCTCCACGGCGTTTTCGACGCTGTCCGAATCGACGTCGGTCAGCGTCGGATCGGCCTTGAGCGCAGCGGTCAGAGCCTGTGCCGATTTCGTCAGCAACGCGGTGTCGTCGCTTTTCAACGTGTATTGATACGCCGAATTGGATTGGCGTCCGCCAACCCGGATGTCCTGCGCGGGCGTGAGGAACGTGCCGACGCCGGTGATGCGGGACAGCTTGGGGCGAAGGCGCTTCAAGACGTCGGCGCTTTTGTCCTTGGTGTCCCGCTTCAGGCTGGCTGACAGGAATCCGCCACCGGCCCGGGCGCCGCCGGTAAAGCCGACCACCGAGTCGACGGCCGGATCCTTGCGGACGATATCGATGATCTGCTGCAGCTTACCTTGCATCGCCTGGAACGAGACACTCTGGTCGGCGCGCAGACCACCCTGCAATTGCCCAGTTTCCTGCTGTGGGAAAAAGCCCTTGGGAATCTTGACGAACAGATAGACGTTGAAGGCCACTGTCGCCGCAAGGATGACCATCACCAGCGTTGCATGGCCAAGCGCCCAGTCGAGGCTGCGCGCATAGCGATCCTGGATGCGGTCGAAGCTGGCTTCCAGCCACCGCGAGATCCGACCGGGTTGCGTCTCGACCTTGCCGTCATCGAGCAGCCACGCACATATCATCGGCGTCGTGGTCAGCGAGATCACCAGCGAAATCAGCACCGACGCCGAAAGCGTGATGGCGAATTCGCGAAACAGGCGGCCGACGATGCCGCCCATGAAGAGCAACGGTATGAACACGGCGATCAGCGACAGGCTGATCGTCAACACCGTGAAGCCGACTTCGCGCGCACCGAGCAGCGCTGCCTCCATTCGGCCCTTGCCCTTTTCGATGTGGCGGGTGATGTTTTCCAGCACGACGATGGCGTCGTCGACGACAAAGCCCGTCGCCACCGTCAGCGCCATGAGCGACAGGTTATTGAGGCTGAAGCCCAGCGCATACATGATAGCAAAGGTGCCGAGCAACGACACGGTGACCGCGACTGCAGGCACGATGGTGGCGCGCAGCGATCGCAGGAAAATGCTGACCACGAGCACCACCAGCAGGGTCGAGACAAGCAGCGTGATCTCGACCTCGTGAAGCGAGGCGCGTATCGTGCGGGTGCGGTCGATCGCGACCGCCATTTCGATATCGGCGGGCAATTGCGCCCGCAGTTCCGGCAGCAACGCGGTCACCCCATCGGCGGTGGCGATGATGTTGGCATCGGGCTGGCGGCTGATACTGGCCACCACCGCCGGCCTGCCGTTGAACAACCCCAATGTGCGGCGGTCTTCCGGCCCGTCATACACCCGCGCCACGTCGCTCAGGTGCACGGCGGCGCCATTGCGATAGGCGATGACGAGATTGCTGTAGGCCGATGCCACGCGGTCCTGCGGATTTGTATAGATCTGGTAGCGCCGGGATCCGTCGTCGAGTGCGCCCTTGGGCCGGTTGCCGTTCGACGCGGTGATGGTCTGGCGAACGCTGTCGAGGCTGATCCCCAGCCGGTTGAGCGCGAACATGTTGAGCTCGACCCGCACCGCCGGAAGCGAGCCGCCGCCAAGTTCGACGTCCCCCACCCCGGAAACCTGCGCCAGCTTCTGCTGGACGATGCTCGAGACGGCATCATAGACCTGCGCCGGAGTGCGGGTCCTCGATGTCAGCGCCAGGATCATGATCGGCGCATCGGCCGGGTTGACCTTGCGATAGGTCGGATTGTTTTTCAGCGTCGACGGCAGGTCGGCCCGCGCCGCATTGATCGCCCCCTGCACATCGCGCGCGGCGCCGTTGATGTCGCGGCCAAGGTTGAACTGCAGCGTCACGCGGGTCGATCCGGTGCCGCTCTGCGAGGTCATCTCCGAAACATCGGCGATGGTGCCAAGGCGGCGCTCCAGCGGGCTGGCCACGCTGGTCGCCATCGTCGTCGGGCTGCCGCCCGGCAACGGCGCCTGGATCGACACGGTCGGGAAATCGACCTGTGGCAGCGGCGCCACCGGCAGCGCGAAGAACGCGGTGATCCCGGCCAGCGCAATGCCGATTGTCAGCAGCAGGGTACCGACTGGCCGGCGCACAAAAGGCGACGAAAGGCTCACTCGGCCGGCACCGGCAGCAGCTTCGCCTGACCGCGCCGACGGACGACGATGCGGTCGAAGGCGAGGTAGATCACCGGCGTGGTGAACAACGTCAGGGCCTGGCTGACGATCAACCCGCCGGCGATGGCGAGGCCCAGAGGCTGGCGCAGTTCCGATCCCTCGCCCGACCCGAAGATCAGCGGCAGCGCCGCGAACAACGCGGCCAGCGTCGTCATCATGATCGGGCGAAATCGCAACGACGCAGCCTGGGTGATGGCTTCGACTGGCGAAAGCCCGTGGTTGCGCTCGGCATCGATGGCGAAATCGATCATCATGATGGCGTTTTTCTTGACGATGCCGATCAGCAGCACGATGCCGATGATGCCGATGACGCCAAGCGAATTGCCGGTGACGATAAGCGCCAGCAGCGCGCCTATCCCCGCCGAGGGCAGCGTCGACAGGATGGTGAGCGGGTGGATGTAGCTCTCATAAAGCACGCCCAGCACGATATAGACGGTGACAATGGCGGCGAGGATGAGCCACAGCGTGTTGCCGAGCGACGCGCGAAACGCGTCGGCGGCGCCAAGGAAGTTTAGGCTGACGCTGCTCGGCATGCTGATGTCCCGTGCCGCCGCGCTGATCGCATCGACGGCTCCTCCCAACGAGCTTCCAGCCGCGAGGTCGAAGCCGATTGTCGTCGCCGGGAACTGCGCGACATGGTTGACCTGCAGCGGCACGCTGATCTCGCGGATGGTCGCAAAGGTCGATAATGGCGTCTGGTTGCCGGCACTCGACTGGACGTGGAGGTTGCCGAGAAGTTCGGGCGTGTCGATCGACCCCGGCGCCGCTTCAAGGATGACGCGGTACTGGTTGGTCTGGGTAAAGATCGTCGAGATGATGCGCTGGCCAAAGGCATTGTACAGCGCCGCATCGACAGCGGCGGCGTTGACCCCGAGCCGCCCAGCGGTCTCGCGGTCGATATCGACCATCACCGCAAGCCCCGAATTCTGCACATCGGAGACGATGTTGCGCACCTTCGCAACGCCCTGCAGCCGTGCCGTCAACCTTGCGGCCCAGGCGGTGACCTCGGCAATGTCGGCGCCTTCCAGCGAGAAGCGATATTGCGTCGGACCGCTTTCGGCATCGACGGTAAGGTCCTGCACCGGCTGGAGATAAAGCGAAACGCCGGCGACGTTTGCAGCGCGTTCGCGCAGGCGGGTGATGAGGGCGTCCTTGTTGCCGGTACGATCGTTCTTGGGCTTGAGGTTGATCAGCATGCGCCCGGCATTGAGGGTATTGTTGGTGCCATCGACACCGATATACGAGCTTAGCGACGCGACATCGGGATCGGCGAGCAATGCCGCCGCGGTATCGCGCTGCAATCCCGCCATGCGGACATAGGAGACGGATTGCGCAACGCGTGTCGTTGCGAGGATCTGCCCGGTGTCCTGGACCGGAAACAGCCCCTTGGGAATCACGACGTAAAGCAGCGCCGTGATCGCCAGCGTGATGGCGAAGACCACCAGCGTCAGCCCCTGCCGCGCCAGCACCCAACCGAGCGCCGCATCATAGCGGGCCGAAACCTTGTCGAATGTCTGCCGGGAGACACGGCTGACCGCGTTTTCACGCACCTGGGCTTCAGGCTTCAGCCATCGCGCCGACAGCATCGGCACAAGCGTCAGCGACACGATGGCCGAAATGACGATGGTCACGGCCAGCGTTACCGCGAATTCGCGAAACAACCGACCGACGACATCGCCCATGAAGAGCAGCGGGATCAGCACGGCGATAAGCGATACGGTCAGCGAAATGATGGTGAAGCCGATCTGCGCTGCGCCGTTGAAGGCGGCCTGCATCGGCGTTTCCCCATCCTCCAGCCGGCGCGCGATGTTCTCGATGACGACAATGGCATCGTCGACGACGAACCCGGTGGCAATCACAAGCGCCATCAAGGTCAGATTGTTGAGGCTGTAGCCGAGCATGTACATGACGCCGAAGGTGCCGATAATCGACACCGGCACCGACAGGCTTGCGATCAATGTCGCCTGCGGGCTGCCCAGAAACAGGAAGATCACCACCACGACGAGGAACACCGCGAACAGCAGCTCGACTTCGGTATCGTGCACGGACGCGCGGATGCCGGTGGTGCGATCGGTCAAAAGCGTCACCTTTACGCCAGCCGGCAGCGCTGCCTCGAGATCGGGCAGCGCCGCCTTGATAGCATCGACGGTTCCGATGACGTTGGCACCGGGCTGACGCTGGACGTTGAGGATGATCGCCGGCACCAGGTTCATCGTCGCGCCGAGGCGGACGTTCTCGGCACTGTCCACGATCTGCGAGACATCGCTCAGCCGCACCGGGGCGTTGTTGCGGTACGCCACGACCAGGTTGGCGTAATCGGCCGCGGTCACCAGCTGGTCGTTTGCATTGATCGCATAGGTGCGCGCCGGCCCGTCGAAGCTGCCCTTGGCACCATTGGCGTTGGCGGCGGCGATGGCACTGCGCAGGGTTTCGAGCGTGATGTTGTACGACGCCAATGCCTGGGTGTTGACCTGGATACGCACCGCCGGCCGCTGGCCACCACCAAGCGTTACCTGGCCGACCCCTGCAACCTGCGAAATCTTTTGTGCCAGGCGTTCATCGGCGATGTTCTGCACCTGGGTCAGCGGCAAGGTATCCGATGTCACCGCCAAGGTCAGCACGGGAGCATCGGCGGGGTTGACCTTGGCATAGACCGGCGGCTGCGGCAGATCGGCGGGCAGCAGCGAATTGGCGGCGTTGATCGCCGCCTGCACGTCCTGAACAGCCACATCGAGCTTTTCATCGAGGCTGAATTGCAGCGTCACCACCGCGGACCCTGATGAGCTGACCGACGACATCCGCTTCAACCCTGCCATCTGGCCGAACTGGCGTTCGAGTGGTGCCGTTACCGTCGCGGTCATCACATCAGGACTGGCACCGGGGTACAGCGTCGTCACCTGAATGGTCGGGTAGTCGACCTGCGGCAGCGCCGACAGCGCCAGGAAGCGAAAGCCGATGATCCCCGCCAGAACGATCGCCAGCATCAGCAATGATGTCGCCACCGGCCGCTCGATGAAGGGCCTGGATGGATTGACGCGGGTCGATTCCGGAACGACCTCCGGCTCGGAAACCGCCGTCACGCAGCGCTGCCCCGGCGGCGGCGACCGTTGGCTTGCGCGCCGCCGGCCGGCCGCTTGTCACCCGCGAGCATGACCTTTCCGCCATCTGTGAGACGGTCGGCCCCTTCGGTCACGACCCTTTCCCCGGACTTGAGCCCAGCGAGCACGGCGTTGTCCTGCCCCATCGACGGCCCCAGGGTGACGACGCGCAGCTGGGCGGTGCGATCCGGGGTGACGACAAAGACGAAATCGCCCTTGGGTCCCTTGCGCAGCGCCGACGATGGAATGGTCACCGCATCAGCGAGGACGTCCGCGACGAGCCTGACGTTGACGAACTGGTTGGGAAACAGCGCGTTGTCAGCATTGGCAAAGCGCGCCTTCGCCTTGACCGTTCCGGTCGTGACATCGACACTATTGTCGAGCGTTGAAAACACGCCTTTGCCGATTGTTGCCGTGCGCGCCCTGTCGAACGCCGACACAGGCAGCCGGGCGCCCGTCGCCTGACGCTTCCGGACCAAATTGATCTGCGCCTCGGGCAAGGTGAAGGCGACGTCGATCGGCTGCACCTGGGTTACCACGACCAGCCCGTTGGCATCGCCGGGGGTGATATAGTTGCCGGCATCGACCTGCCGCAGCCCCACGCGCCCGGCAACCGGCGCCGTGATCCGGCTGTAGGTGACATTGAGCTGCGCGGCGCGCACAGCGGCCTCGTCGGTAGCAATCGTGCCCTGCAGCTGGCGCACCAGCGCGGCCTGCGTATCGACCTGCTGACGGGCAATCGAATCCTGCTTGAGCAACGTCTGGTAGCGCGAGAGCGACAGCCTGGCGTCGGCCAGCAACGCCGTGTCACGCGCCAGCGTGCCCCGCGCCTGGCCGACCAGGGCTTCGAACGGACGCGGATCGATGACCGCCAGCAACTGGCCCTTTGTGACCAACTGTCCCTCGGTAAAGGCGATACGCTGGAGCACCCCCGATACCTGTGGCCGCACGGTGGCGGTCACCAGCGGCGTTACGGTCCCGAGCGCGTCGATACTTATGGGAACGTCGGCGGTTTTCGCCGTCGCCAAGCCGACCGTCGTCGGCGGGCGACCGCGCTGGCCATTGGCGGCGGACCCGCCGGCGCGTTGCACCAGCCACCACGCGACCCCGCCGGCCAATGCAATGCCCAGTGCAACCCACAACCAACTGCGCCACGACCGCCCTGCTGCGGCTGGTTGCGCCGCTTCGGCAGTGACGGAAATGGCGCGATGCTCGTTCATGCGGCTCCCAACTCTGGCTTTCGCCGACACGACCTGATCCGGCACGTACAAGGATAGCACGCCGGGAAAACCCGGTTGCTCCTCGCAGGCCTGAACTGCGATACGCCGGCCGGCCGGGCAATACCTCGCTCGCCAAGAAATTTGGCGCGCTATGACCGGTGGCGTGCCTCGCCAACGCCCCGCCACACGGGTTGTTCCGCCGAAACGATTACAAAGGCGCAACCCGGGTTGCACGCGATTCGCAATCGGGCATAACCGCCCCGGTCATGCCCAGCATCCATCCCACCGCCGATATCGCCGATCCGTGCGGGACACCGACGCCGTGAAGATTGAAACGTTCGTCGATATCACCGAGCGGATGGCGATCCTGATGCTGTCGGCATATTTCCTGTTGCGGATCATGCCGACGCTGGCCGGACACCCGAGCAATATTCCACTGGTCGTCGTCGAAATGGCCACTGTCATCCTTATCCTGGTACGCAAATCAGGTCCGGCGACACTCAGCATATGGCAGATCATCATCGGTTTTCTTGGCACCGGGCTACCGCTCATGGTGTCCCAGTATGACCGTCACATCATCCCGGTCGGGCTTGGGCTGGCCTTGATGAACCTCGGGCTGTTGCTCAGCTTTGCCGCCAAGCTTTATCTCAATCGCAGCTTTGGAATCATTGCCGCCAATCGCGGCGTCAAGCGCGGGGGGCCGTACCAGCTTGTCCGCCACCCGATGTACACGGGGTATATGCTGACCCAGATCGGCTTTCTCGTGCTCAACTTCTCGGCGATGAATGTTGCGGTCTATATCGCCGCCTGGGTGGCGCAGGTGCTGCGCATCCGCGAGGAGGAAGCCTTCCTGCTGCAGGACGAGCGCTATCGCGAATTCGCCGGGGCGGTGCGATATCGTCTGGTACCCGGTATCTATTGAGTTTCCCGGGACACCCGTGCGCGAGCCGCGTTTGGGGCGGTGCCGACACCCACGCCGGGCACGGCCGACAGATTGCCCATCCGGGATCGAACTGGGACGTCCTAGCCGTGCTTCTTCAGTTGATCATCCGATTGGCACGCAATCGATCGACGGCCAGGTCGACAAAGGCGCGGACCTTGGCCGAGGCGCGGCGACCTTCGGGGTGGATGACATGGATGGGGAGCGGTTCAGGCTCATATTCGGTGAGTACGGTCAGCAGTTGGCCCGCAGCGAGCGCCGGGCCGATCTGGTACGACAGCGGCCGTGCGATGCCCCAACCCTGCACCGAGGCGGCAACGACTGCTTCGTAGGTGCTGCAATACAGCCGCGGATTTACGGTGATCATGGTCTTTTCGTCGCGGCCAAATCGCCAATCCAGCGAGGCAAATGCGCTGGTTGCAGCAATGACCCGGTGCCGCACCAGGTCCGCAGGGGTTGCCGGGATGCCATGGGTTTCGAAATACGCCGGGGCGCCGCAGACGACGCGCCGAACCGTCCCGACACGGATCGCGGCATAACTTGAATCGGGAAGGTTGCCGATCCGGATCGCGACGTCGATGCCCTCGTCGACGATATTGGTTACCCGGTCCAGAAAGAGCGCTCGCCCCGTCACCGCGGGGTTCCTGTCGAGATATTCGGTGACAATCGGCAGGACATAGATCTGGCCGAAAATTACCGAGGACGTGACCGTAAGGGTGCCGGTCGGGGTGGCGTAGGAACCGGCGGCTGCCTTTTCCGCTTCGTCGATCTCTGCAAGGATCCGGCGGCAATCTTCAAGGTAGCGCCCGCCGGCCTCGGTAAGCTTCACCGTCCGCGTTGTCCGGACGAAAAGCCGGGTGCCAATCAAATCCTCGAGCATTGCGATCGCGCGTGTCACCGCCGGCGGGCTCATGTTGAGCAGTCGCGCCGCACCGGCAAAGCCCCCCGCTTCCGCGACCTTCACAAAGACCTGCATCGCTTGCAGCCGAGCCATTTTTTATTCCCTTTTATGGAACAATCCATTGCAGTTTATCGCTATTCCTCCTGATGACAAACTTCACCAACTTGACCCCGTGGCCGGTCGGGCTGCGCAGGGTCGCCGTGATGATGGAAACGTTCGTTCGTCCCGCTGATGTCGCCTTCACGCCGGCCGTGAGGGCCGTACAGGCACGCAAGGGTTCGCGTGACTTTTGCGCGCGGCTCGAGATGGGCGATCGTGTCGATGAGCGGCTTTCAGCCTTCATTGCCGAACGCGACAGCTTTTACCTCGGCAGCGCCAGCAGCGATGGCCAGCCCTATATCCAGCACCGCGGTGGTCCGGCGGGGTTTCTCCATGTGATCGATGACCGGACGCTGGCCTTTGCCGATTTTCGGGGCAACCGCCAGTTTATCTCGACGGGCAACTTCAGCGAAAATCCGAAGGCATTCATCTTTCTGATGGATTATGCCCATCGCCGCCGGGTTAAGCTGTGGGGCCGCGTGCACATTGTCGACGACGACCCGGCGCTCATCCAGCGCCTGGTTCCGCAAGGTTACCGCGCGCACGCCGACCAGGCGATGATCTTCGAAATTGCAGCCTGGGACGCAAATTGCGCGCAGCATATCCCCCAGAAGATCGCGGCAAGCGACGTGACCGCAGCACTGGCGGCGCGGGATAGCCGTATTGCGAAGCTGGAGGCAGAGTTGGCGGCCTTGAGGCTGACGTAACACATTTACTGTTCCACATTTCGGAACAATCTATTTCAGACTAATACAATTCCGCCGCACGGCGGCGGAGAGCATTGCAGTGTGCGGGCATGGCATTGGCTGCCAGTCGCAACAGGAGGATGGCATGCGGTTGAATGCAGTGGAAGCGCGGCGATGGTTGCCGGTCGCTGCGGCGGCACTGGTGCTGGTATCTTGCGGCTCGAACCTTCAGGTAACAGCAACGCAATTGCCGGCCGCCCAGTACACGGTTGATGGTAAGCTGCTGGCGCCGATCGACTATCGCGACTGGGTGTTTCTGACCTCGGGCGTCAACATGAACTACAGCGATCAACCAATGAACATGGGCCACGAAATGGTCGACAACGTGTTTGTCGATCCGGCATCGTGGCATAAGTTCAAGGCCAGCGGGCGTTGGCCGGATGGAACCGTGATCGTAAAGGAAGGCCGGGTCGGTTCGAGCAAAGGGTCGATCAACAAGTCGGGCATTTTCCAGACCGAGCAACGCTTCGACCTTGAAGTCCACGTCCGTGACAGCAAACGTTTCAAGGGTGGGTGGGGATTTTTCGTCAACACTGGCGACAAGCCGGCACGACCGCTGCCGGCAACGGCGAGCTGCTACGCCTGCCACCTGGCTCACGGAGCGGTGGATACCACATTCGTCCAATTCTACCCGACGGCCAAGCCGATTGCGGTGAAAGCGGGCGTTTTTGACGCCGGCAAATAGAACCGTCGGAGCGGGGTAAACAATTCCGCTGGATGGTACAATGAATTGCCAAATACAGGCATTCTTTCGTTCGAGTGGACAGTTCAACAAGGCGAAGCCGGACAGCATTTCGCTCTACGCCTAACGGTAGCAGGAGAATCCCATGTCACGCATTCCAACCCCGCCGTCGATCGAGACCGCCCCCGCAGCCTCGCGCCCATTGCTCGAAGCTGTGAAAAAGCAAATCGGCAGCGTTCCGAACATGTTTCGCATCTTTGCCAACAGTCCGGCAGCTCTTGAAGGCTACCTCGGGCTCAGCGGCGCACTCGGCAAAGGCGTGTTGCCCGCTGCCACCCGCGAACGCATTGCCCTTGCGATCGCCGAGGTCAACGGTTGCAACTATTGCCTCGCCGCACACAGCCAGTTCGGAAAAAGCCTTGCCAAGCTCGATGCCATCGAAATCACCGCCAATCGCCATGGCACTTCGACGGACGCCAAGGCCGCTGTCGCCGTTCGCTTCGCCGCCGGCATCGCCCGCAGCCGCGGCGCTGTTGCACCCGCCGACATCACTGCAGTCCGCAACGCCGGATATTCCGACGCGGAAATTGTCGAAATCATCGCGCATGTCGCGCTCAATACGCTGACCAACTATGTCAATGAAGTGCTTGGCACCGAGATCGACTTTCCCGTCGTCGAGGCACTGGCGGCCTGACCTGGTCGCCAGGCAGGGCGATCACGCGCTATGATCGCCCTGCCCCTCACGACCCTGGTACTGGAGAATTGTATGTCCCGTCCCCCACTACCGCCCTTTTCAGCTGCGACCGCCGCAGAAAAGGTGCGCCTTGCGGAGGATGGCTGGAACAGTCGTGATCCCGCAAAGGTGGCGCTTGCCTACACGGCAGATTGCATCTGGCGAAATCGGGTTGAATTTGTGGCTGGTCGCGCCGCAATTGAGGCCCTGCTGACGCGCAAATGGGCCCGGGAGCTAGACTACCGCCTGATCAAGTCGTTGTGGGCATACCAGGGCGATCGTATCGCTGTGCGTTTTGCATACGAATACCATGATGACAGCCACCAATGGTTCCGCGCCTATGGCAACGAAAACTGGGAATTCGATAGCGACGGCCTCATGCGTCGCCGCCTCGCCAGTATCAATGAACATCCGATCAGCGACGGCGATCGCAGGTTTCACTGGCCCCTTGGTCGACGGCCGGACGATCATCCCGAGCTCGGCGACCTCGGCTTTTAAGCAACCGACCATGTGGCGACCGGGACCAGCTTTAAGCCAAGCTTGCGCCCCGGCAGCAACTGCGTGATCGCGTCTGCCGCTGCAGCCAATGGCATAGGCCTCGCGACTATTTTGCGATAGGCGGCCTGCCCATTGGCGTCACAACCAGGATTTCGAAACTGCCGGGAAGTGGTTTGGGCTTGCCCGCCTCGCCTTCTGTATAGCGGACAGCGGGCAGATAGACATTGCCGGTCGCAGGGTCCACGGCGCCATTGCGAGCGCCGCGCTGGGTCACAAGTTGGCCGATGGCCCTGGCACCTGCTGACGTGTCGATGATCGTCAGCGTGCCGTCGCCGCCGGACGGAACATAGGCACGGTTTCGCTGGGCATCGTAGAGGACGGCATCGGGCCGCGCGCCGATCGTGACATCGGCCAGCAGCTTGCCAGACTTCGCCTCGATCGCCTTGGCGACGCCATTGCCACAGGCTGCAATGAGAATGCCCTGGCTGGTGTAGGCGAGGCCGCTCGGCTCCTCGCATCCGGCCAGGTCCGTGCGTCGGGCCACCGTGCGGCGACCAAGATCGATCATCGCCAGCTGGTGCTTGTCTTCGACATTGACGAACAGATGGCCCCGCCCATCGAGCGCAGCGAATTCGAGTGCCCCGCCGACGGTGATGGTTGCAATTACCTTGGCCGCTTTCGGATCGACCATGGTGACCGTACCGTTGGCATTGTCCATCACGTACAGTGTTTTGCGGTTCACATCATAGACTGCGGCGTCCGGCTTCGGCCCGGTCTTGATATCCGCCAGGACCGCTCCGGTCGTCGCATCGAAGATAAGCACACCGCCGGATGCAGTGCTGGTGACGGCCCCGAGCCTCGTTCCGGCAATGGCGAAGGCCGCATGGGTTCGCGTGGCGGTGACGAGTTGCGGAACAACCCGCCCGGTTGTCAGGTCGACCGTCATCACGCCGTTCGATCGCGCCACGAACAGCCGATTGCTGCCCGCGTCGACGCTGGAATAGTCCCAGCCGCCATCCGGGCCGGCGATACGCTGTGAAACCGCCAGTGGTTTTTCAATGGCCATCACGGGCGCTGCGATCGCGACCGAGAGCGCAACCGCGGCGAAAATCTTGGAATACATCAGCCAGTACCTCCGAGGGCTCTAAAACTTGAAACGTACGCCAGCCTCATAGCTGACCTGGTAAAATTCCCGCTGTATCGGGCGGTTGACCGAGCCTTCGTAGTAGCGAAGCGGCGTGTTGAGCAGGTTGCGCGCGTTGAAATACACGCCGATCCGGTCGCTGATGGCGTAGCTTGATGTCACATCCAGAGTCGTGCGGGCATCCTGGAAAACATCCAGACCCGTCGCCCCGCCTACGCCGAAGATTGCCGCGCTGACCCGTTGCGCTGCCACGCGCAACTGCAAGCCATGCGCCTCATAAAAGGCAGCGGCATTCCAGGTCCACTTCGATGTGCCAGGCAGGAGCGAAAATTCGCCCGGCCGGATTTCGACCCTGGAGTTGACGTAGGTGACATTGCCGAGCACGCCGAACCCGTCGAACGGCGCCGGCAGCATTGCGAACTTCTGGCTATACTGCGCTTCAAAGCCGCGAGCATGCGAACTGCCGACGTTGCTGTAGCTGTTGACAGTGTAGAGGTTGCCGTCGCCGAGATAATCGACACTGCGCTGCACCCTGCCAAGGACGTAGTTCTTGAACTCCTTGTCGAAAACGCCGACTGCCAGAATACCGGCATTGGGAAGATAATATTCCAGCGCGGCGTCAAAGGCGTTGACGGTGGTCGGCTTCAGCTCGGGATTGCCGACCGAAACGGCCAACGCCCCCTGATCGACGCTTGCACCCGATTGCAACTGCAGGAAGCCAGGGCGGCCGATGCCGGTGGAATAGGTCGCGCGCGCCACGAGATCCGGCATGATGTCGTACCGCAACTGCACCGTCGGGAAGACATTGGTGTAATTGCTCTTGCGAGCAGTCGGCGCCAAACTGTCGTTGCCATCGGCATCGGTGGTCACGACGATGCCGCGGTAGGTGCCCTGGGTATGTTCGACCCGGACGCCGGCGAGAACGTTCAGATTGCCGATTTTGCCCTGATATTGCGCGTAGCCGGCATAGATATTCTCGGTATCGTTGAAGTATCCGCCGGTATTGAGCGTTGTGGCGCCACCCGTGGCAAGCTTGCGAACGGCTGCCGGGTCGGCATTATAGCCCACCGAATAATTGCCGGCATAAAAGTCGGTGAAAGGCCCTGCCCCGAGAAGCGCGGTCAGCGGCGTCCGTGGCGGACTGAAGCCGATATTGTAAGGTTCGTCGATCTTGTCACGAAGCCTTGCCTTTCCGCCGAACTTGATCGTCTCGTCACTTCCGAACAGCGTAACCGGCACGGTAATATTGAGGACGCCCGAATATTCGCGGTCCTTTGCGCGCTCGGTGGCGCTGCGAAGGCCTGTCAGCGTGAATTGGGTAGGGTCGTTCGGATTGAAGCCGATTGGCGTGATCTTGGGATAGTCCGGATTGCTTATATTGTCATATGCCACCGTGAAAATGCTCGATGACGGCGTCTTGAAGGTGCTGTTGTAGTCGTAGTCGCGGTGATAGGTAGAAGCAGTATAGGCAATTTGATAGTCGACGATAACCTTGTCGAGGTCGTTGCGTCCGCCGGCTGCCACCACGAAGTTGAGATGGGTTTCCTGTTCGTCGCGCTGCGTCAGGCGCGCCGAGACGGCGGGTGCGACAAAGCCATTGGCATTGGCGGGGTCGATGATCGTGCCGTCGCCGAGGTTGCGATAGTTGAGCAACTGGCGATTGACCGATTCCGTATAGCCTGCATCGGTGGCGCGCAGGTAGTAATGGCTTTGCTGCGTCGGATCATAGCTGAGCTCGCCACCAAATCCGAAGCGACGGCGATTATAGTTGTAGCGGCGCAGGTCGACCGCATCGAAGACTTTGTCGGGCACGCCATCGGCCTGGCCATCGACGTAGCCAGCCTCGAGATCGTCAAATCCGCGGCGGTCTTCATGGTATGAACCGTAAACGACAATGCCGAACGGCTTGTCGGCACCGCCGAACCGTGTGCCGGTGGCGATATCGCCGCGAAAAACCTTCCCGCTTTTGCGGGCGCTTTGATAACCCCCGCCGATGGTGGCTTCGACGAACGGCCCCTTCAGTCCTGCCGCCGTCCGAGGCGTCAGCTCGACCGAGCCGCCCAACCCCTCCGCCTCCTGGTCTGGCGTGCCGGTCTTGCGGACGATAAGGCGATCGACGGCGCCGATCGGGATGGTGTCGAGCTCGACGGCGCGACCGCCGCCGCCGAAATATGTGCCCCCCGGCTGCGTATTGAGCAGTGTGACACCGCCAAAGGTCGTGCCGTTCAAATTGCCGTCGATGCCGCGGATATTGACGAAGCGGCCCTCGGCGGTGTCCGAAGCCAACGAGACACCCGGGATTCGGCCGAGCGATTCCGCCGCGTTGAAGTCCGGATATTTGATGATGTCCTCCGCCGCCTGGATATTGACGAGGTTTGGCGCCGCAAGCTGTTCGGAGCGCGCCGTGTTGCTGCTGCGCGTCCCCGTCACCACGATCGCGTCGGCAGCTGCGGACGCCTCCTCGACCGTTTCGGCATAGGCTGGCAGGATATAAAAGCTGCCAGAGGCGAGCAGTGTCGCCTGGATAATGCACTTGCTGAACATGCAGACCTCCCCGAACAAAATCAGTTGTCCGGCGCTAGGCAGCGTGTGTGACAGCGATATTACCGACGATGTGACGCCAGAGTGGCCATGGGATTTCACCACTGATTCAATTGGGTAATTGTGCGCTACATTGGGAATAAACAATGTTCCGAAGGCGTAGCTTCTTCACTGCGAACGCGCGGCGCCGTTCGCAACGTCGCCTGCAAAGCCATGGGCGGCCGGAGGATCGAGAGGGATTCGAACCCTCGAGGGGCGATTAACCCCTACACACTTTCCAGGCGTGCGCCTTCGACCACTCGGCCACCGATCCATCCGGAGGCGCGGCGATAGCAAGCTGCGGGCGCGCCGTCCATCACTGTCATGGACTTCTGGCCATCGCCTTAAACGACACGCATGAAAAGGGCAGCCCCATCCGGGGCCGCCCTTTCCGTTTCGACGCCACTCGAGGAAATTACCGCAGCAACTGCAGAACCTGCTGCTGGGCCTGGTTGGCCTGGGCCAGCATGGCCTGGGCGGCCTGGCTCAACACCTGCGACTTGGCAAGGTTGGTGGTTTCCGCCGAGAAATCGGCATCCTGGATGCGTGAACGTGACGAAACCAGGTTCGTCGAATTCGACGACAGGTTGTTGACCGTGGCTTCGAGCCGGTTCTGCACCGCACCCAAGTTGGCGCGATCGAGGTTGACCGAACCGAGAGCCTCGTCGATTGCACCCAGCGCCGCCGTCGCACCGTCCTGGGTCGAGACATCGATGTCGCTGATCTTCAGCCCACCTTTGTCCGTGCCGTAGCTGTTTTCTTCAAAGCCCAGCTTCGTGAAGTTCGATGCGGTGCCATAGGCAAGGCTTCCGGCGGCGACGTCGATACCTTTGGCGGATTGCAGCGACACGGTCGAATAGGCGGTCTGCACGGCGTCGCCGGCGATGCTGGTCGGATCGGCGACCCCGACCGCCGTATAGGCTGTGCCACTGCCCTTCACCGTTGTTCCCGCGAGGCCGAAGTTTGCGGCCGTAGCTTCTGCCGTGTCGAAATAGACGCTGACGTTGCGCCCATCGGCAGCGGTCAAGTCGAGGCCGCCGCGGCCGTTGTCGCTGGCCGCCACACCGGTCAGACCGGTATATTTGTTGATCTCCTTGGCGACATTGTCACGAGTTGCCTGGGCCGAGTCATTTTGATCGAGGGTGATGTCCATGCTGACGCCGTTGATGGCCAGCGTTGCCGTGGCAGTAGCGGCGATGGCAGTCGTGGTCGTGCTGCTCAAGGTCAGTGCATTGGCTTTGGCGGTGACCCCCGTTTCGGCGCTCGTGGCATTGATCGCATTGGCGACCGCGATGGCGCTGCCCGACTTGCTCGATGATGCCGCACTGGCATCGGAGATGGTATCATCGGCCGTTGTGGCCGCCCGGATGGCCTTGCCGTTGATCTTCAAGTCGCCGGTGTTGAGGGTAACTGCCGTTGCCGCCGAAGTGGCGACCGAACGGGCATCGGTGGCCGCCGTCGAGACGCCGCGCTCGAAACTGCCGGCTGCGAGACCTGACCGGCTGAGCTTGCCCGAGCTTGTCGACGCGACGACGATCGGCTGGCCGTTGTCGGATACCAGCGAGTAGGTCCCCGACTGCGCGCCCGCCTTGACACCGGTAGCGGCTGCGGTGAGCGTTGTCAGGGCGACGACGACGTTGCGCCCATCGGCGGCTTCGAGGCGGATACCGGCGTTGTTGTCGCCGCTGTCGATGGCTGTCACGCCGGTCTGGCCGCTGATGGCATTGATGGCATCGAGCACATTCTTGCGGCTTTGCGCGGCATCGGTCGTCGTGCTGATCGAATCCGTCGTCTTGCCGTTGATTGTGATGGTACCCGTCAACGCCGCGGCGGTCATCGCCGATCCGGTCATCACGGTCTTGCCGACAACGGCGTGAACGCCGGTCTCGACCGAAGACCGGTTGATCGCAGCCGCCTTTGCGAGGGCAGAAGCGGCCTTCTGGTCTGACGAGACACTGTCATCGTCTGCCGAACCCGAGCCGATTGTAACGCCGTTGATGACAAGATCGCCCGATGTCAGCGACTGGTTGGCGGTAAGGTTGGTGGTCGTGGCCTCAAAGCTGCCGGTGGCGGTGAGGGCGGCGGTACGGCCGGTGCCGAGGTCGGTGGCCTTCGCCGAGCCGATGCCGAAGCTGACGGTCTGGCCAGCGCGGCTGCCGGTTTGCAGCATCACCGATTTCGCCGACCCGTCGAGCAGCTTGATGCCGTTGAAGTTTGTCTGCTTGCCGATGTTGTCGATTTCGCTGCTGAGCTGCTTGACTTCGGCTTGCAGCGCCTTCCTGTCATCGCCTGTAATGGTGCCGTTGCTTGCCTGGACCGCAAGTTCGCGCATCCGCTGCAGGTTGTTGGTGACTTCGCCCATCGCGCTTTCCGCCGTCTGCGCAAGGCTTATTCCGTCGTTGGCATTGCGCATGGCGACGGCGATACCACGCACATCGGCAGTCATGCGCTGCGAAATGGCGAGGCCGGCGGCATCGTCCTTGGCCGAATTGATGCGCTGGCCGGTCGAAAGCCGCTCCATCGCCATGGCAAGGCTGGACTGCGCAATGCGCTGGCCGGACTGGGCGGTGAGGGCAGAGACATTGGTGTTGATAACAGTCATGGCTGAAATTCTCCCGGTTCGGTTCCCCGGCTGCCGCAAGGGTCTGCGGGGCGCCGTGGCCCTAAAAGCGGCGGCGCTGCGATTTGATTAACTAACAACGCTGCGATCGCATCCGGCAGGCGCCACGCGGCGCGCCTGTTTCCGTCTTGCCCAAACACCGCGTAAGGAAGCGCATGGATATCAACTACGAAACCCCGGCGGGGCTGCCCTTTCGCGTGCTGCACCACGACACCCACCTGCTGGTCATCGATAAACCGGCCGGGCTTGCCGTGCACCCTGGCCCGCAGACTCCCGACAGCCTCGAGCGCTTTCTCGACATCCTTGCACTTGGTAATCGCACCTTGCCCGTGCTGGCGCATCGTCTCGACCGGAACACATCGGGGTGTCTTATCCTCGCGCGGCACCCCAAGGCGGTGAAACGCGTATCGGCGCTGTTCGAGGCTGCACGCATCAAGAAGGTCTATTGGGCGGTGCTCGATAGCCTGCCCGAAGACGACAGCGGCACCATCGACGCCCCTCTCCACAAGATTTCAAGCGCGGAAGCCGGCTGGCGGATGATCATCGACAAGCGCGGCAAGCGTGCCGTCACGCATTGGCAGGTCCTCGACCGCGGTGCACGCCTTGTCGAATTCCGGCCCGAAACCGGTCGCACGCACCAGCTGCGCGTCCATGCCGCCTCCATCGGCTGTGCCATCATCGGCGACCCTGTCTATGGCGACGGCAAGGGCCCGATGCGGCTTCACGCCCGTTCCATCACCCTGCCCTATGATGAAAATGCGCCGCTTACGGTTACGGCGCCGTTGCCCGGTGATTGGCCATCGCGCGCGCTGTTTTCAGCCGCCGTGGGAGCCGAAAACGCACTGCCACATTAAAACTTCATCATGTGCATTAAACGCCAACCGCAAGTTGCCGTAATCATGTAGTCTTGCGACTTCACATGCGATTGCATACCGGGGGTACGGTGCGGAAACAATTTGTCGTGGGCAATGTGGAAAATGTCTCCTTCGCCGGCGCGAAGGTCATTTTCGATCGTGCAGCATTCGAATTGCTGAAGCGCAACGATGACCCCGCAGTGGCGCTGGCCGGCGCGGTTGGCGGCCAGGTCAAGATAAAGGCCGGCGCCATGTGGCTGATCGCCAATGTCCGCGACACCAATGCCGAAGATGGCGGCGCAGGCGCGATCCATCTCAGCGTCGATTTTCTGGGTGAGGGCGATGAGGCGGCCGATGGTTCGATCACCAAGTTCCGCCGCGGCATCACCCGCTATCCGCGCGCCGGCGACGCGGTCTATGCCGTCACCCACGCCGATCTGGTCGAGCTTTTTGGCCCCGGCAACGCCGCCAACATCGAGATTGGCACGGTCTATCCCACAAGCGACGTGCGCGCGACGCTGCTGATCGACCAGTTGCTCGGCAAGCATTTCGCCCTGTTGGGGTCGACCGGTTCGGGCAAGTCGACGGCAACCGCGCTCATCCTCCATCGCATCATCGAAAGGGCGCCCAAGGGCCATATCGTCGTGCTCGATCCGCATGGCGAATATGGCGCAGCCTTCGCCACGACCGGCAAGATCTTCAATGTCGACAACCTGGAACTGCCCTATTGGCTGATGAATTTCGAGGAACATTGCGAAGTTTTCATCACCAGCGAAGGTGTTGAACGCGAGCTCGACAAGGCCATCCTGGCAGGCTGCCTGCTGCAAGCGCGCTCCAAGAGTGCGCTTGCAAAGACCTTTGCCGACCTGACGGTCGACAGCCCGGTGCCTTATCCGTTCGCCGAACTGCTGGAATGCCTCCAGGCCAAGATGGGCAAGCTTGACCATGCCAGCGAGATTTCACGCTATGTCCGGCTGAAGAACCGCATCGACGAGATCCTGCGCGATTCCCGCTATTCGTTCATGTTCAACCGCAGCCTGTCGAGCGACTCGATGAAGGATTTCCTGACGCGGATCCTGCGCCTCGATGGCGACGGTCGTCCGGTCTCGGTCATCGATCTTTCCGGCGTGCCCGCGGACATCGTCTCCGTTGTCGTGGCGTTGCTGTCCCGTATCGTCATGGATTATGCCATCTGGGCGCGCGCGGAACGTCAACGGCCGATCCTGCTGGTTTGCGAGGAAGCGCACCGTTATGTTCCTGCCGAGCGCGTCGCCAGCGGCACCACGGTGCGCAAGGTGCTGGAACGCATCGCCAAGGAGGGGCGCAAATACGGTGTTTCGCTGGCGCTGGTCACCCAACGGCCATCGGATCTCGCCGAAGGCGCGCTGTCGCAGTGCGGTACCATCATTACGATGCGGCTCAACAACGATCGCGACCAGGCGTGCGTACGCAACGCCATGCCCGACGGTGGCCGCAGCTTCCTCGATTCGATCCCGGCACTCCGCAAGGGCGAGTGTGTCATTTGCGGCGAGGGTGTCACCATCCCGATGCGCGTAAGCATCGACATACTTGCGCCGCACTTGCGCCCGCGGTCGGACGATCCTGTCTTCAGCCAGTTGTGGAGCGAGGCCGCTGCAGACAGTGATGCGCTCGACCGCACCATCCAGCGCTGGCGCAACCAATCGGACAATCTGGTCGATACCAATGAATTCGACATGCCGACGGTATCGCTGCTGCTGCGCCCGTCGGGGGGCACAGTGTATCAATATGCCTGATCCGGCGCGTTATCGGGCGCGCTGGACACCGCTGGCGCCGCGCTGCTGGAAGCCGACGAATTCGTCATAGGATTCAGACAGCAGCGCCAGTCGCGCATGCACCTGTTCGGCGCCGATGATGCGCACCACATCATCGACAAGCAGGTTGAGCAGCGATGCCAGCGCGGTGTTCATGTCCCAAAAATGCCCCAGGCTGACTTCGGCGGCAAGAATATGCGGGGTCAGGTCGCGCGCCCAGGGACAATAGGGATCGGTGACGACCACCACGGCGCCGCCGCTCGCCACGCCGCGTTCGGCAAGCAGCCGGAAGTGCCTCGAATACCGCCGCAGGTCGACCAGCACCAACGCATCCCCGGGGCCGATTTCCTCCAGTTCCGCATAAAGTCCGGTTCCGGCATCGATGCTGCGCACGCCGGGACGCACATAACCAAGGTGATGCGCAAATCCCGCCGCCAACCCGCGCTCTGTCTGGAAACCGGCAACCAGCACGGTCCTTGCACCGGCCAGCAACGCCACGACCGCTGCCCATTCGGCGGTTTCTGCAAGCCGATAGACATCGGCGATCGCCGCCGTTTCAGCCTTCAGCCGCGAATCGGCACCCGAACTGTTTGCGGGCGCGAGCAGCCACGGCGCGTCGCCCAGTTCCCCGCGCAGATCGTCCTTCAATGCCGACAGGCGCGCATACCCAAGCGATTTCAGGAATCGTCCGACCGTCATGGCGCTGACGCCGACACGGTTGCCGATTGAGGCCGCTGTCTCGAACGGGATGACCCCCATGTTTTCGAGCAGCCAGCCGGCAATCATCCGTTCTGAAACGGTGAAGCCGTCATAGCGTTCTCGCAACAGGCGCGCGACCCGGCCGCTGGCAATGTTACCGTCCATGTTGCTTGGCTAACATGGCCCGGGCAGCGGCGGAAGGCCGGCACCGGTCAGGGGCGCGTGTCACTTTCGACATGGCCGGCGAGTTGAGCATCGCTGAACCATACGTCTTTCCATTTTTGCTCGGCGAACAACGGCGACTGGTCGGCGTAATGGCGGGAAAGCGTCCGCACCGTCGCAGCGCCGAACTGGTGGATGCTTTGCGAATGGACCGCGCCGTCCGGGCTCCACTCGATCAGCATGATGAAGCCGTCGCCATTGTTGGCCACTCGGCGGCCATCGGGTGCGCGAGCTGCATAAACTGCACGGATGGTATCTGGGCCGCCGAATACCGGTAGGTCGGTCTTTCCCCGTCGCAGCCGTTGGAAATCTGCGAATGGCACGTCGAGGCGGTGGAAATGTGATTGCAGCCAATCGGTGACGTCGCGCAGCGTAGCGGCCGCATCGGGCATCGGTTCTCCGAAATAAGCCTGTCGACCGGCTTCGGCGAGCAGCATCGACGCCAGGGTATCGGCGCTGTTGTCGCCATCGAGCGTCCAGTTCCAGGTTGCCAGCAGCTTTTGCGCCGCCGCCAGGTCCGGTGCACGGCGCGTATCGACAGCAGCGATCTTGCCCAGCCAGTCCCCTGCCCAACTCGCCTTGTCGTAACCCTTGTCGAACTTGATACGCAGCAGCGCTTCGCGACTGATCGGGCCATTGATGCCGGCGAACATCGACGCCCAGCGCAACGAACGGTTGGTCACGTAGCTCTCGATGCCCATCTCGGCAGGATAGGCCCTGGCATCGAGCTGGTCCGACACGGCGGTTGCGTTGAATGGTGTATTGTTGGAGTTGGCAACCCAGCCCGAGGCAGGATCGATGACCATCGGGTCGGCTCGCCAGGGCAGATAGCGTGTCCACAGGGTCTTGGATGTATCTCCCGGCAGCACGCCCTTCCAGTCATAGCCCTTTGCCCGGTCCGGGAAGCGGGCATTGTAGACCATGGCGATATGGCCGGCGGCGTCGCCATAGATGAAGTTTGTACCGGACACACCCTGCATCGCCATTGCTGACTGCCATTCGGCAAAGTTGCGTGCCTTGTTGAGCCGATAATATTGCTCGACCTGTCGAACGTCACCGATGCCGGCATAGCGCAGCGCAAACGCGCCCAGCGTGTTGACGACCACCGGGCCCTGCACCGATCGGTACAGCGTTTTTGGAACGGGCAGCGTCAACGGGCCGAACTTGACCCGCAACCACACGCGCTCCTTTGCCAGCGGCAGCCAGCGGCCGTCGAAGCGATAATGCGTGGCATCCTTGTCAAGCACGAGCTTGTAGGTGTCGATGAGGTCGGGCCGGTTGACGGTATTGGTCCAGCCCAGCGTCTTGTTGTGGCCGAGCAGCGGGAATGGAGCGCCAGGGAACAGCGCGCCGGCGAAGTCCCAGCCTTCGTCGCTATGGACAACGGCTTCCCACCAGGTAACGCCGCCCACCCAAGGTTGGTGCGAGTTGACGACCAGCCGGGTGACGCCATCGGCCGAGCGCCTGCCGGCCACCGCGAACCCGTTCGATCCGCGCTCGTCCGGCGGACCGGCATCACGTGGAGGCAGTTTGTTGTCGATCAGCGCGCCGAGCGGCCGGTCGAAACCAAAGAAGAACGGCGAGCGCAGCATGAAACCGGCGACGACATCCCGGCCGTTGACCGGGAAAAGCCCACGGAGCCGCACCTCCGATGGGTGGCGCGTGGCGTATTGGTTGAGCCCGGCGGCATATGCCTCGACGAGCGCGCGGGTTGCGGGCGACAGGTCCGAATAGTGCGCATCTGCCGTCGCATTTGCGCCGAGGAACGCGCGCGCAAAATCCAGCTTGGCGCCCTCTGCGCCCGAAATCGCACCGGCCCTGCCCCGAACGGCGGCGAGCACTTCCTCGAGCGTCGGAAAATCATCCTCCGCATGGGCAATCGCCAGTCCATAGGACACATCGGCATCGGTATGGCCAAAGATGTGCGGCACACCCCAGCTGTCACGGACGATACGAACATCGTGGCGCACGACCGGGTCTGCCGCCGACCCGCGCGCCGTCAAATTGTCCCAGCTGGCAAGCCCGACGAACACCGTTGCCAGCACCACGCCTGTCCACAGCAGCGCCTTCAGCCAGCCAGGCATTTCCCGCTCCCCCCCGGCGCCTCAGCGCGCATCCTTGACGATTTCGCCGCCCTTGATGACGACCGGAATCGCCTCCAGTGTCTTCACGTTGGCGATGGGATCATCCTTGACCGCGATCATGTCGGCATAGCGCCCTACTGCGATCGCCCCCACGTCCGCGGTGCGCCCCAGTGCCTCCCCGGCGTTGCGGGTCGCGGCCTGGATCGCCTGCATCGGCGTCATGCCCCATTCGACCATCTTGCCGAACTGCCGGCCGTTGTCGCCGTGCGGGTAAACGCCGGCATCGGTGCCGAACACCATCTTGACCCCAGCCTTAACCGCCCGTTGAAAGGTTTCGCGCTGTTTGCGACCGATCGAGCGCTCCTTTTCAAGCGACTCCGGGAAGACGCCGTTCCTGGCACCTTCGGCAAGAATATAGTCATCGTCGTAGATATCCATCGAAAACCACGAACCGATCTTCTTCGCCAGCGCAAAGCTTTCGTCATCGGCAAGGCTGGCATGCTCGATGGTATCGGTGCCGGCGCGCAACGCCGCATTGATGCCCGCGCTGCCATGCGCGTGGACGGCAACACGCATGCCCAGCATATGCGCCTCCGCGACCAGCGCGTTCATCTCCTCCTGCGAATATTGCTGGCCACCGACACTGTCGGTCTTGGAAAACACGCCGCCGGTTCCACAGAACTTGATGACCTCCGCACCCCATTTGCGCAGTTCACGCACTTTGGCGCGAATGGCGTCGGCGCCGTTGACCACGCCGGGAGTATCGACATGTATCTCGGGCGGGAGTTCGGTGCTGTCGCAATGTCCGCCGGTCGCGCCGATCGCATACGTCGCCGGGACGATGCGCGGCCCCCTGATATATCCCGCCTCGATCGCCTGCTTGAGGCCAACATCATCAAGGTTGCTGCTGCCGACGTTGCGCACAGTGGTGAAACCGGCGTTTAACGTCACGGCGGCGTTGCGCACGCCGATGGCACTGTAAAAACTCTGGACGTGTTCGAGCCCGCGATAGCCGCCCAGCGTCGGATCGCTGTCGAGATGGACGTGCATATCGATGAGACCCGGCAAAAGGGTCATGCCGGCAAGGTCGATGCGCCGCGCATCCGCCGGCACAGCGACATTGCCGGCACTGCCCACGGCAATGATGCGGCCGTCCCTCGCCACAATCACCGGATTTGAAACCACTGTGCCGGCAACGACATCGACCATCCTCGCGGCAGTGATCGCCACGGTTTCAGCCGTCGCTGGCACTGCAAACAGCAAAGCCAGGCCGGCGAGGGCCATTGTTCGAACGCGCATCTGCAAATCCCCTTTGATGACAGGCTTAAAGCCGCTTCCGCCGTGGTGCAACCACGGTCGCCGATGGATCCTGTTCAGGCCGCGCAACCCGAACGGCCGATGTGCCGTATCTTTTGACACACCTCGGGGAGAGCAGAAACATGGGCCGGGACGCTACGCCGAAATTGCGCACGCGCCTCCTTATCGCGGATCGACATCCCATTCTTGTCGAAGGGCTGGCGTGGATTCTTGCGGCGCATGGCTATGCCGTCGTCGAACGCGCCAACAATGTTACTGATGCCGTCGCGGCGCTTTCTGCTGGCGATGTCGACCTCGCGCTGATCGATATCGATCTCGTCGACCCCGCACCACTGGCAATGCTTGGGCGGCGCGATACGACCACCGCCATGATCATCACGTTGCCGTCGGCGATGCATCCGGCGCTGGCCGCGGCTCTGGGCAGCAAAGCCGAAGGCGTCGTGCTGAAAACCGATCCGCCGGCCAGCATTCTTCACTGCATCGGCGTGGTGGCCGCCGGCGGCCATTGGAGGGACCGCGATGTCGTCGTCAATACAGGTGTTCGCACCGCCATCGACGATACGGCGAAGCTGACCCGGCGTGAACGTGATGTGGCGACATTGGTCGCGACCGGGCAGCGCAACCGCAAGATTGCAGGGGCGCTGGGGATTACCGAGGGCACGGTCAAGATGCACCTCCACAATGTCTATGCAAAGCTTGGCGTCGAAAGCCGCACGCAACTGGCCATGGATGCGCGAATGCAGTCTTTGCGCCAGCTTTAGGGTCAGGACCTGGCCGCCGCCTATGCGGCCAGGCTGGCCGCCGTCGGCTCCACCTCGGCAAGCGCCGCGAGGAACTGGTCGCACGAGCGTTCCCAACTGAACAGCGCGCCATAACGCGCGCAATCCATTCGCCCGGCTTTCAGGGCTTCCGCCATTGCAATGCCAAGGTCTTCGGCAACCGCGCCGATTTTTGCCGAAAAGCCCGGTTCCGTCCCACGACCGTCCTCGCCCAAGATGTCGAGCGGCCCTGGCACCGGATACCCCGCCACCGGCGTCCCGCAGGCGAGCGCCTCTATGATGACCAGCCCGAAGGTGTCGGTCCGACTGGGAAAGGCAAGCACATCGGCGCCGGCATAGGCCATCGACAGCGCCGTGCCGTGCAACGCCCCCATGAACAACGCATCGGGAAAACGCGCCTTCAGGTCGGCCAGCGCCGGTCCGTCGCCGACGACAACCTTGCTGCCCGGCCAGTCGGCCGCCAGAAAGGCCTCGATGTTCTTTTCAACCGCGACGCGACCGACGTGAAGGGCGATCGGTCCCGGCAGCGCAGCGAACAGATGCTCGGGCCGATCGGTGGTGAACAGCGCCAGATCGACACCGCGCGTCCACGGCCGGGTCCGCGTCAGTCCATGCCCCGCGAGTTCATCGGAAAGGCGCTGGGTCGCCACCAGGATATGCCGCGCCGGGCGGTGAAAGCGCTCGAGCATGCGCCAGAATGGTGCCGGCGACAGGCCGGTCCGCGCCGCGACATAATCGGGAAAGCGCGTGTGAAAGCTGGTGGTGAACGGGACGCCGTTGGCAATGCACCAGCTTCGTGCCAGCCAGCCCAGCGGGCCTTCGGTGGCAATGTGGACAGCTTCCGGGCCAAAACCGGATATGGTTGCCGCCACGCGGCGCCGGGTGGTCAGCGCCAGCCGGATCTCCGGGTAGCTGGGACAAGGCACCGAAATGAAGCGATCAGGGGTAATCGTCTGGATTGCGTGGCCGCGCGCCGTGGCAATATCGACGATTGTCGAAAGCGTCCGGACGACGCCGTTGACCTGCGGGCTCCAGGCGTCGGATACCAGCGTAATTCGCATCAGGCAGGGGCCAGTTCTGCGCCGGCAACTGGAATTTCCACCGGCTCGGGCCGCCGCATCCGTGTTCGCTCGGCCCAGTCGAGAATTTCGATCCTCCCATCGGCGTGTTCCACCAGGGCGGTGCAGCTTTCGACCCAATCGCCGTCGTTCATATAAGTGATGCCGTCGAATTCGCGGATTTCTGCCGAATGGATATGACCACAGACGACACCGTCTACGCCGCGTTCGCGTGCCGCATGAGCAACGACCTCCTCGAAGCGCGAAATGAACGAAACAGCGTTCTTGACGCGATGCTTTATATACGCGGACAGCGACCAGTAAGGCAGGCCAAGGCGTCGGCGCACGGCATTGAAGTGGACGTTCAGCCGCAAGAGTGCCGAATAGCCGACGTCCCCCAGGAAGGCGAGCCAGCGGGCATAGAGCACGACGCCGTCGAATTCGTCACCGTGCAGGACCAGCAGGCGCCGCCCATCGGCAGTCGTGTGGATGGCCTCGGCGAGCACCTCGACCCCGCCGAACGCCAGCCCGGTATAATCCCGTAGCGCTTCGTCATGATTGCCCGGGATATAGACGACGCGGGTGCCCTTGTTTGCCAGCTTCAAGACCCTGCGGATGATGTCGTTGTGGCGGGGCGGCCAATACCAGCCGCGCTTCAGGCGCCAGCCGTCAATGATGTCGCCAACGAGATACAGTGTCTCCGGCTTGATGGAGTGCAGAAAGTCGTGGAGCAATTCGGCGTTGCAACCGGATGTTCCAAGGTGGGTGTCGCTGATCCACACCGTGCGGAATTTCAATTTGCCACGCGGCGTCAGGTCGTCGTCATCCTGCCAGTGGCGCGGAGGCAGCGGGCGGACAGGAAAGTCGTTCGCGTCGCGCGCCTCCGCGTCTCGATATTCCGCCAGAGCAACAAAGGGTAGTGTAGCCATGCCCGGGGCTTCCAACTGCCTGAGATGACAAGCTACTATATGTTGTGCATGACAGCTTCGTGTCAGCCGAGCACGACCTCCACCCGATGGGGCAAACCATCGTCGACGAGGGGGATGCACAACAGGGCTGCCTTGGGGATCGGCAGGCCGTCGAGCGAGGCCGAAAGTACGCCGCGGCAGACACCGAGCGGGTTCAGGACACTGATTTCATACCGCGTCGCCCCGTGGCGCCACATCATCTCGAACCCCGGCCATCCGCGTGGGATGCAAGGGTCGATGCATAACGCACCGCCTTTGACCTGCAGCCCCAGAACGGCCTCCAGCGCGACGCGATAGGTCCAGCCGGCCGAGCCTGTGTACCACGTCCAGCCGCCGCGCCCGACATTGGGTTGCTCCGAATAGATGTCGGCACATGCCACATAAGGTTCGACCTTGTAGCGATGCATCCCCGCCGAGGTATTGGCATGGTTGATCGGATTGAGCATGGCCAGCAACTCGCCGGCCTTGTCACCATCGCCCTGCATCGCAAAGGCGAGAACCGCCCAGACCGCCGCATGGGTGTATTGGCCACCATTCTCGCGCAGGCCGGGCGGATAGCCCTTGATATAGCCGGGGTCGTGCCCCGGACTGTCGAACGGCGGCGTGAACAGCAGCGACAGCTTGTCATCCCGGCGAATGAGATATTTTTCGACTGCGGCAAGGGCACGAACCGCGCGGTTTGGATCCGCAGCGCCGGATATGGTTGCCCATGTCTGGGCGATCGAGTCGATCCGGCACTGGCTGTTCGATACCGAACCCAAGGGTTCGCCATCGTCGTAATAGGCTCGGCGATACCAGTCGCCATCCCAGCCACCGGCCTCGAGCGCCCTTTGAAGGCGCGCGCAATGTTCGCGCCAGACGATGGCGCGCTCGGGCCGACCATAGGCTTCGGCCAGCGTGGCAAAGCTCGTCATGGCACGGTGCTGGAACCAGCCGAGCCAAATGCTCTCGCCCTGCCCGCCGCCGCCGACCCGGTCCATCCCGTCGTTCCAGTCGCCGCTGCCCATCAGCGGCAGGCCGTGGGCTCCGATGCCGCGGCTGGCATCGAGCGCCAGTGCGCAATGATCGAACAACGTCGCAGATTGTGGCGAAACACCGGGTTCGAAGAAGGCATCGTGCTGATCGGGTGCCAGAACCGGCCCGTCGAGGAATGGCACCATTTCGTCAAGAACCGCACGGTCGCCGGTCACTTCGACATAATGTGCGACAACATATGCCAGCCAGTTGCGATCGTCGGTGATCCGGGTGCGGATGCCACTGCCCGATTCCGGCAGCCACCAATGCTGGACATCGCCCTCGACAAACTGGCGCCCGGCAGCGCGCAACAGGTGTTCGCGTGCAAGCTCGGGGCGCAGCAGACACAGGGCCATTACATCCTGCAACTGGTCGCGAAAGCCATAGGCCCCGCTGGCCTGGTAAAAGCCGGCGCGTGCCCATACCCGGCATGCCAGCGTCTGATACGGCAGCCAGCGGTTGAGCATGATGTCGAGCGCACGATCCGGGGTACGGACCTCGACTTTGCCCAAGGTCTCGTCCCACTGGCCGGTGACCGCAGCGAATACCGCGTCCAGATCGGCGGCGCGATATTTGGCAACAAGCGCGGATGCCGCAGCGTGATCTGCCGTCTGGCCGAGGAGAAAGGTGATCTCGGTGCGGCCGCCCGGGCCAAGCGCGACCCGGGTTTGCAAGGCGGCGCATGGGTCAAGCCCGGCGCCAGTGCTGCCGGAAAGTTGCGCACCGGGCGCCAACCCAAGCGGACGGTCGACCGAGCCATCGCGGCCGAGAAATTCGCGACGATCACACGTCCACGCGGTCTGGCGACCGCACAGATCGGCAAAGGCGACGCGTTGCCCAAACCGATCATGCCAGATGTTCTGCGCGAA
Source organism: Sphingomonadales bacterium (assembly GCA_025351405.1). Classification (GTDB taxonomy): domain Bacteria; phylum Pseudomonadota; class Alphaproteobacteria; order Sphingomonadales; family Sphingomonadaceae; genus Sandarakinorhabdus. The sequence continues at coordinate 6,538 of JANXVZ010000043.1, read as the reverse complement.
AATTGCACCCGTGAGAGGGTCGCGCTCGGTAACCACGTAAGGCGCCGCTGCACTGCGCGAGCTGCCGAGTACCCATTCCACATAGGCCGTCACCGAAAGCCGGCGTGCCCGCCCCGATTGGTCGGCGATCGACAGTCGCATGATCTTGATGGGGTCATCGACCGGCACGAACTGGGTCAATTCCAGCGCTATGCCATGCGCCGTATGGGCAAAGCGGCTGTAGCCCTGGCCATGGCTGACGGTATAGGCCGACGCCGGCTCCCGGATCGGCAACGCCGTCGGGCCCCAGACGCGGCCGGTGTCCTCATCGGTGATGTACAGCACTTCGCCAGGACCATCGCTGACCGGATCGTTCGACCAGGGGGACAACTGGTTCTGCTGGCTGTTTACCGACCAGGTGAAGCCGCTTCCATCGGTTGAAACCTGGAATCCGAAGTCCGGGTTGGCAATGACATTGATCCACGGTGCAGGGGTGCGCTGGTTGCCCTCCAGGATGGTGACATACTCGCGCCCGCCGGCGCCAAATCCGCCGAGGCCATTGAAATATTCAAGGTCCGGGCGCGGCAATGGTGCCTCGGTTTCGGCGGGAGGCAACACCCGCCATGGCAACGGCAGCGCCGCAACAACGACTTCGCGCGACCGATTGAGCTGTTCCGCCAGCGTGCCGCGGTCGCCATGGAGGACCACCCGAGCCGCGGCATTAAGCAAGCCCGAAACCTCTGCCCCAACGATGTCGCTGCGCAAGACAAAGGCCGTTCCCAACGACGGATCACGCGCCATGCCCGACAGTGACTGGTGCATCCGCACCATGGCTTCCAAGGCGTTCTGCAGATCCTGGACATAGGATGTTGCGCGTTCGTTGAGCACGACAAGATCGACGGCCAGTCGTTTGAGGTGCCAATATTCCAGCCCCCGCAGCATCTGCCGGACAAGCTCCAGATCATCCTCGCTGCCGACGCGTACCAGAACGATCGGCCGGTCCCCGGAAATGCCCTGCGCCCAAAGTGTCGATACCTTGCGCAAACCAGCCTTGATGACATCGCCCGGTGGCCGCAACGCCGGCGACGAGTACAGGATTTGTCCGGCAAGCCGCTGAAACAGATGTGCTTCATCCGGACTGATGCCGATGTGACGCATCTGCATTTGCGCCTGCGTCCATGCCAGCGCGCGCGCCCGATCGAAGGCGGTTGCGTCGCGATGCTTGTCAGCAAGATCGATCACCGCTTCCCGCGTTTCCGCCACCACGGTCCAAAAGGCGATGCGCGCGGTCGCCCCGGGGGCAATCCGCACACGGCGGCGCATGCTGAAAATGGGATCCAGAACGGTGCCCGACGTATTGGAAAGCGGCCAGCCATCGACGATGCCGGCGGCGGTGCGGATAGTGCGGCCACGACCCAGAAACTGCGCGCGGTCGGTTTCATACTGGACATCATTCGACCAGTCGCCCTCGACGACGGCGAGGTGCGCCGCCCAGACCAACGGGTCCGCCGTCGAGCGTTGGCGACGCGTTGCCAGCAGGGCGCCAAGCTCCGGCACGAAATGCGTCTGCACGAACAACTTGGCGAACACCGGATGCGCAAGATCATCAGCCGGTCGCGCCAGTGCCAGTTCCGAATAGGATGTTACGTCGATTTCACGCGTTCGGGTGCCATTATTTGTGATCGAAAGCCGCCGCACGTCGGCGTCGTCTTCGGGCGAGACCATGATATCGAGCCCGGATGACAGCGTGCCGTCACGTCGCACGATCTCGGCGCGATCTTCCGAAAAACTGACTCGATAGTCGTCGGGCTCGATGCCGCTGGGCTGGTAGGCCGCCGACCAGCTTGCCCCGCTGCGGACATCGCGAAGGAATATGTAGCTGCCCCAACCGTCGCAGGTGACATCCTCGCGCCAGCGCGTCACAGCGACCTCGCCCCAACGGCTGTAGCCCGATCCAGCGGTCGTCACCATCGTTGAATAGCGGCCGTTCGACAGGATCTGGACGCGCGGCACTGGCGAATGGATGGATGTGTAGCGACGGGTCGGATCAACGGCCCGGCCGACGTCTTCCACCGCCGCTGCCTGTTCCGATTGCGGTCGCGCCAGCGCGGTATCACGCGGCATGCGCTCCTGCAGGAGCAATTCCGCCGCCTGTATGATTGGTTCGGCATGAAAACGAGCGCGCATCCGCCCACCGGTGAGGGCGTTGGCGATGCCGACCAGGGTCATCGCCTGATGATGCGCCATATAGGCTTTGATGACGGTATACTTGCTGCCTTCACGAAGCCTTGCGGGGGTAAAATCGATGGCTTCGTACCAGCCATAGGCACCTTGCGCCCCCAACGCGGCCATCCGACGAAAGTTCTTCAGCGCCGCCGTCGGGCTGACCATTGCAGCGAGGCCGGTCGCATAGGGCGCGATGACCATGGTATCGCCCAGCCCGCGCTTGTAGCCCAGATCGGGCACGCCAAAGCTGGAATATTGGTAATTGCTGTTGAGATCGCGGGCATTGTACTGCGATTCCGAAATGCCCCAAGGCACATCGAATTCGGCACCATATTGAATCTGACGCCAGACGATCAACCGGTTGGTCTGCTCCAGCAGGCTGCCCGCCGCAGCGCGCATAACCAACGACGGCATCAGATATTCGAACATCGATCCAGACCACGAGATCAGCCCCGAACTCGTGTCGATGGGCGTCATCGTGCGGCCAAGCCGGAACCAGTGCTTGGCGGGTATGTCGCCCTTGGCGATGGCGATGAAGCTCGCCAGCCGCGCTTCGGACGCCAACAGGTCGTAAAAGTCGGAATCATGGGTATCGTCTTCGCTGCGGTAGCCGATCGACAGCAACTGCCGCTCGGCGTCGTAGAGAAAGCCGAAATCCATGGCATGGAAGAACGCCATCGCTTCGGCGGATAACGCCTGAAGCCGCGCCGCAAGCTGGCGGGAGGCATCGGCTGACTGTGTCAACGCCTCGCGCAGCGGCTCGCATCCGCCCCGACCTTCCAGAACTGCCAAGGCCGCATCGCAACATGTCGGCATGGTTGCCAGTGTCGGCATGCCTTCGCGCAGTGCCGGCGGAATGCTGTCTGGTACCATCTCGGCAATCAGCCCCGCCCAAGGCGCCAAACGCTCGAGATCCCGCCGCTGCGATGTGATGCAGGCTTCGACGGCTAGCGCCCAGCCCAGAACCGCGCCTGCCTCCCCGCCGGCCCCACGGGCGTTCTCAACAAGCGTCGCAGCCGCGTGCGCCAAGGCGGCAAGGCGCTGGGCGATGGCAGCAGGTGCTGTCGGTTCCGTATCCAGCAGCGCTGCAACACTGGCCAGCGCCGCTTCTACGCCGCCATCGGTTGTGGCCTGTTGCGCCATGGCTTCGCGCAGCACGTCGACATTGTCGAGGACGCCCATGCTCCACCCGGGCTCGATGACCGGGGCAGCGACCAATTGCTCACAGGCATTGGCCAGCGCGATCAGATGCCCGGCGAGGTTGCCGCTGTCGACGGACGACACATATTTGGGGGACAGTACGGCAAGGCTCTGGGTGTCGTACCAATTGAACAGATGGCCGTGACATAGCTCCAGCCTGCCCAGCGTCGCCATGGTGCCTTTCAGCCGCTCCATTGCGTCGATGCTGCCGAGCCAGCGAAAATCCCGCGCCGTCACCACGGACAGAAGGTAAAGTCCGATGTTGGTCGGCGACGTCCGGTGGGCGACAACAGGCTCCGGATCTTCCTGGAAATTGTCCGGCGGCAGGCAATTGTCCCCCACACCGACATAATCCTCGAAAAAGCGCCATGTTCGCCGCGCGATCAGCCGCAACGCCGTCGCATCACCATCGGAAATCCGCAGAAAGCCGGGCTCCCGCGGCGGCCGGCTCGCCCAGCGCGCGATAAGGGGGGAGAATACCCACACAACAGCAAAGGGTGCCGCAAGCGCCCAATTGTGCGCGCGGGCGAGAACCATCGCCAAGGCCACCGCGCCGGCAAAGGCCGCGCTGGCGACGATCTGCACGACGAGGCTGCGACGATCACCGCGGAACGCAGTGACTGACTGCGCCGATGTCACCCATTCGAGCAGGCGCCGCCGCGTCACCAATCGCAGCAAGGTGCGCAGCACGGCATCGACCATCAGCCACGCCTGATGGGCAAGAAAGGTGAGGAGAAACAGGCTTTGCGTCAGCCCGAGGGCAAGATCATCGGCAACACCCCGAAAATGATTGCGCAGCGATGCGCCGAACCGGTGCGGCACCAGGCTGGCAAGCGCCGGCAAGATCGGCGGCAGCATGATGGTCGCCACAATGAACAGCGTCCAGATCTGGGCGACGGGAGGCGGCTGCAACCATGCCAAGATCAGGGCGAGCAGCGCGGTGGGGGCAGACAAGGAACGGCGCAGGTTATCAAGAAGCTTCCAGCGTCCCATCAGCGGGACGCTATCCCTGTGCCCGCCCGCAGCGCTTGCGCGTCGCAGCCCGAATATCCACGGCAGCAACTGCCAATCCCCCCGCGCCCAGCGATGCTGACGGGCCGCGGCAACGTCGTAATCGGATGGGAATTCCTCTACGACCTCGACATCGGTTGCCAGTCCCGCGCGAGCGAAAATGCCCTCCAGCAGGTCATGGCTGAGCACGGCATTTTCAGGAATTCGGCCGTCGAGTGCCGCAATGAAGGTATCGACGTCATATATGCCCTTGCCCGAATACGACCCCTGTTCGAACAGATCCTGGTAAACATCGGATACAGCAAGCGCATAGGGGTCAAGACCGTTGGGGCCCGAAAATACTCTCTCGAATAGCGACCCCTGCGCCCCGATCGGCAGCGAGGGTGTAACGCGCGGCTGGAGGATGCCATGCCCCGCGACGACCAGTCCGGTCCTGGCGTCGAACACCGGGCGGTTGAGCGGATGTGCCAGCTTGCCGATGAGATGCCGCGCTGCGCCGATCGGCAAGCGTGTGTCGGCATCGAGAGTGATGACGAACCGCACATTGGGGGGCAATTGCGCCGGCTGGCCATCGATCGCCATGAAGGTGGTGTCCGTGGCACCGCGTAGCAGGCGATTGAGTTCCTCCAACTTGCCGCGCTTTCGCTCCCAGCCGATCCAGCTTGCTTCACCCGGATTCCAGAGCCGCTTGCGATGCAGCAGCACAAATCGCGGATATCGAGCGACAGGCCCATGGCGCGCATTGAGCCTTGCGATCCCGCTAGCCGCAGCAGCCAGGAGCGGGGCGTCGGCCGGTGTCGTTTCGGCGTCGGCATCGGTCCAGTCCGACAGCAGCGCAAAGGTCAGGTCGTCACCCGGGCTGGAAAGATGGTGAACCTCCAATCGCTCGATTTGCTGCTCGACACTTGCGATGCTGGTAAGGAGTACCGGCACCACCACCATGGTACGGAATTCGTCCGGCACACCCTTGGCGAATTCAAGCGCCGGCAAGCGCACGGCACCGACCCTTTGGGTAATGATGCGGTTGACCAGCGAAACCGCGACATCGGATGCCGGCACCAGCCCGGCCAGCACAAGCAGCGCCAATGGCCACCCGCCGGCGCCGGATTGGTCGGCAACCAGGCCCGCTCCCGCCAGCACGATTGCCGTGACGATCGCAATCATTCCGACATAGCTGAGGACGCCCATATCCGCGTTGAGGCGATATATCCGCGTTTTCAACGGCACACGGCAGCCAAGTTCCACCTCGAATGCCCGGCGACCTTGCGCGATGAGGTAATAGCCGGGGTCCGTCGCCCGCAGCGCCAAAGCATCGTCAGGGTGGGCGACAAGACGCGCCTTGGCCCGTTCTGCGGCTGCCACTGCCAGCGCCGCGACCTCACTTTCCGTACGCTTTGAACGCAGCGCCAATTTCTCGATGGAACGCCGGTAATAATCGCGAGTCGGGAAATCCATCGCGGCAAAATTGCTGCCCTTGCGCATGATGGCGTCTACCGGGCTGACGCTTTCGAAAAATTCCGCCCAGTTGACTCGGGAAACGAGCCTCATGCTGGTGATGATATTGCGCACCGTGACATTGGCTGAACTTTGCCGCTGGACTTCGTCGCGCAGGATTTCATCACCTGACAGCCCTTCGGCCGCAAGCCGGTTGTCGAGCCATTCAAGGACCGGCGTCGCTTCCGGGTCGCGGTCGCGCAACCTCAGCGCCAACTGCACCGCAAACGCGGTCGACCAGGGCGCCCGTTCCAGGTCGGCCTGCAAGGCTGCCATCGGCTCGGCCGTCACGAAGGTGGTGCCCAGCAGTCTATCGGCTAGATCGTCGGCATTCTGGCGCGCCACCATGCGGGCACCGATGGTTTCCGCCAACCGTCGCAGGTTCTCGACGAGCGTGATACGCAAGGTGATCGCGAGCGCCCATAATTCGCCTATGGTCAGCGGCTGGACGCGTTGATAGGCGGCAACGAAGCGCACCAGCTTGGCAGTCTCGAAGGCACTGTCGGTGTGAGCGACAAGCGCCCAGGCAATGCCGACGACGCGAGGATAGCCCTGCAGGGGGCCATCGGCGAGCTTGGGCAGGTTACGATAGAAGCCCGGCGGCAGGTCCTCGCGAATCTCGCGAATC
>JANXVZ010000004.1 GCA_025351405.1 Sphingomonadales bacterium | reverse complement strand
GTTCCGCCCCGGAATCGACGACAATGCCTTATCACATCGGTGAAATATAACGGCGGCCGGGACCACCATACCCCCGCGGCAGGCAGGCGTGTGGTGGGCGCGACAGGGTTTGAACCTGTGACCCCTGCCGTGTGAAGGCAGTGCTCTACCGCTGAGCTACGCGCCCACGATTCGACGCCGATCGCGGAGGCGGTTGGTTAGGCGACGCGCAGGGCCAAGTAAAGCCCGGCGGCGGCGCCGACACCTGTTGATGTCGCTATTTCGACAAGATCGCCGTGCCGTTGGCGTGATTGTGCGACGCCCGCCCGTTGCCGCGAATATTGCACGCGTCCTTCAGGTTGCGGCCGACACGAAACTTGGGGACAACGCTGGCGGCGACATCCATCGGTTCGCCTGTGCGCGGGTTTCGCCCGGTGGAAGCCTTGCGCTCGCCGGCGACAAAATTGCCAAAGCCGACGAGGCGAACCTCTTCACCCTGCGCCAGTGCCGCCGTTATGGTATCGAGCAACGCGTCGATCGCACGCGTCGCATCCGCCCGCGGCAGCCCCGTCAGGTCGGCCACATGAACTGCAAGATCCTGTTTATTCATCGACTCGGTCGCCCCAGACCCGGAGTAAGCGGGTTATCTTGGCCGCCTCGGCGCGAGTGTCAAAGCAAGACTGCGCAAGGTTACACCGTTGTCAGATTTTTTGCAGGATACGGCAATACGCCCTCCCCCCAAACACGTCAGGGAGAGGGCAGATCGCGGCTAGTGGCGCAGGGAACCTTCGGCAACCACCATAGGATCGGGCCGGGCTGCGAGCTCGTCAGCTTCCGACCATTCTATCGGCACGAGCGGCAGCGCCAGCGCCAACGCCAGCACCTCATCGACATGACTGACGGGTGTAATCGTCATGTTCTGGGTAACGTTGGTTGGAATGTCCGCCAGATCCTTTTCATTCTCGGCCGGAATGAAGACCGTGGTGATGCCTCCGCGCAAGGCCGCCAACAGCTTTTCCTTCAATCCGCCGATGGGCAACACCCGCCCCCTCAGGGTCACTTCGCCGGTCATGGCCACATCCTTGCGGACAGGGATTCCGGTCAAGGTCGAGACGATGGCAACCACCATTGCCACGCCCGCCGAAGGTCCGTCCTTGGGAGTCGCCCCTTCGGGAACATGGACATGGATGTCCTTCTTCTCGAACAGGGACGGCTTTATCCCATAGTGCACAGCCCGCGCCTTGGTAAAGCTGAGCGCCGCAGAAATGGATTCGGTCATCACGTCGCCCAACTTGCCGGTGGTCTTGATAAGACCCTTTCCAGGCGCAGTAACGGCTTCGATGGTCAGCAATTCGCCACCGACTTCTGTCCAGGCGAGACCAGTGACCGCGCCGATCTGGTCCTCGACTTCCCCGACGCCATAGCGGTATTTGCGCACGCCAGAGAATTCGTGGAGGTTGTCGGCATCGACGATGACACTCTTCGCTTTGCCCTCGAGGATACGCCGCAGGGATTTGCGCGCCAGCTTGGCGAGTTCACGCTCCAGCGTCCGGACCCCGGCCTCGCGGGTGTAGTAGCGAATAAGATCATGCAGCGCCGCATCCGTGACGCTGAATTCGGTCAGTTTGAGACCATGCGCTTCATACTGCTTCGACAGCAGGTGACGCTTGGCGATCTCCACCTTTTCATCCTCAGTGTAACCCGAAAGCTGGATGATCTCCATGCGATCGAGCAGCGCCTGCGGCATGTTGAGGCTGTTCGCCGTTGTCACGAACATCACATCCGAAAGATCATAATCGACCTCGAGGTAATGATCGTTGAATGCCTTGTTCTGCTCCGGATCGAGCACCTCGAGCAGTGCCGAAGACGGATCTCCGCGGAAATCCTGGCCAAGCTTGTCGATCTCGTCGAGCAGGAACAGCGGGTTGGATGTGCCGGCCTTTTTGAGATTCTGGATGATCTTGCCGGGCATCGAACCGATGTAAGTACGGCGATGGCCACGGATCTCGGCTTCATCGCGAACGCCGCCGAGCGACTGGCGAATGAATTCGCGCCCGGTGGCCTTGGCGATGCTGCGGCCAAGCGACGTCTTGCCGACGCCGGGAGGCCCAACAAGGCACAGGATCGGACCCTTGAGCTTTGAAGTCCGTGCCTGCACGGCAAGATATTCGATGATCCGGTCCTTCACCTTTTCAAGGCCATAATGATCATCATCGAGCACGGTTTGTGCCGCCACGATATCTTTCTTGACCTTGGACTTCTTGCCCCATGGGAGGCCCAGCATCACGTCGAGATAATTGCGCACGACCGTGGCTTCCGCCGATTGCGGGGACATCGCCTTGAACTTCTTCAACTCGGCAATCGCCTTGTCGCGTGCTTCCTTGGGCAGCTTGGCCTTGGCGATCTTTTCCTCGAACTCGGTGGCTTCATCCTTGGCCTCGTCGCCCTCGCCGAGCTCCCGCTGGATCGCCTTCATCTGTTCGTTGAGGTAATATTCGCGCTGGGTCTTTTCCATCTGCCGCTTGACGCGATTGCGGATCTTCTTCTCGACCTGGAGGACGCCCATCTCGCCCTCCATATGGGCAAAAACCTTTTCGAGCCGGCGCGCGACATCCGATTCCGCCAACAACGCCTGCTTGTCGGCGATCTTCAGACCAAGATTGGCGGCAACGGTATCGGCGAACCGGCCGGCGTCCTCGATCTGGCCAATCTGCACCGCGATTTCGGGCGCGGTCTTGCGGTTCAGCTTGACGTAGGATTCGAACTGCTTGGCCGCCGAGCGCAACAACGCTTCAACCTGGACCGACTCGGCGTCGGTATCGGGACGCTCGACGACCTCGGCCCGCAGATAATCGCCGTCGCCAAACAACCGCTTGAGCGTGGCGCGTGACTGCCCCTCAACCAGCACCTTGACGGTGCCATCCGGCAGTTTGAGCAGCTGCAGCACGGTTGCAATCGTGCCGACATCATAAAGGTCGTCGGCGCCCGGATCTTCGTCACCAGGGTTCTTCTGCGACAGCAGGAATACGGTCTTTTCGCCCTGCATGGCCGCTTCCAGCGCACTCACCGATTTGTCGCGGCCGACGAACAGCGGTACGATCATCTGCGGAAACACGACGATGTCGCGCAACGGAAGGACCGGCAGGTTGGCGTCGCTGGTAGTATTTGGCTCGATGGTCATCGTGAAACTCCACTTGCCGGCCCCCCACGTCAGGCAAACCGGCTTTGCGAAAGCGCATATGGGAAGTGCGCGTCGCCGCATCAATCGGCAATCAGTATGACAAGCCTGAAAGCGGCCTGCGAGTCCCGATTTGTCCGTTACGAAAGCGTCATGACAACGGGCGCGGCGCGGTGGTTCAGGCGGCCACTGCACCTCCTGCTATAAACGCGCGGATTTCCTCTTCGGAAAAACCCAATTCAGCCAGTATGATGGCACTGTGTTCACCCAGTTGCGGCGCCGCGCCCGGCGCCACAACCGGACTGGCAGAAAAGCGTGCGGCATGTCGCGGGCCACGAACGCGGCCGATTTGTCCGTGATCAATCTCAACAATACTGCCATTATGACGCACCTGGGCGTCCTCATGGACACTGGCGCAGGCGTTGACGCGGCCACCGACGGCGCCCTCGCGGATAAAACCGGCCATAAGCGTATCGATGTCGCGACGGGCAAACTCGGCTGCGAGTTGCGGCGCCCATTCCGACTGGTGTGCCATGCGACCGGCACTGGTGGCAAAGCGGGGATCCGCAGCAAGGTCATCTCGCCCTACCGACTTTGCCAACGCCACGAACTCTACCGTTTGTAGTGCTCCGATGGCAACCTGCCCGTCCTTTGCCGCCCACAGGCGGGTCAAGGCACCATATTCGGGGGCCTGCGGGGGCGCATCGTCAAGAAAGCTGTGATTGAACATTCCTTCTGGCCAGTTGAAGGCGATGGCGGCGTCGAGCATGGCAATATCGACCCGCTGGGCGACCCCGGTGCGTTCACGGTGAAACAGCGCGGCGGTTATGGCTTGCGCGGCGAGCAGCGCCGTCACCTTGTCGGCAACCAGCGTGCGCACCAATGAAGGTTTGCCATCTCCATCGACCTGTGTGGCGGCGATGCCGCTGACCGCCTGCACGACAGGATCATAGACCCTGATATTGCGATAGGGTCCATCGGGACCGAAACCGGTGATCGACGCGAAGATCAGGCGCGGGTTGAGAGCCCGGCAATGCGCCTCCCCGAAGCCGAGCCGCTCCATCGTGCCGGGACGAAAATTTTCGATCAGCACGTCGGCGCGGCGCACTAGACGTTCAAGGATGCTGCGGCCGCTCGCGGTCTTCAGGTCGATCGCCAGCCCGCGCTTGCCGCGATTGACCGCGATGAACATCGCCGAAAGATCGCCCTTTCTTGGTCCGAGGCCGCGCACCGGGTCGCCACCAGGCGTTTCGACCTTGATGATATCGGCGCCCTGGTCAGCCAGCAGCGTGGCCGCCATCGGTCCCGACACGATCTGCGAAAGGTCGACAATGCGGATGCCGGCAAGCGGTGCGGTCATAACGTTATATCGCGATCCTTTGTTTCCGGCAGCCAGATCAACGTCACGACAAATGCCATGGCCACGACGATAACGGTGTACCACAAACCCGAATATGCATTGCCGGTACGAACCACGATATATTGCGAGATAACCGGCAAGAACCCGCCGAAATAACCGGTGCCGATGTGATATGGCACCGACATCGAGGTATAACGGATCTTCGCCGGGAACATCTCCGTCAGAATAGCAGCGACCTGGCCATAGGTCATCGCTGACAACGCCACCATGACGGCGACGGCGAGGATGATCTTCCAATGGGTTACACGGGCCGGATCAATTTTGTCGGGGTAGCCGGCAGCGACCAGCGCGGCGGTGTAGGCATCCTTGTCGAAGCCGGGAACGATAGCGATGCCGACCTTCAAGGCCAGATCGGCGCCCGGCTGCTTGGCATAGTTGATGCCGCGTTTGGTGAGAAAATCCAGCGCTTTGCCGCACTCCGTGGTCTGCTTGACGAAAACGCTGAAATCACACGGCGGCAATGCGATGGTAACGGGAGAATTGCGCGTCGCTTCGCCGAGCGCCGGATTTGCGCCATCGGCCATCATGCGGAACAGGGGAAAAATCAGCAGCAGCGACACCGCATAGCCGAACAGCAAGAGCTTCTTGCGCCCGAGGCGATCCGACGCCCAGCCGAAAAAAACGTAAAGCGGCACCGCAAGGATCGCGCCTATCGCCATGTAGAGCAAGGCCTGTTCCTCGGGAACGCGCGCTGTTCCCTGCAGGAAATACAGGGTGCCGAACTGTGACGTGTAGTAAATGACCGTCAAACCGGCGCTGACGCCGAACAACGCGACAAGCACCTTGCCGACATTGGCGCGGTCGGAAAAGCTTTCCACCAACGGGTTTTTCGACGTTGTTCCCGCTGCCTTCATCGCGCAGAATACCGGACTTTCGCTCAGCTTCAAGCGGATGAAGATCGATATCGCCAGCATGACCAGCGACAGCAGGAACGGCACCCGCCAGCCCCACGCCTCGAAGGTCTGGGTGGTCATCATGTGTCGGCAGGTCAACACCACGAAAAGGCAAAGCAGGAAGCCGGCCGGCACCGAGACCTGGATCCAGCTGGTGAAAAGCCCGCGCTTGCCCTTGGGTGCGTGTTCGGCGACATAAATTGCCGCCCCGCCATACTCGCCGCCGAGCGCCAGCCCCTGCAACGTCCTGAGCACCAGAAGCAACACCGGCGCCCACACGCCCGCAGTGGCAAAGGTCGGCAGCGCCCCGATGGCAGCCGTGGCGCCGCCCATAAGGCTGATGGTGATGAGAAACGTGTATTTTCGTCCGACCCTGTCGCCGAAATAGCCAAAGACGATGGCGCCGAGCGGCCGAAAGAAGAAGCCGATGGCAAAGGCGAACAGCGAAAACAACAGCTCGGTCGTGGGATTGCCAGTGGTGAAAAACAGCCGCCCGAGCAGCGATGCGAGGATGCCATAGAGGAAGAAATCGTACCATTCGAAGACTGTGCCAAGCGACGATGCGATGATGACCAGCCGATCGCGCTGTGGATCAAGGCCGATTGCTGTCGTTGCAGTCGCTTGCGTCGCCAAACCCGGACTCCCCGATACTACCCTGTCTGTGGAGGGCGTTTTGCCCTGTTTACCCGCCGGCGCCGCTGGCGCAAGCACGCCGAACATGCGCATTCAGATGCCGAGGTAAAGCCCGCGCGACGGGTTGATCTGCCCTGCCGCCACATCGCGCCAATGGGCGGCGACCGTGGCGGCTCCCCGGCCTTCGATGATCTTCAGCCAGGTCGTTGATGCGATGAAGCCACGCCACGCCCGCGCCAGCCGCTCCTCGAAGCCGGGCTGGCCCCATTCGGCAATGCGCTCGGCGATGACGGTCGGCGCAAAGAAGAGCTTTGGTGCCACGCCAGGAAGCGGCAGGTTGTTAGCGACATTCCAGTGCGTGTCGCCGACGACGTGGCTTTCAAGCAGCCGGTCGCCGAGGCTGGCGTGCACCGTTTGCCGTACCGCGCCATCGCCAGAGAAATCGACCAGCGCCGCCGGTCCGTTCTCGCCGGCCAGCGCCGCCGCGCTGCCGTATTCGAGCACCATGTCGTAATAGCCGGTGGCCTCGACGAATTCGCGGTTGTTCGATCCCGTAAGGCCGATGATCCGTTGGCGGCCGCGCGCCGCCTGCGCCAATCCCAGCGCAGTCTTGGATGACGCGCTGGTCAATACCAACGTCCGTACCGGCGATGCCATCAGCATCTGGTCGAGTACGAAGGCGGTCATGTACAGTGGTCGGAACAGGGCCTGCAGCGCCTCGGACCCAAAGTCCGGAGTGGCCGTGATGTAACCGTTGTAAACCGCCGCCAGATGCTGGCGATGTGCCGCGATATCGACAAAGCCCCGCGGCGAAATCCGCGCAGGAGACAGCAGCGCATGGCTCGCCATCGGCCAATAGCCATAGAAACGCTGGCCGACCTCCAGCCCCGCTACCCGGCTCTCCGCGACCTGGCCAAAGCCCCATACCGGGACGACGCCGAATTCGACGCTTGACCCAGCCTCGGGCTCGACCGGAAAGAAGTCCCAGTAACGCATGTCCTCGCCGTGCACGGCGTAGGTCATGTTGTTGGCGGTCAGCGCGAAATGTTCGACCCGGAACAGTGCCTGGCCGTCGCCCGTTTCGACCTCGCGCCTCGCCTCGGCGATGGTGCCCAGCACATCGCGGCGCACGTGCAGTTCCGTCACCGTCGTCATGTCCGGCGTCCCCTCTTCTTCGCCTGCCTCGCCCAAGCCGGCCCCTTGCCGCAATGTTCTGCCATCACGGCAACGCCAACGGCAAGAGAGCGCTTGGGCAGCCCCGAGGATTCTGCCATGGCTGGCGCATGAACGCTCGCTCCTTGATGGTTGCCGCCCTTTGCCTTGCTGCTGCTCCGGCTACTGCCCGCGCACCCAGCCTGCCACCCCCCGATGCCCCCGAACTGGCCGCGGCCGGCAACCTGCCGGTGGGGGTGCGCAGCGCCCGGTTCGAGGCCGGAGAGGGCCGCGAGCTCGGAATCACGCTCTGGTATCCGGCAAAGAAGGCGGGCAAGCCGACGCACTACACCCATCGCTTCGATTCGCCCCCGCCTGGGATACCGCCGACACTGACGTTCGAGGGTATCGCCACCGCCAACAGCGCGGCGGCAAGCGGCCCCCGATTGCCGCTGGTGCTGCTCAGCCCCGGCTTTGGACGCTGGGCAACGGCGATGAGCGGCATTGCCGAAAATCTGGCATCGAAGGGGTATGTCGTCGCCAGTATCGACCATGACGACGGTCCGGCGATGGACCCGGCGCGCCGGGCGGAGCGATTTGCCATCGCCTTTGTTCATCGTGGGCTCGACCAGCGCGCCGCGATCAGCTTCCTGTCGAAGCTGGCCTCGGGCACCGATCCCGTCGGCAAGCGAATAGACGCCGGCAATATCGCCGTTATCGGCTATTCGATGGGGGGATATGGCGCCCTGTCGACCGCAGGGGCCGGCCATGATCGAAACGGCCCGCTGATGGCGAAGCTGCCAACCGACGAAATGTCGCCCATATTGGAAGGCGCCACTGCCGCGCCGGGCGTGCGCGCCGTCGTGTTGATCGCGCCATGGGGCGGCCAGCCGCAAGTGCGCAGTTTTACCGAAAAGAGCATTGCCGGAATGGCCCTGCCCTCGCTGTGGATCATGGGTGATGCCGACGACGTTGCAGGTGCCGATGGCATCCGCTGGCTGCATGATCACGCCATTGCCAGCGACCGGCGGCTGCTGGTCTTTGCCAATGCGCGCCACAACCTTGGTGGCAACCCACCGCCGGACACTGCCCGCGATAGTGCTCGCCTCCGCGATGCCCTCGACGAGCCGGTGTGGCGCAAGGACATGGCCGACGCAATCGTCCTACGGTCGCTGACAGCCTTTCTCGACCTTGAGCTTAAAGCCGACGCCGGCAAGGCGCGTTGGCTCGACCCACAGCCGGACGGGACGATGAAAGGCTTCATGCCACGCTGGCAGCTGGGCTTCAGCACGACGCATACACCGCCGCCGGCGCGCTAGGCGGCGTTGCCAAAGGGAGCGTCCGGCCGCGGCGATTGCGACCGGACGCGCCGCGTCAGTGCGGAGTCGACGAAGTAACCGAATCCTTGGTGGTCACATGACCATCGTCATTGGTCACGGCATGTTCTGTCTTGACCACGGCGTGATGGCGGTGATGACGACGGTGATGGTGCACGGCTGCGGTATGAACAACCGGGGTATGCACGACCGGCGTCGTCGTTTCTTCATGGTGCATGGTGGTGGTCGTGCTGGCAACAACAGGCGCAGCGGTTGCCGATGCGATCGGCAGTGCAACAAGAGCGCTGCCGAGCAAGGCCGTCGTCAGGAAATGTGCGTGTTTCATACGTGATACTCCCCATCCGGGCTGTTGCCGCCGCCGACACCCGGTGCGAATTGCGCGGGGTATGGCGGCGGTTTGCGTAACCGGACAAGGGCACAACGTTCAGCGCAGGGGCGTGTTCCCGCAGGTTACGCGCCAGCGGGGCAACCATGGGGCGTGATGAGGAATTTCTCGCCAGTTGCGCGCCTGTTGTAGGCGGCAATGGTGTCGAGTTGCAGGGCCTCGGAAAGCGTTACAGTCCTGCTGTAATGGCTGGCAAACGTCGTCGTCAGTTCGCTTACGACGCGTTGGCGCAGCCGCTCCGCATCGGCAGCCCCGATCTTTTGCAGGAAGGGGAACAACAACCAGCCACCAAGGCCCCAGGCCATGCCAAAGCCGCGATTGAGTTCGGTGGGCCGCATATCGAGCCCGCCGTAGATGTAGACCTGCTTGTGGACAGCCGAACCATAACGACTGTAGCTCGATGCCGTACGGTTGATCGCGGTCTCCATGGCGCTGAGAATCTGGCCTGGCAATCTTCCGCCGCCGATGGCGTCGAAGGCGATCGTGGCTCCCGTTTCAGCCAGGGCATCGACGAGGTCATCCATGAAGCCCGGTGCGCTCGAATCGCAGATGTGCCTGGCACCCAAACCGCGCAAAAGTGCCGCCTGTTCAGGACTGCGGACGATGTTGACCAGTTCTATTCCGTCTTTGATGCAGATCTTGTTGAGCATCTGACCAAGGTTCGACGCCGCGGCAGTGTGGACAAGCGCGGTGTGGCCCTCACGCCGCATCGTCTCGGTCATGCCAAGCGATGTCAAAGGGTTGACGAAGCACGAAGCGCCCTGTGCCGGCGTCGTGCCTTCCGGAAGCACGAGGCAATCGACCGCGCGCAGGCAGCGATACTGGGCATACATGGCGCCACCAATGATGCCGACGGTCTTGCCGACCAGCGCCTGCGCCGAAGCACCGGCCGCGACGACCACGCCACCGGCTTCGTTGCCCACCGCCATGGCTTCGTCCAGCCGTCCCGCCATCGCACGCATCAGTGCAGGCGGCACCGTCGCGGTGACAATCGGGCGGTCCGCTGTTCCCGAGGCGACTGCCGTGCCCATGTCCGCCGCGCCGAACAACAGGCCGATATCGGACGGGTTGATCGGCGATGCCTCGATCCGAACCAGCACCTCGTCTTCACCCGGAATCGGGACTGCCACTTCGGCCAGCGACAGCACCAACTCACCGGTGCTCTTTACGAGGGATTGGAGTTGCAAGGCAGTTGCAGGAACGCTGATGGCCATGGGTGATGCTCCGATTGATACGAACACATCTGCCTATAGCGGGCCCGGTCGCTTTGCTACGTCAAGCTGCGTACATTGGGCACAATCGCGCGATGCCAGGTTGTCAGGCTGCAAATTAGTCCCCTTCCTTGCGGCTTCGCCGTGCGCATGGCAGCGATTCCGGCGGTCCTCAACTGGCGATTGTATCCGGCGTGCCGATGCCCTGCGACAAGTTGTGAGACTGCCATCGCGCTCAAAGCGGTTTACGTAAGCGTCAACCAACCAACAAAGGTCAAGCCGGTGGCCCCATCGAAGCTGCAACTCGTCGACGTCATCCGCCATGTGGAACCGAACAGTGTGTCCGACCGGGTCGCGCTGGGCTTTACCAAGGTGTTGCGCGCCGTCGCCGACGGTTTTTTCGCCAAGCGGTACGGCCATCGCGCCATAGTCCTCGAAACCGTTGCCGCGGTACCCGGCATGGTCGGAGCATCGATGACACATCTGCGCTGCCTGCGCCGCATGTGCGACGACCAGGGCTGGATCCGTATCCTGATGGAAGAAGCTGAAAACGAGCGCATGCACCTGATGACCTTCATCGAAGTCGCACAGCCATCGGCCTTTGAACGATTTCTGATCATCGCGGTACAGTGGGTGTTCTACATCGGCTTCTTCGGGCTGTACCTCGTCAGCCCGGCCACGGCGCATCGGGTCGTCGGCTATTTCGAGGAAGAGGCCGTCATCAGCTACAGCCAGTATCTCGCCCAGATCGATGCCGGCCATGTCGCCAATATCCCGGCCCCGGCAATTGCGCGCCATTACTGGATGCTGCCCGACGATGCGACTTTGCGTGATGTGGTCCAGGTCGTCCGCGCCGACGAAGCCCATCACCGCGACATCAATCACAGCTTTGCCAACACGCTCGCGGGCCGCACGGAGAGCGTGGTTGTCGTCGCCCCCTATCCGGAAAAAGCCGATCCGATGCGCCGGGCAGCGTAGCGCGTGGCGGTCTGGATATCGTCGGCATCGACACTTGCACGGCGACCCCCGCGCCTGCCATGACGGATCGGCCTGCTGGCGACGGACGAACACCGCGGGGACGCTTCGGCCATTTTTGAGGGGGATAACGGCACCATGGACAGCGCTGTCGGCAGACTGGACCGCGTGCGCACAGTTGCACCGCCCGGCTTCAACCGGTGGTTGGTGCCCCCTTGCGCCTTGGCGATCCATCTCTGCATCGGCATGGCCTATGGTTTCAGCGTGTTCTGGCTGCCGCTTGGGCGCGCGATCGGCATCACGGACCCGGTCACCTGCAAGGGTGCAAGCCTTGCCACCGCCTTGACGACAACGGCTTGCGATTGGCGTGTCAGCGATCTTGTCTGGACCTATTCGATCTTCTTTGTCGTGCTCGGCGCATCGGCGGCGATCTGGGGCGGCTGGGTCGAACGCGTCGGTCCGCGCCGCGCCGGCGTTGTCGCCGCCTGCTGCTGGTGCGGCGGCATGGCAATCGGCGCGTTGGGAGTGGCAGCCCACCAGCTCTGGCTTATCTGGCTGGGTACCGGGCTGATTGGCGGCATCGGGCTCGGAATCGGCTATATTTCGCCGGTCTCGACGCTGATAAAATGGTTTCCCGATCGGCGCGGGCTTGCCACGGGCATGGCTATCATGGGTTTTGGCGGCGGTGCGATGGTGGGCAGCCCGCTCGCCGACCGCCTGATGAAGCATTTTGCCGACAATACGCAGGTCGGCGTGTGGCAGACCTTGCTCAGCCTGGCTGCACTGTACTCCGTCTTCATGATGGCGGGTGCGTTCGGCTATCGCGTGCCGCCCCCCGGCTGGGCACCCGCAGGCTGGACCCCGCCCAAGCACCTCGACGGCGCCGGCGCCGGCTTCAACGTGCACCTGCATGACGCACACCGCACACCGCAATTCTGGCTGCTTTGGCTGGTACTGCTGCTCAACGTATCAGCGTCGATCGGTATCATCGGCATCGCTTCGCCGATGCTCCAGGAAATTTTCGGCGGCCGATTGATCGGCAGCCCGGGGATCGCCTTTACCGCCTTTGACGCGGACCAGAAGGCGGCGGCCGCCGCTGTCGGGGCGGGCTTCGTCGGGATGATCAGCCTGTTCAATATCGGGGGGAGGCCGCTTTGGTCATCCTCGTCGGATTGGCTTGGGCGAAAGCGTACGTTTGCCATCATGACGGCGCTTGGCGCGCTGCTCTATGGTCTTGCCGCCCCGGCACTGACAGGCGCCAGCCTCGGCCTGTTCATACTGGTCTTCTGTGCCTGCGCTTCAATGTATGGCGGCGGCTTTGCAACCGTTCCGGCCTACCTCGCGGACCTCTTCGGCACCCGCTTCGTCGGTGCAATCCATGGCCGGCTCCTGACCGCCTGGTCGATCGCCGGCGTCGTCGGGCCCTTCATCGTCAGCACGATGCGCGACAACAGCATTGCCGCCGGCGTCTCGCGCCAGGCACTTTACCCGCCGATCTACGCGGTTCTTGCAGGATTGTTGCTGGTCGCATTTATCGCAAACTTGCTGATCCGGCCAGTCGACGCGCGCTTCCACATCGATGGCGAAACCATGGTTGCCAATGATACGACGCAAGCACACGCAACGCTCGGCACGACGCGGGCCGAGCGTCCGCTGGGGCTGACAGGCGTGCTGGCCTGGGCTGCGGTCGTGCTGCCCATCGGCTGGGGCCTGTACCAGACGCTTGGCAAGGTCACCGCACTGCTGGGGTAAACCCTCCCGACGGAGCGAATCTCTCCGGCAAACACTGCTGAGCGGCCGGCGACCGGCAGCGCAATGGCCGTACGCCTGCATGGCATGGCAACGTTGGCATCGAGCGGACCATGCCCCGCCTTTGCCGCGCAGATGTCCCGCCGCCCAATCACGGTGACAGCCAACCCCTTCTGCCCTCCAAAGGCGCGCGCGTAGCTTCCGCACTCCCCGTCGCCGTCAAATTTCTTATTGCATTCATGTTTAATAACGCGCTTTTACCGCGGTTAAAACCCCCGCGGATGGCGTCTTTTGACGTCTTTTTCGCCTCCTATTGACTTTCCGTTTTATTGGGCTGACTATCTGTCCAACAAAGAATGGGGAGACGTTATGAAGAATGCGTTCAAGTCGACGGTCGGTGCGTCGGTGTTGGCTTTGGGTTGGGCCATATCGGCGATGCCGGCCCTTGCCCAAGCCGCTGCAGCCAACGAAGAAAACGATCGTGACGTGATCATCGTGACGGCGCAAAAGCGTCCAGAGAACGTTCAGAACGTGCCGATCGCCATCACCGCGCTCAATGCTGCCGCGCTTCAGGCCGCGCGCGTCGAGGACAGCAAGGACCTGCAATTCAACGTTCCGAACGTTACGCTCTCGGCGAACCGGAACATCACCATTCGCGGCGTCGGCTCGGCTTCGTTCGGCGGAACCAGCGACACCAATATCGGCGTGCTTTATAACGGCGTATTCCTGCAGTCCGGCAGCACGTTTGGCGATTTCTTCGATCTCGATCGGATCGAGGTATTGCGTGGTCCCCAGGGGACTTTGTTCGGCCGCAACACGACAGGCGGCGCGATCAGCGTTGTCACCCATCGACCGACCAACGAATTCGAAGGATTTGTCGAGGTCCAGGGTGAAAGCCCGCTCGGCGCGCGGGTCAATGCCGCGATCAATATTCCGATCGCCAAGGGTCTGAGCCAGCGTTTTGCGGTCAACTATATCAACCGCGAGGGCTACACCAGGAACCTGCTCGATGACACCAAGATCGATGGTCGCAACCAGTTTACGCTGCGTTCCAGCACCCGCTTCGAGCCCTCGGATTCGACCAAGGTCGACCTGACGCTGACATACTTCAAGGAGGATTCCAGTCGACAGCAGGCGGCGAAGTCGCTGTGCACCCCTGATCCGGCGTTTGGTTGCTCGCCCAATTCGGCCTCGACTGCTTTCCCAACCAACAACTTCCTGATCGACAGCTTCCTGCTTCCGGGGGTCGTTCGGGCTGGAACCTTTGCGCCGAACCCAACCAACCTGCGTGACGTGATGATCGATGTGAAGCCTTTCCAAAAGGCGGAGGACTTCCTCGGTACGCTGGAAATCAACCAGGAGTTGGGAAATCTGACGCTGACGTCGGTTACGGGGCTTCGCGATGGCAACAACTCGAGCGAGCGTGATTTTGATCAGGGGTATCGGCCAAATGCCTTTAATCCAGGCACCTACGGCACGCTGGTCGTACCGGACGCCGGCAACGGCAACGGTTTGCTGACGTATCTGCTCTCCGGACGACAGGTCACCACGACGGACTACCGCACGTCACAGACGGGTGGCGGGACAGCCAAGCAGTTCAGCGAGGAACTCCGGCTTGCATCACACTTCGACCGAGGCTTCAACTTCATCGTCGGCGGATTCTATCTCAATGCACGCAGCTCGGGATATGTCGATACATGGGCGCCGTCGAACCGCACCTTCGGGGCCATTTCGAAGTTCAACACGCGACTTGGTCAGGTAAAGTCCTATGCCGCGTTTGGCGAGACCTATGTGGATATTACGCCAACGCTGAAGTTGACCGGCGGCCTGCGATACACCCATGACGACAAACATATCGAAACCGCGTCAGGTACTTTTGTGCTGAACCCGTATTTCATTGGTGATGCCAGCTTTGACAAGATGACCGGTCGCGCCGTCATCAACTGGAACCCGGACCTTTCCTTCACTCAGGACACGAATGTCTATCTGTCATTCTCGCGTGGGTTCAAGTCAGGTGGCTTCAACCCCGGAAACAATACGATACCGGTGTTCAAGTCGGAAGTCATCGACGCCTATGAACTTGGTCTCAAGAATACGTTCATGGACGGAAAGGGTCGCCTCAACCTCGCCTTCTTCGACTATGAATATTCCGATCTGATTGTCGGCAATTTGGTAGGGACTGTGGTTGCCAATACCAACATTCCCAAGTCCCGGGTTCGGGGTGTCGAGGCTGAGCTGGTCTACACACCCATCGAGCCGCTGCGCCTGGAAGGCAGCCTCGGCCTCCTCAATGCAACGATCCGCAGCAGCTTCCTGTCATCGGATCCGACGCGCGGCAGTGCATTGTTCCAGCTGCAGGGCAATCAACTGCCCAATGCCCCGCGGCGCACCCTCAAACTTGCGGCGGAGTACACGATCGACGCCGGCGCGAACTGGACCGTGCGCCCACGCGTCGATTTTTACTCGCAATCGGGCTTTTACTCGCGTGAATTCAATGTGCCGGCCGACAGGGTGGGCAACTGGAGCCAGCTCGATGCATCGATCCAGGTCGCCAACAGCGGCAAGGATTGGACAATTACGGCTTTTGTGAAGAACCTGACCAACGAGGACAGCATCACATTCCTCGAGGCAAATTCCAATCTGGTCGGCAGCTTCAGAAGCGCGTTCCTGCTCGATCCCCGCACCTTCGGGGTGAGCTTGCGCGTCGGCTTTCATTGATCCCGGCGCTTGCCCAATTCCGCCACCTTTTTCCTGCCCGGCGTGCAAGGGATGATCTCTTTGCATGCCAGGCAGGCGGGTCTGACTGGTACCCCCGCTCCATGTTGACGCGTCACCGCGCTACCCCCGTTGCGATCGCCGCCATGCTGGTGCTGCTCACTCAGGGAGCAGCGGCAGCAACGCAGCACGACTGTCCTTTGCTGCGAGCTGCAGAGATGCCGGCGCTGTCAGGGCCTGGTCAGTTCGATACAGGCACGAAATTCTACGAGCTGGGGTCGGAAGGCCGCAAAATCGGTTTGCGCATCTGGTATCCTGCCAGCGTGGCGAGAAGCGCGAGACGCATCGCCTATCGGCACAGCCTCAGCGTGCCGGGCAAGGCGCCGGTGCAGATCGTCGAACAGGGTGTGTCGGTCATCGCAGCTGCCCCCATGGCCGACGCCAAATTCCCCCTCGTCGTCATATCCCACGGCTATGGCGGATGGGCGGAACAGCTGAGCCGGCTTGGCGAAACCCTTGCATCGCGAGGCTATGTTGTCGCCTCGATCGATCATCGGGACCCTCCCGCCCATGATATGCCATCGTTTGCCGCGTCGTTCGGCTCGGTTCTGATGAACCGCGCGGCCGATCAGCAGCTGGTCCTGCGCACGTTACTCGATGGCAAGATGCTCGACCCCGCCATTGCTGCCGAGCTCGACACCTCGAAGGTTGGCCTGATCGGCTATTCCATGGGCGGTTATGGCGCCATCATCACCGCAGGTGTTCCGGTTGATCCGGCAGCGCCAGCCTTCGCACTGCTTCCGCGAGCAGGTGGAACGGCGTTGCCCGCCCCCGATCCAGCGCTGGCATCGCGCCTCATGGCTGTCGTCGCACTCGCACCATGGGGTGGCCAGCCCGGCGCCGCGGTGTGGCGGGAGACCGACCTTGCCGGCTTGCACGTGCCTATACTGTTCGTCGACGGAGACCAGGACGACGTTGTCGATTTCAAGGCCGGCGTATATCCGCTCTTTGCCCGGACACGCGGCAGCGACCGATACCTCCTCGTCTACCGCGAAGCGTCGCACAACATTGCCGGCAACCCGGCATCGCTTCCTGCAAACGCCGATTTTTCCGCGATTGAATCGCTTGCAGAGCCGGTCTGGAGGAAGGATCGCATCGAGGCGATCAACCAGCATTTCATCCTGGCGTTCCTCGATTTCCGCCTCAAGGGCGAGGTTGGCAAGACGTCGTATCTCAACGTTCCGACGACTGTTGCCGATGATGGCCTTTGGCCAAGCGCCTTTGGCCAGCAGTGGGGCGGCAAAACGGCGGGCGACAATCAGCCGGGCTATTGGCGCGGTTTCCAGCGCAGATGGGCCAGAGGACTTGAAATGCACCACAAAGGGCCGGGCGAATGAAAGAAATGCGCAATCTTTTCGATCTGGAAGATCATGTGGCGCTGGTCACCGGCGGCAATGGCGGTCTTGGCCTCGCCATGGCGAAGGGACTCGTCAAGGCCGGGGCGAGCGTCGCCATCTGGGGCCGAAACGAAGCGAAGAACGCCGCGGCTGTTGGTGCGCTTGAGTTACTTGGCGGCACAGCGCGAAGTTTTGTCGCCGATGTGACCGATCCCGCTTCGTCCGCGGCTGCCTTTGAACGGACCATTGCCGCTTTTGGACATATCGACAGTTGCTTTGCCAATGCTGGGGGGTCTGGTGCGCGGGGCGCCTTTGTCGATCTTGATCGGTCGGACTGGACGGCGACCAATGATTTGAACGTCTTCAGCGTCATCGACACGTTCCAGCTTGCAACACGGCATTGGCTTGAGCGCAAGGCGCCGGGCAAGCTTGTGGTCACGTCATCGATTGCGGCAGTCCTGGGCCTGCCGAATGCGGCCGGCTATTGCTTGACCAAAGCGGCGGTGACGGGGCTGGTGCGTTCACTGGCAATCGAATTGGGGCGCAGCGGCATCCAGGTCAATGCGATCCTGCCGGGCTTCATCGAGACCGAAATGTCGCTCAATACGCCCAAGGCATTCCAGGATGCCGTACGGCGCCGGTCAGCGTCCGGCGTAATCGGCACGCTGGAGGATATGGAGGGGATTGCGATCTACCTTGCGTCGAGGCGAAGCAATTTCATGACCGGTCAGTCACTGGCGCTTGATGGCGGACACTCGATTTTTGCGATGTAGCCCGGCGCCGAAGGCAAGGCGCAAGCGGAATCGAAAGTGCAGGTGCAGGTGATCCCGGACAACAAACGTCGCCACTGCCGAACTTCGGGCAGCTGGGCATGACCGTGTCAGCAGTTCCGGTCGATCCACCGATCGGGCTCGGCCGGATCATCGCGTTCGGTTCGGTGCAACTGCCGCTGGGCGCGATCGGTTTGCCGATCGCGATCTATTTGGCACCGCTATATTCGGGGCAAATGCATCTCAGCCTGCCGATGATCGGAATGGCGCTGATCTTCGCGCGGCTGTCCGATTTCGTCATCGATCCCATCATCGGCGTACTGACCGATCGCTGGCGGCCAGAGATCGGCCGGCGGCGGGTGTGGCTGATCTTCGGCACATTGGCATTGATGGCCGGGGTCTATTTCCTGTTCAGGCCGACCCCAGGGGTTGGCATCGTCTATTTCTTCGTGGCGGTTTCCCTGGTTTATTTTGGTTTCACTCTCATCCAGCTGCCCTGCAATTCCTGGGCGGCCGAGCTTTCAACCGACTATGACCGGCGCACGCGGATCAGCTCCGTTTCGCAATTCTTCAGCATTCTGGGGCTGATCGTTTCGACGCTGATCCCGGCCTATGTGCTTTCGCAGCCCGGTGCGACCAGCGGTGAGGTAATGGCCGCGCTCAGCCTGTTCATTTTCGTCACGCTTCCCATTTGCTCATCGGCGGCTTTCTTCCTCGTCCCCGAGCCGGCGGCGCCCGTTCACAAGGCCCCCTTCGATCTGCGTGCATCACTAAAGACGCTGGTCTCGAACGCGCCCTTTGTCAGGATCACCGTCGTCGTGCTGATTGCCACGATCGGCGAGGTTTTTCGTCAGACGATCACGGTATTCTTCGCGCGTGACGTCGTCGGTGTCAGCAACATCGGGATCATCTACTTCTTCTATTTTGCGGCAGCGCTCGCCCTGGTGCCATTCTGGGTGTGGCTGGCGCGCCGGATCGAGAAGCACCGGGCGCTGACGCTCGCCCTTGTAATCGTCGCCGTCACCAATGCGTCGATGTTCTTTGTCTCTTCGGGGGAAACATCGATTTTCACCATGCTCTTCATCCTGAAGGGCTGTTGCTATGGTGCCGTGCTGATCCTGCCGGGTGCGATGGTTGCCGATACCGTCGACATCGACACCGCCAAGACGCTGGACCGTCAACAGGGGTTGTTCTTCGCTGCCATCGCGATGGTCCAGAAGATGGGTTACGCCCTTGGCGCCGGCCTGCCGCTGCTCATTCTTGGCATGGTAGGCTATAATTCGGGTGGGGAGCATCGCGCCGAACCGCTTCTTGCCCTCGCCATCAGCTACAGCATAATTCCAACGGTGCTGGTGCTGGTCGCGGCTGCTCTGACCTGGCGCTACAGCCTGACGGCTGCCCAGCACCGGATCATGCGTGCCGAGATAGACGCCCGGACACGGGCTGCGATTGCCGACAAGACGCTGCTGGAGGTCGAACAATGATTACCGGTCTGCATCACACCGGCCTGTCTGTCGGTGATCTCGACGCGGCGATCGCCTTTTATACCAGCGAACACGCCTTCGATGTGCGTTCGCGCTTCGCATTGGCCGATACAGGACCAAACCGGACCATGTTGCAAACCGAGGACGCCACTGCCCGAGGAGCGATGCTGCAGGGCTCCTTGTGTTGCCTGACGCTGTTTGAGTTTGCCGGGGCTGAAAATGCCGACAGGCCCGACCGGAACGTCTATGCAGCCGGAATCCGGCACATCTGTTTGCAGACCGCGATCTCGAACCGGTTGTATGAAGGCCTGTTGCGGGCTGGCGCCAGCGCCCATGCGCCGCCTTCCGGTCTCGGCACCGGAAACAGCTACGTCTATATGCGCGACCCCGAAGGCAATCTGGTCGAACTTGAAGGGACGCCATGGGCACCGGACGAAGCCGTTCGGCCATGGTACGCCCATACCGCGTTGGTCACGCCCGACATCGAACGCCTTGCCTGCTTTTATGCCATGGTGACAGGTGTGGATGTTCACGCGAGAGGCCGCTTCGGCCCGGAAGCCAAATTCGATCTGGTCGGCGGACTCTCACAGGCGCAGTTCCATGGCGCATGGCTTCGCCTGCCGAACGTCGAGCTCGAGTTCTGGCAATACCTGCATCCCGCGACCACCCCGGCGGCCCGGCGCAACCTCGCCGCTCCCGGCTGGAATTATCTTTGCTTCGAAAGCGATGATATCGCCGCTGATTATGCCAGGCTGGGTGCTGAGGGCGTCGAACTGCATGCAGCCCCCGGCGAATTCGCCGACACATCGGCGTTCTTTGCACGCGACCCCGATGGCAATATCTTCGCTGTATTGCAGACCGGCGGCAATACCGGCGTGAGCGTCGCGGGGTTGTTGGCCGAACCGCAAGGCCGCAGTATCGAGGCTGCCCGCACAGCCTACCGCCGCGCGTTGGTGGCACCCTCGCCCGCGAACCCATGCTGAGCGCAATGTCGCCAGCGCCAGCCGTCTTCGAGCAGGGAAAGGCGTGGCGCAGCCGCCGCATAAGCGCGAACGGCCTGACGGTTCACTATCACGAACAGGGAAAGGGCGAGCCGATTGTCCTGCTTCACGGCTTTCCAGACCATGCAGGCACATGGCGCCACCTGGCGGATCGCCTTGGCGGCTCGTCTCGCGTGATTGCGCCCGATTTGCGGGGGCATGGCCAAACCACGCGACCGCAAGCCGAGACGGATTATCGCCTCGAGTTGCTGGTGGATGATGTGTTGGCCCTCCTGGATGCGCTCCACTTGTCCCATGTCCATCTGTGCGGGCACGATTGGGGCGGTGTCCTCGCTTTTGCCTTTGCCGCAAAACACCCGGATCGGTTGGCGAGCCTGGTCGCAATCAACGCCCCCCCGGCGGATATATTGCAGGACATGATCTGGCACGACCCTGCCCAGCGCGCGGCATCGCAATATATCAGCCGTCTGCGGTCACCAGATGCTGATCTGGTCTTCACCGAGAGCAACGTCGATACATTGATCGATCGCTTTTTGGGGGAGGCCCTGCAACACGGCGTGCTCGATGACAATGACATCGCCGGCTATCGCCGCGTCTGGACGCAGCCGGGTATCTGGAAGGCGATGCTGGCCTGGTATCGTGCAGCGACGCTCGATGTCCCGGCAGTCGGTGCGCGGATCACGGCAGCGGAAAATCAGACGTCTTGGCGCGACCCTATAAGCCCACCAGTCCTGGTGATCTGGGGTGCGCTGGATAGCGTGTTCGTTCCGGCCGTGGCCGATGCGATTGCCAGGGCCTGCGCAGATTGCCGGGTCGAGCGAATTGCGTCCGCGGGGCACGTTCCGCACCGCGATGAACCGGACCATTGCGCCGTCCTGATCCGGGATTTTCTGTCGCTTCACCCAATCCCGTCTGCCCAACCGGATGTATCCCATGACTGAACAGTCGCTCGCCAACAAAGTTGCCATCGTCACCGGTGCTGCCCGAGGAATCGGACTGGCGGCCGTCAGGCGGTTTTGCGCCGGCGGGGCCAGCGTCGTGGCATTCGATCGTCCCGATGCCGACTTCAGCCAGGCCATGGCTGCAGGCCGCGTCGCCAGCGTGGGGGGCGATGTCGTCAACACTGCAGACTGGCAACGCGCGATCGCGCTAGCCCTCACCCTGGGGCCCAAGGTCGACATCCTTTTCAACAACGCCGGGATTTCGGGCGCGATCGCCAATGTGGTCGACTATCCCGAGGACGAATTCGACAGGATCATGGCGATCAACGTCAAGGGCGTTTATCTCGGGCTGAAGCATGTTGGGGGGCATATGGTGGCGAACCGATCGGGCGTGATCGTCAACACCTCGTCGATCGTCGGGTTTGGCGGTGGCGGCAACATCTTTGGCTATACCACCAGCAAGTTCGCCGTGAATGGCATGACCAAATCCGCCGCAGTCGCAATGGCACCGCACGGGGTAAGAGTACTGGCGGTCTGCCCCAGCCCGACCGCCACTGAAATGATGTTCCAGCTCGAACGCCGGCTCGCGCCCGATAATCCCGAAGCCGCGCGTCCGCAACTGGTGCTGGGAACTCCGATGGGACGCTATGGCACCCCAGAGGAGGTCGCCGAAGTGGTGGCATTTCTCGTCAGCGAGTCCGCATCGTTCATGACTGGCGCCCTGGTGCCGGTCGATGGCGGGACGCTGGCAAAATAGTGCGAGCCAGAAACCGGCGGGGCGCGTCAGTCACTCGGGCCCTCGCGCTGTATGAGGCGGCGACGCGTTGTGTATTCACGTTGCAATTCATTGAGCGTGCCCAGAATCATGGTAACCGTCAGGTCTTCAATGGCTTTGCGGCTCATCCTCCTCTGTAGCAGATAGGCGCCGGCGGCCGCTGGCATCCCGAAGCTGATATCGGTGGCGGCTCTCGCAATGTCGGCGGGCAGGCGGAAATGCTCGCTCAATATCCCCGCAAGGTAATCGACCGCCGCCTCGCGACTATATTCCGTTGGGTCATGGATAGCCGATACTGACGGCTCGGCCTGCAGACGTTCGATCAACAGGCCGCGCGCATCGATATACTCCAGATAGACGTGCGTCACAGACCGAACTAGTTCTTCAATTGTTTCAGCACGTTCTGCCGCCTGCGCTTGCAAGCGCCGCAGGCGGCGCCATTCGCGTTGCAGCAACTGTCGCAGGAGTTCGGTAATGCTGGGGAAATAGTTGTATACCAGCGACTTGCTGACGCCCGCCTCTCGGCCGATACGATCCATCGACAGGGCCGAAACGCCTTCGCGGGAGATGACATCCGCCGTATGGTCGAGGATCAGCGCCTGCCGCTCCTTGGGGGCGAGGCGAACGCGGTTCTGCGCCCTTGGTTTCTGTGCTTTTGCGGCACGCATCATGTTGTTGAACCCCAAGACCTGCCTCTATCGAAGCGCGAATTTGGTCCGCGGGTCAACCGATCGTTCAGGCGGTCAATCGCCGCGCAAAGTTGGCGGCGCGACAGCCCCTGACGTTGTGCCATGCGAGGTGGTGAAAGAGGGACGCCCCGGTGATCCATGGTACGGATCGGCGTATGGCATCCGGAACATTCCCAACGGGCCATTGCCGCGTGGAAGCGCGCGGTCGGGACTGGAATTCTGCGCGCAATGCCAGAGAATTCCATTCTTTATCCAAGATATGGTCGGGGAGACAGGATTCGAACCTGCGACCCTCTGGTCCCAAACCAGATGCGCTACCAGGCTGCGCCACTCCCCGAACCGCGTTTTCCCCTAGGCTAAGCCCCTGAACAACACAACCCCGCGGGGGGACAAATCCTGACAGGAACCGTCCACTTGAGGGTGACCAAAACCCTCGGCGGCGCGATAGTCGCGCTGATTGAGCAGGACGGCGAAAGCCGTGGGAACAAAAGCCTTGTTGCGGAGTTCGTCATCGGCGCTCATGCTCTGGTTTGCTCGAAATGGGGTGCCGTGAGGCTCGCCAAATTGACCATCTGGCCCTGTAGAACATTCCGCGAATGCGTCAGTGGTGCCATCAATAGCTCATGAGATAGCGTGATCGGGCCGATCTGGATGGGCGACAAGAGCAAGGACATCTTGACCTCTCTTCGGGCGCCATGGCGGCGCCCGCCACGTTACGCCTCCCCCTTTCTGATCAGCTGAATCTGACGCTGGGTCGCCGTCCGCTGACGAATCGACAAGCAACGGTGGCGACCCAGCAGCACAGTCGACCGTTCGGCCGGCCACGCGTTCCAACAGTTTCGGCCGGGGGACAGCCGGAAACGCTCGAATCCAGAATCTCGTCGGCGAGGCCAGGACTTATCGTATTGGCGTCGTCGTTCTTCCCCATTCAAGCGAGACGTTGCAATGGCGATGAAACATCCCTGAGCGGGTGGCGCCATGATCACTCAAGGGAGCTATTGCGCGTATCAGTCGGGTGAGCGCCTGAGGCGCTGCGCAGCACGGGCGAGGCTCCCCTCGTTCAACGCCGTCACGAACACGCGCATGCTGTCGAGTCGGTCGATCATTATTCCGCGCCGCGCAATCCAGGATTTCGCATGTCGGGCATTCTGGTCCCCGGTGAGCGGCATTATCCTGATCCTAGCTTCTAACATTACAGCGGAACGAGGCAGCGCAATGACACCGTCGGGTGAGTTGTACGAACCTGCGGGCCGCGGCTCGGCCGGTACCCGGCAGCAGGCGAACATCGATATGGCCAGGCACCTGCTCGCAGCGGTCGGTGACGGACTCGACGCCGGTGTCATCGCGACGTTGTTCGCATCCAATGCGCGGATCGAGGTCCCCGGCGATGACGGGGTGCTGCCCGGCATAGGCTATCGGTCGGGCCGCGCGGCGGCCGCAGCACTGATCGAGCACGCCCGACAGCAGGCCGAACCCGTCGAGTTCCAGATTGAGGACGTATTGGCAAGCCCATCGCGCGCGGTGATCGTGGGCGAGTTGGCAGCGCGGTTCCGCGCGACTGATAAGGTTGTCGATACCGCGTTCGCGATCATCCTGACGATCGCCAGGCGCCGCATCACCCGGTTGCAGATGTTGCAGGACAGTTTCGCCGTGTCGCGCGCTGCCCGATCGGGTTGATCGTGCGCGCTGCGACATTCGAACGAATTACGCTCCCCCGTTTGGCAATAGGAGAATGCAATGGATTCGATCCGGACCGCAGACGGCGCCTCCATCTATTACAAGGATTGGGGTCCGCGCGACGCGCAGCCGATGGTCTTTCATCACGGCTGGCCGCTCAGCGCCGACGAATGGGACAGCCAGTTGATGTTTTTCCTTGCGCAGGGCTTTAGGGTCATCGCGCATGATCGCCGCGCACACGGACGATCGACCCAGACCGATACCGGCAACGATATGGATACCTACGCGGCCGACGTCATCGAACTGGCGCGCGTGCTCGATCTGCGCCAGGCGATTCATGTCGGGCATTCGACCGGCGGCGGCGAAGCGACGCGCTATGTCGCTCGCGCTGAGCCCGGACGCGTCGCCAAGGCGGTGTTGATCAGCGCGATCACGCCGGTCATGGTCCGCAAGGACAGCAATCCCGGCGGACTGCCGGTGGATGTCTTCGACGGGTACCGCGCCGCGGTCGCGGCCAACCGCAGCAAGGCCTATCTCGAGATCGCCGCCGGTCCGTTTTATGGCTTCAACCGGCCGGGTGCGACGGTCATCGAGGCCGCGGTCAGGAACTGGTGGCGACAATCGATGATGGGCGGCATCAAGGGCCAGTACGAGTGCATCAAGGTGTTTTCGGAAACCGATCTCACCGAGGACCTCAAGGCAATCGACGTTCCGGTGCTGCTGCTGCACAGCGAGGACGACCAGGTCGTGCCCTATGCCGCCGCGGCGCCGCTCGCTGTCAAACTGCTCAAGAATGGCACGCTCAAGACCTTCAAGGACCTTCCGCACGGCATGCCGGTGACGCATGCCGAAATCGTCAACGCGGAGATTCTTGCGTTTGTGCGCAGCGTGTAGCGCCGACCGGTCACTTTGCGAAAGGGCATCGATGTGAAGACGTATCTGGCAGCAGTCGCACTATGCCTGTCATTGGCAGCGCCCGCCGCGGCCGGGGCGCCACCGGCCGGCAAGCCGACCGTCGTCCTCGTCCACGGCGCATTCGCCGGTTCGTCGAGTTGGAACGGCGTCATCGGCGACCTGACCCACGACGGCTACCGGGTGGTCGCTGCCGCAGTGCCGCTGCGCAGCCTCAAAGGCGACGCCGAATATGTGGCGAGCTTGGTTGCCAGTATCGCGGGCCCGGTGGTGCTGGTCGGCCATTCCTATGGCGGCGAAGTTATTTCGGTGGCGGCGGCCGGTCGGCCCAATGTCGCGGCGCTGGTGTTCGTGTCGGGCGTCGCACCCGATGTCGGGGAGAGTGCGGCGAGCCTGGGCGCGCGCTTCCCGACCTCGACGCTCGGTGGAACGCTGGCGAAGCCCGTGCCGCTCAGCGGCGGTGGGGCCGCTCTCTGAGGTGGTCCCGCCTGTTTGGACAGTTTGGCGGCGAAGTTAAGCTAATCCCGGGGTTTGATCATGCCGCCAGTTGGAGAGTTTTCGCTGGCGGGGCATGCCCCGGCAACGGAAGATTTTCGTTCGTCCCATAGGCCTCATTCGGGGTCAGGCCTGCAAGTCCCGAGTGCGGCCGGTCGGCGTTGTAATAACCGATCCAGCGCGTCAGGCCGACCCGCAGCTCGGAGCCTGTCTCGAACGCATGGAGATAGACGCACTCGTACTTCAGTGATCGC
>JANXVZ010000045.1 GCA_025351405.1 Sphingomonadales bacterium | reverse complement strand
GGGCGCGGGAATACCAGCCGGCCGCTGCCGCGGTGGCGCCCGCCGATGAGGTGCGGGGGCGTCGTCTCGGTGAACAGGCCTTCGGCGATGGGACGCATCGTGTTCGCTCTTTTCACTCGGGCTGGGCGCGTGTCTGCCGGCTGCCAGTGTAAGCGACAAAGCCGCCCAGGGCGTCACTCGCCGAAAAGCTAGGGTCAGCTGTTCATGCCGATGTAGCCGAGCTGGCCGGCCTTATACACCGTCTGGCTGCGATTGACGGCGTCGAGCTTCATCGACGCATTGTGAATATGAAAGCGCACGGTGGCACGGCTGCGCGACATGATCATGCTGATTTCAAGGTCGGTCTTGCCCATCGCCGCCCAGCGCAGGCATTCGACCTCGCGCTTGCTCAGGCACGAACGTTCGGGAAGCCGCTCGGCGTTGCCCATGGCATGGACATAGCTGCCGATGAACGTGCGCGCATACAGTCCAAGCTCGTCGCTGAATTCGGCAAATTTCTCGGAAAGGTCGGTCAGTTCGCGTTCGAGGGGATTGAAGCTCACCGCGCCGATTTGCCCGAACGGCAGGTGCACCGGCACGACAATGGCGGCCCAAGTCATGGCGCGCTGCTCGAAGTTGGAGAGATCGATGGCATCGAGGTAGCGATTCGGCTGGCGGGTGCGAAAGCCCTCGGCGTTGACCCAGAACGGCTCGCTTTCATATCGGCATGCCGTTGGAATCGGGGAATCGAGCGCAATCCGCGATTTGCGCCACCAGACATTGCCATCGCCCTCCCAGCCGAAGACTTCGGTGGCGAGGACCGCGCCGCTCGCATCCACCGGCGTGCGTTTGTCGGCAATCGAATGCGACAAGGCAACGCGCATATTGGCGGTTTGCATGGCAATCGCGTGGAATGCT
Organism: Sphingomonadales bacterium; assembly: GCA_025351405.1. GTDB lineage: Bacteria > Pseudomonadota > Alphaproteobacteria > Sphingomonadales > Sphingomonadaceae > Sandarakinorhabdus. Next base: position 14,448 of record JANXVZ010000045.1, on the reverse strand, counting down.
TCGGCCGCACGGCGAACATCTTGCGGTTGTGTTACGCGCACGGACTCGATATTTTTGATACAATCCATCGACCCAAGGCTTTCGATTGTCTGGTTTTTTGGGCGTGACCGCCTCTTTTCCGCCATTGGAGGCTAACCCAGTTCAAAAGGTCGCGCAATCATGCCGGTCGATGAACGCTGCAATGTCGGTGTGCCCTGCCTAACCCTTGCCGGCCAGATATTTATCAAGCGTCTGGTGGAATTGGCGAATGCGGATTTCCTGGTAGTCGCCAAGATTGACGACCCCGGTCTTGGAAACCTTGAGGCCCTGCTGGACGAACGGCAGGTTCGACATGTCCTGCTCGAAAACGCTGCCAAGGACGCTCAATTCCGCGGCATCGGTCCAGGGCTGGTCATCGCCGAGCAGCTTCATCGGCACGCCGTGCGGGATCGGTTGGCCGGGCGCGACGCGGGTCAGCACCCGGACCTCCATCAGGCAGTGGTCGACATCGCCCCACGGCCGCCAGCGATAGACGATATTGGGCATGAAGCCGCCCCAGGGCGCGAAATTGGGGAAGACGTTGTAAACCAACCCATCGAGCAATTCGGCGTCGGTCGCATCGCTGTGGTCATGGCCAAAGGATTTCGTATAGTTCTCGCGCATCGCCGCGCCGAGTGCGTGCCGCGCGGTGATGCCATCGGGCACGGTGACGGCGAAAGCATTGGCACCTTCCTCGTAACTGTCGGCCGAACGACCATTGAACTTGATGAATTCGTCGACGATCCACTGTTCGGGTTTGCCGGCCGGATCGATGTGGGGGGAAACGATGCCGAACGGCACCAGGTTGACGTTCACATTGTCACCCCAGGTCCAATAAGCGCTGTTCTCGTCGCCGGTGAAGGGCAGCAATTGCGGGTGGGTGACAACGGTGTGCCAGGCCTCCATGAAGGCTTCCATCGTGACCTTCCAGTTGGCCGGGACGACCTTGGCGACCCAGACGGCGGTGGTGCATTCCTCGTGTCGCCAGCGCTTGAAATGCTCCGGCAACGGGGCGAGAAACGCCTCGAGGCTCGGCCCGCCGGTGTTTTCGCGAATGAAGATATAGCCGCCCCAGCGCCCGACTTCGGCCTCCGGCAGAGCCATATTCTCGTCTTTCAGGTGGCTGAAATCCCAACGGCACGGGATGTTGTCGAGGCTACCATCTTTCTTCCAGGAAAAGCCGTGGAAGGGACAGGTGAACTGGTCGGCACTGCCGTCCTCGGTGCGCAGCTTGCGACCCCGGTGCAGGCAGACATTGTGATAGGCGCGGACACTGCCATCATCCTGCCGCGAAACAAGATAGGAGCGCCCGGCGTTCTCATAGACGATATAGTCGCCTGCTTCCGGCATGTCTTCGTCGCGCGCCGCGAACTGCCAGACGTTCGGCCACATGTGCGCATTCTCCAGCGCCGCAAAATCGGCGCTGGTGTAGCGCGTCGCCGGCAAGGGGTCGGAGCCGCGATACTGGTAGCTTTCGGTGGCAAGGAACGCGGGGACCGGGCGCGCGTCGGTCTTCATCAGATCCGGCCAGCTTATGCCGCGTGATCGGGCGCTCCCCGGGGGACCGGCGTCGCTGCTCGCCGGCACGCGAATCTCGGGGTCGATATCGGCCATGACGATGCACTCCTGCCTCTTGCGGCGCTGCCATTCTACGCTGTTGGCAACGGCAATTGAAACCGACCATGGACATTGCAGCGCACTGCGTCACCTTGGACAAAGCACAGGTTCGCGCACACCGGGCTTGCGCCATTGTCATCACCAGAAAAGTGGCTCGGGGAAACATCATGGCTGGCCGTCTCGCAGGAAAGGTCGCGCTGGTCACCGGCGGCACCTCGGGCATCGGCGCGGGTGCGGTGCGACGGCTGGCGGCCGATGGGGCGGCGGTCGTCTTCACCGGCTCGAACGCCGATGCGGCGTCGGTGCTGACGGCCGAAACCGGCGCGCGATTCCGCGCCCATCGCGTCGAGGATGCGGCAAGCTGGCCGGCCCTGATGGCCGATATCGCCGCTGAGCATGGGCGGCTGGATATTGCCTTTGCCAACGCCGGGATCGAAAGTGGCGACGGCAGCGTCGAATCGATCAGCATCGAAGGTTGGGACAGATTGATCGCGGTCAATCTTACCGGCGTCATGCTCACCGCCAAGGCGGCAGTGACGATGATGCGGCAGAACCCCGGGGGACCGACCGGCTCCATCATCATCAATTCGTCGATGAGCGCCTATCGCCCCATGGGCAATTTCGTGGCGTATTCGACCACCAAGGGCGCGCTGATCGCGCTATCGAAATCGATCGCGATCCATTGCGCCAACGCGGCAACCCGGATCCGCTGCAACTCCATTCACCCCGGGGTCGTCGAAACCGACATGATCCGCACCGTCATCGATCGTGCGCCCGATCCGGTGGCGGCGCGGGCCCAGTTCGAGGGCATGGCACCGATGAAGCGCATGGCCCAGGTCTCCGAAGTTGCAGGCCTGGTGGCGTTCCTGGCTTCGGACGAGGCGGCGTTCATCTCGGGCTCCGAATATGGCATCGATGGCGCTTCGACGGCGGGGATGATGGGCGTATGACGCGCCCGGATGCAGGGCTCACCGCGACACGCCTTGCCGGGCGGGTGGCGATGGTCACCGGCGCCCTGCGCGGCATCGGCATCGCCATTGCCGAGCGCTATCTCGCCGAAGGGGCCGAGGTAATCCTCGCCGACCTGAAAGCCGCTGACGATGCCGAGACGGTCGCCGTCATGAAACGGCTCGGCCAGGCTGCAAGTTATGTCCGGCTCGACGTCGCGCAGGAGGCGGACTGGCAGGCCGCCGCCGGGACGGTACGGGCGCGTTTCGGGCGTCTCGATGTCCTCGTCAACAACGCCGGGGTCGACTGCGTCGGCGCGGTCGAGACCCTGGGCATGGATGCCTGGCGGCGAATCATGGCGATCAATGTCGATGGCGTCTTCCTCGGTACCAAGCACTTCACCGCCCTGCTCAGCGAAACCGGCAAGACCAGCAGCGCCGGGTCGTCGATCATCAACATCAGCTCGATCATGGGGCTGGTCGGCTATTCCGAAACGTCGGCCTACAACGCCAGCAAGGGCGCCGTACGGTTGTTCAGCAAGGCCACCGCCATCGAATTCGCGCAGAAGCGCATGGCGATAAGGGTGAATTCCATCCACCCGGGGTTCGTCAAGACGCCGCTGCTCGACATCGGCATGCAGCGCTGGGCCGACGAAGGCTTCGCCCCTTCGGCACAGGCGCTGATCGATGGCCTCGACGCGGCCACGCCGTTGGGCCGAATCGCCCGGCCCGAGGAAATCGCCGGTGCCGCCTTCTTCCTGGCGTCGGACGACAGCAGCTACTGCACCGGGTCCGAGCTTGTCGTCGATGGCGGTTGGACCGCACAATAGGATGATCTGGTCATGACCATCGCGCTTTCCGGCGTCATCGCCCTTGTCACCGGCGCGGCCGGCGGCATCGGTCGCCAGCTTTGCAAGGCAATGACCGCTGCCGGCGCAACGGTCATTGCCACCGATCTCGCCGCCGACGCAGCCGGCATCGATGCATCGCTGTATATCCAGCACGACGTGTCGAAAGCCCAAGACTGGGCACGCGTCGTTGCCAACGTCGAAGGCCTTCACGGCCGCCTCGATGCACTGGTCAACAACGCCGCCATCTCGATCGTGACGCGCATCGAAGATACGCCGATCGCCGAGTGGCACCGCCTCAACAGCATCAACGTCGACAGTATCATCATCGGCGTCCAGGCCTGCCTGCCGCTGCTCAAGCTGGGCGGCAAGCAGCGCCCGGGGGGTGCTTCGATCGTCAATTTCGCCTCGGTCGGCGCCATGCGGGGTGCGGCCTTCAACGCCGCCTATTGCACCAGCAAGGCCGCCGTCGGGATGTTGACCAAGTGCATGGGCATCGAATTTGCCGCGCTGGGCTACAATATCCGCGCCAATAGCGTCCACCCCGGCGGCATCCAGACCGATATGCTCGAATCGATCATGCAGCGCTATGTCGACATCGGCGCGGTGCCGTCGCTGGCCGTCGCGCAGGCCGGGGTTGTCGCCAACCACCCGATCGGGCGGCTGGGCCGGCCAGACGAGCTTGGCGGCGGCGTCGTTTTCCTGTGTTCCGACGCTGCCAGTTTCGTCACCGCCAGCGAACTCGTCATCGATGGCGGCTTTACCGCGATGTAAGCCAGGCTCGCGTCGCCTGCGCGGTGACCAGCGCCCTTGCCCCGGCATCGGGCCAGCCATCGCGCAGCGGCTTGGACCGCAACTCGATGCTGAGCGGAATGTCCTTTGGCAATGTCTCGAGCAGCGCCGCCAGCGGCAGCGCACCCTCGCCAAGCTGAAGGCGCTCGTCGATGGCCTCGCGGATGATGCCTTGCGGGTCGTTCGCCGCGGGGCCGATGGCGACGGCATCGCAAAACTGCGCATAGGGCAACAGGTGCGGCGGCACCGCGGCAACATCGGCGGGGGTGCCGCCGGAACGCGCCAGATGCAGCGGATCGACCAGCAGCGCCGCCAGCGGGTGGCCGGCATCGGCAATCACCGCCAGGGCCTGGGCAATGGTCCTGACCTCGGTGAACAGCCCGAATTCGAGGCAGACCCGCATTCCCGATGCCGCGGCGTGGTGGCAAAGCTGCGCCAGCTTGGCGGCGGAAGCGCCCATGTCGGGGTCGGAACTGACGACGAGGACATGCCGGGCACCCAGCTCCGCCCCGATATCGATGCACCGCAGATGGTCCGGATCAAGTGGCCCCGGCTTCAGCCACACGACCTCGACATCGAGCAGGTCGAGGCCGGTGTCGGCCAGCGCCGCCTTGCAATCGCGCTGCATTTGCGGCGTCCACGATGGCGGTTCGATCCATAGCCCCGTCGCGTCGAAACCGCCGGCGGCGGCTGCGCGGATGGTCTGCAGCGGGCCGAATTCGGGAACGATGCCCGACGCGAACGAGATGCGGTTCACAAGACCGGCCTGGGCAGCGCCGGATCCGCAGCAAGATACCAGTTCAGCCATTCGTGAAAATACTGGTTGCCGCGTTCGTTGCGGCCGAACACCAGGTTTTCGTGCGCGCCCGCCGCCAGGCCCCTCTGGATATCGAGGCCGATGAGATAATCCTCGTTGTAGGTCACATCGCGCAGAAAATCGATCATGCCTTCGATGGCGGCGCTGTCCTCGGCATCGCGCGCCGGCTCGCGCCGGGCATATAGCAGCACTGTGCGATTCTGGTCCGGGGTCGGCCCGGGGAACAGTTGCGCGATCTGGGCGAGTTCGGGCGCAAGAAACGCCGAAACGTTGGGGAAGAAGATCCGCACGAAATCGAAGCCGTTGTTTTCCTGGTCGCCCCACTGCGCGCGCGGGATATCGCGAAGCCTGCCGATCGACCGCTGTGGAAAGCCGATGCGCATGTTGGCGCCGAATGCCTCGTAGTGCATGACATTCGACGGCGTGCGCGGGTGGATGGTTTCAGGGTGGAGCTGGGCGAAATGATAGCCCTCGAGATAGCCGTCGAAGGCGATCTTCCAGTTGGCACCGACGATTTCGCGCGCGCCGAAGAACGTCCAGTCCTTCAGCCCGGCATCGTCAAAGTCGTTGAGGAAATCGCCGTAATATCCATCGAGGTCGAGCGTCATTGCCGGGTCGAGCCCGACGAAAATCATCCCCGACCGTTCCTCGCAGGGCAATCGCGTCAATCCATGCGTGGCCCTGTCGAGGTCGCCGAACTTGGGCCGGTCGGCGATGCCGATCAGCTTGCCATCGCTGCCATAGGTCCAGCCATGGTAGATGCAGGTAAAGCGCGGGCAATTGCCGTGCCCGGCCTTGGCCACCGGGGCGCCGCGATGCGCACAGACATTGAGGAAGGCGCGCACGACCCCGGCCTTGTCGCGGGCGATCAGCATCGGCAGGCCGCAGGCGTCCATGGCCTTGTAATCGCCCGGCCGGGGCATCTCGCAGGTCAGCGCCAGCATCAGCGGCACCTTCTTGAACACCAGCGCAATCTCCTCCTGCCATTGCGCCGCGTCGGTGTACGACCGGGTCGGAACTTCCATGACGGCATCGGTCATGAAGGTGGTGCCGCCCTCGACATAGTCGAGCATGGCTTCCGCGGCGTTGCCGATTGCTTCCCGGTCCATCAGGCCGCAGCCCCGGCCTGATGGCCTGCCCCCATTGGCGCCGCGGCCATTGCCCTGGCGACAGATGCGGCGATTTCCGCTGCCGTCGGGTTGCGGCGCAGCGTCAGGCCCCCATTCACCTGCAGGTTTTCGCCGGTCATGAAACATTCGTCGCTGGCAAGGAACACCGCAGCCGCCGCAATGTCGTCGGACGAGCCGATGCGCCCCAGCGGATAGGCGGCGTCAAAGGCTTCGAACAACCCCGGCACCTGCTTTGCGGCGGCGTTCATCGGCGTATCGGTCAGCCCCGGCGAAATCGAATTGGCGCGGATGCCTCGGCCACCGAATTCATTGGCGATGCAGCGAATGACATGGTCGGTGCCGGCCTTGGTCCCCATATAGGCGGCATGGTCGTTGAGCATGATCGTCGCGGTGGCGGAGCTGATCTGGATGATGGAGCCGCCGCGGGTCATCAGCGGAATGACGGCCTGGCAGAACTGGAACGGCCCGATGAACTGCAGCGCGGTCATCTGCGCAAGTTCCTCGGACGTAGTTTCGAGAAAGGGTTTGAGCAGTCCCCAGCCGGTGGCGTTGACGGCGATTTCGACCGAGCCAAATCTTTCCTGCGCCGCAGCCGCCAGCGCGTGTAGGTCATCCAGGCTGGTGATGTCGCAATGGACGGCAATGCCGCCGATCTCGTCGGCAAAATGCTGCAATTCGTCCATCTTGCGACCGGCAACCAGCACCCTGGCACCTTCACCGGCAAAGCGCCGGGCGATCACTTGCGCCATGTTGCCGCGACCGGCAGCGCCCAGCACGATCGCCGATTTCCCTGCCAGCCGCACCATTCTGCATCTCCCCAAAGGCATTATATGGGGTGTAACCTCGGCCAGCCGGGCGGCACCTGCAACTGGCCCGATGACTAGGGGCAAGCGCTGCGCCTTTTGCGTCAATATGCGCAAAACGAGGGAGCATGGGACAGATGGGCGTCGAAACCTTCATGGGCGCGCGCGTCGCCGACTTCGACCCGCCGGTGCGCGGCGATGCCATCACGGCAGATCGCTATTATTCGGCGGCGTGGATGCAGCGGGAGTGGGACCGGCTGTGGGGCCGGATCTGGCACCTTGGCGGCGTCGTTTCGGCGCTGGAGGAAACCGGCGATTATGTCGTTCACAATTTCATGCGCGAATCCGTGATGATGATCCGCCAGGCCGATGGTTCGGTAAAGGCGTTCTACAATGCCTGCAAACACCGCGGCAATCGGCTCGTCTGGTCGGAAATGGGCGGCGCCGACGTCATCACCTGCTCGTACCATGGCTGGCAATGGGCGCCCGACGGTGAGCTTGTCCATGTCCAGGATGCCGAGGATTTTCCCGGCGGCAACCCCTGCGGCAAGGTCAGGCTGAAGGAACTGCGCTGCGAAACCTGGGGTGGTTTCATCTGGTACAGCATGGACCCCGATATCGCACCGCTGGTCGAATGGCTGGCGCCGCTGCCGGGCCAGCTCATCGGCTATGGCATGGAGGCGATGGTCCGGGTCTTGCACGTATCATGCGACGTCCCGTGCAACTGGAAGATCATCCGTGACAACTTCAACGAAAGCTATCACCTGCCGACGCTTCATCCCGAGCTGGCGACCTTCATCGACGATGATTATACCGACACCAGTTTCGAAATGTACCCGTCCGGGCATAACCGCATGGTGCAGAAGGGCTGCCAGCCCTCGGGCCGGCTCGACCTTCCCGATGTGCTGGAGGCCCCGCTCGACGACCTGCTCGGCGCATGGGAGCTCGACCCGATTGCCTTCCATGGCCGGGCGCGTGAGGCGCGGCTGGCACTGCAACGCCAGAAGCGCGCGCTGGGGCCCGCCCGTGGCTTCAAACACCATGACAGCATGACCGATAGCCAGCTGACCGATTACTATCACTATACCCTGTGGCCCAATGTGACGATCACCATGAGCCCCGACGGTTTTCAGATTCTGCGGTCGGAGCCGCATCCGACCGACCCCGAACGCTGCATTTTCGAACACTGGTACATGATGCCGCCGGTGCCGGGGCGCAGCGACGTGATAACGCCGGTGGGCATGGTGCCGTTCGCGCCGGCCGAAAAGGACACTGTCGTCTATGGCACCCGCAGCCTCGGCTATGTCGCCGACCAGGACATGTCGATTGCGGTCGGCCAGCAGCAGGGCCTGCATTCGCACGGCTATGACGGCGCCCACCTCAGCGGGCAGGAAAAGCGCATCCAGCGCTTTCACGAATTGCTGGATGATTTCCTGAAGGCGTAGCACGTGCGGGCTGCCAGGGTGTGGCAAACTGCCCCGCCGCCATTGCGACGGCTACGGAACCATTTGCGTATAGGTATCGCGCTGTCCCAGCGCGCGGCCGGTTCCGGAGAGAGACCATATGATCACTGCCATCATCGCAGCATCGCTCGCTGCGGCCACGCCGAGCGTCGGCGCACCACCGGCGTGCACACCGCGCGTCGAAACGCTGACCGTGACCCTTGGCGGTGCTGCCAGCCGCGCCGAAATCCTGCGTCCGCCGCATGGCAGACCCCGCGCAATCATGGTGTTGATCCATGGCTCCGATGTCGCCGACCTCGATAACAGCATCGTCGGCGCCGATGACCGCATCGTTTCAACACCGCTGAAGGACGTCGCGCAGGCGATGGCGTGCGGCGGCATTGCCACCATCCGCTACGACAAGCGCTTTGTCTCGGGGCCAAGCAAGGTCGATCGCACGGCCTTTGAAAAGGCCGATCTCAAAGACTTCCTTGCCGATGCGGCCATCGTCCTCGACACGGCAAAACATCGCCCTGACCTGCAGAAGCTGCCCGAACTGGTGTTCGGCTGGAGCGAGGGCACCACGGTTGCCGCGGCGTTGGCGGCGAGGCGGCCATCGGTGCGCGGCGTTGTCCTGCAGGCACCGGTGCTGGTATCGTTCGCCAAATCCCTGCAGCGCGATTACCCCCGGGTCGGCGCGCCGTATATGTTGCGCTATGCCACCGAAGGCGCGCTCGATGCTGCCGCCGTCGCGCGTGCCGCAGCGGGCCCCGGCGGTGTCATCACGCAGATATATGTCAAGATGTTCAAGGGCTTTGCGCCAAACGACACGTTGAACGGCCTGCTCGACAGCAACCATGACGGTCGCATCGATATCGCACGCGAGGCCACGCCGGTCATCAAGGGCTGGTTCGCCGATGGACCCGACGGCGGTCTCAGCATCTATGCGACGGGGGTGGCACTGCCCGGTGTCCGTTCACAACTTGCGGCGATCAAGGCGCCTGTGCTGGTGCTGCAGGGTGAAGCGGATGGCGCCATGGATGCCGACGATGCGCGCGACTTGCGCGATGCCGCCCTGCCGGGGGTCACCGTGCGGCTTTATCCCGGGCTCGGCCACAGCCTCGGCGTCTCGGCGTCGCCGCTGGAAGACCGGTTCCTGCCTATCCAACCGGCTCCGCTGGCCGACATGGTGACATGGACAGTCGCTGCGCTGCGCTGACCATCAGGCCCAGGGCACGATCAATTGCCTGCCATCCCACCGGGCGGCAGCGTCGCGGGCCTGTGCATACATCCCACGGATGATGGCATTTTCCGGGTAAAGCTCGATCATGTGCCCAAGGGGTTGGCGCGCGTCGATATAACAAATCTGCGGCCCGAAACCCAAGACGAACTCGCTCGCCACGGGCATCCCGGCGGCAACGAACCGGTCCCGGCTGGCGGCATAGTCGTCGCAGAACATCGCGACATGATGGAGGCCTTCCTCGCCTGCGCCGAACATGTCGGCAAAGGCGCTGGGAGTGCGGGAATTGACCTCGACGATCTCGATATTGAGGTCGCCCGACTGCACGAACACCCCGCGCATGGCGACGGGTGGTGCCGGCCGGCCGCGATACACATGATCGCCAAGTTCAAAGCTGTTGCCGCCGACGAATGGCCCGATACCGAACAGCCGGTTGAAGCGCGCACAGCCTTCCTCAAGATCGGCGACGACATAACAATTCTGGACGATTCGTGCCGGATCAAGGCTTTGCATCCGGCTTCTCCCTGCGGCTGGCACCGGTATTACCGCCAATCGCAGCGGCCGGCAGGCTGTGCTAAAGCGCAGGCATGACGACAATCGACCTCAACGCCGATCTTGGTGAAGGCTATGGCCCCTGGGTGATGGGCGATGACGCGGCGATGCTCGATCTTGTCACCAGCGCCAACGTCGCTTGTGGAGGCCATGCCGGCGACCCCGAGACGATGTTTCGCACGCTGACCATGGCCAAGGCGCGCGGCATCGTTGTCGGCGCGCACCCGAGCTATCCGGACATACCGGGCTTCGGCCGCCGTCGCCTGCCCTCGACGCCCGGCGAGGTGGAGCGCTTCGTGGCGGCGCAGACCGGCGCCTTGATGGCGATCGGGGCCATCGTCGGCCACCCGGTGCGCTATGTGAAGCCGCACGGCGCGTTGGCGAATTTTGCCGCCGAAGACGTGCCGACCGCCGATGCCATCGTGCGGGCGGTAAAGGCCCTTGGCAACGGCCTTGCCATTCTCGCCATCTCGGGCACGGTGCTGGAGACTGCCGCGCGCGCGGCCGGGGTGCCGGTTTTCAGCGAGATTTTCGCCGATCGCGGCTATACGCCCGAGGGCCTGCTGGTGCCGCGCGGCCAGCCGGGCGCCATGGTATCGGATGCCGCCATCGCATCCGACCGTTTGGGCGATTTCCTCGCCAGCGGCCGGATGCCGACCAACACCGGCGGCAGCATCGCGCTCAAGGCACATTCGGTTTGCATCCATGGCGACAGTGGCCATGCCGTGGCCATGGCACGGCATATCCGCGAAGACTTTGCCGCGCGCGGTGTCACCGTCGCACCGTTCCTGCCGGCGTAAGCCATTGGCGAACGATGCCGATGCAAAGCCCTGGCCGATGTTTCGCGCCGTGGGCGACAGCGCGCTGCTGGTGGAGTTCGGCACCAGCATCGATGAAGCCACCCATTTGCGCGTCCTGGCACTCGATGCGGCGCTGATCGCGGCGGCGCCGCCCGGCATGACCGAAATCGTGCCATCCTATGCCGCCCTGCTCATCCACTATGATCCACTGGAAACCGATGCCGCCGCGATCACGGCCGCGGCCGAAGCCTGCGCCAGCACCGCCGGAAGCGCAGCGCTGGCCCCCGCCGAACATATCGTCCCCGTCTGCTATGATGGCGATAATGCCCCCGACCTGCACGCCGCAGCAGCGGCGCTGGGCCTTGCGCCGGAGGCGCTGATCGCCCGGCATCTCGCCGCCGAGTATCGTGTCTTCATGTACGGTTTTGCGCCCGGCTATGCCTATCTCGGCGGTGTTCCTGCGTCGCTGCACCTGCCGCGCAAGGCAGAAGCGGTTCGCTCGCGACCCGTTGGCAGCGTCATGATCGCCGGTGGCCAGTGCCTGGTCACCACCTTGCCGATGCCGACCGGCTGGTGGGTGATCGGGCGGTCGCCGTTGCATATCCTGCGGCCTGAAGCGGCGCGTCCCTTCCTGTTCGATCCGGGCGACCGCATCCGTTTTCGCCGGATCGCGGCGGCGGACCTGCGATGAGCCGCGCCCGGCTGACCGTCGAACAGGCCGGACCACTTACGACGCTGCAGGATCGCGGCCGCCCCGGCTACATGCGCTTTGGCGTGGCACGTTCAGGCCCGGTCGACCGGCTGGCCTTTGCCGCAGCCCATGCAGCGGCCGGCAACGATGCCGGGGGTACCGCCATCGAGGTTTCGCTGGGCGGCGTCGCGTTGCGCTGCAACGAAGGCGCCGTGGGCTTTGCCCTGACCGGCGGCGATTTCACCGCGACGCTCGACGGCCGCAGGCTGGGCAGCTGGCACGGCGGAACACTCCATGCCGGCGAAACCCTGGTGGTGCGCGAAGGCGCGGGCGGCAATTGGGGTTATATTGCGCTGGCCGGCCAACCTGTCGCCCGCGACTGGCTGGGCAGCACCGCCACCCACGCCCCCGCGGGACTGGGCGGCGGCAGGCTCGACGTGGGGCAAGTGATGATCATCGATAACGCCCGCGATTGTGATGTGCTGGCCATTGCCGCTCCGAATATTGGCGGCGGGCCCATTCGCATCGTCACCGGCCCGCAGGAGCGCTTTTTTCCGGCGGATGCCCTGGCAGCGCTCACGACCGCCGATTTCCGGCCCTCCACGGCGTTCGACCGCATGGGCGTCGTCCTTGTCGGACCGCCGATGGTGCCGACGTCCCTTGCCATGCTGTCCGAACCGCTGGTGCGCGGCGCCATCCAGATCAACGGCGCGGGCGTGGCGACGGTGCTGCTTGCCGATCACCAGACGACGGGCGGCTACCCCAAGATCGCCACGGTGATCACCGCCGACCTCGATCGCCTGGCGCAGCTTCGCGCCGGCAGCAGCTTTCAGTTCCACGCCGTCGATGTTGCAACGGCGACCGGCGCGGCGCGCACCGCTGCCGCGAGTGCAGCCACGTATCTGGCAGGGTTACGCACGCCGCTTTCGCTGGCCGAGCGCCTGCTATCCGCCAACCTCATCGACGGCGTTGCCGATGCCCGGGCAGAATAGCGGGATGACGGAATTCGAATTCGAAGTCCCGGTGGTCATTATCGGCGGCGGTGCCTGCGGGGCGGTGGCGGCGCTGGCGGCCCATCACGCCGGCGCCGAGGTCCTGGTGGTCGAGCAGGACGCCACCCCCGCCGGCACTACTGCCATGTCGCAGGGCCTTGTCTGCGCGGCCGGGACGTCGCTGCAGGCAGTGCTGGACATAGCTGATGACGCAGCGTCGCTCCATGCCGACATCCTTGTCAAGACCCGGGGCCAGACCGATCCCGCCATCGCCCGTGCCATCGCCGAAGGATCGGGGCCGTGCATCGATTGGCTCACCCGAGACATCGGTTACCCGTTCGCGGTCGATACCGGGTTTCGCGCCGTCTATGGCCACAGCAGGCAGAGGATGCACGGCTGGGCGGGGCACGGCGGCGCCGACATGATCCAATTGCTCCACCAAAAGCTTGCGGAGCGGGGTATCGACGTGCTGCTGCAGGCGAGGCTCGTCGATATCATTGCCGAAGCCGACGGCCGGGTGCGCGGCATCGCGGTCGAACGCCCCGATGGCCGTATCGATCGCATCGGTTGTCAGGCCCTAGTTCTCGCCAGCGGCGGATTTGCCGCCGATCCGGACATGGTGACGAAATTCATGCCCGAGGCTGCAAACGCCCGTCACAACGGCCACCCCGGCAACCGCGGCATCGCCATGAAGCTGGGCGCCGGCCTTGGGGCCGCACTGGCGGACATGGGCAGTTACCAGGGCTATGCCATGCTCGCCGATCCGCACGGCATCACCGTGCCGCCGGGAATCATCGTCGAAGGCGGCGTACTCGTGAACGCCCTGGGCCAGCGATTTGTCGATGAAACCGCCGATATCGCCGGCATGGTCCACCCCGTGATGGCGCAACCCCGCGGCACCGCCTGGGTGGTGTTTGACCAGCGCATCGAGGAACTTTGCGCCTATACGCTCGAAGTGCAGGGCCTGCGCGAATTCGGCGCCATCCGAACGGCTGCAACCGTCAACGACCTCGCGGGGATAATTGGCGCCGACACCACCATGGTCGCCGCGACGCTGGCGGATCTGGCTACCGCTGATTGCGGCACGACAGATGGAACCGGCCGGCGCTGGGCCGGCATCTCCCCGCCGCGATGGCCGCTGCGCATCGTCAAGGTCTGCGGTGCGCTTTACCACACCCAGGGCGGGCTGCAGATCGATGCCGGGGCGCGGGTGTTGCGCCCCGATGGGACGGCGTTGCCAAATCTGTTTGCCGGCGGCGGCGCGGCGCGCGGCGTGTCAGGGCCGTCCTATTGGGGATATCTGCCGGGTATGGGCCTGGGCGCGGCGGTCACGCTGGGGCGGATTGCCGGCATGGCTGCGGCGGCACAGGTGGCCGCCGCAGCCATGCGGGATCAAAAGATGCCGTAGCGCACGTCGCGGATACGACCGGTGCGGATATCGACAAGCAGCAGGTCGGGGCCATAGCGCACCCAGCGATAGCCATAAGGCGGTGCGCCGAGCCCAAGTATTCCGTAGTCGCTGTAATAATAGGCCGTGCTGAAGAACAGCGCCGGCAGGAACAGGCCCGCCGACCAGCGCCGGTAGCCATAGCCATGCGGGTAGCGGAAGGGCGGCGCATATACCGGGCGCTGGTTCCAATGGTTGTTGTTCCAGTATCCACCCGGCGGACGCGGACGGCTGTGATCCCAGTAATTGCCTCCGGGGGGAGGCCGGTTATGGCCACCGCCGGGGCGATCGTTCGTTGGCGGCGACGGGCGG
>JANXVZ010000031.1 GCA_025351405.1 Sphingomonadales bacterium | reverse complement strand
CGATGCGGTTCCGGCGCGCGCCCGCGTTCTCGATATCGGCTGCGGCGACGGTGCGCTGCTTGCGCATTTGCGCGACACCAAGCAGGTCGAAGGGCGGGGCATCGACGTGTCGGGCGCCAATGTCGCCAGCGCCGTCGCGCGCGGCCTGTCGGTCGTGCAGGGCGACGCCGACGCCGACCTGGCGGATTATCCCGACGATGCCTTCGACATGGCGATCCTGTCCGATACGCTGCAGGCGATGCGCGCGCCGGCTCCAGTGCTGCGCGAGCTGCTGCGCATTGCGCGGCGGGCAGTCGTCAGTTTCCCCAACTTTGGCCATTGGCGGGTGCGCGGGTCGATCCTGTTCGGCGGCCGCATGCCCGTAACCCGGACGTTGCCCGTCAGCTGGCACGAAACGCCCAATATCCACCTTTGCACCGTCGATGATTTCCGCGCGCTTGTCGCCGAACTGGGCATTCGCATCGAAAGCGCCACGTTCCTGAGCGCCGGCGTGCGTCGCGGCGCCGGCCTTCCCAACTTGCTGGCCGAACAGGCGGTTTTCATCCTGGCGCGCGGCTAGCGGGCCGCGTGTCCGTGGCTGGGCTGCGACCGCGCCGGGGTGTTACTCCGCGGCCTCGGCCAGCATCGTCGGCATCGGCGCGGTATCCGCAACGGCGCCTGCCTTGCTGAACACCATTGCGCCGTCTGCAACCTTGCCGAAGCGCAGCTCCATCAGGTCGAGTGCGTAGTTGGCGGTTACTTTCCACGGCGCGCGCTGGCCCGATTTGGGCAGGGCGCCGGCGCCGCGCTGGACGTAGCCGGACGACAGATCCATCGCCAGTTTTTCGGGCACGTCCTCGGGCCCGGGCCGCGGTGTCGCGATGCTGGTGCCTGTGGCCTTCATGTGGTTGAGCAGGCGCCCGACGTAGAGGCCGATGAGGTCCGAACGCAAAGTCCACGAGGCGTTGATGTAGCCGAACGAGATCGCGAGGTTCGGTACGCCCGAAAACATCATGCCCTTGTATGCGAGGCATTCGGATGGATCGACATCCCGGCCATCGACGTTGAGCTTCATGCCGCCGAGCGCCTCCAGTTTCAGCCCGGTCGCGGTGACGATTATGTCGGCGGGAAGCTCGGCGCCCGATTTGAGCTTGATGCCGGTGGCGGTGAAGGTTTCGATCTGGTCGGTGACGACCGAGGCGCTGCCGTTCTTGATCGAATCGAACAGATCGGCATCGGGGACAAGGCATAGTCGCTGGTCCCAGGGGTTGTATTTGGGGTTGAAATGCTTGTCGATGTCATAGTCCGGGCCCAGGTGCTGGCGGACGCCATCGAGCAGCTTGGCCTTGACCTTAGCCGGCTGGGTGCGGGTCATGCGGTAGAACAACATTCCGAGGCTGACGTTCTTCAGCCGCACCAGGCTATAGGCCAGCTTGGCGGGCAGATGTTCGCGCAGCCAGTCGGCGATGGCATCCACGCCGGGCCGGCTGACCACATAGGTCGGTGACCGCTGCAGCATGGTGACGTGCGCCGCCTTCTTGGCCATTTCGGGCACGAGCGTCACCGCGGTCGCGCCGCTGCCGATGATGACGACGTTGCGGCCCGTGTAATCGAGGTTTTCCGGCCAGAATTGCGGGTGGATCGTCTGTCCCCTGAAGTCAGCAGCGCCAGGAAAGTCCGGGGTATAGCCTTGGGTGTAACTGTAATAGCCACTGCACATGTACAGGAAACCGCAGGTGAAGTAGTGGGTGCTGCCGTCCTTGCCCGCGGTGGTTACCGTCCAGCGTGCATCTTCGGAAGACCAGCGCGCCGCCGTGACCTTGTGGCCGAAGCGGATGTGGCGTTCGACATCGTTTTCATGCGCGGTTTCGCGGATGTAGCTGCGGATGCTCGGGCCGTCGGCAATGGCCTTCGCGGCGGTCCAGGGTTTGAACTTGTAGCCCAGCGTATACATGTCCGAATCGGACCGGATGCCGGGATAGCGGAACAGGTCCCATGTGCCGCCGATGGCGTCACGGCCTTCCAGGATGGCGAAGCTGCGATCGGGGCAGTCCGACTTCAGATGCACCGCCGCGCCGATGCCCGACAGCCCGGCGCCGACGATAAGCACGTCGAAATGCAGCACGTCGAAATGATTGTCGCTCACGCATGGCCTCCCCAGCGGCGGGTCCGCAGTTGACGCTTACGGTAACTTGCCGACGCATGGAGTGCAACGCCGCACTACGCGGTTGCCGGTGCGGCAACGCCGCACTACGCGGTTGCTGTTGCGGCAACGCCGCACTGTGCGGTTGCCGGTGCCGCGTTTCAGCGCCGCGGCATGCCCGGCATCTGCGGCGGGGGACGGCGGTCACGGTCGCGGCGCGGCAGCTGCGCCTGGTAGGCGAGCAGGCAATGCTCGGTGCAATACGGGAAGCCCGCTTGCGAAGCCTTGCCGCAGAAATGGAAATCGGCGTCGCCAGGGTGGCCGATCGGCCATTTGCAGATCTTCTCGTTGAGATCGAGCAGGGTTGTGCGGGCAGCCTTGCCCGTGCGCACCGGTTTCTTGGCAGCCGTGCGGGGGGCAGCGGCGGGTGGTGCGATGGCCGGGGAGACGGCCGCAGCGGCTGCGCTCGGGGTCGCTGCGGGCGCTGCATCGGTGTCCTCGCCGGCCTTGACGGGTGACGGACGCGATTCCAGCCCCAGACGATGCGCCTTGCCGATAACGGCGTTGCGGCTGACACCTTCGCCAAGCTGTTCGGCAATCTGGCTGGCTGTCATGCCGCCTTCCCAGCCGGCTTTGAGCTGCGCGATACGTTCGTCGGTCCAGGCCATCGTGTGTTTTTCCGTCCCTGTGTCCGCACCGGCTTGCCGCCGCCGCGTTACCGGCGCTAAGGCCGGGTGATGTCAACAATCATAAATCCTGAAAGCCCCCGGGCGTCGGCAACAATGCCGGAACCCGGTGTTGTCGTCATCCCGTCGGTGAACTGGCAGGGTTTGAAGACCCTTTACTTGAAGGAGGTGCGCCGCTTTTTCAAGGTGCAGTTGCAGACGGTATGGGCGCCGGCAATGACGACCTTGCTCTACCTGGTGATTTTCAGCCTGGCGCTCGGGCGCGCACGCGGCCCGGTGCTGGGCGTGCCGTTCGCCGATTTCCTCGGGCCTGGGCTGATCGTCATGGGCATGATCCAGAATGCCTTCGCCAATTCGTCGTCGTCTTTGCTGGTCGCCAAGGTGCAGGGCTCCATCATCGATATCCTGATGCCGCCGCTGTCGTCGGGGGAACTTCTCGTTGCCTATGTCGCCGGCGCAGTCACCCGCGCCTGGCTTGTCGGCTTCGCCGTATGGCTGGTGATGCTGGTGGCGCCGGGGATCGACGTGCCCATTCGTTCCCCGCTGCTGGTGCTGTATTTCGGCACGATGGGATCGGTCCTTCTGGCGCTGCTGGGCATCCTGACCGGCATATGGGCGGACAAGTTCGATCACGCTGCCGCGGTCACCAACTTCGTCATCCAGCCGCTGACACTGCTTTCCGGCACCTTCTATGCCATCGACAGGGTCAGCCCGGTCATGGCGACGATCAGCCATGCCAACCCGTTTTTCTACATTATCGATGGCTTTCGCTCGGGGTTTCTAGGTGTTTCTGACGGTTTGCTGGGGCAGGGGGCGGTTGTCCTGCTGGTCCTCGATATCCTGCTGTGGTGGCTGTGTTTCAGGGTGTTGCGCTCGGGCTGGCGCCTGAAGGCCTGAACATTCTTCGGCGGGTGATGCGCGGTCGTGACGCGTATGACGCTTGTTGCCGCGACTGTTGCCCTGCACTATCGCCGGAACGGCGGCATTGCTTTCGACACGATGTCATATAACGGTCGCAGGAGCGTCATACAGCTGCATCGTCCGATCGACCCGACCTGCCAGAGGATCCGGCCAAGCGCATGAAGAGAGTTGGAAATTTCGCCCTGCTGGGGCTCGCGGCGGCGTTGGCCGGGTGCGGGACCGGCAAGGATGCAAAAAAGCCCAAGCCGCAAGCTCTTGTCGCCGCGGTATCGGCCCGCGCCGACCAGTTCACGCCGCAATTGGTGGCGCTGGGCACCGTGACACCACTGCAATCGGTGGCAGTCCGTACCCGTGTCGATGGTCAGATCACCGCAATCCTGTTCCACGAGGGCGACAATGTTCGCGCCGGGCAGCCGCTGTTCCGCCTCGATACACGCACCGTCGCGGCGCAGCTGGCGCAGGACCGCGCCGCGCTGGCCGCGGCGCGCGCGAATGCCGTCCAGGCCGATGCGGATCTTGGCCGTGCCGAACAACTGGTCGGCAAGGGCTTCATCTCCAAGGCGGTTCTCGATCAAAAGCGCGCGGCGGCGCTCAGCGGTCGCGCGGCGATCAGCAGCGCCGTTGCGGCGATCCAGTCGGCCGAAGCCTCGCTGAGTTATCTGACCATCCGGGCGCCGGTCAGCGGGCGTACCGGCGAGATCGGCTTCAAGGCCGGCGCCGCCATACGCGCGGCCGATACCATGCCACTGGTGACGATCAACCAGTTGTCGCCGATCGCGGTGCGCTTCCTCATCCCGGCCGAACAGATCCAGCCGGTGCGCTTTGCCATGGCCGCCGGCCGGGTCACCGTCGCGGCGATGGCGCGCGACGATGGCGGCGAAGGTCCGACCGGCGCGTCAGCCAACGCCGCGAACAACGCCGGACCGTCGGCGCCATTGGCCACGGGCAGGCTGGCTTTCCTCGACAACAATGTCGATCCCGGCAACGGCTCGGTGGCGGCCAAGGCAGAATTCAACAACGTCGGCGACATATTGTGGCCGGGCGCCATCGTCAGTGTCGAATTGCCGCTCGGCACCACCAGCCAGCGCATCAGCCTGCCGGAGTCCGCGGTACAGACCGGGCGCGACACGCCGTTCGTGTGGACGGTCGGCAGCGGCGGAAAAATCGCCATGCGCCCTGTCACCATCGCCGGGCGCGCGCATGGCAAGGTCTATCTCGCATCCGGCGTCAGCCCGGGTGAATCGGTGGTTACCGATGCGTTGGCCAAGCTGCGCGAGGGTGACACTGTCAAGACACACGCCATTGCATCGCCGACGGCCACCGCGCTGTCGATGGTCAAGCCGCGCGCATGAACGGCCTTGTCGGCACAGCCGTATCGCGGCCGGTGGCGACCGTGCTGCTCAGCCTGGCGATCATCTTTGCCGGGATCTTCGGTTATCGCCAATTGCCGGTTTCGGCGCTGCCCGAAGTCGATTTGCCGACCATCCAGGTCGAGGCGCAATTGCCCGGCGCCAACCCCGCGACGATGGCGACATCGGTCGCCACGCCCATCGAACGCCAGCTCTCGACCGTTGCCGGCATCGACCAGATGACATCGTCATCGACGACCGGGTCGGCGACAATCACCATCCAGTTCGCACTCGACCGCAACATCGATGCCGCAGCGCTCGATGTGCAATCCGCGCTGTCGGCCGTGGCGCGCAAGCTGCCGATCGAGATGCCGGCACCGCCGACGTTCCGCAAGATCAACCCCGCCGACCAGGCCGTTCTGGTGTTCGCGGTGCGTGACCGCACCCGGCCCTTGAACGAACTGCAGACGGCAGTGGACACGCTGATGATCCCGCGGATTTCGACGATGAACGGTGTCGGCCAGGTCACCACCTATGGCAGCCGGCGCTTTGCCATTCGTATCCAGTTCGAGGCGGCAGCGCTCAGCGCCCGCAGCCTGACGCCGGGTGACATCCGCGACGCGGTGGCCGCCGCCAACAGCAACGTCGCGGTCGGGGCCATTACCGGCGGCACCCGCAGCTACATCCTCGATGCCAGCGGCACGCTGACCAAGCCGCAGGAATTCGCCAACATCATTGTCGCCACCCGCAATGGGCTGCCCGTGCGGCTCGGCGATGTCGCCAAGGTCTACAGCAGCTACGAAGACCTGCGCGGCGGTGCAAAATTCAACGGCGAACCCTCGCTTACCGTCGCCGTGACGCGCCAGCCGGGGGCCAATGTCGTCAAGCTGGTCGATACCGTCCAGGCGGCGCTGCCGGGCATCAAGGCGGACCTGCCACCGTCCACGCATATCGACACGATTATCGACCGATCCGATTCGGTGCGCCACTCGGTGACCGATGCGCAATATACGCTGGTCGGCACGGCGCTGCTGGTCATCCTTGTCATCTACCTGGTGCTCGGCGACTGGCGGGCGACGATCATCCCCGCTGTCGTGCTGCCGGTGGCGGCGATCGGTACCTTTGCCGGGATGTATCTGTTCCACTTCAATCTCGACAATCTTTCGCTGCTGGCGCTTACCCTCGCTACCGGCTTCGTCGTCGATGACGCCATCGTGGTCCTGGAAAACATCGTCCGCCACATCGAGGATGGCGAGAAGCCGCGGAGCGCTGCAGTGACCGGCGCCAACCAGATCTTCTTCACCGTCATCTCGATCTCGGTGTCGCTGGTCGCGGTGTTCATCCCGTTGCTGTTCATGGGCGGCGTCATCGGCCGGTTGTTCTTCGAATTCGCCGTGACCATGACCATCGCCATCGCGGTGTCGGCGATATTGTCGCTGACGCTGATACCGATGATCGCGGCGCGGGTGCTGAAGCCCGGCCACCAGGAAGCCCATGGCCGCGTAGCGCAGATTTCGACGCGGGCGTTCGCACGGATGCAAGGCGGATATATCCGCGCCTTCGATGCGACGCTGCGGCACCGCAAGCTTGTCGGCGTGCTGACACTGGTGTCGATCGGTGTCGCCATCTGGGGCTTCACCGTGGTGCCAAAAGGCTTTTTCCCCACCGAAGATACCGGCACCATCCTCATTGGCACCGAAGGCGCCCCCGATATCGGGTTCGATACCATGCTGGCCAAGCAGGACGAGGCGGCACGCATCGTTCGCGCCGATCCGGCGGTGGAGCGCGTCAACAGCTTCCTCGGCGGCGGCAATGGATCCAACGGCGGCCGAATGTTCGCGCCGTTGAAACCGCGGTCGCAGCGCGATTCGGCCGAGGTTGTGCAGAAGCGGCTGCGCAAGGCGCTGTCGGGCATCCCCGGCTTTGCGGCCTACCCGAACGTGCCGCAAAATCTCCAGCTCGGGGGCCGGCCATCCTCGACCAATTTCCAGTACACGCTGCAATCGGTCGACAAGAAGGCGCTCTATGCCTTTGCACCCAGGCTTGAATCGGCCCTGCGGGGCACCCCGGGCTTCGAGGATGTCTCGTCCGACTACCAGCAGGGCGCGCGGGAGGCGATGATCGATATCGACCGCGACGCCGCCAGCCGGCTGGGTGTGCCCGTCGCCGCAATCCGCCAGACGCTGTACGCCGCCTATGGCAACCAGCAGATCTCGACCGTCTACACCGACGTCGACAGCTACAAGGTGATCATGGAAATTGCGCCGGCTGACCAGTTGACGCCCGATGGTATCGGCCGGCTGATGGTACGCTCCAATGGCAGCAACGGGGCGGGCACAGGCAACGGGGCGGGCGGTCAACCCGGAGCATTGGTGCCACTGTCGGCGGTGACGAGGATCAACATCCAGGGCGCGCCGTCGGTCATTGCGCACCAGAGCCAGCTTCCCGCCGTGACCATCGCCTTCAACCTCAGCAAGGGCATGGCCTTGTCGCAGGCACAGCCGCTGATCGACAAGGCCGCAGCCGATCTTGGCCAGCCCGGCAGTGTCAGTGGTGCATTCGGTGGCAACGCCCAGCAGTTCGAAGCATCGACCAAGACGATGCCTGTCCTGTTCCTCGCCGCGATCATCGTCATCTACATCGTTCTCGGCGTGCTGTATGAAAGCTTTGCCCACCCCCTGACCATCCTGTCGGGGCTGCCCGCCGCCGGCATCGGCGCTGTCGCATTCCTGTGGCTTTTCGGCATGCCCCTCGATGTCATCGGCATCATCGGCATCGTATTGCTCATCGGCATCGTCAAGAAGAACGCCATCATGATGATCGACTTCGCACTGGAGGGGCAGCGCAGCAACGGCTGGACCCCGGCGCACGCCATCCGCGAGGCCGCGCAAACGCGCTTCCGCCCGATCATGATGACGACATTTGCCGCAATGGCCGCGGCAGCCCCATTGGCGCTCGGCATCGGTGCCGGGGCGGAGTTGCGCCAGCCGTTGGGTATCGCCGTCCTTGGCGGCCTGATGGTCAGCCAGGTCCTGACGCTGTTCATCACCCCCGTTGTCTATCTCGGCATCGAGGGGCTGTCGTCGCGGCTGCGGCATCGGCGCGGCGGTGCTGAAGTGCGGGAATTGCCCGCGGGTGAATCCGAAGGTCGTTTCGCAGCGGAATAATTGTTACGTTCCAGAAACTATATTGCAAAGTCCCGACCAATTTCACTAGGGTCGAGCCGCGGGGCATTTGGCCTCGGGGGGCATTTATATGAAGTTGGCGTTTGCCATTGCAACATCGGTCGTGGCGTTGCTTGCCGTACCGGTCAGCGCGGCGGTTGTACTTGACCAGGACAACATCATGACAATCGGTGCCGGGGACCTGATCGGTTCCAGCGCGATCGGCCAGTCTGCGGATCGCCGCCAGGCACAGCTTGTCAAGGCCGGCGTCACCGGCACGCTGTCGCGGATCGACTTGCAGGTGAAGCGCAACGGTGTCGGCACCGGCACGCTGGTGCTGGAACTCGTCCATGCCTCCAGCTCCGCCGAATTGCCGGTGCTTGCCGGAACACCGGCTGCGTCGATATCGCTGCTCAGCAGCGCCGCCGACGGTTTTGTCACTTCGTTCGATGTCAGCGCCGCCAATTTCCAGGTCGTCGCCGGCGAATCCTTTGCAATTCTGTTGCGGGCGCTGGTGCCTGATTCGCAAAGCCGCTTTTCCTGGGTATTCGGCACGCTCGATGCCGAAGGCAACGTCCTGACAACGCGCGCCTATGATGACGGCTACAACAACCTCTACAATGTCTATTTCGACGCAAACAATGTCACCTACTGGGGCGCCAGCGGCGTCGATCGTGGCTTTGCAACCTATGTCGATGTCGCCTCGGTTCCGGAGCCGGCGAGCTGGGCAATGATGATCGCCGGTTTCGGGCTGACGGGGGCCATTGCCCGCCGCCGCCGGATGCTTGCCGCCTAAAGTCCGGTCAACACCCTCTCGACATCGGCCCATAGCGCCGCAAAGGCGCGTGCGGCCGGTGACGAGGGGGATTTGGCGAGCACCGGCAGTTGCGTCGATGCCATGGCCTCGACCGCAGCGGCATAAGGGATGCAGCGACGCTCCGGGTGCGCCGCAATCGCCGCCAGGTGCAGGGCCTTGCGCCGATCGACCATGGTGAACACCGGCAGCAGCCTGGGGGCGTTGCCTTTCAGTTCGCGGGCCAGATGCTCGGTAAGTTGGTCGAATGCACGCTCGCTGAGTGGCGACGGCAGCATGGGCACAACGAGCAAATCGACAGCACGGAAAACCTGGTCGGCGAGTTCGGTCAGCCCCGGCGGACAATCGAGCACGACCCGGTCATAATCGGCCTCAAGGCTCTTGATGCGCTTTTTTAGACGCTTTGCCTTGTCGTCGTCGGCAAATTGCCGTTCCAGGTCACGCAAGGACTTGTCCGCAGCGAGCACGTCGAGATTGGCAAAATCCGACGCCTGGATGAGGCTGGCAAGCTCGCCTTCCGCAATGCTCTTGCGCGCGGAGGCACCCTGCCGCGCAGACAGCCGCAGCATGAAGGTCGACGCGCCCTGTGCATCAAGATCCCACAACAGCGTGCGCCGTGCCGAAAGTGTCGCGGCGGCATGGGCGAGATTGACCGACAGTGCCGACTTGCCGACGCCGCCCTTGACGTTGAAAACTGCCAGGCTTCGCATCGGGTCAGGCCGCGAGGGCGAGCTTCAGCCGGTCCCTGATGGCGATCAAACGGCTTAGGTCGACCGGCGGCGGGATTTGCCGAACACGGGCTTCACCAGTGTCGGGCGCTTCAGCGCCTGTTGCCACGGCAGGCTGTGCCGGCGTTGCGGGCGCCGTACCTGCCTTCCGGCTGCGCAAGGGCTTGGCATCCGGATCCTTGCCGGCACGACCGCTCGCCAGCGCCAGCTGTGCACCGCGAATGGTCAGGCCCTGGTCGTGCAGCATGGCGCGGATGGTTTCAAGCAGCGCCATGTCCGATGGCCGGTAATAGCGCCGGCCGCCGCCGCGCTTCAGCGGCTGCAATTGTGGGAAGCGCGTTTCCCAGAAGCGCAGGACGTGCTGGGCAACCCCCATGGTTTCAGCCGCCTCGCTGATCGTGCGGAAGGCGCGATCGGACTTTTCGGGAGGTGCTGGCGGCATGGGATGACCCTTTTACTTCCCGGCCGGCTTGTTGATCGCTTCACGCAGGAGCTGGCTGGGGCGGAAAGTGAGGACGGTGCGCGGCGCAATCGGCACTTCGACGCCGGTCTTGGGGTTGCGACCGATGCGCAAGCCCTTGTTGCGCAGCACGAAGCTGCCGAACGAAGAAATCTTGACGTTGTCGCCTGCGACCAGCGCATCGCTGATGCTGTCGAGGACGGTTTCCACCAACCCCGCGGATTCCGTCCGTGACAGGCCGATTTCGGCGTGAACGGCGTCGGCGAGGTCGGCGCGGGTCAATGTCCCGGCATCGGTCTTGGCGCTTGCAGTGTCTGTCATAGCTCTCCCCCCAGAGGTGGTGTCGGCGGATTCAATAGCGGAGTGGAAAAACGTTCGATGATCGCAGACCCATTACCAGCGAACAGCGGCCGCCCCCCAGGTGAAACCGCCACCCATTGCCTCCAATAGCAGCAAATCATTGGGTTTGATACGCCCGTCGCGTACGGCGGTATCGAGCGCCAGTGGCACCGAGGCAGCCGAAGTGTTGGCATGGCCATCCACGGTGATGACAACCCGTTCGATAGGCAGGCCAAGCTTGCGCGCCGTGGCCTCGAGGATGCGCAGATTGGCCTGATGGGGTACGACCCATGCCACATCGCTGGCGTGCAGTCCGGCGGCGGCAAGCGTTTCTGTCATCACGTCGGCGAGGTTGGTGACCGCGTGGCGGAAGACCTCGCGGCCCTTCATGCGCAGCTTGCCGGTGGTGCCTGTCGAACCGGGGCCGCCATCGACAAACAGCAGGTCGTTGTAGCGGCCGTCCGAATGCAGCCGATGGGCGAGAATGCCGCGATCGCTGTTCTGGCCGGTGCCGGTCTCGGCGCGCAGGACTACGGCGCCGGCACCATCGCCGAACAGCACGCAGGTGGCGCGGTCTTCCCAATCGAGGATGCGGCTGAAGCTTTCGGCGCCGATGACCAGTGCCGTCCTGTAGGCACCCGAGACGATCATCGCATCAGCGACCGACAGGGCATAGAGGAAGCCCGAGCAGACCGCGGCAATGTCGAAGGCGACGCCCGAAGCCATGCCGAGTTTGTACTGGATGACGGTGGCACAGGCCGGGAAGGTCTGGTCCGGCGTTGCAGTGGCGACGATGATGAGATCGACATCGGCAGCCGCCAGGCCCGCGGCCCCCAAGGCGGCGCGGGCGGCGGCCGTGCCGAGGTCGGAGGTGAACTCACCATCGGCGGCGATGTGGCGTTGGCGGATGCCCGTACGCTCCAGGATCCACGCGTTGCTGGTCTCGACCCGTGCAGCAAGCTCGTCGTTGCCCAGGATGCGCGCCGGCAGGTAGCTGCCGGTGCCGATGATGCGGGACCTGATCATGATGCGGCGACTTCGGCCTTGGGCAGTTCGGGCCGGTGCGCGCGGAAGTTGGCGAGATCTTCGGAAATGCGCGCCCCGACCGAATCGGCAATCAGATCGTGCGCAACGCCGATAGCGTTGGCGATACCGCGGATATTGGCGGAACCGTGGCTTTTGACCACGATGCCGTTGAGCCCGAGGAACACCGCGCCATTATGCGCATTGGGATCAAGGTGGGCGCGCAACGCCCGCAACGCGCCGCGCGACAGCAGGTAACCCAGTTGCGTCAGCCACGAGGAGCGGAACGCCTGCGCCAGCAGCCCGGTGACCAGCTTGCCGGTCCCCTCCGCCGTCTTGAGCGCGATATTGCCCGAAAAGCCATCGGTGACGATGACATCGACATTGCCCTGGCCGATCTTGTCGCCCTCGACGAACCCTTCAAAACGCATCGGCAGCGTGGCACCGCGCAAAAGCGCCGCGGCATCGCGGATCTCGTCGGTGCCCTTCAACGCTTCCTCGCCGATGTTGAGCAGGGCGACGCGCGGTCGCTCCAGCCCCAGCACGGTGCGCGCAAAGGCGGCGCCCATCACGGCGAACTGCACCAGATTTTCGGCATCGCACTCGGTGTTGGCGCCAAGGTCGAGCACGACCGAGTCGTTCTTCAGGGTCGGCAGCAGCGCCGCGAGGGCGGGGCGGTCGATGCCGGGCATGGTGCGCAGCGCGAACAGCGCCATCGCCATCAGCGCGCCGGTGTTGCCGGCCGAAACCGCGGCATGGGCCTTGCCGTCCTTGACCGACTGGATCGCCATGCCCATCGACGATGTGCGCGAGCGGCGCAGCGCCTGGCTCGGCTTGTCGGTGCCAAGCACGACGTCATCGGTGTGGACGACCTCGGCAGTGGCGGCGAGGCGTGGGCAACGCGCCAGCTCGGCGCGAATCAGGGTTTCCGGCCCGTGCAGCCGGAAAGCCAGTTTTGGATAGCGTTCCGAAGCGACCTCGGCCGCCGCCATGACATCGGCAAGCCCGGCGTCACCGCCCATCACGTCAAGCGCGATAACGGGGGTGGTGACGGCCTTGATGGTCATGCGGTCGGCGTTCGCCCCCCGGCCGGGAATGATCTCAGGCCTCGACCGAGATGACTTCGCGGCCGTTGTAGTGGCCGCAAGCGCCGCAGAGGTTGTGCGGCAGCTTCAGTTCACCACAGTTCGGGCACTCCTGGAATGCCGTCGGCACCAGGGCGTGGTGGCTGCGACGCATGTTGCGGCGCGAAGGCGATGTCTTGCGTTTAGGAACGGCCATGCGGCACCTGTCATCCAGTAATTTGACGTGAGGCAATATTCGCGGCGTCTTTTGACCGGGTAAGCGGTCGCCGGAAGCCCCGCCGGAAGACCCGGTTGCAGCGAAGGGCGGTCGTATAAGGATTTTTGGGTTTGGTGCAAGCATAAAGGCCCCTTACAGGGATGCAGTGCTCACCCTCCTCGACATCCGCAACATCGTGCTCATCGAAGCGCTGACGCTGGAATTCGCGCCCGGCTTGTCCGTGTTGACCGGGGAAACCGGCGCCGGCAAGTCGATTCTGCTCGATGCGCTGGGCCTGGCGATGGGTGCGCGCAGCGATGCCGGGCTGGTGCGCGCCGGCACCGATGCGGCGCGGGTGACGGCCGAATTCGATGTGCCGATGGACCATCCGGCGCGGGTGCTGCTGGCCCAAAACGCCATCGATGTCGTCGATGCCCCGGTGATTCTGCGCCGACAGGTCAAGGCCGATGGCGGCGGCCGAGCGTTCATCAACGACCAGCCGGTGTCGGCGGCGCTGCTGCGCGAAGTCGGCGCGGCGCTGGTGGAAATCCATGGCCAGTCGGACGATCGTGGCCTGCTGGCGGCGCGCGGCCACCGAGCGCTGCTCGACAGTTTTGCCGGGCTGGGCGGCCAGGTCGCGGCGGTGCGCAAGGCGTGGGGCGACTGGCAACGGGTGCTTGCCGATGAAACCGCGGCCAAGGCGACGCTGGAGGCCGACCAGCGCGACCGCGAATGGCTCGACCATGCGGTGGCCGAACTGACGGCGCTGAATGCCCAGCCGGGTGAGGAGGCCGAACTGGCGGAGGCCCGTGCCGCGATGCAAAAGGGCGCACGGCTCACCGATGACCTGCAAGCCGTGTCCGATCTGCTGGGCGGCAAGGATGGCGGCGTCAGCACGCTGGCGCAGGCGGCACGGCGGCTCGATCGCATTGCAGCGGAACACCCGTTGCTGGAGGAAGCACTGGCCCGCCTCGATGCGGCGCTGGTCGAGGCCGGCGAGGCGGAAACCAGCCTTGTTGCCGCCGTGCAGGCGCTCGACGCCGATCCGGCGCGGCTTGAGACGACCGAAACCCGGCTGTTCGAACTGCGGGCGATGGCGCGCAAGCACCGTGTCGAGGCCGATGACCTGGCGGCACTGGCGGAGGCCTTGCGGGCGCGCGCCGAAGCGCTGGTCGCGGGCGAGGGCGGGCTTGCGGCGCTGGCCAGGGCGCGTGCAGCGGCGGAAAGGCGCTATGGCGAAGCGGCATCGGCATTGTCGAAATCGCGCACGACGGCAGGGCTGCGGCTCGACAAGGCGGTGGCGGGGGAGCTGGCGCCATTGAAGCTCGACACCGCGCGCTTCCGCACCGTCGTCGCGCCGTTGCCGCCAAGCGCCTGGGGGCCGGAGGGCAGCGACCGCGCCGAATTCGAGATCGCCACCAACCCCGGCGCACCCTTCGCGCCGTTGATCAAGATCGCATCGGGGGGCGAACTTTCGCGCTTCGTGCTGGCGTTGAAAGTGGCGCTGGCGGAAACCGGCAGCGCCGGCACGCTGATCTTCGACGAGATCGACCGCGGCGTCGGCGGCGCCGTCGCCAGCGCCATCGGCGATCGGCTGGCACGGCTGGCGCAGCGCACCCAGGTCCTCGTCGTCACCCACAGCCCGCAGGTCGCCGCCCGCGGCGCCCACCAGTGGCGCATCGCCAAGGCCAGCGACGGCAAGGCGACGCGCACCGCCGTCGTGCCTCTGGACGACCGTGAACGCCGCGAGGAGATCGCCCGGATGCTGTCAGGGGCGGATGTCACCGACGAAGCACGGGCGCAGGCGGATCGGTTGCTGGGTTGAGACGCCCCGGCCGCGAAACCACCCGCACCGGCTTGCGCTGGCTGCTGGCGCTGGCGTTCCTTGTCGTCGGCTATGTCCACCTGCGTTCGCCGCGGGCATTCCTGCCGATCGTGCCGGATTGGGTGCCGATGCCACGTGAAACCATCATTGCCACCGGGGTTTGCGAACTTCTGGGTGCGGTGGCGTTGCTTATACCGCGGTTGCGCTGGCTCGCCGGGGTGATGCTGGCATTGTATTCCGTGTGCGTTTACCCCGCCAACATCAAGCACGCGATGGACAGCGTCGCCATCGGCGGGCAGACGCTCGGCTGGGGCTATCACGCCCCGCGGCTGGCGTTCCAGCCGGTGATCATCTGGTGGGCGCTGTTCGCCGGCGGGGTGATCGACTGGCCGTGGCGGCGCGAGCCCGCCAAGCTATAGCGTCGCAATCGGCGGTCCTAGAGCGACGCGATCGGCGGCCCTAGAGCGACGCGATCGGCGTCGATTTGCCGCCGAACAGGCAATCGAGCAGCAATTGCCGGTTGCCGCCCGATTTGCCGACCCAGCTATCGGTCTTGAGATATTGCGGTTGATAGTTCTGCCGGTCCCGCATCAATTCCGGATCGGCATTGCGCGTCAGATATTCGGTGAAGCCTTCGACGATGTCCGGTGCGGCGCCGCCCTTGGAATAAAAGGTCGGGTAAAAGGCGCGGTGGCTTAGGAAATGAATATACTCATGGGCACAGGTGCCCCAGGTGATGTTGCCGGCTTTCTTGACATAGATACGGCGCTTGAAATTATTATAGTCCGACGCGACGAAACCGTTGACATGGCCGACCATCTGCTCGGTCGTCAGCGTCAGGTTGTTCGCCGCCTTGAAGCAGGCGTGATAGGTGACCCCGAATTGCTGAGTAAATTCCGGCAGGTCGAGGAAGACAAAAATGTCCTTGGCGTCGTCGGCGTCGAGGCCCTTTGGATAATAGGCTGAATAAGCCTGGCGCACGACATGCATGCCGCGATCGGCATCGTCCATGGTCAACATGGCGTCTTCCCCATTGCAAGGCGATTCGAACGCGTCCGAAATAACCTTAATCGCGGCGCGCCTCAAGGCATCAGCCGCGCAGCCCCGGCAGCGCCGCCACCATTTTGGCGATCGCCGCGTCGAGTGTCGCATCGGCCTTGGCAAAACACAGCCGCAGCGTCGTCGTCACCGCGTCTTCGGCATAAAAGGCTGAATTGGGGATTGTCGCCACGCCCGCCGCCAGCAGGCGATCGGCGGCGGTGACGTCGTCGTGCGGGATGCCCGATGCCGCAAGGTCGATTGACATGAACCAGGTCCCGGCGCTCGGCAGCAGGGTATAGCCGCCTGCCACCAGCCCCGCCGCCAGCCGGTCGCGGGAGCGCTGGAAACCGGCGCGCATGGCCGCGAACCAGCCCTTGTCCTTGCCAAGGCCCATCGCCACGCCGGCCTGGAGATTGGGCGGCGTCGTGAAAGTGAGGAACTGGTGGGCGCGGGCGAGGACGCTGGTGAGGTGCGGTGCGGCGCACATCCAGCCGACCTTCCACCCGGTCAAGGCAAAGATCTTGCCGGCAGACCCGATCTTGACGCTGCAATCGCGCAGCGCCGGTATTTCGAGCACCGAAACATGGCGGGCACCGTCGAAGACGACATGCTCCCACACCTCGTCGGCGATCAGCACGGCACCGCGTTCGGCAACGAAGCCGGCCAGCAGTTCAAGGCTGGCGCGGTCGAAGGTCGAAGCGCTGGGGTTGAGCGGATTGTTGATCAGGACGACCTTGGTGCGCGGCGTGAACGCATGGGCCAGCGCCGCCGCGTCGAATTGCCAGTGCGGCGGCGACAGCCGGACGAGGCGCGGCACCCCGCCGGCGCGCAGCACCAGCGGCAGATAGGCATCGTACAAGGGCTGGAACAGCACCACCTCGTCGCCGCGATCGATCAACGCCAGCAGCGCCGCCGCCAATGCTTCGGTCGCTCCCGAGGTTACGGTAATCTCGCTTGCCGGGTCGAGAGTAACGCCCTGGTGATGGGCATAGTGCGCGGCGATGGCGGCGCGCAGTTCCGGTGTGCCGGACATCGGCGGATACTGGTTGTAACCGTGTCGCAGCGCCGCCGCGGCGGTATCGAGCACATCGTCGGGCCAGCCGCTATCCGGGAAACCCTGGCCAAGGTTGATGGCGCCGGAAGCGCGGGCGCGCGCCGACATCGTTTCGAATATCGTCGTCGGCATGGCGGCGTAGAGCGGATTCATGTGTCGCAGGGTGGCGCGTCGTGCCCTGTTGTCAACGGCCTTCCCGCCGTACTGCCAGCGATGCTATCCCCTATGGCATGGACACCATGCCGACCACCGATGCCGCCGCCAGCGACGAACTTGCACGCCTCGCCGCCA
Source organism: Sphingomonadales bacterium (assembly GCA_025351405.1). GTDB lineage: Bacteria > Pseudomonadota > Alphaproteobacteria > Sphingomonadales > Sphingomonadaceae > Sandarakinorhabdus. The sequence continues at coordinate 74,687 of JANXVZ010000031.1, read as the reverse complement.
TCATCGCCGATCACAGTCGCCGCTACCATGCCGAGGATGCCCCGACGATCAGCGACGCCGACTATGACGCGCTGGTCCGCCGCAACAGCGCGATCGAGGCGACATTCCCGCATCTGGTTCGCAGTGATTCGCCAAGCTGGGCGGTCGGCAGCGCCCCGGCGGCGGGGTTTGGCAAGGTGGTCCACGCCCGGCCGATGCTGAGCCTCGACAATGTGTTTTCGGACGATGAAGCGCATGAATTCGTTGGCCGGGTGCGGCGGTTCCTAGGGTTGGGCGATGACGAGCCGGTGGCACTGCTGGCGGAGGCGAAGATCGACGGTCTTTCGGCCAGCCTGCGCTATGAAGCGCGGCGGCTCGTAACAGGCGCGACGCGCGGCGATGGTGCCGTTGGCGAAGACGTGACCGCCAATGTCCGGCATGTGACCGGGTTGGCGCTGACACTGCCGCCAACCGCGCCCGACGTCGTCGAGGTGCGCGGCGAAGTCTACATGGCAAAGGCCGCGTTCGCCGCGCTGAACGCCCGCCAGGCCGAGGCCGGCGACAAGGTGTTCGCCAACCCGCGCAACGCCGCGGCAGGATCGCTGCGCCAGCTCGATGCGAGCATCACCGCGTCTAGGCCGCTGGCGTTCCTCGCGCATGGCTGGGGCGAGATGAGTGACGTGCCGGCCGCTACGCAATCGGGCGTGATGGCCGCCATCGGTGGCTGGGGGTTCGACATCGGCACGCTGCGGGCGTCGTGCACAGGCATCGTGGAGGCCTTGGCATTCACCCGCAGCATCGAGGCGCGGCGGGCCGATTTGCCCTTTGATATCGACGGCGTCGTCTACAAGGTCGATAGGCTCGATTGGCAGGCGCGGCTGGGGCAGGTGGCGCGCAGCCCGCGTTGGGCCGTGGCGCACAAGTTCGCGGCGGAACAGGCGGAGACGACGCTGCTGCAGATCGACATCCAGGTGGGCCGCACCGGGGCGCTGACTCCGGTGGCGCGGCTGCTGCCGGTGACGGTCGGCGGTGTCGTCGTCACCAATGCCACGCTGCACAATGAGGATGAGATCGGCCGGCTGGATGTGCGGCCGGGCGACCGGGTGCGCGTGCAGCGCGCCGGCGACGTCATTCCGCAGATCCTGGGCGTTGTTGCGTCGGATGCACCACGCAGCGAACCATATCGGTTTCCGGACCATTGCCCGGTGTGTGGCTCCTCTGCGGTGCGGGAGGATGATGGCGTGGTCCGCCGCTGTACGGGCGGGCTGATCTGCGGTGCCCAGCGAAACGAGCGGCTGCGGCACTTCGTATCGCGGATGGCGTTCGATATCGAAGGGCTGGGCAGCGAGCGTATCGAGCTGTTTGCAGGTGATGGGCTGATCCGCACGCCGGGCGATATCTTCCGGCTGCGGACCCATCGCGATGCGCTGGTGGAGCGCAAGGGGTTCAAGGCAAAGTCGGTCGATAACCTGCTGGCTGCCATCGATGCGCGGCGCACCGTGGCGCTTGATCGCTTCATCCTTGCGCTCGGGATACGCCATGTCGGCGAAGTGACGGGGCGCGACCTGGCGCGCGCGTTCGGTTCGGCGGAGGCGTTGCGCGATGCGGCGCTGGCGGCGGCAACCGATCCTGAAGCCTTGGCCCGGCTCACCGATATCGGCGGCATCGGGCCGGTGGTGTCCGAGGCGCTGGTCGATTTCTTCGCCGAGCCGCACAATCTGGAGACGTACGCCGATCTGCTCGCTGAAGTGACGCCTGAACCGTTGGTCGCCGCCAAGGCCACGGCGCTGAGCGGCAAGACAATCGTGTTTACCGGTTCGCTGACAACGCTGACCCGCGACGAGGCGCGCGCCCAGGCCGAAGCGCTGGGGGCCAAGGTGGCAGGGTCGGTTTCGGCGCGTACCGATCTGGTAGTGGCAGGGGCAGATGCGGGTTCAAAACGCGCCAAGGCCGAAGCGCTTGGGGTGGCGGTTATCGATGAAGCCGCATGGCAGGCGCTGGTGGCCCAGGCGGCGACTTGATATTGCGGTCTTTGTTGCGCGCCATGCACGCAACGCATGGCTGGCGTCCGTTACGGTGCACTGCACAATCAAGTGCGGCTCAGATAATTGAACTCACCGCCCCGGTGTTTTCCGGGCGGAAAAGAGGACAATTATCATGAAGGTCATCCTTCAGGCCTTCGAGCCCCTGCATCGCCCCATTGGCGATGCCGATAGTCGCGTCGCTGTAACCAAGTCGGTTCGCAAATCGCGAATCCAGCTCAACCGTGTCTTTACCGAGAACCGGCTGTTCCACGCCTGGCGTGCCTGATCGGCCGGGTAAGCACGAGGCACGGCCATTCGCCGTGCCGTGGCTTGCGAATACCGATATTCAGCGGCACCAGCCCGTGCCGGCGATACGCCGCCAGCACGCGCACCGCTTGCGATCGCAGCAACCCGGCGAGCACCAGCACGCCGCCTGGGGCGATCGCGCGTGAAACGTCGCGGGCGATGGCGATGAGCGGCGGCGCAAGGATATTGGCCAGCGCCAGGTCATAGGGCGCCGCCTCTGCAAGCCGCCGATGTTGCAGGCCGGCGGCGACGACGCATTCGATCATCCCTGCCGCGCGCCCTGCCGAAAGGCGGTTGTCGCGAAGGTTGGCGCGCGTCACCGCCACCGAGACCGGGTCGATATCGCTGGCAATCGTCAACGCTCGTGGCCACGCCCGCGACGCAGCCATGGCGAGCACGCCGGTGCCGGTGCCAAGATCGGCGATGTGCCGAAATCTGCGGGTCCGCCGCAGCCGGTCGAGTGCTTTCAGGCAGCCATGGGTGGTTGCGTGCTGGCCAGTGCCGAATGCCAGCCCCGCCTCGATTGCCAGCGCAATGTCGCCGGAGCGAACCGCATCGTCATGGTCGCGCGTATGGACAAGGAAGCGCCCGGCACGCACCGGTTCCAGTCCGCGCTGGCTCATCGTCGTCCAGTCTTCATCGGGCAATGGCGCCAGGACGGCGGCGTTCTTGGCGGCGGAAGGTGCCAAGGCGGTTATGCGGGCAATTGTTCCAGCATCCGGTTGTGTATCGAAATACGCCGTCAGCACCCAGGCGTCGGGCTGATCCGGGTCGGGTTCATCGACGAGCAGCGTCGGCGGGTTGGCCAGGTCCCCGAAAATCTCGCCGGTTTCCGGCAGGCCTTCTGCCTCGGCGCGATTGCAGGGCAGCGTCAGGAACCAACCCGTCATCGGCCGTACCTAGCGGACATAGCTCGCCCCGTTGATGTCGAGCGTTGCGCCGGTCAGCGATGGCGGGGCGTCGATCGCCAGCCAGCGGATGGTTTCCGCGACTTCGGCGGCGCCGGCGACGCGCCCGAGCGGAATATCGGCGAGCAATTTTTCGCCACCGCGGGACGACAGATATTCCTCGGCCATGCCGGTCATGGTGAAGCCGGGCGCGATCGAAAACGCCAGCACGCCATCGCGGGCATAGCCACGGGCAATGCTTTTGGTCATGGCGATCATCGCGCCCTTGGCCGCCGCATAATGCCAATGCTGCGGGCTGTCGCCGCGATGGCCGGCCCGGCTGGCGACATTGATGATGCGGCCACCGCCGTGCCCGCGGAAATGTCGCACCGCATGGCGACACAAATCTGCAGCCGACTGCAGGTTGATGGCGATGCTGCGGGACCAGGCATCGGCAAATGCCTCGTCGCTGTCGTCGATATCGACAGCCTCGAAGACGCCGGCATTGTTGATCAGCACATCGATACGGCCGCCGCAGCGCGCCAGTGCCGTGGTCCAAAGTGCGTCGGCAGCGCGCGGGCGGGCAAAGTCGCTGGCGACCAGGCCATCGTCGCCATTCGTGCTTTGACCGACCACGTCATGACCGACGCCGGCCAGTGCAATGCGCGTTGCCGCGCCGATCCCGCGAGAAGCGCCGGTGAGGAGGATATTTGCCATGTGCAATGCTTTGGCGCGGTGCGGTCAGGCTGGCAACCGTGGGGCGTGAATCAAGTGCCGGAAATCAACTGCTGACCATCATCGCCGAGACCGTCGCTTCCGCCTGGCGTTGCCGCTGCGGCCATGTCCCCTCGATGACGACCGGCACAATCCCCCGCCGGCGCAGCTCATCGACAATGATGGCGTGGAAGCGCAGCCGCTGGGCACCGCCGAACTGGCGGGTGCCGTCATCGATCCACGGAGTGTCGGGGCTGAACAGCAGATATCGGTCGGCACTGGCGGGGATGGCGGTCAGCCCCTTGTCGCGGCGGCCATGGAGCATGCGGAACCAGGCGCTGGTCATGACGATATCGGTGTCCTCGAGCATCAGCGGCGGGGCGAGGGCAGCGATGGTGGTGCGCGCCGCGACATGGCCGCGGGCGATGGCACGCAGCACCGCCGGCGCAAAGTCGGTGCCATAAGTTTCGGCCCAGGTCCGGCCGTATTCGGGCATGACGATGCCGCCAAAGCGCGCCGCCAGCTCGGTGGCCAGCGTGGACTTTCCGGTGCTTTCGACGCCCGTGAGGCAGATGCGGATCATGACAGGATTTTCGATCCGGCGAGGGCGCGGCGCCATTCGCTCCAGCCCCAGCAGGCGATGCACAGGAATATCGCATAAAGCGCGGCGGTGGCGAGCAGGCCCTGCGAAGCATAAAGCCCGACCGACAGGATATTGATGCCGATCCACAGGGGCCAGCTTTCGACCTGGCGGCGGTCGGTCAGCAACTGCGCCACCATGCTCCATGCAGCGTTTGCAGCATCGGCCCATGGCGCGGCAGCGTTGGTCAACCGGCTCATGAACAGGCCGAGTGCCAGCGTGCCCAGGCTGCCTGCCACCACCGCCAGCCACCTGCCGCGCGCCGACAGTTCGCGAACCGGCACCGGTGTGCTGCCATCCGTGGTGCGGCGCCAGTACCACCAGCCATAAAGTTGGGACGCGAGGAAGAACACCTGCAAGCCAGCGGCGCTGTAAAGCCGCGCTTGCCAGAAAACAAAGGCGTAAAGGCAGACCATCACCACGCCGAACGGATAATTCCAAAGGCTCCGCCTGGCGATAAGGACGATGTTGACCATCCCCAAAGCCGCGGCGGTCAGCTCAAGCGGTGACATCGGGGGACAGGCTTGGGTGCATTATGCTGCTAATGCAGTGGTCGGCGGTGGGGCGTCAACCCATGCACCGCCGGCGCATCCGAATTTTTTGTGGATGATTTTTGTCGCGAACGGAGCGGACATGGCGGGTGGATGCAATGCTTCCCAAGCCGGGACGACCGGCTATGGTGGCGTCAAAGGCCTTGGGAGAGCGACATGACAGCAGTTGATTTGGTGGCGCCCCGCGCCACGGCCGTCGATTGGGTGGCAACCCGCGCCAGGGTCAAGCGCTTTGTCGAAGACCGCGTCTATCCCGCCGAAGACGTGCTCGACAACGGTACGCCCGAGGAAGCGCGGGCGGCGTTGGCGCGGTTGATGGCGGAGGCAAAGGCCGAGGGACTGTGGGCGCTGGGGCACCCCAGGGAGATCGGCGGCCAGGGCATGCCGTTCATGGACTATGTGTTCATCAACGAGGTTATCGGCCGCAGCCAGCACGCGATGGTGGCGCTGGGCACCCATAGCCTGCAGGATTCGATCATGCTCAACCTATATGCCGCGCCGAAGTGGCGTGAGGCGTATCTGAAGCCGCTCGTTGCCGGCGAGATATTCCCGAGCTTTGCCATGACCGAGCCCGACGTCGCTTCGTCCGACCCGACGCAGTTGATGACGACGGCGACGCTGGAGGGCGACGAATGGGTCATTCGTGGCCGCAAATGGTTCACCACCGGCGCCGCGGGGGCGGCCTACACGACGGTCATGTGCCGTACCGAGCCGGACGGCACGGCCCCCCATGCAGCCTTCAGCATGATTGTCGTGCCCACCGATACGCCCGGCTACCGGATCGTTCGGGACACGCCCGTGCTCGGGCTGCATCACGGCCTCAGCGGTCACTATGAGGTGGCGTACGACGATGTCCGGGTGCCAGCCGAAAACCTGTTGGGGCCGCGCGGCGCCGGCTTCCTCATCGCCCAGAAGCGGCTGGGACCGGGCCGTATCTTCCATTGCATGCGGTGGCTGGGGCAGGCGCAGCGGGCATTCGACCTGATGTGCCGGCGCTTGCACGAACGCACCGCCTTTGGTGAAAAGCTTGCGGACAAGCAGCTCATGCAGAAGCACGTCTTCGACAGTGCCGCCGAAATACAGGCGTGCCGATTGCTCACCCTCGATGCAGCGAGGAAGATCGACGCCGGGGACGAGGCGCGCATCGAAATCGGCATGATAAAGGTCGTCGGCGCGCAGATGGTGCACAATGTGGCGGATCGCGCCATCCAGGTGTTCGGCGCCAAGGGCCTGACGCCGGACACGCCGCTCCACATCATCTATCGGCACGCCCGCGAAGCGCGCATCTACGATGGCCCCGACGAAGTCCATATCACGTCGGTGGCGAAGCGGTTGTTGAAGGCTTATGCCGGCAATGGTCCGGGCATCGACTTTGGTGAGCGTGATGCGGCTGTCGCAGCTTGAGGGCGATGACGGCGGCAAGCGCCGGTGCCATGCCGTTCGATGACTGGCTGCTGACGACGGTGCGGACCATCGTGCGTCCGGCGCTGGCAAGCGATGCTGATGCGCTGCACGCCAGCCGGGGCCAGATGCCTTTCGACCGGCAGACGCGCAGCCTGGCGGAAACCCGCAAGCTCATCGCCGACATGGACCGAAGGCCGGTTCATGATGCTGCGGGTTGGCAGCAGTTTGCGGTTCTGGCGCGGGCCAGCGGTGCGTTCCTGGGCGATATCGGCGTCAATTTCGATACGCCGCGCAATCGGCAGGCGGAAATCGGCTTTGCCTTTGCGCCCTTCGCGCGCCGCCAGGGATTTGCGACCGAAGCCGTCGGCGCGATGGTCTCGCATCTGTTCGCGCGCGGTCGACACAGGCTGATTGCCCAGACCGACATGCGCAACATCGCCACCCAGCGCTTGCTCGAACGCCTGCAATTCCGGCGCGAAGCCGTACATCTCAAGAGCTGGGAGGAGGACGGCGTCTGGTTCGACGAGGTCGGCTACGCGCGCCTGGCGACGGATTAGCGCGCCGCCTGCCGCCGCCACGACGCCAGTGTCGGCTGGCTTTACACTTTGCCAACAATTGCATTGGCGGTGCCAATGATTTCAACGCCATGACGAATTGGCACGTTGCTTGCTTTCTGATCGATGTATCGTATGTTTCGAGGACAACACATGAAGTTCACTGCCGCCCTTCTCGCTGCCGCCACCCTTGCAACCTTTGCCGCGGGCAGCGCCAGCGCTGTTGTCGTGTCCGGGCTCTACAATACCGGTGTCGGCGCTGGCGGGGTTGCCCTCGCTGCTGGCGACGGCCAGGTCGATGGCAACTACACCATTGCATCGACGAACCTTGCGGGCGTTTCCGTCGGCGCCAGTGTCTACACCTACAAGAACCCCGCCTACACGGCCGAAAATCCCGGTTCGCGCTGGGTCGCCTACAGCGGCTCGCCATTCGCCGGCGTCGGCAGCTTCGCCGTGTCCACGACCTTCGACCTGACCGGCTATGATGCAGCCTCGGCGTCGATCAGCGGGATGTGGGGCGTCGACAACGAGGGCGAGATTTTCCTCAACGGCGTTTCCACCGGCATCGTGCTGACCGGCATCATCGTCGAAAACTTCAACCAGCTGCACAGCTTCACGATCAGCAGCGGTTTTGTCAGCGGCATCAACACGCTGACCTTCGGCGTCTATGATGGCGGCTCCCCGGCTGCCGTGCGTGCCGATGCGCTGGTCCTGACCGCCAACCCGCTTGCCGGCGCCGTGCCGGAAGCTGCCACCTGGACCATGCTTGTCGCCGGTTTCGGCCTTGTTGGCGCCGGCGCCCGCCGCCGTCGCGCCGTCGCTGCCTGACCGACGCATATTCGGATGATTTCGGGCCGTGGGGATATTCCCTGCGGCCCTTTTCATGTCGATTTGACGGTTTCTATCCGCCGGCGCGCGCACTAGGCTGATTTGTGATGGATTCTGATCGATGCGCGCGGTTGACCGCCATCCTTGCCCGCGCGACGGGGCGCGAGATTGCCGTGGCATCGATCGTCGCCCTGTCCGGCGGCGCGTCGTCGGCGACCTTCGCGGTCGAAGCCCTGCGCGATGGGCAGCCCTGGCCACTGATCCTGCAGACTGCCGCCGCCGGTGCCGTGCCGGAGGGCAGCCTCTCCAAGGCCGACCAGGCGGCGTTGCAGATGCTGGGGGGACGGCACGGTGTGCCTGTCGCCGCGGTGGTGGCCGTGCTGGAAGCCGGCGACGATCTTGGTCAGGGCTTTGTAATGGAACGCGTGGCAGGGGAAGCGCTGGCTCCAAGATGGTTGCGCGCCCCTGATTTCGCCGCGGCCCGCCAAAAGCTGACCGGACAATGCGCGGCCGTGCTGGCGCGGCTGCACGCCATTCCGCTGTCGGAGGCAGCAGGGCTGGCCTTGCCGACGGGCCGCGTGGACACCGCCCGCGAGAGGATGTTCGCGCATTATCGCAGTTTCAAGGTCGACTCGCCGGTGTTCGACCTCGCCTTTGCCTGGCTGGCAGAGCGTTGCGGCGATGCCGAGCCGAGCGCCATCGTCCATGGTGATTTTCGCAGCGGCAACTTCCTTGTCGACAGCGACGGCCTTGCGGCCGTGCTCGATTGGGAACTGGCGCATCTGGGCGAGGGCGCGGAAGACCTTGGCTGGCTGTGCGTCAATGCCTGGCGGTTCGGCATATGGCAAAAGCCTGTCGGCGGCTTTGGCGAGCGCGCCGAACTCTATGACGCCTATGCCGCCGCCGGGGGCGCGCGCGTCGACAAGGCGCGGGCGCATATGTGGGAAGTCTGGGGCACGCTGCGCTGGGGTCTTGCCTGCCTGCAATTGGGCGACGACCATGTCACCGGGCGCATCCCCTCGGTCGAGCGTGCCGCCATCGGCCGCCGGGTATCGGAGGTCGAACTCGACCTGCTCCACCTCATCCGCTTCGGAGACATCTGATGACCGAACAGGTCGAAGCCACGGCGTTGATCGACGCGGTCGCGGCATTTCTTGGTGAGATCAGCCCGGCGCTGGAGGGGCGCCAGGCCTTTCACGCCAAGGTCGCCGCCAATGCTCTGGCGATCGTCGCCCGCGAATTGGCGCAGCGACCTCAGGCGGCAGAGGCGGCGGCGCTGGCGGGGTTCCTCGGGCATAACGCGGGCCTCGACGCGCTGCGTGCGGAGTTGTGCGGTCGGTTGCGACGCGGCCAGGTGACGCCGGAAACGCCCGGACTCGTCGAAGCGCTGACGGCAGCCGTCGCCGCCAAGGTGGCCGTCGACAACCCGCGCTACGCGACGCTGGCGCGGATCAACGCCTAGCCTGCACGGCGCCACGGACCCAGCGTGGACCCGTCGTTCGCCCTTTAGTGGCGCTCCACCCGCACCGGCAACTTGCGATAGCCATGGACGAATGACTGGGCGACATACTCCGGTGCGCCGACGACACGCACCGTCATCCGGCGCTTGAGCATCTCCTCGAACAATATCTGGATCTGCAATTCCGCCAGCCGCGCCCCGACGCAGCGATGGACGCCGAAGCCGAACGCCAGGTGCCGACGGGCGTTCGATCGCGCGATATCCAGTCGCTCGGCATCGGGAAAGACGCTTTCGTCGCGATTGCCGGAGATATACCACATCACCACCTTGTCACCCTTGGCGATGCGGTGCCCGGCAAATTCGGTGTCTTCGACACAGGTCCGCCGCATGTGCGCCAACGGCGTCTGCCAACGGATAACTTCAGGGACAGCGGCGGCGATGCGCGTCGGGTCGGCGATCAGCTTGCTCCATTCTCCGGGGAACTGGTGGAAGGCGTGGGCCGCCCCCGACATGGAATTGCGTGTCGTGTCGTTGCCGCCGACGATCAGCAGGATAAGGTTGGCCATGCGTTCCTGGTGGGAAAGACCGCCCATCGCGTCGGAATGGACCATCATCGACACCAGGTCGGCCGATGGCGGCAGCGCCTGGCGTTCGGCCCACAACCGGTCGAAATACGCGGTCATGTCGAGCATGTGCTGGTGACGGATCGGGGCGGTTTCGGGGTTCAGCGCGGCCTCGATATCGCCGCCCCAGTCCGACCACAGCGTCAACTTGCGGCGATCCTCCCAGGGAAAATCGAACAGGATTGCCAGCATCTGCGTCGTCAACTCGATCGAAACGGTGTCCACCCAGTCGAATTCGGTGTCGAAGGGCAGGGTATCGAGCAACTGCGCCGTTCGGGCCCGGATGGAATCCGCCATTTTGGCCATCTCGCCAGGACCGAAGGCCGGTGCAACCACGCGCCGCTGCTCGCCGTGCCGCGGCCGGTCCATCGCGATGAATTGCGGCAGATTGAAATCGCCCATCAGGTCGACAACGGTGATGCCGCCATATTCGTGGCTCGACGAGAAAATGTCGGGCCGCGCCTCGACCGCCTGGATGTCGGCATGCGAGCATATCGACCAATAGGGCCCGAACGGACTGTCGACGGTGTAGTGGACAGGCGCCTCGGCGCGCAGCCGGGCAAAGACCGGCCGCCAGCTATCGTCGCGGTACAGCGCCGGGTTGGTGACGTCGATGCCGGCAAGGCTTTCGGCTTCGGCGTCGCGCAGTTGCGTGGCCATCGGATCGTCTCCCCAAAAGGCCAGTCGTATCGCCGGCGCGATGGTATGCTATTCCGGCTTCTCACCCGACGCGAGTCCCTAGATTTGGCCGGTATCGTCGCCATGTGGCGCGCAGGCTTTTGTTGCGCTGCGGCGATTAGAGCACACAAAGCCGAGATGAACGGTTGCGCGTTGGCGGCGAAAGCCTAAAACGCCATCGTTCAAGCGCCAACCAACATCGGGGAACCTATGGCCGGCCGACCCACTTCACCGCGACCGCTTTCGCCGCACCTGTCCATCTGGAAATGGCAAGTGCATGCGATCGTTTCGATCACGCATCGGGTTACCGGCAACGCCATGGCGTTCGGGGCTGTCATGCTGTTCCTGTGGTGGTTGATCGCCGCTGCCACCGGGCCTGCGGCCTATGCGACCTTCCTTGCCGTGGCCACAGGCTGGTTCGGCATCCTTGTCGGCGTCGGTTTCACCTGGGTTTTCTTCCAGCACATGTGCTCCGGAATTCGCCACCTCATCATGGATACCGGCCAGGGCTACGACCTCGGCACCAGCAGGACGACGGCAGCGCTCACGATCGTCGGGTCGGTGCTGCTGACTGTCGCGACCTGGGCCGCGATCTACTTCCACAAGGGCATCTGAGTATGGGCACAGGCACCGAACTCGGCCGGGTCCGCGGTCTCGGCTCGGCCAAGGATGGCGTTCACCACTGGTGGCTGCAGCGCGTTACCGCCATCGCCAACCTGGTGTTGGTACTGTGGTTCGTCTTCTCGCTCGTGCGGCTGCCGGCGCTGGATTACACCGCGGTGGTGCTGTGGCTGCGGCAGCCTGTCGCTGCGGTGCCGATGCTGCTGCTTATCGTTGCGGTTTTCTGGCACTTTCGGCTGGGGGTGCAGGTCATGATCGAAGATTATGTCCATGGCGCGCCCCGGGTGCTGGCAATGCTGGCATTGAATTTTTACGCGCTTGCGGGGGCCGCTGCGGCTGTCTTCGCAGTGCTCAAGATCGCGCTTGGAGCTGCCTGATGGCCGAAGCCTACCAGATCATCGACCATGTTTATGACGCCGTCGTCGTCGGCGCCGGCGGCTCCGGCCTGCGGGCCGCGATGGGCATCGCCGAAGCCGGGCTGAAGACGGCCTGCATCACCAAGGTGTTCCCGACGCGCAGCCACACCGTCGCGGCGCAGGGCGGCATCGCCGCCTCGCTCGGCAACATGGGCCCGGACCATTGGACCTGGCACATGTACGATACCGTCAAGGGCTCGGACTGGCTCGGCGACCAGGACGCAATCGAGTACCTCTGTCGGGAGGCTCCGGCTGCGGTCTATGAGCTCGAGCATTTCGGCGTGCCGTTCTCGCGCACCGAAGCGGGGCGCATCTACCAGCGCCCGTTCGGCGGCATGATGCAGAACATGGGCGCCGGGCCGCCGGCGCAGCGCACCTGCGCCGCGGCGGATCGCACCGGCCACGCCATGCTCCACGCGCTCTATCAACAGAGCCTCAAGCACGCGACCGACTTCTACATCGAATATTTCGCCATCGACCTCATCATGGTGGGCGGCGAGTGCAAGGGCGTCATCGCCATCAACATGGACGATGGCAGCATCCATCGTTTCCGCAGCCACAAGACCGTGCTGGCCACCGGTGGCTATGGCCGCTGCTATTTTTCGGCGACTTCGGCGCACACCTCGACGGGTGACGGTGGCGGCATGGCGATCCGCGCCGGGGTGCCGATGCAGGACATGGAATTCGTCCAGTTCCACCCGACCGGCATCTATGGCGCCGGGGTCCTCATCACCGAGGGCGCTCGCGGCGAGGGCGGGTACCTGACCAATTCGCAGGGCGAACGCTTCATGGAGCGCTATGCCCCCTCGGCGAAGGACCTGGCGTCGCGCGATGTCGTTTCGCGCTCGATGGCAATGGAAATCCGCGAAGGCCGCGGCGTCGGTGCCGAGGGTGACCATATCTTCCTGCACCTCAACCACATCGATCCGGCGGTGCTCCACGAGCGCCTGCCCGGGATTTCGGAGACGGCGAAAATCTTCGCCAATGTCGATGTGACGCGTGAACCGATCCCGGTAACCCCCACGGTTCATTACAATATGGGCGGCATCCCGACCAATTATCACGGTGAAGTCGTGACCCTGAAGGATGGCGATCCGGATTCGGTCGTGCCCGGCCTGTTCGCGGTCGGAGAAGCGGCGTGTGTCTCGGTGCACGGCGCCAACCGGCTCGGCTCGAACTCGCTGATCGACCTTGTCGTCTTCGGGCGTGCCACCGCGCATCGCATCGGCGAGACGCTGAAGCCCGGCACCCCCCACGCGCCATTGCCCAAGGATTCGGCGGACATGGCGCTGGGTCGCCTGGATGGCTTTCGGCATTCCAAGGGCGGTTCGCCGACCAGCGAAGTGCGTCTTGCGATGCAGAAAACGATGCAGGCCAATGCCGCGGTGTTCCGCACGTCGGAAATCCTCGACGAGGGCACGAGGAAGATCGACGCCGTCTATCAGCGCATGGCGGATATCGGAATCAGCGACCGATCGCTGGTGTTCAACACCGACCTGATCGAGACGCTGGAGCTCGACAACATGATCGGCCAAGCCGTGCTGACCATGCACATGGCCAAGGCGCGCCATGAAAGCCGCGGCGCCCACATGCACGAGGATTACCCGAACCGCGACGACGAGCACTTCATGAAGCACTCGCTCGGCTGGTTCCGCGACGGTGGTGTCAACCTCGATACCCGCCCGGTCCACGCCTACACGCTGACCGACGAGATCGAGTATATCAAGCCGAAGGCGCGGGTTTACTAAGATCCGGCCAACGGTTTGTCTTGAATATTTCGTACTGGAACTGAAATGGCCGAATTCTCCCTCCCCGCGAACAGCAAGGTCAGCAGCGCCGGCAAGCGCTACCCGGCGCCGGCCGGGGCCGCCAACGTCAAGGCGTTCAAGGTCTATCGCTGGAACCCCGAGGACGGCGCCAATCCGCGCTACGACACCTATGAGCTCGACCTCGATACCACTGGGCCGATGGTTCTCGACGCGCTGATCAAGATCAAGTCGGAGGTCGATTCGACGCTGACCTTCCGCCGCTCGTGCCGCGAGGGCATCTGCGGGTCGTGCTCGATGAACATCGACGGCACCAACACGCTGGCCTGCACCAAGGCGATCGACGACATCAAGGGCGAGGTTCGCATCACGCCGCTGCCGCACATGGAGGTCATCAAGGATCTGGTCCCCGATTTCAAGCACTTCTACGCGCAATATGCCTCGATCAAGCCGTGGTTGCAGACCGTCACCCCGGCGCCGTCGGGGGAGGAGCGCATCCAGACGGTCGAGGATCGTTCCAAGATCGACGGGCTGTATGAATGCATCCTCTGCGCCTGCTGCTCGACAGCGTGCCCGAGCTATTGGTGGAACAGCGACAAGTTCCTTGGCCCGGCCATCCTGCTCCAGGCATATCGCTGGCTCGCCGACAGCCGCGACGAGATGACCGGCGAGCGCCTCGATGCGCTGGAGGACCCGTTCCGGCTGTATCGCTGCCATACCATCATGAACTGTGCCAATGTCTGCCCCAAGGGCCTCAACCCGGCAAAGGCGATCGCCGAGATCAAGCTGATGATGGTCGAGCGGGCGGGATAGGGTTCCCCTGTCAACCCGCCGCTTGCCCCCGATGCTGCGGCGCACTATCCCCGTCGCATGACCCGTGAAATGATTACCGACGGCGAACACGCCGGCTGGACCCGCTGGCACCGCGACCCGGACGGGCGCTTTGCCTCGCTGCTCGGCGACTTCTACTTCCGCCAGACGCCGGCCGATGCCGTCGAATGCCGCATGGCGACCGATCGGCGGCATTCCAATGGCTTGGGTTATCTCCACGGCGGCTTCATCATGTCGTTCATCGACATGGCGATGTTCTCCTTCATTTTCCGCCAGTTGGAAAACAGTGCTGCCGTCACCCTGAGCTGCGCCACCGATTTCCTCACCGCCGGTGTCGTCGGCAAGCCGATCGAGGCATCGGGCGAAATCCTCAAGGAAACCGGCAAGATGCTGTTTGTGCGCGGGCTGGTGACGCAGGACGGCGCCAATGTCGCGTCGTTCACCGGGACGATGCGCAAGATACCGCGAATGCCCCGCCCCGAAGGCGATGGCGCCGGCAAGCGTTGACCTGAAGCATGGCGGACGTCCGCGCTGCCTATGACGCACTGGTCGCGGCCGGCGAGCTTCGCCCCGACGCGGCGCAAGCGGCGGTCGCCGACAAGCTCGATGCGCTGGCGAAAGAGCTCGCCGCGCCGCCACCGCCGCGCGCCGGGCTGTTCGCGCGGTTGCGGGCTGCGCCACCCCTGCTGACGCCGCATGGCCTGTATATCTGCGGCGGGGTCGGCCGCGGCAAGTCGATGCTGATGGACCTGTTCTTCGCCCATGCCGACGTCACGCCCAAGCGCCGCGTGCATTTCCATGAATTCATGCTCGAAATCCACGCCGACATCCATGCCGAGCGCCAGCGCAACGGCGAGGACCCGATCCCGGCGGTGGCGAGGGCCGTTGCCGACAGCGCCCGGCTGCTGGCGTTCGACGAGATGCAGGTCAAGGACATCGCCGATGCCGCCATCCTGTCGCGGCTGTTCACGGCGCTGTTCGCCGCCGGCGTCACGGTGGTGACGACGTCGAACCGCCACCCGGATGACCTGTACAAGGACGGTCTCAACCGACAATTGTTCCTGCCCTTCATCGCGCTGATCAAGGCGCGCTGCACGGTGACGACGCTCGACGGCCCTACCGACTATCGGCTGCAACGCCTCGCCGGCGCCGCGACCTGGCACGTCCCCAATGGTCCGGCAGCGACCGCGGCGATGTCGGACGCGTTTTTCCGCCTGACCGATTATCCGGTCGAGGACCGTGCCAGGGTGCCGACCGAGACGATCGCCGTGCCGGGTGGGCGCAGCCTGTTCGTGCCGAAATCCTTGAAGGGGGTCGCGGTGTTTTCGTTCGCGCGATTGTGCCGCCAGCCGTTGGGCGCTGCCGATTATCTCGCCTTGGCAAGGCGTTATCACACGGTGTTCATTGTCGGCATCCCGATCCTCGGCCCGGAAAATCGCAACGAGGCGGCGCGCTTCGTCACGCTTGTCGATGCGCTGTACGAGTACAAGTGCAAGCTGATCGCCGCCGCCGATGCCGAGCCGGCGGCGCTGTATCCGGCGGGTGACGGGGTGTTCGAATTCGAGCGCACCGTGTCGCGGCTGATGGAGATGCAATCGGCGGACTACATGGCCCTGGGCCATGGCTGAAATCTGGAAAGTCAGCCCCAAGCGCGCTTTTCATGACCTTCCAAACCCTATGGGCCGGCTGCCAAGGCCATGAGCGAAGCTGGAATGCGTTGGGTTTCATGCCATCGTATTAACCCATATGGCACATTTTGTCGATAGTCGGCCCCGGCCTTCGTATCACGCGGTTGCGCCCTCATTCCAACCGGACTATCCGCAACCCGTCTTCAGACCGACTCACAAAAGGACGGAATTCCCTCATGGCTCGCAACAAGATTGCGCTGATCGGCGCTGGCAACATCGGTGGCACGCTGGCTCATCTCGCCGCAGCCAAGGCTTTGGGCGATGTCGTGCTGTTCGACGTCGTCGAGGGCGTGCCGCAGGGCAAGGCGCTCGACCTGTCGCAATGCGGCCCGGTCGAAGGCTTTGACGTCAACCTCAAGGGCACCAACGATTACGCCGATATCGCCGGCGCCGATGTCATCATCGTCACCGCAGGCATCGCCCGCAAGCCGGGGATGAGCCGCGACGACCTTCTAGGCATCAACCTGAAGGTGATGAAGGCGGTCGGCGAGGGCATCAAGGCCAATGCCCCGGGCGCCTTTGTCATCTGCATCACCAATCCTCTGGATGCGATGGTCTGGGCACTGCGCGAATTTTCGGGGCTGCCGCACCATATGGTCGTCGGCATGGCCGGCGTCCTCGACAGCGCGCGTTTCCGCCATTTCCTCGCCGATGAATTCAAGGTCTCGGTCAAGGACGTCACGGCATTCGTGCTCGGCGGCCATGGCGACACGATGGTGCCCGTCGTCGAATATTCGACCGTCGCCGGCATCCCGATCCCTGACCTCATCAAGATGGGCTGGACGACGAAAGAGCGCATCGACGCCATCGTCCAGCGCACCCGTTCGGGCGGCGGCGAAATCGTCGGGCTGCTCAAGACTGGCTCGGCCTATTACGCCCCCGCCACCAGCGGCATCGCGATGGCCGAAGCGTTCCTGTACGACCAGAAGCGCGTCATCCCGGCAGCGGTGAACCTCACCGGCCAATATGGCGTCAACGACCTTTATGTCGGCGTCCCCTGCGTCATCGGCGCCGGCGGCGTCGAGCGGATCGTGGAGATCGAACTGACGCCGGAAGCGCAGGCGAATTTCACCGTGTCGGTCGATGCGGTCAAGGAACTGCTGGTGGCGTGCAAGGCGATCGACCCGAGCCTGAATTGAGTTTAATCGGAGAGGTCTGTGGAACGCACAGTTGTCGTTTGGGACCGCCCATACAAAGTGACCGTTGAACAGACGTCGAAAACGGTTTGGGTCGCGGTTGGAGATTACGAGGGATCGTCACTTCGAACTCAAGATCGAACAGAATCAACAGCTCTTAAGCGCTGGCAAGAGGCTGCGCGCTACAAGGGCGGGTAAAAGGCGGCTAACAGTATGAACATTCACGAATATCAGGCCAAGGAAGTCCTCGCCAAATTCGGCGTGCCGGTGCCGGTCGGCTATGCCGCGATGACGGTCGATGAAGCGGTGGCGGCGAGCGCCAGGCTCCCCGGGCCGCTGTATGTCGTCAAGGCGCAGATCCACGCCGGTGGCCGCGGCAAGGGCAAGTTTGTCGAGCTGCCGCCCGAAGCCAAGGGCGGGGTTCGGCTTGCCCGCAGCGCCGATGATGTGCGCGCCGCCGCGACCGACATGCTCGGCAACACGCTGGTCACCATCCAGACCGGGCCGCACGGCAAGCAGGTCAACCGCCTCTACGTCACCGATGGCGTCGATATCGCCAAGGAATTCTACCTCGCATTACTCGTCGATCGTGCCACCGGGCGGATCGCGCTGGTGGTTTCGACCGAAGGCGGCATGGACATCGAGACCGTCGCCCATGACACGCCGGAAAAGATCGACACGCTGATCATCGACCCCGTCACCGGCGTCATGCCGCACCACGGCCGTGCGGTCGCCGCCGCGCTCGGCCTCACGGGCGATCTCGCCAAGCAGGCCGAATTTGTTACTGCCAGGCTGTATGATGCCTTTGTCGGCACCGACGCGTCGCAGATCGAGATCAACCCGCTGGCCGTGACGACCGATGGCAAGCTGCTGGTCCTCGACGCCAAGTGCAGCTTCGATTCGAACGCGCTTTATCGCCACCCCGATATCGTCGCGCTGCGCGACCTGACCGAGGAAGACCCCGCCGAAGTCGAAGCGTCGAAGTACGACCTCGCCTTCATCAAGCTCGATGGCTCGATCGGCTGCCTCGTCAACGGTGCCGGCCTCGCCATGGCGACGATGGACATCATCAAGCTGAACGGCGCCGAGCCGGCCAACTTCCTCGATGTCGGCGGCGGCGCCGACAAGGAAAAGGTCACCAACGCCTTCAAGCTGATTTTGAAGGACCCGGCGGTGAAGGGCATCCTCGTCAACATCTTCGGCGGCATCATGCGCTGCGACATCATCGCGGAAGGCATCATCGCCGCGGCGAAGGAAGTGAACCTGTCGGTGCCGCTGGTCGTGCGGCTCGAGGGCACCAATGTCGAACTCGGCAAGAAGATCCTGGCGGAATCGGGGCTGCCCATCATCTCGGGTGACAATCTCGGCGATGCCGCGGCGAAGATCGTCGCCGAAGTGAAGAAGGCAGCGTGACACCAGAGGCGATAAATCGGCACGGGGGGCTTGGCATAATCGCCATGCTCGCGCTCGGCGGCTGCAATTCGACCGAGCAGGTTAAATTAGACGCCGGACTCGCGAAGGCGCATTGCCTCGAACTTGCCGCTGAGTCCCTCGGCATAAAGACAGCCGGTCTCGAAGATGGCGACGTCAAGATGGCAAACGATCTCGATAAGGCGCTGCGCTTTGTGTCGACCGGCCAGTTTGTCGTGACATTCGACAAGCTGCAATTCAAGGGCTTGGACCATAGGGTCAGTGTCACCTGCACCGGCGACTTCAACCGCCGAACCATCACAAGTCTGCAACTTGACGGGGTCATCAAGCGCCCCGCCAAACCGGAAGATTGGGCTTTTCAATGAGCATTCTCGTAAACAGCGCCACCCGCGTCATCACCCAGGGCTTCACCGGCAAGCAGGGCACGTTCCACACCGAGGCGTCGATCGCCTATGGCACGAAAGTCGTCGGCGGTACCGCGCCGGGCAAGGGCGGCCAGACCCATCTCGGTCTGCCAGTGTTCAACACCGTCCATGAGGCGCGCGCCGCGACAAACTGCGATGCCAGCGTTGTCTATGTGCCGCCGCCCGGTGCCGCCGATGCCATATTGGAGGCCATCGACGCCGAAGTGCCGCTTATCATCTGCATCACCGAGGGCATTCCGGTGCTCGACATGGTCAAGGTCAAGCGGGCGCTGTCGGGCTCCAAATCGCGGCTGATCGGCCCCAATTGCCCCGGCGTGCTGACGCCTGGCGAATGCAAGATCGGCATCATGCCCGGCAATATCTTCAGCCATGGCAGCGTCGGCGTCGTCTCGCGCTCGGGTACGCTGACCTATGAAGCCGTCCACCAGACCACCGCCGTCGGCCTCGGCCAGACGACCGCGGTCGGCATCGGCGGTGATCCGGTCAACGGCACCAACTTCATCGACATGCTTGAACTGTTCATGGCCGACGATGCCACCCGTTCGATCATCATGATCGGCGAAATCGGCGGCTCGGCCGAGGAGGAGGCGGCGCAGTTCATCGCCGATGAAGCAAAGCGCGGCCGCAGGAAGCCGATGGTCGGTTTCATCGCCGGGCGCACCGCGCCTCCCGGCCGCCGCATGGGCCATGCCGGGGCGATCGTCGCCGGTGGCAAGGGCGGCGCCGAGGACAAGATTGCGGCGATGGAAGCCGCCGGCATCCGGGTTTCGCCATCGCCGTCGATGCTGGGCACGACATTGGTGGAGCTGCTGAAAGGCTGACGTTCACCACATCTGTCGGCCGCAGCCGTTAAAACATGGCAGCCATGTGCGTTGTGGCGGTGACAGCCCGGCCCGGCGGGGCTATCAGCGCCTTGCGCGGTGGCAAGACTAGGGGCGACGCTGTAGAGGGCGTCGCCGAGAAGGATTGGCGGAATGGATTTCGAAGCGCAACTGCCAACGGCTGAAGATGCCGCCGGCCCCTCATGGGCGCGGACCGACTGGCCGCCGATTCCTGCCGACGACCTGACACGCGCGCTCGATGCCGGCGATATGCTGGTCATGGCGGCTCCGGCCAAGGCTGCGGCAAAGGCCGCCGCCACCGGTGCCGACCCGGCCGCCATCGCCCGCGCCGCACAGGATTCGATTTCGGCCCTCATGCTGATCCGCACCTATCGTGTGCGCGGGCACCTCGCCGCCAATCTCGATCCGCTGGGCCTGACCAAGCCGGCAGTGCCCGCCGACCTGACCCCGGATTATCATGGCTTCAAGGAAACCGACCTCGATCGCCCGGTGCATCTTGGCGGCGCGCTCGGCCTTGAAACCGGTACGATCCGCGAAATCGTCAGCATCCTGCGCGCCAATTACTGTGGCAATGTCGGCGTCGAATACATGCACATCAACGACGTCGAGGAACGGCGTTTCATCCAGGACAAGATCGAGGGGCGCGACAAGGAAATCCAGTTCACCGCACTCGGCAAGAAGGCCATCCTCAACAAGCTGGTCGAGGCAGAATATTTCGAAAAGTTCCTTGGCCGCAAATATGTCGGCACCAAGCGCTTCGGGCTCGATGGCGCCGAGGCGATGATCCCGGCGATGGAATCGATCATCAAGGTCGGCGGACAGCTCGGCATCACCGAGATCGTCTTCGGCATGCCGCATCGCGGCCGGCTCAACATGCTCGGCAACGTCATGCAGAAGCCGTTCCAGATCATCTTCCACGAATTTGGCGGCGGTTCGGCCAATCCCGACGATGTCGGCGGCTCCGGCGATGTCAAATACCACCTCGGCACCAGCACCAACCGCGAATTCGACGGCAACATGGTGCATTTGTCGCTGGCGCCCAACCCGTCGCATCTCGAGGCCGTCGACCCCGTGGTGCTCGGCAAGGTCCGCGCCATCCAGACGATGGCCGGCGACAGCACCCGCAGCCATGCGATGCCGGTGCTGCTGCACGGCGACGCGGCGTTCGCCGGGCAGGGTATCGTGGCGGAATGCTTCGGGTTTTCCGGGCTGAAGGGCTATAACACCGGCGGCACCATTCATTTCATCGTCAACAACCAGGTGGGCTTTACCACCAGCCCGCAGTTCGCGCGCTCGTCGCCCTATCCCAGCGATGTCGGCAAGATCGTCCAGGCGCCGATTTTCCACGTCAACGGCGATGACCCCGAGGCGGTGACCTTTGCCACCAAGGTCGCCACCGAATTTCGCCAGACCTTCAAGCGCGACGTCGTCATCGACATGTGGTGCTACCGCCGCTTCGGACACAACGAGAGCGACGAGCCGAGCTTTACCCAGCCCTTGATGTACGCCCAGATCGGCAAGCACCTTGCCGTCAGCGAGATCTATGCCCAGCGCCTGATCCGTGAAGGTGTCATCGACGAGGCGTTCTTCAAGGCAACGGTCGACGCCTATGTCGCCGGGCTGGAGGCCGATTTCGACGCCGCCGCGGGCTTCAAGGCCAACAAGGCCGACTGGTTCGAAGGTCGCTGGTCCGGCCTCGGCAAGCCCAAGGAGGAGATCACTGGCCGCCGCGCCGCGATGACCGGGGTTGCCGCCGGCGAACTGCGCGCCATCGGCCGCACGCTGACGACGGTGCCGGAGGGCTTCAACATCCACAAGACGCTGGCCCGGATCCTCGATGCCAAGGCCGAAACCCTGACCAGCGGCACCAACATCGATTGGGCGACCGCCGAGGCGCTGGCCTTTGGTTCGTTGCTGCAGGATGGCTATGGCGTTCGCCTGTCCGGACAGGATTCGGGCCGCGGCACCTTCAGCCAGCGGCATTCGGTCTGGACCGACCAGCTCGATGGCCATCGCATCGTGCCGTTGCAGTCGGTCGCCACCGGGCCTGGATCCGGCAGTTTCGAGGTGCTCGACAGCCCGTTGTCCGAATTCGGCGTGCTCGGCTTCGAATATGGCTATGGCCTCGCCGATCCCAAGACGCTGGTGTTGTGGGAGGGCCAGTTCGGCGACTTCGTCAATGGCGCCCAGACCATCATCGACCAGTTCATCGCATCGGGCGAAATCAAGTGGTTGCGCGCCAATGGCCTCGTCATGCTGCTGCCGCATGGCTATGAAGGGCAGGGGCCTGAACACAGTTCGGCGCGGCTGGAGCGGTTCCTGCAGCTTTGTGCCGAAGACAACCTCCAGATCATCAACGCGACGACGCCGAGCAACTATTTCCACGTGCTGCGCCGCCAGATGCTGCGCGATTTCCGCAAGCCGCTGATCATCTTCACGCCGAAATCGCTGTTGCGCCACAAGCGCGCCGTTTCGACGATTGCCGACATGGATGCCGGCAGCAGCTTCCACCGCTGCCTCGACGACCTTGCACCCTGCGACAACGCCAAGGTGCGCCGCCTCGTCATGTGTTCGGGCAAGGTTTATTATGACCTGCTCGATGCCCGTGAAAAGCAGGACCGCGACGACATCTATCTGTTGCGGGTCGAACAGCTTTATCCCTTTCCCGCCGACATCATCGCCGAATATGCGGCCCGCTTCCCCATGCTCGAGGATATCGTCTGGGCGCAGGAGGAACCCCGCAACGCCGGGGCCTGGACATTCGTCGCGCCATTGATCGAGGCGGCGCTGGGCAAGCGGCCCTATTATGCCGGTCGTGCCGCCGCCGCCGCGACTGCAACGGGATTGATGAAGCGCCACAACGCCGAACAGGCCAAGCTGGTCGCCGAAGCCCTGGGCGCCAGTCGCGCCGAAGTTACCGCCGCCATTCGTGGCGGGCTCAAATCCAAGAAGATGGCAGGATAATTTCCATGGCAACCGATGTCATCATCCCGGCGCTGGGCGAATCGATCACCGAAGCCACCGTCGGGCAATGGTTGAAGGCCCCGGGCGACGCTGTCGCCGCCGACGAGCCGATTGTCAGCCTTGAAACCGACAAGGTGGCGGTGGAAGTGCCGTCGCCGGTTGCGGGCGTGATGGGTGAGCACCTGTTCAAGGTCGGTGACACCGTTGCAGTCGGTGCCCGGATCGCGATCATCGATGCCGGCGGTGCTGCCGCCCAGCCGGTTGTCGCGCCAGTTATCGCGCCAGTCGCTGCACCCGTCGCTGCACCGGTCGCTGCACCGGTTGCCGCTGCCCCGGTTGCCGCCATCGTGGCGCCGCCCGCCGCCGTTCCAGTCGCACCGCCCGCGGCGCCTGCCGCTGCCGGTACCCAGCCCCTCGATGCGATGGGGCCTGCCGTCCGGACGCTTGTCGATAGCTACAACCTCGATCCGTCCAGCATCGCCGCCAGCGGCAAGGACGGCCGGCTGACCAAGGGCGATGTCCTCGCGGCAATCGAAGCGGGCACGGCCAGGACGCGCGGTGCCGCGAATACGCCGGCCCCTGCCGCAAGCGCCAAGGGCGCAGACCGCCGCGAAGAACGCGTCCGCATGACGCGCCTGCGCCAGACCATCGCCCGGCGCTTGAAGGAAGCCCAGAACAGCGCCGCGATGCTGACGACCTTCAACGATGTCGACATGACCGCGGTGATGGCGGCGCGCGCCCGCTACAAGGATATGTTCGAGAAGAAGCACGGCGTACGCCTTGGTTTCATGAGCTTCTTTGCCCATGCCGTGGTCATGGCACTGCGCGATGTGCCGGCCGTCAACGCCCGCATCGATGGCGAGGAGATCGTCTATCACGACTATGCCGACCTCGGCATTGCGGTATCGTCGCCCGGTGGCCTGGTGGTGCCGGTGTTGCGCAACGCCGACAAGCTGACCTTTGCCGCGACCGAAAAGGCCATTGGCGACTTCGGCAAGCGCGCCCAGGCCGGGCAGTTGAAGATCGAGGAGCTGCAGGGCGGCACCTTCACCATCACCAACGGCGGTGTCTTCGGCTCGCTGATGTCGACGCCCATTCTCAACACCCCGCAATCGGGGGTGCTCGGCATGCACCGCATCGAGGAACGGCCGGTGGTGCGCAATGGCGAGATCGTCATCCGCCCGATGATGTACCTGGCGCTGTCGTACGACCATCGCCTCGTCGATGGCCGCGAGGCGGTCACCTTCCTCGTTCGTGTCAAGGAAGCCATCGAAGACCCGGCGCGCCTGTTGATCGACCTGTAAGGAGCCAGACATGGCCGAATTCGACTATGACGTTGTCGTCATCGGCTCCGGCCCTGGCGGCTATGTTGCCGCCATTCGCGCCGCCCAGAACGGCCTCAAGGTCGCCTGCATCGAAAAGCACAGCAAGCTGGGCGGCACCTGCCTCAACGTCGGTTGCATTCCCTCAAAGGCGTTGCTGCATGGCAGCGAGTTCTACGAAGAGGCGCGGTCCGGCGCGCTCGCCAAATTCGGCGTCAAGCTCGGCTCGGTGGAGCTCGACCTGCCGGCTTTGCTCGGCGAAAAAGACAAGGCAGTCAAGGAGTTGACGGACGGCGTTGCTTTTCTGTTCAAGAAGAACAAGGTCGATTGGGTGAAGGGCATGGCGTCATTCGTCGATGCAAAATCTGTAAAGGTCGGCGATCGCACCATCACCGCCCGCAATTTCATCATCGCCACCGGCTCGGACGTCGCGCTGTTGCCGGGCATGGCGCCCGATGG
Source organism: Sphingomonadales bacterium (assembly GCA_025351405.1). Taxonomy (GTDB): domain Bacteria; phylum Pseudomonadota; class Alphaproteobacteria; order Sphingomonadales; family Sphingomonadaceae; genus Sandarakinorhabdus. The sequence continues at coordinate 50,139 of JANXVZ010000031.1, read as the reverse complement.
CGAAGTCATCGTCACGTCGACTGAGGCGCTGTCGCTTAGCAAGGTGCCGACGCACATGGTGGTCATCGGCGGCGGCTATATCGGCCTCGAGATGGGATCGGTGTGGCGGCGGCTTGGGGCAAAGGTCACCGTTGTCGAATATGCCGAGCGGATTGTGCCGGCGATGGATATCGAGGTTGCCAGCGCGTTCACGAAAATCCTGACCAAACAGGGCTTTGCCATCCGGATTTCGACAAGGGTTACAGCTGTACGGCGCGACGGTGCTGGCGCCATCGTCACTGTCGAGCCCGCTGCGGGGGGCGCCGCCGAGGAGATCGCCGCCGATGTCGTGCTGCTGTCGATCGGCCGGCGACCCAACACCGATGGCCTCAACATCGAAGCGACCGGGCTGGTCCTCGAAAGCTCGGGTCTCAACCGGGGTCGCATCATGGTCAACCCGGATTTCTCCACCGCTGTTCCAGGCCTGTGGGCGATCGGCGACGTGATTCCCGGGCCGATGCTGGCCCACAAGGCGGAGGACGAGGGCATCGCCTGCGCCGACAACATCGCCGGGCTGACCGGCTATGTGAACCATGACGTCATCCCCGCGGTCGTCTATACCTACCCCGAAGTGGCGAGCGTCGGCAAGACCGAGGAGGAACTGAAGGCGGCGGGCGTGGCCTACAAGGCGGGCAAATTCCCCTTCGCCGCCAACAGCCGCGCCAAAGCCAACCGCGACACCGAAGGCTTTGTAAAGGTTCTCGCCGACGCCACCACCGACCGCGTGCTCGGCGTCCATATCATCGGCAGCATGGCCGGCACGATGATTGCCGAAGCCGCCATCGCCATGGAATTCGGTGCATCGGCCGAAGACATCGCCATGACCTGCCACGCCCATCCGACCCATCCCGAAGCGCTGAAGGAAGCGGCGATGGCGGTGACGGGCAAGCCGATCCATATGTGACGACGGGCAGGGATGTTTCGGCCCTTGCCGGAACCGATCGTTGCCGGCACCGATCCTTGCCGGGGGGCACCGACAGGAGCTTGCACAATGCGTTATAACCGTCTCGGCACCACCGGCCTTTTCGTTTCGGAACTTTCCCTCGGCACCATGACCTTTGGCGGCAATGGCGGGATGTGGGAGAAGATCGGCAGCCTGCAGCAGGCCGATGCCGAGGCGCTCGTGCGCGCCGCCATCGAGGCGGGGGTCAATTTCATCGATACCGCCGATGTCTATGCCGGTGGCGTATCGGAGCAGATTACCGGCCAGGCGCTGAAATCGCTCGGCATCAAGCGCGACGAGATCGTCATCGCCACCAAGGGCTTTGGCGAAACCGGCAAGGGCCCCAACGGTCGCGGCAATTCGCGCTATCACCTCATCGAGGCGTGCAAGGCCAGCCTCACCCGGCTCGGCGTCGACCATATCGACCTGTACCAGATCCATGGCTTCGACGCGGCGACGCCGATCGAGGAAACCCTGCGGGCGCTCGATACGCTCGTCCAGCATGGCCATGTCCGCTACATCGGCGTGTCGAACTGGGCGGCATGGCAGATCATGAAGGCGCTGGGGATTTCGGAACGGCTCGGGCTGGCGAGCTTTGCCTCGCTGCAAGCCTATTACACCGTCGCCGGGCGCGACCTAGAACGCGAAATCGTGCCGATGCTGCTATCGGAAGGCGTCGGCCTGATGGTGTGGAGCCCGCTCGCCGGCGGGTTCCTGTCCGGCAAATACAGCCGTGACGACGAGGCCAAGGGCGACGGCCGTCGCGCCGCGTTCGATTTCCCGCCGGTCGATCGGCCGCGCGGCCATGCCGTCATCGATGCGATGCGGCCGATTGCCGAGGCGCATGGTGTATCGGTGGCGCAAATCGCGCTGGCGTGGCTGCTCCACCAGCCGGTGGTGACCAGTGTCATCGTCGGTGTCAAGCGACCCGACCAGCTTGCCGACAATCTTGCCGCCACCAGGGTCGTGCTGGGCAAGGACGATCTCGCCGCGCTCGATGCGGCAAGCAAGCTGCCCGGCGAATATCCCGGCTGGATGTTCGATACCCAGGGCGTCTATCGCCGCGAATTGATGGCGGCGCAGAAGCGCCAGGTGGGGCAATGCCGGTCCTGAGCATCGAAGACGCGCGGCCGCTGCTCGCCATTCTCGACATGGCCGGAGTCGCGGTGTTTGCGGTGTCCGGGGCGCTGGCGGCGGCGCGGGCCAAGCAGACCATCGTGACCTTTGCCTTCTTTGCCGCCGTTACCGGCATCGGCGGCGGGACGCTGCGCGACCTGCTCATCGGCGCACCGGTGTTCTGGGTCGGGAGGTCGGACTATCTCGGCATCTGCCTCATCGCGGCGGGAACGGTATGGTTGTTGCGCGCCGACCGCTGGCGGCTGCCGGCGCTGTTGTGGTTCGATGCCATCGGCATGGCGGCCTATGCCGTCATCGGGGCCGCCAAGGCCAACAGCTATGGCCTGCCGCCATTGCCGTGCATCGTCATGGGCGTGTTGACCGCAAGCTTTGGCGGCATCATCCGCGACGTGCTGGCCGGCGAGCCATCGGTGCTGCTGCGCCGTGAAATCTATGTCTCTGCGGCCGCGCTGGGGGCGACGGTCTATATACTGCTCTCGGTGCTCGGCATGGGCGCTTGGGTGGCCGGTGGGGCAGGCGCTGCGGCGGGCTTTGCGTTGCGGGCGCTGGCGATTTCGCGCGGCGTAGCGCTGCCGGGGTATCGCGAGCGCGAATAACCTTACCGCAACACCGCCGCCGCCTTCGCCAGCCAGCTTCCACCCTGCTGCGCCGCCGCCATCCGCGGTGAACCCAGCGTCGCGCACTCGAGGCAGGCGGCCTGCATCGTCGGCCCCTGAGCCATCGCGCCGGCATCGCCAAGCGCCGAGAACAGTTGCAGGCGCGAACGGGCGGCCAACTTGGCGAAGGGATCGCGCGAGGCCTGCTGGCTATCGTCGCCGCCGCCTATCAGTGCAGCGACCGAGCGGAACAGGAAGGATTGCGGGCGCTCGATGTCGATGGTGCGGACGTTGCCGTTCAACCCGGCACGCTTGGCGGCAGCACGCACGGCGACGTCGAGACCGCCCATGCCGTCGACCAGCTTGAGTTGCAGCGCGGTGGTGCCCGCCCAGACGCGGCCCTGGCCGATCCGATCGACCTCGGCGACCGGCAACTTGCGCGATTGCGCCACGATGCCGGTAAAGCGCCGGTAGATGTCCTCGACCGAGGTCTGCAGCATGACCTTGGTTTGCGGCGAAAGCCCGCGCAGGACGTCCGGCTCCCCGGAATAAGGTGTGGATTTGACGCCATCGACGCCGATACCCAGTTCCGCCAGCGAACGGTTGAAGCTGGGGATGATGGCGAACACGCCGATGGAGCCGGTGATGGTCGAAGGTTCGGCATAGATTTCATCGGCTGCGGTCGACAGCCAATAGCCACCCGAGGCAGCAACCGGCCCGAACGACGCCACCAGCGGCAGCCCCTGCGCCTTGGCATCGAGCAGCGCCTGGCGGATCTGTTCACTGGCCAGCACCGAGCCGCCGCCCGAATCGACCCGCACGACCAGCGCCTTGATGTCCTTGTTCTTTTCCAGTGCCTTGGCGATGGCGCGCGAGATGGTGGTGCCGCCGGCCTGGCCACGCGGCGCCTCGCCATCGATGATGTTGCCGGTCACGTAGATGACGCCGACTGCCGGCCCGGATGACGATACCAGCCCCGACGAGCCGCGCAGGTAATCATCGAGCGGGATGCCGTTGAAATTGCCCCAGGCCTTGTTGTCGCCATCGCCGACCAGCTTGGCGATGGCGGCATCGAAGGCGGTGCGGGTGCCGATGACATCGACCAGCTTGCCGGCGATGGCGGTATGGGCCTGGTCGCCGTTGTTGTCCGCCAGTGTCTTGGGCAGGCTGGCGAGGAAGGCGTTGATATCGACCGCCGGGCGGGCGCGCTTCACATCGGCGACATAGGTTTTCCACAGGCTGTCGACCAGCGCCTGTTCGGCGGCCTTGGCTTCCGGCGAGGATTCGGTGCGGGTAAAGGGCTCGACGGCGGCCTTGTAGGTGCCGACGCGGAAGACGTTGACATCGACGTCGAGTTTGTCGAGCGCCTTCTTGAAATAGAGGTTGGCGCCACCGGGGCCGGTCAGCACGACGCCGCCCAGCGGGTTGACCCAGATCTGGTTGGCCTGGGCAGCGAGGTAATAGCCTTCATCGGTATAGGCGGTGGCATAGGCATAGACCGGCTTGCCGGCAGCGCGGAAGCGTTGCAACGACGTGCCGATCGACTGGAGGTTGGCCTCGCCGGCGCCGACAAAGGTGTCGAGATCGAGGACGATGGTCTTGATCCGGCTGTCGCCGCGGGCGGTGTCGATGGCGCGGATGATGTCCCGCGTCTGCGTCTGGCCGCCGATCTCGCCGCCGCTGGCAAGCTGCAACGGCGATTGTTCCGAAGCCTGGTCGACAATGGCGCCATCGAGGCTGAGCACCAGCGCCGAACCCCCCGGCACACTGACCGTCGAACGGTTGTTGAGCGCGCTCCACAGCACGCCGAAAAACAGCAGCAGGAGCAATAGCACCAGCAGGTCCTTGACGCCGACAAGGAAGCGCCAGGCGGTGCGGGCAATGGTCATCGGCAAGCCTTCAACGCGAGTGGTGGCCTACATAGCGATGCAAAGGGGCCGGCGGCAACCCTGCCATTCCGCCACTGCGCCCGGAGACGCAGTGGCGACACGACCGGGCCGCCACCGGGTTCTATTGGTCGCAACCGGGCCTAGAACACCCGGAAGCGCGCGCGGCAGCCGCCGTTGACCCAGATGCCGCCGCGGTCCCAACCCCAGGTGCGGCCTTGCTGACAGTCGCCGGCAATGACGCTGGCGATTTCGACCCGGCGATTGATATCGGCCGGGCACCGCGCCGGCTTGTAGTTCCAGCTGCTGCATTCGATGAGCTGGCCGCCGCCAGGCCAGCCGCCACCGGGGTAACCCCCGCCGCGCCGGCTGCTGAAGTCGGCGCGGCAGCCGCCGTTGACCCACACACCGCCGCGATCCCAACCCCAGGTCCGGCCCTGCTGGCAATCGCCGGCAATGACGCGCTGGACCTGCACGCCGCCATTGGTGTCCATCGGGCAGCGTGCCGGCTGGTATTGCCAGCTTTCGCAGCGCACGGTCTGGCCACCGCCGTAACCGCCGCCACCAGGGTAACCACCGCCACCGGGGTAACCGCCGCCGCCAGGGTAACCGCCGCCGCCAGGGTAACCCCCACCAGACGTGCGATATTCGAACACCGCGCGGCAGCCGTTGGTGACAAACACCCCGCGCCGGTCATAGCCCCAGCCATCGCGGCCGCAGTCACCGGCGATGACGCGCAACAGCCTTGCCGCCACGATTCCGGGCACCGGGCATTGACGTGGTTGATATTGCCACGACTCGCACTGGACGGTGCCCTCGGCCTGCCCGGCGAACTGGGCACTGGCCGGCGCCGCAGCGCCAAGCAGGCCGGCAAGTGCCGCCAGCGCGAACAACAGCGATTTCAACATATCGGGCACTCCCCAACGCCGCACACAGGAAATTTATGTGCGAAGAATGCACGGCTGCGAGGCGTGTGTCGATAGACTGGCGCGCGATCGATCCACGCTGATAACCGCTAGGCGCGCACCAGGCCGACACCCGCCGCGCCGGCCGCTTCCACCGTATATTGCCACGCCACCCGGCCCGACCGCGCGCCGCGACCCGCGGCCCATGCCAGCGCCGCCGCCGGGTCGAAGGCCAGCCCGTGCGCTGCCGCATAACCGGCACAAATGGCCAGGTAGGTCGGCTGGTCGCAGTTATGGAAACCCAATCGCAATCCGAAGCGATCGGCGAGGGCGAGCTTGTCGTCGGCGGCATCGCGCGGGTTGATGGCGTCGGCGTCGTTTTCGGACAGGCTGCGCGGCACCAGGTTGCGCCGGTTCGACGTCACCGCCAGCCGCACATGGTCGGGCCGCGCCATAACGCCGCCATCGAGCAGCGATCGCAGGGCATGGACCTCGCCGTTGTCGCCATCGAGCGACAGGTCATCGAGGAATATGGTGAAGCGGCGCTGGACATCGGCCAGCCGTTTGAACAGCTGGGCAAGGCTGGCAAGATCGGGCTGCGCCACCTGGACCAGCGCGACGTCCTTGGCCGCCGCCGCCAGCGCGGCATGGACGGCGCGCACCAGCGATGATTTGCCCATGCCGCGTGCGCCCCACAGCAGCACATCGTGCGCGGGGAGCCCCTCGGCATGGCGCCGGGCATTTTCGGCGAGCGTCGCCTTCTGGGCATCGACGCCGACATAAAGGTCGATCGGGTTGGTGCGCGGCGCCGCAACGGCTTCAAGGCCGGCGGCGGTCCACACGAACCAATGGCCGCGGGCAGGGTCGGCGATGGCCGGCGGTGGCGACAGGCGCTCCAGCGCGGCGGCGATGCGGACGGCGGGGTCGCTGAGGTCGGTCATGCCGGGCGTTGTAGGTTGCGGGCCGCGTTGCCGCCACCCCCCCAAAGCCATGATGCAGCCGTGTTGCAGGCCCGGCATTGCCTTGGCGTTGCTTTGGCATTGGCTTGGTATCGCCTTGGCGTTGCGCCGCCGCGCGCAACCCGCTAGAGCGCGGAGCTTGTCCGTGGACGCTTGAAAGCTTTATCGATGTTTGAATCTCCGGCCTTTGCACAGGCCGCCGGCGCGGCTGCTCCGGGAGGCGCCGTTGTCGGCCTTCTCCAGTTTGCACCCTATATCGCCATCTTCGCGATTTTCTATTTCCTGATGATCCGTCCGCAGCAGCAGCGCATGAAGGCGCACCGCGCGATGATCGACGCCGTCAAGAAGGGCGATGAAGTCGTCACCGGCGGCGGCATCATCGGCAAGGCGACCAAGGTGACGGACACCGAAGTCGAAGTCGAGGTTGCCCCCACCGTCAAGCTGCGCGTGCTCAAGGGTACGCTGTCCGATGTGCGGTTGAAGACCGTCCCGGCTGCCGCCAACGACAGCAACTCCAAAACCGGGGCCTGAGGCTTTGCTCGACTTTCCGAAATGGAAGATCTGGACGATCGTCGCCGTCATCGTGCTCGGCGTGCTGTTTGCGCTGCCCAATTTCGTTTCGGAACAGCAGGCGAGGTTGATCCCCGGCTTCCTGCCCTCGAAGCAGTTGAGCCTGGGGCTCGACCTGCGCGGCGGCTCGCACCTGATGCTCGAAGCCAGCACCGATGATGTCCGCAAGACCAAGCTGGAATCGCTCGAGGAGACGGTGCGCAACGAATTGCGCGGCGCCGACGGCGGGGCCATCGCCTTCACCGATCTTTCGACGGCCGATGGCAAGCTGAGCTTTGTCCTCACCGATCCGACTGCCGCCGACCGCGCGGTGGCTGTGCTGATGAAGGCGACGCAGCCGCTTTCCAGCCTGTCGGGCGCGCGCGACGTCGAAGTCAGCGCCGCCGGCCCGCGCGTCACCCTTACGGAAACCGACGCCGGCATCGACAAGTCGATCGACAATGCCATGGCGCAGGCGGTCGAGGTCATCCGCAAGCGCATCGACGAGCTCGGCACCCGCGAGCCGACGATCGTGCGCCAGGGCAGCAACCGTATCGTCGTCCAGGTCCCCGGCCTGCAGGACCCTTCGGCACTGAAGGCACTGCTCGGCAAGACCGCCAAGCTCGAATTCAAGCTTGTCGACATCGGCGCCGACCAGGCCGAAGTCGCACAGGGTCGCGCCCCTCCCGGCAGCCAGATCTTGCCAAGCCTCGCCGGCGGTCCTGTCGTGGTCAAACGCCGCGCCATCGTCAGCGGCGACCAGCTGGTCGATTCGCAGGTATCGAGCGACCAGAACGGCTCGCCTGCGGTCAGCTTCCGCTTCGATTCAACGGGGGGCCGCCGCTTTGCACAGGCAACGCAGGAAAATGTCGGCAAGCCCTTTGCCATCATCCTCGACGGCAAGGTAATCTCGGCACCCAATATCAACGAACCTATCCTGGGCGGTTCGGGAATCATTTCGGGCAGCTACACGACGCAGACCGCCAACGAGCTCGCCATCCTGCTGCGTTCGGGCAAACTGCCGGTGTCGTTGAAGGTGGTCGAGGAACGCACCGTCGGTCCCGACCTGGGGGCGGATTCGATCCGCGCCGGCTCGATCGCGGCGGTTGCCGCAGTGCTCGCCGTCGCCATCCTAATGATCGCCGTCTATGGCCGTTTCGGCGTCTATTCGGTGCTGGCGCTGTTCATCAACGTCGTCATGATCCTGGGCGTCATGTCGATGGGCGGTTTCACGCTCACCTTGCCGGGCATCGCCGGGCTGGTGCTGACCATCGGCGCCGCCGTGGATGCCAACGTCCTCATCAACGAACGCATCCGCGAGGAACAGCGCAAGGGCCGGGGCGTCATCGCCTCGGTCGAAGTCGGCTTTCGCGATGCGACACGGACGATCTGGGATGCCAACAGCCTCAACATCATCGTCGCCATCATCATGTTCATGTTCGGCTCCGGCCCCATCAAGGGCTTTGCCGTGGTGTTGTCGATCGGCATCGCGACATCGGTGTTCACCGCCGTCACCGTCGTGCGTTTGATGGTGTCGCACTGGCTGGCACGCGCGCGGCCAGCCGCGCTGAACATCTGATGTGCGGCCCGCCGCGTTGGCGTTTTAAGGACCGGTCATGCCGTTGAAACTCGTCCCCGACAACACCAACATCAGCTTTGTCAGGCTGCGCTATATCGCGTTTGCGTTAACGCTGCTGCTGACCCTTGGCTCGATCGCGCTGGTGGCGACCCGTGGCCTCAACCTCGGCGTCGATTTCGTCGGCGGCCTGACGATGGAAGTCGAATTCAAGGCGCCGCCGCCGCTCGATGCCCTGCGCAAGCGGGTCGATGGCCTTGGCGTCGGCAGCGCCGCGCTGCAGCAGTTCGGCAACGCCCAGACCGTGCTGATCCGCTTGCCCGCGCCGGAGGGTGACCAGGTTGCCGTGCAGCGCGTGGTGTTGCGCGTCGAGGGTGATCTGCGCTCGGGCTACCCCGGCGTCAGCTTCCGCCGCGTCGAATCGGTGTCCCCCAAGGTGTCGGGCGAACTGATCCAGAAGGGCGCGCTCGCCATCCTGCTGTCGATGGCGGCGGTGGCGCTGTTCACCTGGTTCCGTTTCGAATGGTATTTCGGCATTTCAACGGTGGTGGCGCTCATCCATGATGTCGTCGTCACCATCGGCTTCTTTTCGCTGACATTCCTCGAATTCGACCTCAACGTCATCGCGGCGATTCTGACGATTATCGGCTATTCGCTCAACGACAAGGTCGTCATCGACGATCGTATTCGCGAAAACCTGCGCAAATACCGCACCATGGACATCGGCCCGATCATCGATCTTTCGGTCAACGAAACCTTGCCGCGCACGGTGATGACCTCGGTGGCGATGATCCTGGCGCTGACTGCGATGCTGCTGCTGGGGCCAAAGGTCATCTTCGGCTTCACCGCCGCCATGCTGCTCGGCATCGTCGTCGGCACCTATTCGTCGATTTTCGTGTCGTCGTCGCTGCTGATTTCGCTGGGGGTGAAAAGCCGTGCAGCGGCGCCCGAATCGGGTGCCGAGCGCGTGGCCCGGCGGTAGGCGCCGCTCACTCGCTTGCAGCAGCGGGGCGTAAATGCCCCCGCTGCGGCATCACACCAGCGTGCCGATCCCGTCGCAGCTGAGGTCGAACGCCGCCAGCCCGGCCTCGAGATCGGTGCTCAACGTCGGTTGTTCGAGCATCCATTCGATGACGTCGTCGGCTTCATCGGTGGCCGCATCCAGTGCTTCCGCCCATTCGGTCGCATCGAAGGTGCCGCGCCCGACCATGGCCAGCGCCACGACTTCGGCCTGTTCGTCTTCTGCCAGGTCATCGACAATGGCGCGCAGTTCGACTTCGCTGGGGTTGTCGCCGTCATCTTCGATCGCGTCGACCGCGCCGTCGTCGGTGGCGTTGGAACCCTCGTCGGGATCGCTGTCGGGGATCAGGGTTTCGAACTCGCGCGCCCGCTGGATGATGCGGCAGACGGTTTCAAGGGCAATGGTCAGTTCCATGGCTCATACTTTCACGGTTGATGGAATACGCCTCCACAACGGGCACCCGCGCGCGATGTTCCGCCAATTCGCCATCGCTTTACCCTACAACGGCGGCGCGCATACGCCGTAGTTGACGCACCATTGGCTGGCACAGCCGACCAGCAGCGCGCCGGCCAGCCAGAACAGCCGGCCCCGCCATCCCAGCTCGCCGATCATTCTGCCGCCATCGCGATAGCCGGCGCGCCGAGCAGGCGCGCCTTGGCCGCCGCATATTCACGCACCAGCTTCGCCACCAGTTCGCCCGCCGGCAGCACTGCATCGATGGCGCCGATGCCCTGGCCGCAGCCCCAGATATCCTTCCAGGCCTTGGCTTCCGATGCACTGCCGCTGCCGAAATTCATCGTCGAAACGTCACCGTCGGGCAAATTGTCGGGGTCCATGCCGGCGGCGACGACGGAGGGGCGCAGGTAGTTGCCGTGCACGCCGGTAAACAGGTTGGAATACAGGATGTCGGATGCCGACGAATCGACGATCATCTGTTTGTAGGCCGGGACGGCGCGTGCTTCCTCGGTGGCGATGAAGGCCGAGCCGATATAGCCGAAATCGGCGCCCATTGCCTGTGCCGCCAGTACGGCATCGCCGGTGGCAATGCTGCCGGACAGCGCCAGCGGCCCGTGGAACCATTTGCGGATTTCCTGGACAAGCGCGAATGGCGAAATCGTCCCGGCATGGCCACCGGCCCCGGCCGCCACCGCGATCAGCCCGTCCGCGCCCTTTTCGATCGCCTTATGGGCAAACTTGTCGTTGATGATGTCGTGCATGACGGTGCCGCCATAGCTGTGGATGGCGGCGTTGACGTCCTCGCGTGCGCCCAGCGACGTGATGATCATCGGCACCTTGTACTTCACGCACAGCTCCAGATCGGCCATCAGCCGGTCGTTGGAGCGGTGGACGATCAGGTTGACGGCATAGGGCGCATCGCTCGGCGTCAGCTCGGTGTTGAGGCGCTGCAGCCACTCCTCGAACTGTGCCAGTGGTCGGGCGTTGAGGCTGGGGAAGCTGCCGATGATGCCGGCGCGGCATTGCGCCATGACGAGGTCGGGCCCGGAAATGATGAACAACGGCGAACCGATGACCGGGATCGAAAGGCGTGAGGCAAGGCTGGCAGGAATCGACATCGTGCAACTTCTCCGTTCGTTACGGGCGGACCTTATGGCTCATCGCCATAAATCGCTACTATCGGTTTCCGGTCGGCGCTGACGCACCCCCTGAACAGTCCGGCGGTGTTGAAGGACCAGCCCATGCTGCCATCGGCGCCGATGAAGATGACGCCGCCGTCGCCGCCCATCGCCATCAGCTCGCCGCGCACCACCGCATCGGCGGCGTCCTGCACCGATACGCCCGCCAGCCGCACCCGGGCGCAGATTTCATGGGCCACCGCCTCGCGGATGAAATATTCACCCGATCCGGTTGCCGATATCGCCGCCGAACGGTCATCGGCATAGGTTCCGGCGCCGATTATCGGCGAATCGCCAACACGGCCCCAGCGCTTGCCGGTCAGCCCGCCGGTGGAGGTGGCGGCGGCAAGGTGCCCGTTCCTGTCGCGTGCCACCGCACCCACGGTGCCGTATTTGAGGTTGGCATCGAACACCGCCGTGCCGCCGCCGGCCCGTTTCATCGCCTCCAGCTGCTGCCAGCGTTCCTCGATGCGAAAATACGCCGGGCTCGCCTGGTCGAGACCGTGTTCGAGCGAGAACACATCGGCACCCTCGCGCGCCAGCAATACGTGCGGTGATTTTTCCATGACGGCGCGGGCGAGGCTGACCGGGTTCCGCGTGCGCGTCACCCCGGTGACGGAGCCGGCGCTGCGGTCGCTGCCATCCATGATCGCGGCGTCAAGCTCGTTGCGGCCTTCGGCAGTGAACACCGCGCCGCGGCCGGCGTTGAACAGCGGATCATCCTCCAGCACTCGCACCGCGGCTTCAACGGCATCGACGGCGCTGCCGCCTTTGGCCAGCACATCGCCACCGACCGAAAGCGCGGCGTTGAGCGCGGTGCTAAAGCCGGGGTCGGCGCCTCCCAGGCTTTCGCGGGTCATTACCCCGGCACCGCCGTGGATAACCAGTGACCAGGCGGCGGGAGCGGAAGGCATGAAACGCAAATTCCTGAGGTCGCGACGTTGACCCCGGCCATAGCCGAACGACAAGCGGTTGACCAACGCCCCACGGTCGCACTATACGCCGCGCTCCGCACGGTACGCCCGATTACGGGGCGGGGTAGCTCAGTTGGTTAGAGCACGGGAATCATAATCCTGGGGTCGGGGGTTCAAATCCCTCTCCCGCTACCATGCGGATGGTGCGCAGCGCTGAATATTCCCTTCGGGACGGCCGTAACCGTGTTATATCGCCACCGCACTTAAGCGGAGAGCGGACCATGCGCTACGAAATTTCCGGCACCACCATGCAGACGGTCGCCATCGACCTCGAACGCGGCGAGCGCCTGTTCAGCCAGACCGCGACAATGGCATGGATGGGCGACGGCATCACCATGGACACCCATACCGGCGGCGGCTTGTTTGCCGGGTTGAAGCGCGCGGTCAGCGGCGGCGGGCTGTTCGTCACCGAATTCATCGCCGACCAGCGCAGCCACATCGCCTTTGCGCCGCGCTTTCCGGGCCAGATCATCGCCATGCAGCTGGCGCCCGGCCAGTCGCTGGTCTGTCGCAAGGAAACCTTCCTGTGTGCAGAAATGTCGGTGACGCTCGACATCGCCTTCCAGCAGCGGCTGGGGGCAGGGTTTTTCGGCGGCGAGGGCTTCATCCTGCAGCGCGTCACCGGCCCGGGCACGGTGTTCCTCGATCTGTCGGGCGAAGTCGTCGAACGGACGCTGGCGCCGGGGGAAAAGCTTCACGTCCATGCCGGCCACCTCGGCATGCAGGAGCCGTCGATCGACGTCGATATCCGCATGATGCGCGGCTTTCGCAACATCCTGTTCGGCGGCGAAGGGCTGTTCCTTGCCACCCTTACCGGCCCCGGCAAGGTCTGGCTGCAATCGATGCCGATCATGAACCTGGCCGAGGAAATCGCCCGCTATTTGCCGGGCAACAGCGAGCGCGGCGGCAACACCAGCGCCATCATCGGCGGCAGCGCCGCTGTCGGTGTGCTCGGCGGCTTGCTGGGCAGCGTGCTGGGCGATTGAACACGGGGTAGCGCTGCTGCGCCGATTGCGGCAAAGGCGCCTGCATGACCGTTGCCGACATCAAACCGATTCCCCTGGCGCTGGTGGATACCGACCTCGCCGCCGCCGCCGCCGCATTCGGCGATGCCTTCACCCGCACCGGGTTTGCCGTGGTATGCGACCATGGCATTCCGCAGCCGCTGATCGACAGGGCGATTGCTGCCACCAAGGCACTGTTTGCGCTGGCCGAGGCTGAAAAGCGGGCTTACGCAATCCCCGGTGGCGGCGGCCAGCGCGGGCTGACGCCGTTCGGGGTGGAGACCGCCAAGGGCAACACCCGATCGGACCTGAAGGAATTCTGGCATATCGGGCGCGACCTGCCAGCGGGCCATCGCTTCGCGGCTTCGATGCCGGCCAATATATGGCCGCACCAGTTGCCCGATTTCCAGCCGGCCGTGCAGGCCTTGTACGATGCCCTCGATGGCGCCGGGGTGCGGCTGCTGCGGGCAATCGCCGTCCATCTCGGCCTCGCGCCGGACTTTTTCGACGAAGCCGTGCGCGAAGGCAATTCGATCCTGCGGCTGCTGCACTATCCCCCCGTGGCAGCGGGCGCTGCGGATGCCGCCGGCGCGATCAGGGCCGGCGCGCATGAAGACATCAACGTTATCACGCTGTTGCTGGGGGCGGAGGAAGCAGGGTTGCAACTCCTCGATCGTGACGGCCAGTGGCGCGACATCGACGCGCCTGCGGGCAGCCTTGTCTGCAATATCGGCGACATGCTCGAACGCCTCAGCGGTGGGCGCTTGCCGTCGACCACCCATCGTGTCGTCAATCCTGCGCCCGAACGCGCCAGCGTGCCGCGCTATTCGACGCCGTTCTTCCTGCATTTCCGGCCGGATTATCGCATCGAAACGATGCCGGGGGGGCCGCACCAATGGCCACCGATTACCGCCGACGAATTCCTGCATGAACGGCTGCGCGAAATAAAGCTGCTCTAGAGCATCAGCCTTCGGAGGCGGAATAGGGCGCGCGGATCCCGGCGTCGTCCTGTGTCGGCGCGAGCGCGAAGGCGGCGAGGGCGCCTGCGGTTATGCCGAGCACCAGCCCTGCCAGCCATATCCAGCGGGTAAGCCCATGCGGCGACTTGGGTTGGTTGGCCGGCATTGCATCCTTTGTCGCGCCGATCGGCCAAGGATGCCGCTGGCGATACTCGTTACGGTGCAAATATCATGCCATCTTCGCGCCGGTCGCGAAGTAATTGAAAAGTCACAATCGTTACGAAAACAATATTACAGGACTGTAAGATTCGCCGACACTTCTGGCTGTGATGATGGATAAACCGCCGCCATGAATGTCAGCCCGTCGGGCGGCGCATTCAGCCCCAGCGCGGTCCGATCGCACGCTGCCAATGCGGCTGCGAGATCTTCGCGGCTCCAGCGACCCTCGCCGACGAGCTTTAGGCAGCCCGTCATCGATCGCACCTGGTGGTGGAGGAACGACCGGGCAGCCGCCGCGATGGTGATGGTGTCGCCGCAGCGCTGCACGTCGAGCCGGTCGAGCGTCTTGACCGGGGAGGCGGACTGGCACGCCGTCGAACGAAACGTGGTGAAATCATGCTTGCCGAGCAAGGCCTGGGCGGCATCATGCATCGCCCCGGCATCGAGCGGCGTCTGCACTTGCCAGGCGAGGCCGCGCTGCGTTGTCAGCGGTGCGCGGCGGTTGACGATGACGTAGCGATAGCGACGGCCGATGCAATCGAAGCGGGCATGGAACCCCGGTGCTTCGACACAGTCCAGCACGGCGATCGGTGCGGGGCGGACCCGGGCATTGATCGCCTGCATCAGGCGGAACGCCGACAGCGGCTTTTCGAGGTCGAAATGCGCCACCATCGCCGCGGCATGGACCCCGGCATCGGTGCGCCCGGCACCATGTACCGCAACCGTCTCGCCACTGATGGCGTTCAGCGCTGCCTCGATGCTGCCCTGGACGCTGACGCCATTGTGCTGCCGCTGCCAGCCGACGAACGGCCGGCCGTCGAATTCGATGGTGATGCGAAACCGCCTCACGCGACCGGCGTGCCGGGGGCGATGCTCCAGCCGTTGAGCAGCGCACGCGTTGCCATTGCCGGCTTGCCCGGGCGCTGGACGAGGGTAGGGCGCAGGCCGCCCTCCGCGGTGCCGATGGTCAGCGCCGCATCCGCGATCAGACCGGCGGCAAATTCCCCCGGCACGACGTCGGCGGCCAGAATCTTCAGCCGTTCGCCGGCAACCTCCACCCACGCGCCGGGAGCCGGGTTGAAGGCCCGTACGGCGCGCTCCAGCGTGGCAGCGGGCAACGCTGGGTCGAGCCGCGCCTCCGCCTTGCTGATCTTGGCGGCATGGGTAACCCCCACCTCGGGCTGCGGCGTTCCGGTGAAACGACTGCTCGCCAGCACCGCCGTCATCAGCCGTGCGCCGATGCCTGCGAGTTCGACGGTCAGTTGCCCTGCAGTCTTGGCGTTTGTCGGCGTGGCTTCGCTGCAGATCATCGGTCCGGTGTCGAGGCCGGCCTCCATTTGCATGATCGTCACCCCGGTCTCGGTATCACCGGCGAGGATGGCGCGCTGGATTGGCGCCGCCCCCCGCCAGCGCGGCAGCAATGAGGCATGGATGTTGAGGCAGCCATGGCGCGGCGCATCGAGCACCGCCTGCGGCAGGATCAGGCCGTAAGCGGCAACGATGGCGGCATCGGCGTCAAGCGCCGCAAACGCCGCCTGCGCCTCCGGGTCGCGCAGGCTGCGGGGCGTGTGCACCGTCAACCCCAGCGCCTCGGCGCGGAGGTGGACGGCGGATTTCGACAGGGACTTGCCGCGGTTGGCCGGTTGCGGCGCACGGGTATAGACGCCGACAATATCGTGCCCGGCGGCGACCAGCGCATCGAGCGCCGGCACCGCAAAGGGCGGGGTTCCCATGAAGATGATGCGCATGGGGCTGGCTATAACAGCCCGGGCCCCATGCCAAGCACAGCCTTATCCCGCGACAGCGACAACCGTGACGGCGCGGCGGTTCTGCGCCCATGCCGCCTCGTCCGAGCCATCGACGGCCGGGCGTTCCTTGCCATAGCTGATCGTGCTCATCCGCGCCGGGCCGACGCCCTGCGCTGCCAGGAAATTCTTGGCGGCAGTGGCGCGGCGGTCGCCCAGCGCCAGGTTATATTCGCGGGTGCCGCGTTCATCGGCATGGCCTTCGACGGTGATCCGCACATTGGGATAGCGCGCCAGCCATTCCGCCTGCTTGCCGAGGATGGCGCGCGCCTCGTCGTCGAGTTCATAGCTGTCATAGCCGAACAGCACATGGTCGGCGCCCGACTGTGCAACGAAATCGGCGACCGAGCCGGGGACGTTGGCGTTGCCGACGGTGGCGGGGGGTGGCACGCTGTTGCTGGATGTCGAACCGCTGGACGGCGCGACCGGCGCAGTCGTCGCCGGCGGCGGCGGCGGCAGGTCCTTCTTCTTGGTCGCGCAGGCCGAAATGCCGAGCGCCAGCATGGCAATCCCCGGCAACAGCAGGGAACGCTTCAACACGGGACGCTGGGACATGACGAAAGACCTTTCATAGCAAGCAAACTCGCCCCCGCGACCGTTCTACAGCCTCAAGCGGCGAGGGCAACAACTCAGGCGGGCGCATCGGGGTGATGGCTCAGGGTAACAACGGCGACCAGGCAGGGTCGGATCCCTCGAGCGGGGTCGGAATGGCGCGCTCGTTCTGCCCGGAAAGATCGACCGACCACAGATCGACCTTGCCGCCGCGCGCCGAGCGGAAAAACATGATGACCCGTCCGTTCGGCGACCAGGTCGGGCCTTCGTCCTGATAGGCGTTGGTCAACAGCCGTTCGCCGCTGCCATCGGGCTTCATCACGCCGATCGAAAACCGGCCGCCGCCCAGCCGGGTGAAGGCGATCAGGTCGCCGCGCGGGCTCCAAACCGGGGTCGCATGGCGGCCCTCGCCAAAGCTGATGCGCTGCTGTCCGCCACCATCGGCGTTCATCACGTAAAGCTGCTGGGTGCCGCCGCGGTCGCTTTCAAAGACGATCCGGCTGCCATCGGGGGCATAGCTTGGCGCGGTGTCGATACCGGGCTCGGTCGTCAGCCGCGTCAGCCGGCGCGTGGCCAGCTCCATCCGGTAGATATCGGTATTGCCGCCCACCGACATCGAGAACACCAGGCTGGCGCCATCGGGCGAAAAGCGCGGGGCAAAGCTCATGTTGGGGAAATCACCGATCGCCTGCTGGCGGCCGCTGCCAAGGGTATAAAGCCAGACACGCGGGCGATTGCCCTCGAACGACATATAGGTGATCGTCTGCTGGCCGGGGGCGAAGCGCGGCGTCAGCACCAGGTTCTGCCCGCTGGTCAGGAAGCGATGGCCGGCGCCGTCCTGGTCCATCACCGCCAGGCGCTTGATCCGGCGCGTTTTCGGGCCGGTTTCAGAGACATAGACGATGCGGCTGTCGAAATAGCCGGTTTCGCCGGTCAGACGTGAATAGACCAGATCGGCGCATTTGTGCGCGGCGCGGCGCCAACCGGCGGCGGTGGTGACAAAGCCCTGGCGCGCCAGCTCCGCCGCCGAAAACACGTCATAGGCATAGCAACCCACCGTGATGCCGCCATCGGGATTGGCGCTGACGGTGCCGGTGACGAGCGCCTGTGCAGCCACTGTGCGCCAGCTGGCGAACTGCGGCGCGGTGACGTCGGCGACGCTGACACTGGTGGTGTAGGCGGCGGGGTCCAGCGGGCGGAACAAGCCGGAGGATTTCAAATCATTGGCGATGACCTGCGCCACCTTGTTGCCCAGTTCCGCAGTCGTGCCGGCCTCGGTCGCCACTGGCGCAGCGGTGACAAAGCCCGGCACCGCGATCGGCAGCGGCTGGGCGATGCCGGAATTGATGTCGACCCGAATAACGGCGCTGGCCGGGGCAGCGAGGAGAGCGATGGCAGCAGGGACAATGATACGCATGAAGGGGTCCTTAGCATCCTCTCTCCCGTTCGGGGAGAGGGCGGGAATTGACGTTCTCGGCGCAATCGGTCCCGTCATCGTCGCGGACGCGAGAATGAAGGGACAATGCGCGTCCTTGGATTAGGTCATGCTTTCCGGATCGAAATTGATTTCCACCGATTTCCACAGGTCGTATTTGTCGGCAGGCAGCTTCAGCGGCGAACAGCGCAGCAGCGCGCGCTGGGCAGTTTCGGCAAAGGCGCGGGCATAGTCGCCGTTGCCGGCAGTCTTGCCGGTCTGGCTGACGACCGATGGCTGGCCGAGGACGCGGCCATCGCGGCCGAAATCGGCGCGGATGACCACCGTCATCTTGCGAACATCGGCGCCGCCGATCGGCGGGTTCCAGCACGGCGCCACCTGGGCGCGGATCGCCTGGATGAGCGTCGCTGCGGCGCGCGGGTCGATGACGGCGTTCCGGGGCGTCGCCGGGCCGATGCTGGTGGCAAGCTTCGACACGTCGAGCGGTTTGGTCCTGGCCTTGGGCAGCGCCTTGTCGATGAGATTGCTGAGGAAACTGGTATCGAGCGGCTTCGCCTCGGTCGCCATGGGCGGGGGCTTCTCGGCCTTGGGCCGGGGCTTTGGCTCGGCCTTGGCATCCGGGCTCGGCTCGGGCGGCACCTCTGCCTTGGGCTCTGGCGGTTTGGGCTCCGGCGGTTTGGGTTCGGGCGCGCTGGTTTCCTGCGGGGCGGCCTGCATCGATGGCTTGGGTGCTTCCGTGACGCGCGGCGCATCGGCAATCTCGACGAATTCCACCGGCGTCGTCTCGTCGGCGATCGGCGGGGTCTCGTGGTGCCACGCCCAGCCGATCGACAGCGCTGCAAACAGCAGCAGGTGCGCAAGTCCGGCGCCCAGCAGCGCCTGCCGTTCGGTCATCGGGCCGTCATCTCGCGGTCATTTGGGGCGTTTGGGCGGCTTGGCCTCGCTGACCAGCGCCACCTTCTTGAACCCGGCCGCCGAAATTTCGCCGACAACGCCCATGACCCGGCCATAATCGAGGCTGCGATCGGCGCGGACGTAGATGCGGGCATCGTCCTGCCGCGCCGTGCGCAGCGCCGCCAGCTTGGCCCCCAGCGCGTCAGCCGGCACCTTCAGCGTGTCGATAAACACCTGGCCCTTGGCATCGAGGCTTATCTGTATGGGCTTTTCGTCCGATTTCAGCGCCTTGGCCCGGCTGTCGGGCAAATCCACCGGCACGCCTGCGACCAGCAACGGCGCGGTGATCATGAAGATGATGAGCAGCACCAGCATGACATCGACGAGTGGCGTGACGTTGATCTCCGCCATCGGCTGCGCCTTGCCGCGCCGGGTGTTGAGGCCCATCGCCATGTTATTTTTCGTCCATTCCGTCGAGCTGCCGCGACAGCAACCCCTGGAATTCCTCGGCGAAAGCCGAAAGCCGCGCTTCCAGCCGGCCGACATTGTGGAGCAACCGGTTGTAGCCGATCACCGCCGGAATCGCCGCAAACAGCCCGATGGCGGTGGCGAACAGCGCCTCGGCGATACCCGGCGCCACCACCGCCAGCGTCGTGTTCTGCGATGCGGCGATGGAGGTGAAGCTGCGCATGATCCCCCACACCGTGCCGAACAGGCCGACGAAGGGCGCCACCGAGCCGATGGTCGCCAGCACATTGAGCTTGTCCCCAAGATCGTCGATCTCGCGGGCTATGCTGACTTGCGTCGTCGATGCGAGGCGGGCGCGAACACCTTCGCGATCGACCTTTCCCTTGGCAAAGCTGCGCCGCCATTCGTTCATGCCAGCAACGAACATCCGCGCCGAGGGGTGCCTGGCCTTGGCGGCGGGATCGTAAAGCGCATCAAGGCTTTCGGCCTTCCAGAACCAGTCCTCGAACTGCTTGGCCTGGGCGTTGATCGCCTTCAGCCGGCGTGATCGCTCGATTATGATCGCCCAGGACCAGATGCTCGCGGCCAACAGCCCGAGCATGACCAGTTTGACGACGATATCGGCTTCAAGGAACAGCGCCCAGGGGCTGAGATCGGCGGCTGCCTTGGCAAGTGGCGTGAGAGGGGCTTCCATCAGTTGGTTGCGGCCTGTTGCATGAGGGCGGTGAAATGGTCGTGCCACAGCTTGGCCTGGCGGCGGGGGCGGCCGTCCATGTCGAGAAACGCAGCGGTGACACTGGCGGCGCAGATCAGGTCCGGCCCGCGCAGGACCTTTTGCGACAGATGGGTGGCGGCGGCGCGCACCAGCGTCACCGTGCTGACAACGGTCAGCCGGTCGTCGAGCCGGGCCGGGCGGTGATAGGTGATGTCGATATTGTGCACGGCATAATAGCCTGTACCCGCCGCCATTACGTCAGTCTGAACGATACCGGCGAAACGCAGCATCTCGGTGCGGGCGCGCTCCATGTAGCGCAGGTAATTGGCGTGGTAGACCACCTGGGTAAGGTCGGTATCTTCGAAATAGACGCGCACCGGCATGATATGCTGGCCACGTTCCATGCGGCCTTCGCTGGGGAAATCGCGGTTCATGCGGTGTCTGTAGGGGAGAGCGACGCTGCGGGGAAGCGCGGGCTGGCGCGGGATGCGCACGGGCGGGCGGTTGCGGCGGGGTGGCCGGCGAGCGTGTTGGCGCCCTGACACCAAAAGGGCGCGGCGGTCGCAACCACCGCGCCCGTTGGCGCATCGCGATGACGCGGCAGTCTTATGCGGCCGGGGTCTTTTCCGGGCGGGCATCGCGCTTTTCGACGATACGTGCCGACTTGCCCGAACGACCGCGCAGATAATAAAGCTTGGCGCGGCGAACGATACCGCGGCGAACGACGTCGATGGCCTCGATCGACGGCGAATACAGCGGGAAGACGCGCTCGACGCCTTCACCGAACGAAATCTTGCGGACCGTGAACGACGAGCCGATGCCCTTGTTCGAGCGGGCGATGCAGACGCCTTCGTAATTCTGGACGCGGGTGCGCTCGCCTTCGACGACGCGGACGCCGACGCGCAGGGTGTCGCCGGCGCGGAACTGCGGAATGGCGCGCTTTTCGGTCAGCTTGGCAATCTGTTCGGCTTCGAGTGTCTGGATGAGATTCATCTCATTCCTCCTTCTTCTTTCCTCGCGCGCCAGAGGGCGACCGACCCCGAACGCCGATATGGCGCTCCCAAAGGTCCGGCCGCCTTAGCCGTGTGTCCTCTTCGGACCGCGCCGACCGCCATGCGGCAATCTTCGCGTGATCCCCCGATCGCAAGACTTCGGGGATCGCAAGGCCTTCCCATTCAGGAGGCCTTGTATAGTGCGGATGTTCGAGAAGGCCGCTTTCGAAGCTTTCTTCCACAGCGCTCAAGGCCGCGCCCATTACACCGGGCAACAGCCGTACGCAAGCATCGAGCAGCACGATGGCGGCAACCTCGCCGCCCGACAGGATATAATCGCCGATCGACACCTCCTCGATGGCGCGGGCGGCGAACAGGCGCTCGTCGAATCCCTCGAAACGGCCACACAGCAGCGTGACGCCGGGGCCGGCAGCGAGGGTGCGGACCTTCGCCTGGGTCAGCGGTGCGCCGCGCGGGGTCATCGCGATCACCGGCGTGCCATTGGCGACGCCATCGAGCGCCGCGGCGACGATATCGGCGCGCAGCACCATGCCGGGGCCACCGCCGGCGGGGGTGTCATCGACTGAACGATGCTTGTCGGTCGCAAAGTCACGGATGTTGCGCGCGGAAAGGGACCAGATGCCGTCCGCCAGCGCCCTGCCGGCCAGGCTCTGCCCGAGCGGCCCGGGAAACATCTCCGGGTAGAGGGTAAGGACGGTGGCGGAAAAGGTCATCGTTTCCACCGCACGATCAGAACGGCCGCTACCATGCCAACGAGACAACACGCCGCGGCGGCAATCATGCCGAAGACGGCGACCATCGCGGCCATGCCGCACGCGTCGACACCGCATTCCGTCTTTGAAGACATCAGGGCATCCGCGAACAACCAAAGGCACGGCAATGCCAGCACGGCAGGCAGCGGTGCAGCCGCGATGGCGCTCACTCGTCTCGATGACCACGCCGGCCGGGCGTCGGCCAACGAGGAGGCCAACGCTATGGAACTCGTGAGCGCCAGCAATATGCCGCACACAACGGCGACCGTGTCGCTCAAGCCGCCATCCAATTTTCGACCTTCAGCCCCGGCACATCGGCAAAATCCGCCTCGTTCGCTGTGATGAGCGTGAGGCCTAGCGCAAGCGCATGCGCTGCAATCAACCGGTCGAAGCTGCGCCGCTTGAACGGCAGGGTGCCATAAATGCGTGCGGCAGCTTCGTCGAAAGGCAAGACCTCGATCTGGCGCAACAGGATGTCGAGCATAGGCGCTTCCGCCGCCGTAATCTTCACCAGCATCTCGCCGAGGCAGATGGAAGATGTGACGATCGCACCGCTGTCGGTATCCTCCAGGCGAGCCAACAAGACTGGCGGCGCAGTGCCCTTGAGAATGTAGATACCGACATTGGAGTCGAGCATAAACCGTGGCTCAGCCACCCGCGTCGATCCGCTGGCGACGCTCGTGCTCGGCTTGTTCCGATGGTCGTTCATCGAACGACCGGTCGGTGATCGGCTGAATGTCGGGGCACGATCCCCAGATGCCTGTGAGATTGATCTTGCCCGGACCCTTCGACGCCGGTTCGATGATCCATTTGCCCTGTTCTTCGCGAACTTCGACCGGCGTGCCGGGCACGGCGCCAAACGACGCCGGCAGGCGCACCGCTGTCGAATTGCCGGATTTGAACACCTTGGTCGTCGCCATCACCGCCTCCGTATACACATTACGTATATACTATTCCGTGTACGCAGCGTCAATCACCACCGGCGGGCCGAGCCGCGGCACGGCTTCGGGGGTGATCGGCACCATGAAGGTGCGGCCATCGGGGCGGATGACCTCGATGATGTCGGTGGCGCCGTAGTTTTCGACAGCGCCGACAGTGCCGAGCGCCGTGCCGGCGGTATCGACGCACGCCGCTCCGAGCAGGTCGGCGATGTAGAATTCGCCCTCGGCAAGCGGCGGCAGGCTGTCGCGGGGGACCGCCAGCAGCGTGCCGCGCAGTGCCTCGGCGGCGTTGCGGTCGCTGATTTCGGCAAAGCGCGCGACGGCGCCGACCTTGTCGGGACGCAGCGTCTTCAAGGTCAGCGTGCGGCCATCGGCAATGAATGCCGTGTGCGCCTTCAGGCTGTCGAGCGACTGCGCGAACAGCTTCAGCCGCACTTCCCCGGTGATGCCATGGGCACCGATGATGGCGGCAAGGGTGACGGGCTTGGTCACGATGCAGGATCACCGCTCCGGGTTCACCGGGGCGGCGGACCGGTTCAGGCCGGGGTCTGTTCGGTGCCGGCTTCGGGCGCGGCTTCCTCGACCACTGCATCCGGAGCGGAATCAGCAGGCGCTTCCTCGGCGACAGCTTCTTCTGCCGGGGCCGCTTCGACCGCTGGGGCTGCGGCTGCTTCGGCGGCAGCGGCAGCCGCGGCTTCGGCGGCTTCGCGTGCGTCGACGATCGCCTGTGCGGCGGCGGCCTCGGCTTCGGCGGCGCGGTCGGCATTGACCTGGGCGCGTTCCTTGGCCTTTTCGCCCGGCTCACCCTTCTTCAGGTTGACGCGGGCTTCGCGGGTGCGAACGCCGGCTGCATCGAGAAAGCGCGCAACACGGTCCGAAGGCTGGGCGCCGACGCTGAGCCAATGCGCGGCACGATCGGTATCGAGCTTGACGCGCTCGGCCGAATCCTTGGGAAGCAGCGGGTTGTAGGTGCCGATCTTCTCCAAGAACTTGCCGTCGCGGGCGTTGCGCGAATCCGTCACGACGATGCGATAATAGGGACGCTTCTTCATGCCGCCACGTGCGAGGCGAATTGCCAGTGCCATTGTCTGTCTTCCTTGGTTGAACTGTTAACGTTTGAACTTGTCGAATCCTGGCGGCATCCCGCCACCGAGCATGCCGGCGAGGCCGCCGGCGCCGCCTGCGCCCATCTTGGCCATCATCGATGCCATGCCCTTCATGCCGCCCAGCTTGCGCAGCTTTTTCATCGCCGTGGCCATGTCCATCTGCATCTTGATGACCTTGTTGACCTCCTGCACCGTGGTGCCGGCACCCTTGGCGATGCGGATCTTGCGCTTGGCGGTCAAAATCTCCGGCTTGGCGCGCTCCTTCAGTGTCATCGAGCAGATGACAGCCTCCATGCGCCCCAGCACCTTGTCGTCGATGGCGCCGTTTTCCATGGCCTTCTTGGCGGCGCCCATGCCGGGGATCATGCCCGCAAGCGCGCCAAGGCCGCCCATCGCCTTCATCTGGCGCAGTTGCCCGCGCAGGTCGTCCATATCGAACTGGCCCTTGGCGAGCTTGGCGGCCAGTTTTTCGGCATCGGCCTGTTCGATATTGGCGGCAGCACGCTCGACGAGCCCGACGATGTCCCCCATGCCGAGGATGCGGCCGGCAACGCGCTGCGGGTCAAAGGCTTCGAGTGCATCGAGTTTCTCGCCGGTGCCGGCGAACTTGATCGGCCGTTCGGTGACGGCGCGCATCGACAGCGCCGCGCCGCCGCGGGCATCGCCGTCCATCCGGGTCAGCACGACCCCGGTCAGCGCAACTTCGGCCTTGAAGGCGGTGGCGACGTTGACGGCATCCTGCCCGGTCAACGCATCGACGACGAGGAGGATTTCGTTCGGCGTGGTCGCCGTGGCGATCGCCGCCATTTCCGCCATCAGCGCCACGTCGACGTTCAAACGTCCCGCGGTATCGAGCAGCACGACGTCGAAGCCCTGCAGGCGCGCCGCCTGGCGAGCGCGTTCGGCGATCGCCACGGGTTGCTGCCCGGCGATAATCGGCAGGGTGGCAACGCCGACCTGTTCGCCGAGGACGCGCAATTGTTCCTGCGCCGCGGGGCGGGCGACGTCGAGCGACGCCATCATCACCTTCTTGGCGTGCTTTTCGGTCAGCAGCTTGGCCAGCTTGGCGGTCGTCGTCGTCTTGCCGCTGCCTTGCAGACCGACCATCATGATGACGGCGGGCGGCGTCACATCGATGTTGAGGCCTTCCGCCTCGCCGCCGAGCAGCTCGACTAGCGCATCGTTGACGATCTTGACGACCTGCTGGCCCGGCGTCACCGACCGGGTGACTTCCGCCCCGATGGCGCGTTCGGTCACGTCTTCAATGAATTGCTTGACGACAGACAGCGCCACATCGGCTTCGAGCAGGGCGATCCGCACCTCGCGCATGGCAGCACGCACGTCGAGTTCGGTCAGCGCGCCACGGCCGCGCAACCGTTCGAAAACGCTGCCAAGACGATCGGATAAACTGTCGAACAAACTCTCAAACCTCTCCAAACGAAATTACGCCGGCGGGCGAAACTCGCCGGCCGACGTGCATCCGTGGACGCGCGCTCCCCGTTTGGGAACGTCGCAGCGCATAGGCGGGTTGTTACAGCGGGTCAAGGGCGCGGGCCCGGCTAACCGCCGACCAGCGCCCGCCCGAACTCCCCGGCCTCGAAGGGGCGCAGGTCATCCATGCCTTCGCCGACCCCCACCGCGTGGATCGGCAGGTGGAAGCGTTCGGCCGCCGCCACCAGGACACCACCGCGGGCAGAGCCGTCGAGCTTGGTCATCACCAGGCCGGTGATGCGGGCGACGTCACGAAACACCTCGATCTGGTTGAGCGCGTTCTGGCCCGTGGTGGCGTCCAGCACCAGCACCGTATCGTGCGGCGCGGCGGGGCTGAGCTTCTGGATGACGCGGCGCATCTTGGCGAGCTCGTCCATCAATCCTGCCTTGTTCTGCAACCGGCCGGCGGTATCGATGATGAGCACATCGGTACCGGCCTCGCGCGCCGCCTTCAGCGCCTCGAACGCCAGGCCCGCGGCATCGGCACCTTGCTCGCCGCTGATCACCGGCACGCCGATCCGGTCGGCCCAGATCTTCAATTGCGCGATGGCGGCGGCGCGGAACGTGTCCCCGGCGGCGAGCATCACGGTATAGTCGGCCTCGGTAAAGCGGCGCGCCAGCTTCGCGATCGTGGTGGTCTTGCCCGATCCGTTGACGCCGACGACCAGGATGACGTGCGGGCGCGGAAAGGCCGTCACCGACAGCGGCTTTGCCACCGGCGCGAGGACGGCGGTCACCTCGGCGGCGACCGCGTCACGCAACCCGGCGTCGTCGATGCCCTTGGCGAATTTGGCATCCGCCAGCCGGGCCCGGATGCGACCAGCAACAGCGGGGCCAAGATCGGCGGCGATCAGCGCTTCCTCGATGGCATCGAGGCGTGCCGCGTCGAGCGGCAGGTTGCCGGTGGCGAGGCCGGCCAGGCTGTCGCCCAGCTTTGCCGTGGAACGGGTCAGGCCGCTCTTCAGCCGGTCGAACCAGCTCATCGATATTGCTCCAGGTCGATCGTGCCGGTGAAGGCGATGGTGGCGGGGCCGGCCATCAGCAGATGGCCATGCGCATCACGGCTAACGACAAGGTCGCCGCCGGGCAGGGTGACGGTGACGCGCGCATCGGCCAGCCCGCGCCGCTGCGCCACCGCGACGGCCGCGACCGCGCCGGTCCCGCAGGCGCGCGTCAGCCCGGCGCCGCGTTCCCAGACCCGCAGGATGATGTGCTCGCGCGATGCCAGCGCCGCGACGCCGACATTGACGCGCTGCGGAAAGACGGGGTCATTTTCAATCTGCGGGCCGAGTGCGGCAAGGTCGATGGCGTAGGGATCGGCCACGAAGAACACCGCATGGGGATTGCCGACGCTGACCGCACCGGGGGATTCGAGGCTGTCCCCGGAATCCTGCCACGCCAGCGGCAGCGCAAGAGTATCCATCGGGTAGGCAAGCGGCACCGCATCCCATTCGAAGCGCGGCAGGCCCATGTCCACCGTCGCGCCGGCGCCGTCCGCCGTTGCCTGCAGCCTGCCACCGTCGGTCTCGATGATGGTATTGCCACCGACCAGCGTCGCGACAGCGCGGCTGCCGTTGCCACAGGCGCCGACCTCGCCGCCGTCGTGATTCCAGAAGCGCGCGCGCACCGCGTTCGGCAGCGTCCCCGGTTCGATGAGGACGAGCTGATCGCAGCCGATGCCGGTGTGGCGATCGGCAATGGCGCGCGCCAGTGCTTCGGTCATCGCCAGCGGCGCTTCGCGCGCATCGAACACGACGAAATCGTTGCCGAGGCCGTGCATCTTGAAAAACGCCCTAGGCAAGGATGAACTGCCCCTCGATGACCGTGCGCGCCCTTCCGGTCAGCATGACGCGGTCGCCGATCACCGCGCAGCCGACATGGCCACCGCGCGCCGATGCCTGGTAGGCACTGAAATTCGCGCGACCGAGCCGTTTCGACCAATAGGGCGCTATCACGCAATGCGCCGACCCGGTGACCGAATCCTCGTCGATGCCGGCTTCCGGCGCAAAGGCGCGGCTGATGACGTCGGCGCTGCTCGCGTCGCCGTCGCCGGGTGCCGTCGCAATCATCAGCATGTCGGAACCGGGATCGAGCGCGACGATGGCGCGATAATCCGGTCGCAGGGCGCGGACCTCGGCGGCCGAGGCGAATACCGCCACCACATAGCCGTTGCTGCGCGACCAGATCTCCCGCGGCTCCGCCCCCAGCGCCGTGGCAATCGCGGTCGCCTTGGCGCCGGTGACCGCCTCGTCCGCCGCCCAGGCCGGCAACGACATCAAATAGCCATCCGGCCCGCGCACGACGGTGAGCACGCCGGCCTTGCGGGTTGAAAAACGCACCGCCGGCAGGTCGGGCGCCGACGCGAGGATGAGGTGACCGCTCGCCAGCGTCGCATGGCCACACAGTGCCACCTCCAGCGCCGGCGTGAACCAGCGCAGGTCGAAATCCGCCGTTTCCGGGTCGGGGCAGGGCACGATGAACGCCGTCTCCGCCAGGTTGTTTTCCTGCGCGATGGCCTGCAGCACCTTATCGGGCAACCAGGCTGTCAACGGCATCACCGCGGCAGGGTTGCCGGTGAAGGCGGCGTCGGCGAACGCGTCGATCTGGGTGAAGGCTATGCGCATGTTGATCCTTCAGGCGTCCAGCGCCGCGGCGGTCTGCGAGTGCTTGTCATAATGTCCCAACGGATCGACATGGATCATGATTTCGGCACCCGGAAAGGCATCGTGCAGGCGGTGCTCCACCGCATCGACGATGGCATGGGCATCGGATACCGGCATCTCGGGTGGCAGCCAGATGTGGAACTGGATGAAATCGGTGACCCCGCTCGATCGCGTCCTGAGATCGTGCACGCCTTCCACTCCCGGCACCGTCCGCGCCAGGTCGATCAGCCGTGTGCGCTTCTCGTCGGGCCATTCGCGGTCCATCAGCATGTCGAGCGCATGGCGAGCGGCCTGCACGGCGTTGTAGCCGATCCACCCGGCGATCAGCACGCCCATTACCGCGTCGGCACCGTGCAGCCCGGCATAGACTTCAAGCCCCACCGCCGCGATGACGCTGAGATTGAGCGCGATGTCGGTCTGGTAATGCAGGCTGTCGGTGTTGATGGCGATCGATCCGGTCTTGCGCACCACGTGCTTCTGCCACGCCACCAGCAGCATGGTCAGCCCCACCCCCACCAACGACACGCCGATGCCGATTTCCGGCGCCGCCAGTTTGCGGTGGCCACCGAAGGCCTGGATCGCCTGCCACAATATCGCCACCGCCGAGCCGAGGATGAGCAGCGTCTGCATCAACGCCGCAATCGCCTCTGCCTTGCCATGGCCGAAGCGATGGTCCGAATCCGCCGGCTGCGACGCCAGGTACACGGCGTACAGCGTCAGCAGCGATGCCAGCAGGTCCAGCGCCGTATCCGCCAGCGACCCCAGCATCGACACCGATGACGTTGCCCATGCCGCCCAGGTCTTCAGCCCCAGCAGCGTTACCGCCATCGCCGATGACGCCAGCGCCGCAGACCGGGTCAGCGCGGCTCGCTCGGGCGAATGGCCACCGCTCACGGGTACAGCATCCCCGTCGTCCAGCCTTCGCCGTCACGCACATAAAGTTCGCGTTCGTGCAGGCGGTTGTCGCGGTCCTGCCAGAATTCGATGGCGCTCGGCACCACCCGCCAGCCGGACCAGCGCGGCGGCCGCGGCACATCCTGCCCTTCAAAGCGTGCCCGCACCGCCGCCAGCCGCGTCTCGAAGGTCGCGCGGTCGGGCAGCGGCCTCGATTGGTCCGATGCCCAGGCGCCGAGCTGCGATTCGCGCGGCCTGCCGGCGAAATAAGCGTCCGCCTCCGCATCCGGCACCAGCGCCGCCACCCCGTCGATACGCACCTGGCGCTTCAACGATTTCCAGTGGAAGTCCATGTGAACATTGGGGTTGGCCGCCAGCTCGATACCCTTGCGGCTATCGAGGTTGGTGTAGAATACAAATCCCCGCGCATCCCAGAACTTGCACAGCACGATCCGCACCGCCGGCCGCGCATCGGGGGTCGCCGTCGCCAGCGCAAAGGCGTTGGGGTCGCTCGGCTCCGCGGCCGCCGCATCGGCGAACCACAGGGCAAAACGGGCGAACGGATCGGCGGCGGCGGAGGACATACCCCGCCCTAGCGCCAACGCCCGCGCAAGTCACCAGCCGCAATCGCGCCCTATCGCCGCCAGCCCGCCGCCAACCCGCCCCCTGCCGCTGCCCGGCTACCGCATCACAATCGTCGCAAAGACGCCCGGTGCCCCGCAGTCCCGGCCCCGCCGCCCACCGAAACCATCATCGCTTCGACCGCCGCCGAAATCGAAAGGTCAGCCCCAGGCGGTGTTTTCCTGACCTTTCGATTGGCCCGATCTGCCCCATCGCGCGCCCCATCGCGCGCAACATCGCGGACTCGACCGCCGCGCACTGTCATCACCATGCGGCCATTCGCCGGCTCCAGCCGCTTTTCCGGCATCGGCAGCACCGGCACCGCGCCGTCAAGATCAGGACCGCGGCAACTGTCTTCCGCCTCGCCGGCCCAGCCGGTACGATCGACCAGCCCCTGCATGCGGTTGTGCGAAGCGCGCAGCGCCGCGGTTTCCGCCGCTATTGCCGCCGCCGCTGTCGCCGCTGCCGTCGCCGCCGCCGCGTCCAGGGGCGGCGGCGACGGTTTATGGGCAAAATGCGCCGCCAACGCCGCCCGTTCATGCGCCGCCGCATCGGCCTGCGCCTGCAATTCCAGCCGGCGCACCTGTTGCTGCAACATGTGGATCATCAACCGGTCGGAACATGGCCGCCGCCGCGTCGCGACCACCACGCCGTCGCGCTCGATCACCTCGACATCGCCATTCACCACCCGGTCGAGCGCCACCTGCTCGACCCGGCTCCACACCCGCGCCAGCGCCGCATCCCAGGCGGCGCGAAAATCCTCCGCCTCCGGATGCCGGCGAAGGCGATGCGCCGACCGTTCGGACATTCCCACCCGCCGCGCCGCCTCGGCCACCGAGGCGGTATCCCCCAGCGCCTGCAAGAACTCCCACTGCCGCGCCGGCGTCCAGCCATCGGTGCGCGTGCGAACAGGGACGGGGGTGCAGGCGGGGAGGGTGCTCATGGATCGCACTTAACCCATTTGGTGCAAAATATCAATGCTGAGCCGCCGAGAGCCTCTGCCGGGCAGGGCGTGACCCCCTCCACCCCATTGTCGGGTTTCGACCTTCATGGCGCAATCCACGCCCGCCCGTCGGATTGTCGTGTAGCAAACAACCCCGCTTAGTGGAGCAAACAACCCCGCTCATCCCGAGCAACGTCGAGGGACGCACCATCGACGACCGGTGCGTCCCTCGACTTCGCCCGGGATGAGCTAGATCGTGACCCGCCGAATTGGCAACCACGCCAAAACCTCCTCCCAAAATACTTCCCTCCACACCGGGAGGAAGTCGGACTCGGCCCCGGAGCCGAGCCGGAAGAGGGGCCGCCACCCCCCAAAAGAAGGCCCATATCCGGGGCGCGGGACGGCCCCTCTTTTGACCTCCCCCAGCAGGGAGAGGTGCAACAAACCAGCCGACCCGAAGCCGTACTGGGGTGGTAGGATGGCTCCCAACTTCCACGTCTTGACGACGGCAGAGCAACTGCTATCGACAATACACTCTTTACGCGTTCAGCAGGCCGCTCCAGCGGTCGGTTGGTGTCGGGCGTTTAGCCAGACCTAATGTTATTGCCGGGGATTATCGGCATGGAGAAGGTCACGGAGCTTGCCTCTCGTCGCAAGCTCCTCGCCTTCGGCCGGCAACCTCCGTAACCTTCTCCATGCCTATCTAAGGTAAAGAGTCATATATTGCCGGATGCGTTAGAACTACTCGTCGGCGATATAGACTTTGAGCGGCTACGCATTGTCCGGCCAAGCCGTTTTTCTTTTGTCTGCGGTGGCCGTATAGACGTAAACAATGGCGCCCGACCTTTGAGTGTTCGCGACTATTTGATCCGTCTTCGGAGCTTGGAGAAGAGTTTAAGACATCCTATCGTGCTTGCGGAGAGTGCCCAGCAACTTTATCGTGAAACCAGCTACTCCGACCTCATTACATTTGAAGAGGATATTGCAAAGATTGCGTCCGTTGTTCTTGTGGTATCCGAAAGTGCCGGGGCACTCGCGGAGCTGGGTGCCTTTGCGTCGACGGCACCGATCAGAGAGGCGCTGCGTGTAATCATAAGCGAAGATCATGAGCAGGAAGAGTCGTTCGTTAGATTCGGTCCCATATAGAGAATAATGGACATCAATCGGTCAAGGGTCGGTGTCTATCCATGGAAATACGCTAAGAGCGGCGCTTTGATAAAAAGCTCGATCGCTCCACATTATCGTGAGATATGCAAATTCCTAAAAGGTCACGTAGAAAGCACCCCAGCAAAAGAGTTGTATTCTGCGCTAGAAAATTCAAGAAGCTTCTTCGTGATTTTGTGGGTCATTTACATTTGTGTCGCGGTTTCGTCGACGATCCTACACACTTGGGTCAAAAAGATAAATCCCAATCTGACCGATGATCTCATACGTCAGTATCTATATTCAATGAAAGTGGCGGGATGGGTGGATCGTGTGTCATATTCGGGAAAGGACTACTATTTCACGAAGTTCGATATTGATCCCTTTGACTATGCCTTCAAGAAGGGACTGAAAATCACTGACAGTATAAGGCGGAAATCCGATGTGAGAGCACTTCTCGCGACGCTGGAGAAGCCGATCAAGGCGGTGTTAAACAGGGTCGCATCGGCTCGGGTAAACGCTTGATATGCTGATCGATGAAATCCAAACCGGTTTAGCGATCAGTAGGCATGAGCTGCTTCTCATAATAGCCACTGCTCCTAAGCGATATAAGGTTTATCAAATCGACGAGCGCAACGGTCAAAAAAGAACTATTGCGCAACCTGCACGGGAACTGAAAGCCATACAATATTACCTCTTAGAAAACTTTCTTAACAAGATGCCTGTGCATGATATCGCCACTGCTTATGTGAAAGGTAAAAACATAAAACACAATGCCGATTTCCATAGAAAGAGCGGATTTATACTAAAGCTTGACTTCGTAAACTTCTTTAACTCGATCGTGCCCAGAGATTTCGATCGTGTTCTTCGTGTTAATAATATGACACTTTCGTCTCAAGACCGCTCGATGTTGAAAAATACTCTCTTCTGGGGTCAGAAGACGAGAACTCCTGTATGTCTCTCAATCGGAGCGCCAACATCGCCAGCGCTCTCTAATATTATTATGTATGATATTGATGTGTTTGTTGCCAACCTCGCTGTCCAGCTTGACGCTCGGGTTACGCGCTATGCAGACGACATCACAGTGTCTGCGGACAGCATGGATCAGTTGCTACGTTTTGAACGCAATTTTGCCCATCACCTTTCTAGGACGTCATCACCAAAGTTGAAATTGAATGATGACAAACGAGGAATATATTCACGCGGCGAACGTCGGATGGTGACTGGGCTGGTGGTAACACCTGATCAGAAGATTTCGATAGGGCGCGCGCGTAAGCGAGAAATATCAACGCTTATTCATACAACATCGCTCGGTCAACTTTTGCCCGAAGAAATTCTATATCTCAAAGGATATCTTGCATTTGCAAATTCCATTGAGCCAGAATTCCAGAGTAGCATGAAGCGTAAATACGGCTTAGAACTTATAACGTTTATCATGAGCTATCAACCGGAAGGTTTTTAGACAAACTCTTTTACTTCACTCGATATGCCGGCTTACAGTTATGACTGTAGCCGTTTCCGGGTGCCATCGTTGCCGGGCATCGTAACATTGCCGAGGGTTTCACGGCGGCGTGCGACCTCGCGGCCGAAATCTTTCAGCGACATTGCGTTACGCGGCGGGGGCGAGATCGGCGAGGCCATGTTCGTTCTATTCGGGTCAGAGGCCCACGGCTTTTTTCAGGGCTTCGTTGACGCGGGTTTGCCAGCCGGAGCCGGTGGCGCGGTAGGCGGCGATGACGGCTTCGTCGAGGCGGAGGGAGACGAGGCGCTTGGCGGTGCCGCCGGTCTGTGCCAGCGGCGGGCGGCCGCGGCGGATGACGGTGTCGCCGATCATCAGGGCGGCCTTGTCGAACCATTCGTCGGTCAGTTCGGGCGCGTCGTCGGGGTCAACCCAGTCGGTCGCCGTATCGTTGCTGCTCACGCTCATTTGCCTTTCGCATCGAAATGATGTGCTGGTCGTCGCCACGCCGGGTCCAGACCACCACCGTCATGCGACCACGCAACACGCCGATGGTGACGATCCGATCCTCGCCATAATCGTCCCGTTCGTCGGCGAATTGATATTTTACCCCGTCGAGCACGATACCCGCATCGGCAAAATCCAGTCCGCGTTCGGCGAGGGTTCGATCGCGCTTGGCGGGATCGAAGGTTATCGCCATTGGGATTTATGTAGATACGATAATTGGGTGGGTGTCAAGGGTCGGGGCCTTTGGGTTTCTGAGGGCGTTGCCCCTCTCCCCGCTCGCCTGGGGGCGAGTCGCCCTCTCCCGCGGGGGGAGAGGGTTAGAGCGGGCAGGGTTATTTGAGGAGGGGTTTGAGGTAGCCGCCGGTCCAGCTTGCCGCCACCTTGGCGATGGCTTCGGGGGTTCCCGTCGCCACGATTTGGCCGCCCTTGTCGCCGCCGTCGGGGCCGAGGTCGATGACCCAGTCGGCGGTCTTGATGACGTCGAGGTTGTGTTCGATGACGACGACGGTGTTGCCTTGCTCGACGAGGGCGTGGAGGACTTCCAATAGCTTGCGGACGTCCTCGAAGTGCAGCCCGGTGGTGGGTTCGTCGAGGATGTACAGCGTCTGGCCGGTGGCGCGACGGGCGAGTTCCTTGGCGAGCTTGACGCGTTGCGCCTCGCCGCCGCTGAGCGTCGTCGCCTGCTGGCCGATCTTGACATAGCCGAGGCCGACTTCGTGGAGCATGGCGAGCTTGTCGCGGATCGGCGGCACCGCCTTGAAGAATTCGACGCCGTCCTCCACCGTCATGTCGAGGACGTCGGCGATGCTGCGGCCCTTGAACTTCACCTCGAGCGTCTCGCGGTTGTAGCGGGCGCCGTGGCAGACGTCGCAGGTGACATAGACGTCAGGCAGGAAGTGCATCTCGATCTTGATGAGGCCGTCGCCGGTGCAGGCCTCGCAGCGGCCGCCCTTGACGTTGAAGCTGAAGCGGCCGGGCTTGTAGCCGCGCGCCTGGGATTCGGGCAGCCCGGCGAACCAGTCGCGGATGTTGGTGAAGGCGCCCGTATAGGTGGCGGGGTTGCTGCGCGGCGTGCGGCCGATGGGGGACTGGTCGATGTCGATGACCTTGTCGAGATTGCCGAGGCCGTCGACGCCGTCGTGCGGCGCGGTGAGCAGCCGGGCGCCGTTCAATTCGCGGGCGGCGGCGGCGTAGAGCGTATCGATGGTGAAGGTCGATTTGCCGCTGCCCGAGACGCCGGTGACGCAGGAGAAGGTGCCGAGCGGGATGCTCGCGGTGACGCCCTGGAGGTTGTTGCCGCGGGCATTGCGGACGGTGATCTTCTTGCCGTTGCCCTTGCGGCGCTTGGCCGGCACCGGCACGCTGCGCCGGCCGCTGAGATAATCGCCGGTGATGCTGCCCGGCGTGTCGAGGATGTCCTGCAGGCTGCCGGCGGCCACCACATGCCCGCCATGGGCGCCGGCGCCCGGCCCCATGTCGACGACGTAATCGGCGAGGCGGATGGCGTCCTCGTCATGCTCCACAACCAGCACGGTGTTGCCGAGATCGCGGAGCCGCCGCAGGGTGACGAGCAGGCGGTCGTTGTCGCGCTGGTGGAGCCCGATGCTGGGTTCATCGAGGACGTAGAGCACGCCCGACAGGCCCGAGCCGATCTGGCTGGCGAGGCGGATGCGCTGGCTCTCGCCGCCGCTCAGCGTGCCGGACTTGCGATCGAGGTTGAGGTAATCCAGCCCGACATTGTCGAGAAAGCCGAGGCGCTCGACGATCTCCTTGAGGATGCGCTCGCCGATGGTGCGCTGCTTGGGGGTGAGCTTGTCCGATAGCGCCTTGGCCCAGGCGAAGGCGTGGCTGACCGGGCGGCGGACGGCGTCGGCGATGCTTTCCCCGGCGATCTTGACGCTGAGCGCTTCGGGGCGGAGGCGGTCGCCGTGGCAGACCTCGCAGGGGGCGGCGGACTGGTAGCGGCCCAGTTCCTCCCGCATCCAGGCGGATTCGGTGGCGCGGAAGCGCTTGTCGAGGTTGGCGATGACGCCTTCGAAGGGCTTCAGCACCTCGTACGACTTGCGGCCGTCCTCGAAGCGCAGCGCGATGGCCTTGCCCTTGGTGCCGTGGAGGACGGCGGATTGCGCCTCGGGGGTCAAATCCTGCCATTTCGACTTCAGCGTGAAGCCATAGGCGCGGCCGATGCTGGCGAGGACCTGCTGGTAATAGGGGGAGGGCGGCTGCGACTTGGCCCAGGGCATGACGGCACCCTTCTCGATCGTCAGCGCGTGGTTGGGGACGATGAGGTCTTCGTCGAACAACAGCTTTTCGCCAAGGCCGTCGCAGGCCGGGCAGGCGCCCTGGGGGGCGTTGAAGGAGAACAGCCGCGGCTCGATCTCGGCGATGGTGAAGCCCGAGACCGGGCAGGCGAATTTTTCGGA
Source organism: Sphingomonadales bacterium (assembly GCA_025351405.1). GTDB lineage: Bacteria > Pseudomonadota > Alphaproteobacteria > Sphingomonadales > Sphingomonadaceae > Sandarakinorhabdus. The sequence goes on along the minus strand of JANXVZ010000031.1, from coordinate 13,913 downwards.
GAAGGTGATGCGGGTGGTGGCATCGTCGGCCATCTCGGCGATCGCCAACCCTTCCGCCAGTTTCAGCGCGGTTTCGAAGCTTTCGGCGAGGCGGCTCTCGATGCCTTCCTTGACGACGATGCGATCCACCACCACGTCGATGTCGTGCTTGTACTTCTTGTCGAGCGCCGGGGCCTCGTCGATATCATGGAAGGCGCCGTCGATCTTGACCCGGGTGAAGCCGTCCTTCTGCAGCTGCGCCAGCTCCTTGCGGTATTCCCCCTTGCGGCCGCGCACGATGGGGGCGAGCAGGAACAGCCGCGTAGCTTCGGGCAGCGTCATGACGCGATCGACCATCTGGCTGACGGTCTGCGCGGTGATGGGGAGGCCCGTTGTGGGCGAATAGGGCACGCCGACGCGGGCCCATAGCAGTCGCATGTAATCATAGATCTCGGTGACCGTGGCGACCGTCGAGCGCGGGTTCTTCGACGTCGTCTTCTGCTCGATCGAGATCGCCGGCGACAGCCCCTCGATATGGTCGACATCGGGTTTCGACATCAGCTCGAGGAACTGGCGGGCATAGGCCGACAGCGATTCGACGTAGCGGCGCTGGCCCTCGGCATAGATGGTGTCGAAGGCAAGGCTCGATTTGCCGCTGCCCGACAGCCCGGTGATCACCGTCAGCTGGTTCTTGGGCAGGTCGACATCGACGCCCTTGAGGTTGTGCTCGCGGGCGCCACGAACCTGGATATGAGTCAGCATGTAGGGGTTTGTTCCACATTTGTTCGCGCTTCGCAAGCGCTGCGACGCCGATGGCGATACTGCCAAATAGGAGCCGGGCGGCCCTGCGGCAACCGCCGCGCTGACGCAGGATCGCCAGTGAACAGCCGAAAGGGCGGCGGCCAATGGCCACCACCCTGTCGGTCATCCGTACCGTCCCGGGGCTGGCCCCGGCCCGGTCGTCAGGCGGGCCAGCCGGTCAGGCGCGCCAGTCGCTGCGGCGGTAACGGCCTTCCAGCCAGGTACCGACGGCCAGTGCGATCATCACCGGGTAGGACCAGAAGATCAGCCCGACCGCATAGGCCCAGGCGAAATCGCCGGTTTCGGCCATGCTGGCGATGTGCACCGTGGTGCCGACAAGCTGGAACGCCGCCGCCCACATCGGCCAGAACCTGTCGCTGCGCAGCGCCAGGACGACGAGGCCGGCAAGCAGCAGGACGTCGATCAGCAGCACGCCGTTTTCGGTGTGCAGGTAATGGCTGTGGTTGGCGAGGTTGGATGCGACCGTCGCCGCGATGAACCCCAGCGCCGCCAGTCGTTCGTCAAGACCGCCCCATTTCCAGGCGACCGCCGAACTGCCGAACAACGCGGCAATTCCCATGATGTAGAAAAACATGAAACTTCCCTCCGGATTCGATCAAGATCTGCCGGGCGAGCCCCTGTGCGCTTTATGCTCTGCGCTGTGCGCTGTGCGCTTTATGCTCTGCGCTCTGCGCCGTGCGGCACGGGGCGACCCGCCATGGTCAGGTCGTGATCAGGCTGCGACGGCGGCGAGGTGGCGCTGCGGCGTTGCGAGTTCGGCAGAGGGGGGGCAGTTCATGTCGTTGAAGGCAACGGCACCAAGGCCGACGCTGTGCTGTGCGGTGAGCAGGGCGCTGTGGGTGCGGACCATGTTGGTGCGCGACTTGACCAGCTGGGCGCAGCTTTCCATCGAATGCATGATGGCTTCCTGGCCGACATGGAAACCAAGGTTGGCGTCCTGGATGGCGGAGGGCATCGAAGCGGTGAGGGTGGCGACGGCGGCGATGGCGGCGTCGATGGCGGCTTCAGCGGCGAAAAGCTTTTCAGCGACCGAGTTTGCAGCGATGCGGGTGGTCTGGATCATGGCAAAGTCCTTCCGTTTCGCGCTGAAGCGCGATTGTGTGTCGTCCTTCCGGACGACCATCGTCCGGAAGCCTAAAGTAGCGTTTTCAGCGCTGCGAGTGCGGCCAGTACGGCGCCAAACCCGAGAGCAGAACCAATCGCAATGAGGAATATCCAACCGAGCCGCGCGCCAACCCCAAGGTTGTTGCGCTTCCCCCAAGGGCGCGACCCAACCCATTCGTCCGATACGCTGGACAGGTCGGCCCCGGGGTTCGCCGGATATTCAGTTTGATACCTGTGCTCTTGCGAGCCCTGGTATCCAGTCGATGCGCCCGCCAGACGGGGAGGGCCGCTGGCGGGCGGACCGACGACCGGCCTGAAACGAAAGCTAGGGTCATGGCTTTCATGTTCGTCGCTCCTCGGTGAGGCCGGTACCCCGTTTTCCGGCGACGACGAGGGAAGGGCAACATCCGGTGCCTGATATATCAACGGTTGATACGTATCTGCGCCGCCTTCCTCGTGGACGAGAAGGCGGGCGGCATCGATGCGCGATGCCACCGAAAGCACCTTCATGGCGGTGCGCAAACGCATGTCGACGGTGTGTGGCGACACGCCCAGAACGCGGGCGATATCCTTGGATGTCATGTGCTGGAACACCAGGCGCAGGCAGTCCTTCTGACCATCGGTCAGCTGGGCCAGATCGTCTGCGGGCAGGGCGGGTTCAGCAGTCACAGGGGTACGCCATCGCGGCGGGGCCGCAATGTCAAGTTCCGCCACAGAATCGCGTCCAAAATCGATGCGCATCTGTTGGGTGTCCCCACGAACATTCTACCGCCGAATATAAACGGTTAATGCTTTTGGCTCATTATGCGCGCTAACGCAATGTTTCGGTCGCATCATGCGATAGAAGGACGCGGATGTAGCCTCGATGGTTGCCGCACTGCGGCATCCTGCGTAACGCGAATCGGTTCTCAGGGTGCATAAAGCCGCCGTTCATCAGCGCGCTAGCATGAAACCGAAGCCACGATTCGGCGCGTTTGGCGATGCGGCCCGCTACCCGAAAGCGCGCCATGCAGGCATTTCGGCCCGGGTGGAGCCTTCACGGGCCGCGCGTCGGCGCCCCCGATCGCGATTGCGGGCGCAGCCTGCGGTGTACGACGCTCCACCGGGATGACCATCGCCGGCGCGGCGCCGGCCCCGTCGGGATGGCGGGTGGCGGTGGCAGGATCGGCGCGTGGCGCAATCGCCACCAACCGGCGCGGGAGCGCGTCGGATCCACTGATACCAACGAAAAACCGCAGATTATCAGGTGTTTGCAATGGCGGCACTGGCGCCGGTATCAATGGCTGGTATGGCCTTGCGGGTGCCGACGGCGCACCCGCCCGCCGGCTGTGGCTTTCCTTTGCCGGCAGCGCCGCCTAGCCTTGGCGCAATGACCTGGCAGCCCGAGATCGATGAACTGGCGGCGCGGCGCGCGGCGGCAAAGGCCATGGGCGGCGCCGACAAGCTGGCCAAGCAGGTCGCCAACGGCCGTCTCAACGCCCGCCAGCGGCTGGCTGCGGTCGCCGACGAAGGCTCGTTCCGCGAGATCGGGGAGATCGCCGGCTTTGCCAGCTATGCCGATGATGGTGGCATGACGGCCTTCCAGCCGGCCAATTTCCTGTTCGGGCGGGCAACGATCGATGGCAGGCCGGTGGTGCTGACCGCCGACGACTTCACCGTGCGCGGCGGCGCCGCCGATGCCAGCCTGCACAGGAAGCTTGTCGATGCCGAACGGCTGGCGAGCGAATATCGCATGCCGCTGATCCGCATGATCGAGGGCACCGGCGGCGGCGGATCGGTGCGGACGCTCGAAACCATGGGCTATACCTATATCCCGGAAATTCCCGGCTGGGAGGTGATGACCGAAAACCTGGCGAATGTGCCGGTGGTGGCGCTGGGGCTGGGGCCGGTGGCCGGGCTGGGCGCCGGGCGGCAGGTGATGGCGCATTATTCGCTGCTGGTCGAAGGGCTGTCGCAGATGTTCGTCGCCGGGCCGCCGGTGGTGGCCGCCGCCGGCGAGGTTCGCACCAAGGAATCGCTCGGCGGCGCGCACATCCACGCCGCCAATGGCGCGGTCGATGACCGGGTCGACAGCGAAGCGGAAGCGTTCGTTCGCCTGCGGCGCTTCCTGTCGTACCTGCCAAGCTCGGTCGACGAACTGCCGGCGCGGGGACCGGTTCGCGACAAGCGCCGCAAGGGTGAAGATTGGCTGGTATCCGCCGTGCCGCGCGACGGGCGGCGGCTGTATCCCATCCGCCCCATCGTCGAGGCGATCATGGACCGCGACAGTTGGTTCGAGATCGGCCGCGAATGGGGGCTGGGTGTCGTCACCGGCTTTGCCCGGATCGATGGCTGGGCGGTGGCGGTGATCGCCTCCAACCCGGAGGCGCTGGGCGGCCTGTGGACCGCGGCGACGGCGCGCAAGGTCGAACGCATGGTCGATCTGGCCGATACCTTTCATTTGCCGGTGGTGCACCTTGTCGACAATCCGGGCTTCCTGATCGGTCGGCGGGCGGAGGACGAGGCGACCATCCGCTGGGGCTCGCGGGCGCTGGCGGCGATCTACCAGGCGACGGTGCCGTGGTGCTCGGTGATTTTGCGCAAGGCCTATGGCATGGCGGGCAGCGGCCATGCGCCCGCCGACCGGTTCCGCTGGCGCATGGCGTGGCCATCGGGGGATTGGGGGTCGTTGCCGATTTCGGGCGGGCTCGAAGCCGCGTATCGCGCCGAGCTGGAAGCCAGCGACGACCCCAAGGCGCGGCTGGCAGAGATCAACGCCCGGCTGCAGCGGGTGCGATCACCCTTCCGCACCGCCGAACATTATGGCGTCGAAGCGATCATCGACCCGCGCGACACCCGCGCCGAACTGTGTGAATTCGCCAACATGGCGCAACGCGCGCTCAAGCCGGGACGCCGGGGCCGGGGGCTTCGTCCCTAGACGCGCGTGTCACTGGCTGGTGTTGCTTGCCGGGGCGCGGCGTTCGTGCATCCGCGTCATCGCCGCCTTCAGCTCGTCCCGGTCGACGAAGCCATCGTTGTTGGTGTCGACAAGGGCGAAGCCGCGTTCCTTGCGGCCGGCGGCCAGCCATTCGGCCTTGCTCCATTTGCCGTCGTGGTCGGCATCGGCGGCCAGCAACCGGGCGCGGCGATCCTCCGCCTGTGGGGCGGCGGCGGAGCCTGGTGTCGCTGCGCCGGGCACGGTCTGGCTGACGGCGGCGGACCCCATCGCGGCGGCAACCGCCAGGGCGAGCAGGGCGAATGGCAGGACGATCGGGAAGTCGAAAGGTATCAGCCGCATGATACGGTCCTTTTTTGCCGTCTTGTGCATCATTACGGCCGGACTGGCGTTTATCCCTCGATAATATTTGCCGTTACTTGCAGCAAAAGCAGGATGTCGTGCAAAGGGCGATGGATGATTGTCGGGGCACGATATCCCGAGGTGGCAAATAGCGCGACAAGGCCGTAAGGTCGGCTCCGATTGCGCGCGCGGCGATAAAGGATGTCATGGCAACGCAACCCGAATATGGTGTGACAGCGATGCTGCAGCGGTCGCGGCCGCTGCGACTTTCGCCGCAGGTCGTGCCCAAGCCATGGGGGCGGCTGGCGGGTGAGACCGGTCTTGGCGACTGGGGCCGCCGCGTCGTCGATGGCGGCGAGACCCGCATCGGCGAGATCATTCACCACATGCCCATTGCCGCGATGCGCGGGGAGGCGCAGCTGCTGGTCAAGACGCTGTTCACCTCGCAGGCGCTGTCGGTGCAGGTTCATCCCGGGCGGGGAGCGGGAGGCGAGGCTGGGCCGGTCGCCGGCAAGGATGAGGCATGGGTCGTGCTGGCCGCCGAGCCCGGGGCGGTCATCGGGCTTGGCCTGGAAACCGATTGCGCGCCCGAACGCCTGCGCGCCGCGGCGCTCGATGGATCGATCGGCGCCCTGCTGCACTGGCATCCATGCGCGGCGGGCGACGTGTTCTTCACCCCCGCAGGCACCATCCACGCCATCGGTGCCGGGGTGACGCTGTTCGAATTCCAGCAGAATTTCGATGTGACCTATCGCCTGTACGATCATGGCCGGGGCCGCAGCCTGCAACTCGATGAAGCGCTGGCGGTCGCCGACTGCAGCGCCTGGGCACCGCCAGCGCCGCTTGCCGCGCCATCGTCGCGGCGGCAGCGCCTTGTCGGCGGGCCGAGCTTCGTCCTCGAACGCCTGCGGCTGTCCGGCGGCGCCACTGTCCGGCCGGAACGCGCGCGCCCGGCATGGCTGGCGGTGGTATCGGGCGAAGGCCATATCGGCGGCGAGGGCTTTGGCAGCGGCGATGTCTGGTTCTGCGAGGATGCCGCCGAATTGCACGGCGATGCCGAACTGCTTGTCGCCTATGCGGGGGCCGACCCCGCCGCCGCATTGTGGCAGGACTGAAGCATGGACGACGTCTGGAGCAAGGTCCTCGCCGCGCGTGACGGCATCATGGCGCTGGGGGCGACCTATGGCGTCAACCCGGTCATCTTCGCTGCGATCTACATCGGCGCCATCCCGTTTTTCCTGCTGTTCACCGGCATCGCGGTAAGGCGCCTGCGGGCCGGCGAGGCGGCGGTGCTGCCGATCATGGGTGCCGGGCTTTGCTTCATTTCGGCGTATCTGTACCTCGCCATTGCCGGGCGCGGCATCCCGGCGTGGGTGTGGGGGGCGCTGGCGCTGCTCATCGCCTATGGCGCCTGGAGCGCGGTGCGCAGCTTTCGGGCGCGGCTGTAAAAGCGGCGGCTACTCCCGCCGCACGCGACTGTTCAAGCGGCGGCTACTCCCGCCGCAGGCGCCTGTTCAAGCGGCGGCTATTCCCGCCGCACGCACTTGTAGGAGCGGCGGCTATTCCCGCCGCACGTCGGCCATGCGTTCCGACAGCATCGGATAGTCGCAGTCGGCGGGGATGGTCAGCCAGGTTTCGCCGTCCCGCATGACGATCTGGGGCTGCACGAACGGTGGCGACCGCCGCGCCGCCGCATCGAAGATTTCGGCGATGCCGGCGTATTGGCCAAGGCGTTGCAGGTTGCATTTGGTCGGGAACACCAGCGCCGCCTCGCCGGCGTCGGCACGCGCAAGGACATCGGCGGCGGTGGTCCAGCGCAGCGCCACTGCTTCGGACCCATCGGGCGAGATGGCGTCGCTGGCGCTGCGGCCGGCATCGGCAAGGTAGAACCGCGTGTCGAACCGGCGCTTGATCGGCGCCGCAGCCGGCGGCACCCATTGCGCAAAGGGCAGGAACCGCGCTGCCTCGACACGGTGGCCAAGCGCGGCAATCAGCGCGGCAAAGGTCGATGCCTCGCAACTGTCCGACACGGCCGCCAGCCGGGCACGTGCTGCCGCCAGCGCCGCGGGGTCCGGGGCAGGGCCGGCGGTCAACAGCACGCCGGTCTCTTCGAAGGCTTCGCGGGCGCAGGCGACGCGGGCGGCGGCATCATCGTCGTCCAGATTGTCGAAACCGAACGCCAGCATCGGGTCGCGCGCGATGACAAGGTCGGCGGCATCGACCCGCCCGCCGGGGAATACCAGCGCGCCCCCGGCAAAGGCGAGGCCGTCGCCGCGCTGCATCATCAGGATTTCGGGGGCACCGGCCCCGGGCTGGCGAACCAGTATGACAGTGGCGGCGGGGATGGTGACGGTTGCATTCATGGCGATGACTGTAGCGACAGGGCAGGGCCTGTCACCTGCCTGTATCGGCGCGGCGCGCTTGGATCGGCGCGGGGCGCCTGTATCGGCGCGGGGTGCTTGTATCGGCGCGGCGCGCTGGCATCGCGGTGCATTCCATGAAACAACCTGTGGGGATGACCCCCGTGCAAATGATCGGCCTTGCCGCCAGCCTCAGCCTGTTTGCCGGCTGGCGGCTGTACGCCGTCGTGCTGGCGGCGGGGCTGGCGGTGCATTTCGGCGCGGTCAGCCTGCCGGGGCTGGTGGTATTGGGCAGCCCCTGGGTGCTCGGCGTCGCCGGCGTCGGCACGTGCGCGGAGTTTTTTGCCGACAAGGTGCCGTGGGTCGACAGCATCTGGGATGCGGTGCACACGCTGGTGCGCCCGGTCGGTGGGGCGTTGCTGGCAATGGCCGTTGTGCAACCCGACGATCCGGCAACCGAAGTCATCACCTTCCTGCTCGGCGGCGGCGCGGCGCTGGTGGCTCACGTGGCAAAAGCGGGCACCCGCGCCGTCATCAACACCTCGCCCGAGCCGGTGAGCAATATCGTCACCTCCACCGCCGAGGACGGATTGATCGCCGGCGGGCTGTACCTGGTGTTCGCGCATCCGGGCTGGGCCGCGGCGGTGGCCGGCGTGCTGGCGGCCCTGGTGGCGCTATTGCTGTGGTGGGCATGGCGGGTGATCGGGCCGTTCTGGCGGCGGTGGCGGGCTTGGGGAAGTGCGCGGGGAGACAACAAGCGACCCTGAGGGCGCCGGAACCGGGTGCCAGAACCGCGCGCGTGAATGAAGGCGCCTCGACGAAGGCGCCTGGACGAAGGCGCTTGGATGAAACGGGAGCCGCCTGTATAGCGCGCTGACAATCAGGAGCCTCAAATGAGCGTACGTCCGTGGCGCGATATCGCCCGCCGCAAATCGCGCCAGATCATGGTCGGCAAGGTGCCGGTCGGCGGCGATGCGCCGATTGCAGTGCAGACGATGACCAATACGCTGACATCCGACGCGGCGGCGACGATCGACCAGATCCGCCAGTGCGAGGAGGTGGGAGTCGATATCGTCCGCGTGTCATGCCCCGATGTCGAATCGACCGCGGCGCTGAAGACCATCGTCCGCGCCTCCAACGTGCCGATCGTCGCCGACATCCATTTCCACTACAAACGCGGCCTCGAAGCCGCCGATGCGGGGGCAGCGTGCCTGCGCATCAACCCCGGCAACATCGGCAGCCAGGCGCGGGTCAAGGAAATCGTCAACGCCGCCAAGGCCAATGGCTGTTCGATCCGCATCGGCGTCAACGCCGGGTCGCTGGAAAAGCACCTGCTCGAAAAATATGGCGAGCCGTGCCCCGAAGCGCTGGTCGAAAGCGCGCTCGAGCACATGAAGATGCTCCAGGATGAGGATTTCCACGAATTCAAGATTTCGGTGAAGGCGTCGGACGTGTTCCTCGCCGTCGCCGCCTACAACGGCCTTGCCGAAGTCTGCGACTATCCGTTGCATCTCGGCATTACCGAGGCCGGCGGGCTGCAGGGTGGCACGGTCAAGTCCTCGATCGGCATGGGCATGCTGCTGTGGGCCGGGATCGGCGACACCATCCGCGTCTCGCTGTCGGCGGACCCGGTCGAGGAGGTCAAGGTCGGCTATCATATCCTCAAGTCGCTCGGCATCCGGGCGCGGGGCGTGCGGGTGGTGTCGTGTCCATCGTGCGCGCGGCAGGGCTTCAACGTCGTCAAGACGGTCGAAACGCTGGAAACGCGGCTGGCGCACATCACCACGCCGCTGTCGCTGTCGGTGCTCGGTTGCGTCGTCAACGGCCCCGGCGAAGCGCGCGAAACCGATATCGGCCTGACCGGCGGCGGCAACGGCCGCCACATGGTCTATCTGTCGGGCGTCACCGACCATGTCATCGACAGCGAATCGATGGTCGATCACATCGTCAGGCTGGTCGAGAAGAAGGCGGCGGAAATCGATGCCGTCAACGCCGCGGCGGCGCTGGCGGCGGCGTAGCCACGCCTCGCTTTGCGGGGGGAGGTGGGTTGATGACGGGCAACAGCCTGCTATTACTGCCGCATGGTCAAGATCCGCCTCAAAGACTTTGAAACCGATGGCGATCTCGATCGCGATATCTATGAAAAGCGCCTCGTCGAGCTCGAACACCAGCTCGAGCTCATCCAGGCGGCCTATATAAACCAGGGCCGCAAGGCCATCATCGCCATCGAAGGCTGGGATGCGGCGGGCAAGGGCGGGCTGATCACCCGGGTCACCTCGCCGCTCGATCCGCGCTACACGAAAGTCTGGTCGATCGGCGCGCCGACCAAGCAGGAAATCGAACATCATTACCTTTGGCGGTTCTGGCAGCGCCTCCCCGGTTGCCGCGAGATCGCGATTTTCGACCGCACCTGGTACGGCCGCGTCCTCGTCGAGCGGGTCGACAAGCTGACCCCCAAGGATGCGTGGAAACGCGCCTATGCCGAGATCAACGCCTTTGAGGCGATGCACATCGCCGATGGCACCCGCATCGTGAAGCTGTTCCTCCACATCACCCAGGCCGAACAGGACAAGCGCCTGATCGAGCGGATCGAGACGCCGTGGAAGCGCTGGAAGACCGGGCTGGAGGATTATCACAACCGGTCGCTGCGGGCGGAGTATCTGAAGGCGTATGAGGCGATGTTCGACAAGACATCGACCGAGCACGCACCCTGGGTGGTGATCGCATCGGACGACAAGAAAGCCGCCCGTATCAAGGGGCTGGAGACGATTGTTGCGGCGCTGGGTGAAGGTGTTGACCTCAATTACCCGCCGGCCAACGCCGAAGTGCGGGCGATGGCCGAAAAGACGCTGGGCGTGGTGCTGAAGCTTTAGCCGATGCAGTCGTGCCGGCGCCGGCTGGCATGGCCGGCCGGGGACTCGCGTGGTGACAGCCCGCGGTCCCTTACCCCGGGTCGGCCTTGCCGAGGTAGGCGCTGAGGCGGTTCGTTACCGGCATGACGCTGGTTTGCGGGTGCAGCAGGTCATAGACCACGGCGTTTTCCAGCACGCGCTGGACATAGTTGCGGGTTTCCGAAAACGGGATCGATTCGATCCAGTCGACCATGTCCACCCCCGGCGCACGCGGGTCGCCGAGCAGGGTGATGAACTTGCGGACGTTGCCCGGCCCGGCGTTGTACGATGCCACCGCCAGCACGTTGCTGCCGCCGAAATTGTCACGCATCCGGAAGAAATAGGCGCCGCCGAGGGTGACATTGTAGATGGGATCGGTGGTCAGGCGCGCCGTCGAGGCTTCCAGGCCCAGCCGGGCGGCAACTTCGGCGGCGGTGCGCGGCAGCAGCTGCATCAGGCCCCGGGCATTGGCCGAGGAGATGATCGCGCGGTCGAACTGGCTTTCCTGCCGGCTGATGGCGTGGATGAAGGTGAACTGCGGCGAGATTGCCGCCGGCAGCTCGAGCACCGGGAACGCCATGTCGATCAGCGCCAGCTCGCCATCGCTGCGGGCGGCCTTGCCGGCCAGTACCCCGGCGTCGAGCCGGTCGAGCGGCTTTGCCAGCCCCGCCACCAGCAACTGGTCGGCATTGCTGGTGCCATGGTCGACAAGGGCGCGCAGGAAATAGGTCTGGCGGTCGTGATCCTCGAGCTCGCCCAGTGCCGTGGCGGCGCGCACCAGCGGGCTGGCGCGGAAATCGGCAGCGGCCGAAGCACCGACCACCGGCAGCGGCGGCCGCACCAGCGCCAGCGGCCGGCCCAGGCGTTCGGCGGCGAGCTGGCCGTAGAAATAATCGACGTGCGACGCGGCGGCGGCATAGGCGGCGGTGGCATCCGCCTTGCGGCCGGCGGCTTCCAGGGCGCGTCCGGTCCAGTAATCGCCGCGTGACTGGCTGAGCGGGGTCAGCGATGCGCTGCGGACGTTCTGGAAATGCGCGACGGCTTCGGCAGGGCGGCCTTGCTTGCGCAGTGCCAGCCAGCCCGCCAGCCATTCGGTATCGACATAGACGAGGCGTTCGGCCAGCGAGCGCTCGCTCAACGGCCGCCCGAGCGGGAAGCTGTTGTGGTTGTCGAGCAGGCGGTGGGCGGCGTCAAAATCGCCGGCGCGCCATGCGGTGCGCGCCATTTCGAGGCGGTTCTTCAGCCAGGTTTCAGGGTCATAGACACTGCCCTGCATCACCCGTGCATTGGCGAGCAGGGTGCGTGCGCCGACGAGATCGCCATTGCGCTTCATCCACAGCGCCTGGTCGAGCAGCAAGCCGGGATCGTTACGCAGCGCTGCAGGCACGCCGTTCATGCGGGCCTGGACATCGGGCGAGTTGCTGCGCAGCGCGATGCGGGCGAGCAGCCACAGCCGCCGGTCCATGGTGATGCGCGGCAACATCCGCGCCGCTGCGGAGACCTGCCCGGTCCACAACAGCCGGTCGGCGCGCGACAGGTCATCCGCCGGGGTCAGGTCCTTTTCGAACTGGGCGAGCAACTGCCCTTCTGCGACCTGGTCGAGCCCGGCCGAATCCCAGGCGTCCCGCGCCGTTGCCGCGGCATCCTCGCGCTTGCCGCGTTGCGCCTGGGCTTCTGCCAGCCGCAGCTTGGCGATTGCCGACAACGGCGGGAAGGCCTTGAAATAGTTCAGCCGGTCCTGCGCCGAAACGCTGTTGTCGATGCGCTTTTCAGCCTGTCGACGAATGGTGATCGCCTGCGGCCAATCGGGGTTGGCTTTCAAGAACGCCGCATATTCCGAAAACTGGCCGTCATAGCTGTCACGGCGCAACCGGTCCCAGACGACGATGGTATCGAGAATCGGGACGCCGGCAACCCCGGTCAGCGGCGATGCCGACAGCCCGGAAAAGCGCGAGGCCGCATTGTCGGCCAACCGGGCGGTGTACAGTGCGCGTGCAGCCTCGCCGATGGCGGCGGACACCGGTGACGTGCACGACAGCATGACTGCTGCGAACAACAGTTTACTGGACAAGACGCGTCCACGCTCCATATCACACACGCTCCATACCACACACGCTTCCGGCCACTCAGCCCCCCGGCATAGGCAATAGGCCGGGATTGGTGAAGGCTATGAGGGGTAATAAGGTCAATGATGCCGATGTTCAGTGGATCGATCCCCGCGCTGGTGACGCCGTTCAAGGATGGCGCGGTCGATTTTGCGGCATTTGCGGCGTTCGTCGAGTGGCAGATCGCCGAAGGCACGACCGGCCTGGTGCCGTGCGGGACGACCGGCGAATCGCCGACGTTGAGCTATGCCGAACATTATGCCGTCATCACCGCCTGCGTCGAAGTCGCGGCCCGCCGCGTTCCCGTCATCGCCGGCTGCGGATCGAACGACACCGCCACCGCCATCGCGCACATGGCGCATGCGGAAAAGGTTGGCGCCGATGCGGCGTTGATCGTCGTGCCTTATTACAACAAGCCGTCGCAGGCGGGGCTGGTGGCGCATTTCACCGCGCTGGCCGAGCGTTCATCGCTGCCGATCATCATCTACAACATCCCCGGCCGTTCTGTGGCGGACATGACCACCGAGACGATGGCGGCGCTGGCGAAGCTGCCGACGATCGTCGGGGTCAAGGACGCAACCGGCAATCTGGCGCGGGTGGCGGCGCAGCGCGAGGCGTGCGGGGCGGATTTCATCCAGCTATCGGGCAATGACGACATGGCGCTCGGCTTCAACGCCATGGGCGGGGTGGGGACGATTTCCGTAACCGCCAATGTCGCGCCGAAATTGTGCGCGCAGTTCCAGGCGGCGACGCTGGCGGGCGATTTCCGCACGGCGCTGGCCATCAACGACCGGCTGTATCCGCTCCACGCCGCGCTGTTCAGCGATGCGAGCCCCGGGCCAACCAAATACGCACTGGCGCGTTTGGGACACATGAGCGCCGATGTCCGCCTGCCGATTACCCCGCCATCGCAAGCGTCGCGCGCGGCTGTCGATGCGGCGCTGGCGCACGCGGGGCTTGCCCTCGCGACCTCAAACAACGCGGGGCTTGCCCTCGCGACTACGGAAAGGGAGGGGCTTGCCCTCGCGACCACAAAGAGCCCGGGGCTCGTCTGATGGCCCGCCCCCGCGTCGAATCCGTCAAGGTCAAGACCGTCGCCGAGAACCGGCGCGCGCGGTATGAATATTTCATCGAGGACGTCGTCGAGGCCGGCATCGCGCTGGCGGGCACCGAGGTCAAGGCGCTGCGCCAGGGCGAGGGCAGCATCGCCGAGGCCTATGCCGAGCTGAAGGACGGCCAGATGTGGCTGGTCAACGCCAACATCCCCGAATTCAGCCACGGCAACCGTTTCAACCACGAGCCGAAGCGACCGCGCAAGCTGCTGCTCCACGAACGCCAGATCAACAAGATGGGCAGCGCCGTGGCGCGGCAGGGG
>JANXVZ010000040.1 GCA_025351405.1 Sphingomonadales bacterium | reverse complement strand
GCCGACCCAGCGTGCGCCGGCGGCGATCGCGGCATTGACGCTGTCCGGTGTCGACAGCCCGCAAATCTTGAGATCGATCACGCCAGTTCCCGCGCGATCGCTGCCGCCGCCGCTGCGGGGTCGCTGGCGCCGGTGATCGGCCGGCCGATGACCAGCACCGAGGCTCCTGCCGCCAATGCGTCGCGCGGGGTCATCACCCGCTTCTGGTCACCCACCGCACTGCCCGCCGGGCGCACGCCGGGAACGACTATCGTCGCCTCCGGCCAGGCGGCGCGCACTGCCGCGGTTTCGATCGGCGAGGCCACCACACCGTCGCAACCGGCGACGCGCACAAGCCCCGCCAGCCGCGCCACTTGTGCCGCCGTGCCATCGGCGACACCTGCCGCGACAAGGTCGTCGTCGTCGAGACTGGTCAACACCGTCACCGCGATGACCCTGGTGGCCGCAGGTGCCGCCGCCCGAGCCGCTGCCAGCATCGCGTGGCCACCCGCTGCATGAACGGTCAACAGTGTCGGGGCGAGGGGTGCCAGCGACCGCACGGCCCCTGCCACGGTATTGGGTATGTCGTGGAGCTTGAGGTCGAGGAAGATCGGCAGGCCCAGCCCGGCGATCGCCGCCACCCCGGAGGATCCGTTGGCGGCAAAGAACTCGAGGCCCAGTTTCACGCCGCCGACATGCGGCGCCACCGCCAGCACCAGCGCGCGGGCATCCGCCAGCGCGGGGGTGTCGACTGCCACGAAGACCGGGTTGCCGCTCATGCGCCGGCCGGCGGTACGATCATCGGCTGGGCCTGGTCGGGCAGGGTCGGCCTGGTCGCGGTCGTCGTCGGGCGCACTGCCGACAGGGCATCGTCGATGCTGCGCTCGGCCTTGGCGAGGCGGCGCTTCCACGCCGACTTCGAGCCCAGATGCACGAGCCAGGTCGGCAACCAGCCGGCAATGAATGCCGCCGCGAGCAACAGCGGCAGCCTGATATTTATCGTCGCGCCATCGGGCAGGCGGAACGGTACCGGCGTCCAGTTCGCCACCGCCAGCAACAGGAAGGCGACGAGCAACGCGGTGATGAGGATCCAGCGCAGGATGGTCATTGCGTCTCCGAAGTATTGATTATCGCCGTGTTACCACAGGCCGACATAAAAGCGTCAACTTCGCAACGTTCAGAGTTCACCATCGATAGGCTCGATCCCGGCATCGCGCAGCGCGGTCATCAACGCTTGCGCGGTCACCGCCAACACGTCTTCATCGGTGGCACGGATGACGAAGTTGGCGCCGGTCTTGCCCTGCCGCCAGAACGGATAACTGCCGATCTGTACCCCGGCATGGGCCTTTTCGACCGCCGCCAGCGTTGCGGCCGCGGCACTTTCCTGTGTCCAGGCAGCCACGGTGCGCGACAACACGGGTGCACCGCCCTGCAACTTGCCGTCGAGGGCCGCCAGCATGCCCTGGGTGATGATCGGCACGCCGGCCATGATGAAGATATTGCCGATACGGATGCCGGGCGCCTTGGTGCGCGGATTTTCAATGAGGCTCGCCCCCTCGGGCGTTCTTGCCATCCGCAATCGCGCATCGGTCAACTGGTCGCCGTAATGGTCGGCGAGGATGGCGCGGGCTTGCGGGTGCACCGTCACCGCCACGCCCAGCGCTGCCGCGATCGCATCGACGGTGATATCGTCGTGCGTCGGCCCGATGCCGCCGGTGGTGAAAAGATAATCGTGCGCTGCCGACAAGGCCTTTACCGCGTCGCCGATCGATTCCATCTCGTCGGCGACGACGCGCACCTCCTTGAGCCGTATGCCCTGTACCCCGAGCCATTTGGCAAGATAGGCAAGGTTGGCGTCCTGGGTGCGGCCCGACAGGATTTCGTCGCCAATGATAAGCAGCGCCGCGGTCCAGATGCGATCCGGTGAAGTTGGTGTATCGGTCATCGCACCCGCCTACTCCAGCCGCCGCCGGGCGTGAAGGGCCGCAGGCCCCGCAATATGGACTTGGCGCCCATCAGCGCCTATCTGTCACAAGGTGAATATCGCCACCACGCTCGACCGCTATGTCAATGACCCCGCCGAGGGAACCATCCGCCTGCACGGGCCGGAGGGCTTTGCCGGCATGCGCCGCGCCGGGGAGCTTGCGGCGCGGGTGCTCGACATGTTGACACCCTATGTCGTCCCCGACGCCGTGACGGCGGATCTTGACCAGATGACGTATGATTTCGTGCGGGCCAACGGCGCGGTTTCGGCAACGATTTTCTATCGCGGCTACAGCCATTCGCTGTGCATCAGCGTCAACCATGTCGTTTGCCATGGCATCCCTTCGGCGCGAAAGCTGAAGGATGGCGATATCGTCAACATCGACGTGACGGTTGTCGTCGATGGCTGGCACGGTGATACCAGCCGCATGTTCCTTGTCGGCGACGTGGCGCTGAAGGCGCGCAAGCTCGTCGAAGTCACCCACGAGTGCCTCCACCTCGGCATTGCGGCGGCGAGGCCGGGCGCGACGCTCGGCGATGTCGGCCATGCCATCCAGAGCCATGCGGAAAAACACCGGATGTCGGTGGTGCGCGATTTTTGCGGCCATGGTCTGGGGCGGGTGTTCCATGATGCGCCGAATGTCGTTCATCTGGGTCGCCCCGGCCGCGGCGTCGTGCTGCAACCGGGGATGTTCTTCACCATCGAACCGATGATCAACCTCGGACGGCCCGATGTTAAGCTTCTTGACGACGGCTGGACGGCGGTAACCCGAGACCGGTCACTGTCGGCGCAATTCGAACATTCGATCGGCATTACCGAGACCGGCAACGAGATTTTCACCGGCTCGCCCCTGGGCTATTCGGCGCCGCCCTACGGCATCTGAACCACGGCGCGCACGGGGTTGCTACCCGGCGCCCGGCCACGCAAGGTGCCGGCGATGCATCGCGGGGGCGCCGAGTGAACGAGACGGACAGCACGGGCCACCGCGAACGCATGCGCGCACGCTTGCTCGCCGGCGGCGGCGACGGCTTTCATGACTATGAGCTGCTGGAATATTTGCTCGGGCTGGCGATCCCCCGGCGCGATACAAAGCCGCTCGCCAAGCGGCTGCTCGCCGAGTTCGGCAGCCTTCCGGTCTTGCTGGCTGCAACGCCGCTCGAGCTATCGCGCATCGAAGGCCTTGGCGAAAGTGCAGTCGCCGCCATCAAGTTCGTCGAGGCGGCGTCGCTCCGCGCCCTGCGTACCGCCGCACTCGACCGACCGGTGCTCAGCGGGTGGCAGGCGCTGACCGATTATCTCCATGCGGCCATGGCGCATCGTGTAACCGAAGAATTCCGGGTGATCTTCCTCAACAATCGCAATGTCATGATCCGCGACGAGGCGATGGGGCAGGGCACGATCAACGCGGCGCCGGTCTATCCGCGCGAAATCATCAAGCGTGCGCTGGAGCTTGGCGCCGCGGGCGTCGTGCTTGTCCACAATCACCCCAGCGGCGACCCGCAACCGTCCCGTGACGACATCGTCATGACCAAGGCCGTCATGGAGGCCGGGCGCCACCTGGGGTTGTCGGTGCACGACCATGTCATAATTGGTCGCGGCGGCCATGTTTCGATGCGTGCACAGGGTTTGATCTAGAGCACAGGCGAAAATGGGGACGACGATGGCTCGCCGTCCCGCAAATCCGTTCGCAACGTCCGCTGTGGTTAGTGCGGCGTCTTCATCGACTTCTTGTAGGCCGAAATCTCGGTCTTGGTTGCAGGCTTGTCGCCATTGTACCATTTGCCGCCACGCTCGGTCAGCATCGGCGCAGACCCCATGGCAGTATCGGCGGCAGGTGCCGGCGCTGCGTCGGCTGGCGGCGTTGCCGGGGTCATTGCCTCCGGCGCAGCGGGGGCAGCGGGCGCCGGGGCTGGCGTCGTGGTCTGGGCAAAGGCGGCAGTCGCCATCAATGCGGCGGCAAGGCCGGCAATGTAAATCTTCATGAAGCTACTCCCAAGCAACAGTTACTTAATCAGTCTGGTCAGTTCCATTTGACGCGGCGCTGACTTGGCTACAATACACATCAAGAAGTCATCGGCCCCCTACCTTGCGACGAGCGATGTTATGGCCGCGACGAATCGATCCGTGCGAAGCGGGTGACACAGCGTGCCGCCGCTGCTACGCCATTGCCGATGACCATATATTTTCATGAGGGCGACCTGCCCGGCGATGTCTTTGCCCCCGGCCCCATCGCGGTTGACAGTGAAACCATGGGACTGATTCCCGGACGGGACCGGCTTTGCCTCGTGCAGCTTTCCGACGGCCAGGGCGACGAACACCTCGTGCGCTTCCGGCAGGGGCAGTATGATGCACCGGTGCTCAAGCGCATCCTCGCCGATCCGCAGCGTATCAAGCTTTATCATTTTGCGCGCTTCGACCTTGCCGTCATCGAACATTATCTCGGCGTCATGGCGACGCCGTTGTTCTGCACCAAGATCGCGTCGAAGCTGGTGCGCACCTACACCGATCGCCATGGTCTGAAGGACGTCCTGCGGGAGACGATCGGCGTCGATATTTCCAAGGCGCAGCAATCGTCGGACTGGGGTGCCGACGAACTGACCGACGCGCAGAAGGAATATGCGGCGTCGGATGTGCGCTACCTCCACCGTGCCCATGTGGTGCTGGCGGAGCGGCTGGCGCGCGAAGGCCGTACGGAAATGGCACAGGCCTGCTTCGATTTCCTGCCATGGCGGGCCCGGCTCGATCTTGGCGGCTGGGCCGAGACCGACATTTTCGCGCACATGTGACCGGGGTGACCGTCGCTGCCCTTACCAGCCGACAGCGCGCGGCGCTCCCCGGCAGCGGTTACGACCGGATCGTCGGGCTGTTGAAATGGCTGTTGCCCGCGGCCGCGCTGGTGGTTCTTGCCACCATCGTCATATTGCCGCTGTCCAAGGTGCAGGAATTCAGCTTCCTGCTCGCCAAGGACAAGGTGGCGATGGCGCACGAGCGTTTGCGCGTCGATAACGCCGTCTACCGCGGCCAGACCACCAAGGGCGAAGCCTTTGTCATCCGGGCGGCAGGGGCCGTCCAGCGCAGCAGCGCCGTGCCGATCGTCGAGATGCAGGCGTTGACGGCGCGGCTCGATGCCGCCGATGGCCCTGCCACGGTGGTGGCGCCCGCCGGGCGTTATTTCATCGAAAGCGACAAGCTGCAGATTACCGGGCCGGTGCGGCTCGATTCGGCAGCCGGCTACACGCTCGATTCGGCCACGGTCGATATCGATCTCAACAGCCGCGATGTGTCCACCGATGCCCCGGTCAAGGGCACGCTGCCGATCGGCGACTTCACCGCCGGGCGCCTGCGTGCCGATCTCCAGGGCCGCACGGTCGTCCTCGATGGCGGCGTCCACTTGCGAATTCGTGGCCGGGGGGGCAGAGCGAAGGCATGATGCGCCCCTCGCTCCACCGCCTGCTTCCCGCACTTCTTGCCGTGACCGTTTCAACGGCCGCAGTTGCGCAGGCGACTGCGCCGACACCCGCGCCGACACCCTCTCTCGCCCCCGCTCCGACTTCGGCGCTCAAGGGCCTGGCCGATACCGGCGCGCCCATCGATTTCGACGCCGCTCGCATCGAAGTGCTCGATGCCCAGAACCAAGCCATTCTCACCGGTGCGGTCGTGATCCGCCAGGCCAAGCTGACGCTGAATGCTGATACGGTGAAGGTGCTGTACAGCCGCAAGGGCGGCGCCAGCCCCGAGATGCAGCGGCTGGACGCCCGCGGCAATGTCAAACTGGTGTCCCCGACCGAGCGCGCCACTTCGCGCACCGCAATCTATGATGTGTCGGCGCGGCTGATCACCATGGCCGGCGACGTCGTGCTCGATCGCGGTGGCTCGACCCTGCGCGGCCAGCGGCTTGTGCTCGACCTCAACAGCGGCCGGACCAGCTTTGACGGCAATGGCGCCTCAGCGACTCCCGGGGTGCCCAGCGGGCGCGTGACCGGGCGCTTCCTGGTGCCGGATCGCAAGACGAAATAGCCAGCGCCCACCGGCAATCCGCCCCGGACCTTGCCATCTGACACGCCGCTTGCGGACAAAGGCTTGTCCGGACAGGGTGTCAGCGTGAGTGATTTCGATTCCCCCGGGCGCATCAAGTGCGGCACCGTTGCGACGGCGTGTTTCGATGCCACGCTCGGTGATTATTCGCGCATACTCGGATTGGACGTTGTCGAGGCCGGGCTGGTGCCGGACGATCTCGCTGTCGCCTGGGGTACGCCTGCAATGGCCGGACGGCGCACGGCATTGCTGACGTCGCCAGCCGGTCGTCCGGGCTTTTTGCGACTGGTGGAGACGAGCGCAGTTCCGGGCTATATCCCGCTGCGCAGTTTTGGCTGGGCGGCCTACGAGCTGACGGTGGCCGATTGCAACGCGCTGTTCGACGATGTCAAAGCCTCTGGCTTCACGGTTATCGGCGAGCCCAAGCCGGTGCCGGGGTTCGACAATTTCATTCCGTTCCAGGTCGTCGGCCGTGCTGGCGAGGTGCTGTATCTCAACCAGGTGCTCAAGTCCTCGATGTCGGAGCTCGACTTGCCGATGACCGAAGCGCGGGTGGACCACATGTTCATCGCCATCCTGGCCGCCCGCGACCGCGCGGCAGCCGTGGCATTCCACCGCGACGTGCTGGGCTTTGCCGTCGGCGACACCTGGTCGATACCCTATGAGCTGATCAACACGAGCTTCGGGCTGCCGGACGATACCATGACAGACATGACGATGACCCGGATGGGGCGGATGCCGGCGTCGGAAATCGATCAATATCCCGCAGCGGCGATACCGCGGCCGACAGCACCGGGCGAGCTGCCGCCGGGAAACGCCATGATCAGCTTTTTGATCGCCAGGCTTGGCGCTGTGGAGGCAACCTTCATTTCGGCGCCGCAGCGTCGCCACGGTCCCCTGTACGCCGGCCGCCGGTCAGCGACCGTGCGCGGTGCGGCGGGTGAGCTGATCGAGCTGATCGAAGCGGAATGAAGGTCTAGCGGCAGCGCGGTCTTGCTACGCCGCGGCGGCGCGCAAACGCATCGCACCGCGCAACACCATCGATGTCGCGGCAAATGCCAACCCGCGCGGCCGCAGCCCGACGGCGCGCAACAGCATCCGCACGCCGCTTTCGATATGCCGTCGCCGGTAGAGGCGCGCCACCACGGCATTATAGGTGCGGGCGTGTTGCCGGGGGCGACAGGGCGCGGCGCCCGGGGCGTCGATATTGGCGGCATACCACGCCCAGCCGAGTTCAGCGTCGCCAGCTTCGGCAAAGCGCGTCGCGGCGACCTTCAATGCGCCGGCGGTGGTCAGCGCCGCATAGCGCCGGGCGTGGTCGGCGAAGAGTTTGTAGTGGCGAAACTCGTCTGCGGCGATGCGCCCGGCAATCTCGCGCAGTACCGGCTCGGCTGAGGCATCGCGCAGGGCCGAATAAAAGCTCGATGTGCCGGTCTCGACAACCTGCCGTGCCACCAGTTCACCGGCGCGGCTGCCGCGGATCGACCCGCTTTCTCCCGGTGGTATCTGATAGCCACGCTGGAACGCCGCCAGTGCAGCAGCAAAATCGAACGCCGGGTCGGCAAGCCGGGCCCATCGGCCCAGCGCAGCGCCGTGTTGCTGTTCCTCCTCCCCCCAGCGCGCAACGGCGGTGAGGAATTGGGGATCGTCGGCAAAAACCGCCTGCAGGTAACGCACATAGTCGGCGGCATTGGCTTCCACCAGCGCCGCCGTCTTGACGATCGCCACCAATCCGGGGTCGACCTTGGCCGGGTCGAATTCGCCCCAGCCTATATCGTCGATTGTCCAATGGGACATGGTCTGCTCCGGCACCGACATTGTATCGCCCATACGCCCTTTAAGCGATGCCGAAGCGAATTGGCAGAAATATGGCAGTTTCGTTACGATGCCGGCAACGGATCAGCTCAAAAGAATGCCTGTATACCGGTGATCGCCCGCCCCAGGATCAAGGCATGGACATCGTGCGTGCCTTCATAGGTGTTGACCGCTTCAAGGTTCATGACGTGGCGGATGACGTGATATTCGTCTGAAATGCCGTTGCCGCCGTGCATGTCGCGGGCTTCGCGGGCGATGGCGAGCGCCTTGCCGCAATTGTTGCGCTTCAACAGGCTTATGGCCTCCGGTGCCAGCTTGTGGTCGTCCATCAACCGGCCGCAGGCCAGCGCCGTCACCAGCCCCAGGGTGATTTCCGTCTGCATGTCCGCCAGCTTTTTCTGCACCAGCTGCGTTGCTGCCAATGGCCGGCCGAACTGCTTGCGGTCGAGCGTGTACTGTCGAGCCGCATGCCAGCAGAATTCCGCCGCTCCCATCGCGCCCCAGCCGATGCCGTAGCGCGCGTTGTTGAGGCAACCGAACGGACCCTTGAGACCGACCACGCCGGGCAACAGGCGTTCGGCGGGCAAATGCACATCGGCCAGCACGATTTCGCCGGTGATACCGGCGCGCAAGGCGAACTTGCCCTCGATCTTGGGTGTCGAAAGCCCGATATCGCCGCGCTCGACGATAAAGCCGCGAATCTTGTCGTCTTCGCACTTTGCCCAAACGACCATGACGTCGGCGATCGGCGAATTGGTGATCCACATCTTGGCGCCGTTGAGGGTGTAGCCGCCGGCCGTCGCCTTGGCGCGGGTCTTCATGCCGCCGGGGTCGGATCCGGCATCGGGTTCGGTAAGTCCAAAGCTGCCGATCAACTCCCCCGATGCCAGGCCGGGCAGATAGCGTTCCCGCTGCGCCTCGGTGCCATAGGCCCAGATCGGATACATGACGAGGCTCGACTGTACCGACATTCCGGAGCGATAGGAGGAATCGACGCGCTCGACCTCGCGCGCGACAAGGCCATAGGCGACATAGGATGCGCCGGCGCAGCCATAGCCCTTGATGGTCGGCCCGAGCAGGCCGGCCTGGCCAAACTTTCGCATCAATGCCGGATCGTGCTTTTCGTGGCGGTTGGCCTCCTTCACCACCGGCATCAGCTGCGTATCGCAGAAGCTGCGCGTCGCATCGCGGATTATGCGCTCCTCATCGGTCAACTGGGCATCGAGGAGCAAGGGGTCGGCCCAATCGAACGCCGGCCATTCAGGGGCGGTGTGGGCAGTGATGGGTGCGTGAACGTTCATGGCTGGGACCTCCCGATTATGCTGTTCCGATACGCCGTGGCGCGCCCCGCGTCACCCCCCGCGGCGACGCGCCGTGCCGTCGCCCGCTGACGTCGCGCTCAGCGGGTCGCCACGCTTTGCCCCGCTGTTACCCGCCACACGGTGTTGCCGACATCATCCGCCACCAGCAGCGCGCCCGGCTTGTCGAAGGTAACACCGACCGGGCGGCCATGCGCCTCGCCCTTGTCCGACAGGAAGCCGCCGAGCACGTCGCGCGGCAGGCCCTGCGGCTTGCCGGCAGCATCGAAACCGACGAACACGACCTTGTAGCCCGATACCGGATTGCGGTTCCACGATCCGTGCTGGCCAACGAAGGCCCCCGCAGCATAGCCCGCGCCGAGCGCCTGGTTGGGCGCGGCAAAGCTCAACCCCAGGCTGGCGGTGTGCGGCCCCAGCGCGTAATCGGGTGCGATGGCGCGTGCCACCATGTCCGGGCGCTGCGGCTTGACGCGAACGTCGACATGGTTGCCATACCAGCTCCACGGCCAGCCATAGTGCGCGCCCGCCTTCACGCTGGTCATATAGTCCGGCACCAGGTCGGACCCGAGCTCGTCGCGTTCGTTGACCGCTGTCCACAAATCACCGGTGACAGGGTTCCACGCCAGCCCGACCGGGTTGCGCAAGCCGGTGGCGAATACCCGGGCCGCCCCGGTGGCCGGGTCTATTGCCAGGATATCGGCCCGGTTTTGTTCGATATCGGCACCGTTTTCATAGACATTGGAATTGGAGCCGACCGAGACATACAGGGTCTTGCCATCGGCCGAAGCGATGACATTTTTGGTCCAGTGATGGTTGCGCGGCCCACCCGGCAAGTCGGCAACCTTGACGCCCGGCGTGGTGATGCTGGCCGCACCGGGGGTGTAGGCAAAGCGCGTCAGCTTGTCGGTTTCCGCGACGAACAGGTCGTTGCCGACGAGTGTCATGCCGAAGGGCGAGCTGAGCCCCGAAATGAACACCGTGCGCATTTCAGCGACGCCATCGCCATTGGCGTCGCGCAGCAGGCTGATGCGGTTCGGCGCCGCCACCGTTGCCCCGGCGCGGCCCATCACCAGCTTCTGCGCCCAGCCCATGAAGCCCTTGTTGTCGTCCGATTTCGCCGGGCCGTTGGTTTCCGCCACCAGCACGTCGCCATTCGGCAGGGTGTAAAGCCAGCGCGGATGGCTGAGGCCCTTGGCAAAGGCATTGACGACGAGTCCCGCTGCCGGTGCCGGCGCCTGATTGGCCTGCCATCCGATGACCTTGGCGACCTTGACGGTGGGCAACATCATCGATTTCGGCGCCGGCAAGGTCGGGTTGGCGCCCTGGCCGGCGGTTACCGGCAGATCGGCCTTATCCCCGCAGGCCGCGAGGATGAGCAGGGGGGTGAGAAGAAAGACGCGGCGCATGGTGTGGCTCCCGATAGGTGTCGCATGCTGTAACGCTTGCGCGCCCGGTTCGGCACTCGCTTTCTTGTCGCGAGGGCGTGGGGCGGTTTTGGCACTTTGATTGCGCGCCGGCATTGTGGGCCGGCATCGACCGCGGGTAATCCCTAAAGTGCAGAAATCGCCACCAGATCTATTGCAGCGCACACGGCGTCGCCGCGTTCCAGCGGCACGAAGTGCGTGGTGCCGGGCAGGCGTTCGGCCGCAACGCAACGGCTGTGGGCGGCGAAGGCGGCGAATTCGGCGGGTGGCACGGTCGAACCATGTTCACCGGCGATGATGGCAAAAGGAATGGCAAGGCACGCCAGCGCGTCCTCGACATGGGCCGAGACAGCCCGAAAGGTTGCGGCCTCATAGGCGGGCGCGCAGGCCAGGGTCACGCCATTTGCGGTGTCGCGCAGGCCATCGGCGAGATAGGCGTCGAGATCGGCGTCGGACCAGCTTTTGAAGACGCCGCGGCCAGCATAGGCGGCGCGCGCCTCGGCGCGGGAAGCAAAATCGGCGCGGCGGCGCGCAGCCTGGTCGGCCATCGGGTTGGGGGCAGGCGTGCCGGCGCGCTGGGCGCGGGCGACGTCGAAGGGCAGTGCGGCAGGGTCGATCAGCGCCAGTCCGGCGACCCTTCGCGGCGAACGGGCAGCGGCGAGCAGCGAGACGGCGCCGCCCAGCGAGTGCCCGGCGAGCAACCACGGCGCCCCGGGATCGATGCTGTCCAGCAGCCCGACAAGGTCGTCGGAAAATTGCTCCCAGCCGGTCAACGCCCCGGGGTCGGCGGTCAGACGGCAGCGGCCATGCCCGCGCGTGTCGCTGGCAGTAATGCGAAAGCGCGTCACCAGCGGCGCCAGCATCCGGGCGTAAAGATTGGCGTTCATGCCGGTGGCATGGGCAAAGTGCAGGCGCGGCGCATCGGCAGGCGCGTCATGCCATTGCAGCACGGCAATCGGCCCTGCCGGTGTGTCGATCTCCAGGTGCTGCATCACAGGGCGGCGAGCTTGTCCGCGTTGGCATCGAGGGAATCGTGGATTATCGCGGCGATGCGCCCGATTTCCGCTTCGGTCACGACCAGCGGCGGGCAGGTGACGATGGTGTCGCGGATGGCGCGCACCATCAGGCCGCGGGCGATGCAGGCATCCCGCACGATCGGCCCGGCGTGGCCCTCGCGGCCGCCGAAGCGTGCCCGGCTGGCCTTGTCGGCGACGATCTCGACCGCACCGAGCAGTCCGATGCTGCGAACTTCTCCGACCAGCGCATGATCTGCGAGCGGCGCCAGCTTTGTTGCCAGCAACGGCCCGGTGATGTCGCGGGTGCGCTCCACCAGCCCCTCGCGCTCGATGATGTCGATGTTGGCGAGCGCGACCGCGCAGGCGACCGGGTGGCCCGAATAGGTGAAGCCATGAACGAATTCACCGCCGGTCTTGAGAACATCGACGATTTCGGCCGACACCGCCGTCGCGCTGATCGGCAGATAGCCTGACGACAGGCCCTTGGCCATGGCGATGATGTCGGGGCGGATGCCCATCGTCTGGTGGCCGAACCAGCGCCCGGTGCGGCCAAAGCCGGTGATGACTTCGTCACAGACGAGAAGGATGCCGTATTTGCGGCAGATCGCCTCGACGCGCGGCCAATAGCCCGGCGGCGGGATGATGACGCCGCCCGCCCCCTGCACGGGCTCGCCGATGAAAGCCGCGACACGCTCGGGTCCGACTTCGATGATGCGATCCTCGATGGCCTGCGCAGCCCGGGCGGCAAAGGCGTCGTCGCTTTCGCCCTGGTGCTGCTCGTTGAAGCCATAGGGCTGCATGACATGCTCGATACCGCCGAGCGTGCCGCCCTGGGCGTGCATGGCCGCCATGCCGCCCAGGCTGGCACCGGCGACGGTGGTGCCGTGGTAGGCGTTGTGGCGGCTGATGAAGATCTGGCGCCCGGGTTCGCCCTTCACCTGCCAATAGTGGCGCACCATGCGGAACACCGTGTCATTGGCTTCCGACCCCGACGAATTGAACATGACGTGCGGCAACAGCCCCGCCGTAAGCCCGGCAATGCGCGCCGCCAGCCGCACGCTGGGCGGGTTCGCGGTCTTGAAGAAGCTGTTGTAATAGGGCAGTTCGCACATCTGGTCATAGGCGGCGCGCGCCAGTTCCTCGCGGCCATAGCCAACGGCAACGCACCACAGCCCGGCCATGCCGTCGAGGATTTCATTCCCCTCTGCATCCCAGATCGTCGAGCCCTCGCCGCGCACGATGATGCGGCTGCCGCCCTGTGCTGCCAGCGCCGCCCAATCCGCTTGCGATTGCAGGTGGTGCGCCACGTCGAGGCGACGCAGCTCGGCGTTGTCGTAGTTGCGCAAGGGAGCGGTCATTCTGGCATTCTCCGGGGTCGCGACTGTCTTACGGAGTGTTGGTTACGGGTCCAAGGTTTTTGGTGTCGCAACGGGCGCTAGCGCAATCCGAGCACCCGCCCTGCAACCGCATCGAGCTTTGCCAGCAATCGCGCATCGCGCGCTTCGGGCGCAGTGATCAAAGCGGAATCGAGCACCGTGTCCAGCGGCGAAGCCGGGCGCTCTGCCGGCAGGCTGCGCACCAGCGCCACCACCGCTGCCCGCGCGATTGCGGCATTCGCCCCCATCACCCGGATGATCTCCGCCATGTCGACGTCGCCGCGGTCCCGCCAGCAATCATAGTCGGTGACCATCGCCAGCAACGCATAGGGCAGCTCTGCCTCGCGGGCCAGGCGCGCCTCGGGCATCGCCGTCATGCCGATGACATCGCAGCCCCAGCTTCGATACAGGCGACTTTCGGCGCGGGTTGAAAAGGCCGGGCCCTCCATCGCCAGATAGGTCGCGCCATAGTGGAGTCTTGCTCCGGCCGCCGCGGCGGCATCGGCCGCAAGCGCGGTGAGGCGCGGGCATACCGGGTCGGCCATCGGCACATGTGCCACCATGCCGGTGCCAAAGAAGCTCGGCGGCCGGGCCCTTGTGCGGTAGATGAACTGGTCGACGGCAACAAAATCGCCCGGCGCCATTGCTTCGTTAAGCGAGCCGACCGCGGATACTGCCAGCACATCGGTGCAACCCAGCCGCTTCAGCACGTCGATGTTGGCACGGACGTTGAGCTCGCCGGGCGGTACACGGTGTCCGCGGCCGTGGCGCGGCAGAAACGCCACCCGCACACTGCCGATACGCCCGGTCAGCACCGCGTCGGACGGCTCGCCCCACGGGCTGGCCACCGTCACCCAGCGCGAATCCTCCAGCGCATCGAGCGCATATAATCCCGACCCGCCGATTATGCCGAGCTTCCAGGCGCTCATGTCCGACTGTCATCCGTTGCGCTTGCCATTGCTGATGCGTAGTCGCTGTTGGCGCCATATGCGAGGCCCCGCCGATACGCCTGTCGCCGACACGGCGACAGCCGGCCAACCTGTGCGGATGTGGACGCTTATCGCCGGTCCGCAGCGTCGTTATCCGGTGTGTGAATTCTCACATCGTCCCGGGAAGCACCGATCCATGCCTGAAGGCCATACCATCCACCGTGCCGCGCGCGACCAGCGCCCGATGCTTGTTGGCCAGGCGCTCGACATCGCTTCACCACAAGGCCGTTTTGCCGAGGGTGCCGACCTGCTCGACGGCCAGACCTGCACGGGTATCGATGCCTATGGCAAGCACCTGCTGTATCGCTTTGCCGGCGGCGCGGTGCTGCATGTGCATCTCGGCCTGTTCGGCCAGTTCCGGACTTCGAAACGGCCGGCTGCCGAGCCGCGCGGTGCCGTGCGCGTGCGCATGATGAGCAGCAGCCATGTCGTCGATATCAACGGCCCGACGATCTGCGAAGTTCTCGACGAAGCCGGCGTACTGGCACTGACCAGCCGCATCGGCCCCGATGTGCTGCGCGCCGATGCCGACCCGGAGCGTGCCTGGCAACGCATCGCCAAAAGCCGCACTGCGATTGGCCAGTTGTTGATGGACCAATCGGTGATCGCCGGGATCGGCAACATCTATCGCAGCGAAATCCTGTGGCGACAGCGGCTGCACCCGCAGGTGCAGGGCAAATCCGTGACACGCGAAAAATACGACTCGATCTGGCGCGATGCGGTGAATTTGCTGGAGATCGGCGTCAAGAACAACGCCATCATCACCGTCGATGGCGTCAAGAAATCGCGCAGCCGTTACGGCGAACGCGTCAACATTTTCGGCAAGCCTTTTTGCCCGGCTTGCGCCACCGACATCCGCAAGTTCGAGATCGCCAATCGCCGCGTTTTCGCCTGCGAGACGTGCCAGCCGCCTGCGCCTTTGGCAGATGTCCCCACCTGATAAGCCCTGATCAGCCCTGATCACCTTCACCCGGACCTGGCTGCAGGCCATAGGGCGCCACCAGCGCCCAGACGTGCGCCGGCACCATCGCCTTCATCCTGCGCGGCTTTTCACGGCGCAGGTGGAGAACCGTCTCGATCGCTTTCATCTCGACGCGGGTGCGGGCGAATTCGAGGCCCTTTGGCCCGATACGGGGCATCAGCCAGCCCATGATCGGCCGAAGCCATTGCGGCATCCGGCGCAATGGGAGCCCGCCCGCAGCGCGCTCGACATTGGCCATGAAGCCCTTGACCGGGCCGGTGCGCTTTCCCGAATCCTGTGGCGGTCCGCTTTGCAGTTCGGTGCCGAGCAGCGCCACCAGTTCGGCACCGCGGGCATTGCGAACGATCAGCCATTGTTCGCCGGTGCCACCCATGTATCCGACAGTGATGTCGGCAAGGCTGTTGGTGTAGTCGACGCAGGTCCGGCAGGTCAGCGGGAAGAAATCCGGGCGCAGATCCGCCAGCGGCAGCATCAGGAACGGGATGGCCTTGACCCGGCCGTCGTCGAAACGCAGTTCGACATGGTAATCGGCGCGAAATTCGAGATAGGTGATGGCTTCGGGCCGGTCGCTCAGCAGACCCAGGAATTCGTGGAAATTGGCCGTCGTGGTGTTGTCGGAACACGGTGTACCGATGACATACAGGCGTTCAAAACCCAGCGTCTGCTCCAGCGCGCGCAGGGCATGGACCTGGCAAGGAATGCCAATGATGGCGACGCGGCGGTGCCCGGCCGCGCGCGCCGGTTCGAGCAACGCCAGCAACGGCGCATAGCCCATCCGCATGCCGCGAACCTGCGCCATGCCCGCTGGCTTCGTCACGATCACGGGCACCGGTTTCCACTTGTCGTCGGCATCGGGCGCCATCGTCAGCACTGCATCGACAGCGCCGGTTTCCAGCAACCTTTCGGCGATGCGCGTGGTGATGCCCGTCCATTGCGCGCCGGGAATGGCAGGCCGCAGCGATGCCCGCAGCATCTGCTGGAACGGCCCGAAAAACAGCTCGTCCTGCTTGGCCGGATCGCGAGAGCGTCCATGCACCCGTGCCTCCAGCGCCGGATAATCGGGCTTGATGAACTGGCAGGCACTGCCGCAATCGCCGGGGCTGGCGGTGCGCGAAATCCCGCAATCCGTGCACATGCCGCGCGGAACCGGGGCGGCGAGGGGCGGCGCGAAGACATTGGGTTGCGTTTCGGGGGGTTGCGCTTCGGGGATTCGCGTTTCGGGGATTCGCGTTCCGGAAGGGTGCGTGTCGGGCATTTCGGCAGCCTAGAGCGGGTTTGGTGGAAGCGGTAGAGCTTCCTACATCTTCAGCGCCGACTGATAGCCGGTGAGCTCCAGATACCCGCGCCCGCCCGGCACCCGCACCGCGCCTTCCCAGTACACCGGCCCGCCGCCGCGTCGGCTGTCGAGTTCCTGGTCGTCGAACAGCGGCGTCACTGGCCATTCGTGCCACCGACCGTCAATGCGGGCGCCGACCACTGGTGCGACAGGATATAACGCGCCGGTGCGCGGTGATCGCCACTGCCTGGCGCTGGCAAAGCGGACGTCCCCCGGCGCGAACGTCAACCGGCTACCATCGCCGCGCCGCAGCGAACCCCCGGCCCATAACGCCGCGCCCTTGGCATCGCGGACGCGGAACAGTGTCAGCGCGCTGCCATCATCGAGGTTGAGGCCGGTCCAGTCCCACCCGACCGCAGCGGGGTTGAGCAGGGTGGACGACCATTCGCGGTCGAGCCAGGCGGTGCCGGTCACCGCCTGCCGCACGCCGCCGCGCACCACACTGCCGGTGACGCGAAGGTGCGGCACGCTGTAATAATGACTGGCTTCCCGCGCGCTTGGCCCCTTGCGACTGTAGCCGGCGTCACCCTGCAGCAGTTCCGCCTGGCCGGGCGTCAGCGTCAGGTCGAGGGCAAAGGCGCTGCCTTTTGCGCGGCTGGCGACGGCGGCGTGAAATCGGCCATCGGCGGCCCGCAGCAACTGCCAGTCGTCGATGACCAGCCGGGCATTGCCGATCGCCGCATCGGCAAGGCCAAAGCCGGCACGGGCGATGCGTTGGTCGTGGAGCAGGTGTCCGATGGACGGGTCCGAGAGTGCCGCATGGGCGAAAATCACCTGCTTTGCCGCAAACCGGCTGGGGTTTGCCTGGTCGACCGGTGGCCGGGTGCGGAAGACGGTGAACTGGAAACCCAGGTCCTTGCCATCGGCGGTGCGCAGCCAGCCGGTGACATACCACCATTCGGTGCGAAATTCCGGGTGTGCCCCATGATCCGCGGGAAATCGCAGCACGGCGCCGGGCTTGACCACGGCGTAATCGGGCAACACCGGGCCGGCTGCACCGAGCAGCAACGCCAGCACGACCAGCAGCCAG
Organism: Sphingomonadales bacterium; assembly: GCA_025351405.1. Lineage (GTDB taxonomy): Bacteria > Pseudomonadota > Alphaproteobacteria > Sphingomonadales > Sphingomonadaceae > Sandarakinorhabdus. Next base: position 88,761 of record JANXVZ010000040.1, on the reverse strand, counting down.
CGCATCACCAATCCTCCCGCACGGCGCGCACGGCATCGGCCGACAGCGCCCGCCGCCCCGCGAGCACCGCCGTCCCCGCTGCAGCGACCACCAATGCCGCCAGCAGCGCTGCGAACAGGGCCCATGGCAGTCGCGTGTCCATCGTCCAGTGGAAGGACTGCGGGTTGACGACATGGATCAGCACCTGGCTCATGACGACGCCGAGCGCGATGCCGGCGATGCCGCCGATGGCACCGAGCAGCGCGCCTTCTGCCGCCAGCATCGCCGTGACCTGCCGTCGTGATACGCCGATGTGACGCAACATTCCGAACTCGCGGCGCCGCGCCAGTGTTTGCGCGGAAAAGGTCGCCGCGACACCGGCGAGGCCGATGCCGATGGCGATGGCCTCCAGCGCATAAGTCACCGCAAAGCTGCGATCGAACAGCGCCAGGGCCATGACGCGCATCTGGCGCGGTTCGGCGAATTGCGCCTGCCGGGCAATGCCCGCCGGCAGGCGCTGGCGCAGTGCGGAGGTGAGGGCGGGCAGCGGCGTGCCGGGGACGACATCGATGGCGGCCTCGCTGCGCGTGGCGTCGCCGGTGAGTGCGGTAAAATCGGCGCTTGCCATGGTGATCGCGCCAAATTGCCGGGCATAATCGCGCCAAACGCCGGCGATGAACACCGGCCGCGCACGGTCGCCCAGCGGCAGGGTCATGCGTTCACCGGCGTGCTTGCCGTACAGCCACACCATCGGTTCCGAGACCCACACCGGAATCTCGCCCGGGGGTGCCGCAAGGCTGGGACGGAGCAGCGGCAGATGGCTATCGGGGTTGCGCCGATCGAGCGGTTGCGCGGTCAGCGCGATGGGGGGGCGCTCGGGCGACAGGCGCAGCGGCAGGCTGCGGACAAAGCGAATGCTGGAAACGCCCGGCGTCGCCGCAAGCCGCGCCTGCATGTTGGTATCGAGCCCGCCAGCCTCTGCGCCTTCGATGTGGAGATAAAGGTCGGACGGCAGGATCTGCACAAGCCAGTCATCGACCGATCCGCGAAAGCTGGTGACCATTACCGCCATGGCGACCATCAGGCTGGTGCTGGCGACGATCCCGCACAGCGCCACGGCGGCCTGGCCCGGGGCACCCCACAGGCGCTTGAGTGCCAGACCGAGCGCCGGGCCGGCAGCGACCGACTGCAGCGGCGCCAGCAACGTTCGCGCCAGCCATGGCATGGCCAGTACCCCGCCCGCGAGCATCAACGCCATCGCTGCATACCCGAACAGCGGCAATTCGAGGACCGGCGGCGCCAATGCTGCAATCGCGCCAAGCCCCAGCAACGCCAGCCCCGGCCATGCCAGCGGGTGATGCGTCGGGTCGCTGCTGTCGCCCATGGTCTTCAGCGCGACCGCCGGCTGGGCGCGTGCCGCCTCCAATGCCGGCATCAGGCTGCCGCCCATGGCAACGGCGATGCCAAGCCCCATGAATACCAGCGCTGCACCAGGCGAAAGCATCAGTTCGGGGTGGCTGCCGCGGAAATAGCCGCCACCAAGATCGCCGCCAAGGCGATCGACCGCCAGGCTTGCCAGTCCGATGCCCATCGCCAGCCCCATCACAGCGCCGATGATACCGACGATGCCGCCCTCCAACACCATCTGGCGCAACAGCCTGCCACGTTTCAGCCCCAGCACGCGCAGCAGCGCAAACTGCGGCCGCCGCCGTGCCACCGACAGCGATTGCGCCGAATAGACAAGGAACCCGCCGGTCAGCAGCGCCATCATGGCCAGCATTTCGAGGTTGACGCGATAGGCGCGCGACAGGCTTTCGGTGCGGTTGGCTTCGCTGCGCGGCGTGACCAGTTGGGCGTCGGCCGGAAGCATGGCGGTTATGGCGCCCCCCACAGCGGCGGCGTCGGCATCTTCGGCAAGCTTTAGATCGACGCGCTGGAGGCGGCCGATCTGCCCGAGGCGCCATTGCACCGCCGCAATGTCGGCGACCGCGATGGCTTCATTGTCGCCCGCAAGCACGGACGCGATGGTGAAATCCACGCTGCGCCCCACCGCGGTAACGGTGATATGGTCACCGACCTTGCGGCCGCTGTCGGCCAATGCAGCGGGCGACAGGGCGAGGGCGTCGGTGGCAAAGGGGTTCTGGCCGCCGGCAATGGGGCTGCCGATGCCGGCGCTGGCGACGAGGGCCGGCGTTACCTTCACCGCCCGCAGGATATCGAGCCCGATCAGCGTCAGCTTCGTGCCGTTGTTGCCGGCAACGAGTTCCACCACCGGGCTGGCGGCGGCGACCCCGGGCAACCGCGCCAGCCGCGGATAAAGCGCCTCGTCGAAACCTGTCGGGCTGGTGGAATGCACCTGCAGGTCGGCAGCGCCGTTGACGCTCGCCAGCGCCTTGGCAAAGCTGCCGAGTGCCGACTGGTTGACGATATGCACCGCCAGCCCCAGCGCCACGCCGATGGCGATGGCAAGCGCCGCAACCGCCACCCGTGCCGGATGCGCCCGCCATTCGCCAAGCATCATCCAGCGGGCGGCGGTGTCGATCAACGAGGGCCCAGCCCGGACGCCCCAAGCACCAGGACCCGGTCCGCCACCGCTGCCGCACGGTCGGAATGGGTGACGATGACGGCGCCGGCCCCCGACGACCGCACGGCTTCCACCAGCAATGCCAGAATACGCTCCGCCGTTTCGGCATCGAGATTGCCGGTCGGTTCATCGGCAAGGATCAGCGCCGGGCGATGTACCAGGGCGCGGCCGATGGCGATCCGCTGCAGCTCGCCACCCGAAAGCTGCGCCGGATAGTCGGCGCCGCGTCCGGCCAGCCCGACTGCCGCCAGCATCGCTTCGGCGCGGGCGATGGCGTCGGCGCTGTCGCTGCCTAGCACCAGTGGCAACGCGATGTTTTGCGCCAGCGTCAGGTGCGGCAGGATGTGGAAAGCCTGGAATACAAAGCCGATGCGGTCCCGGCGCAACGCCGTTCGCGCGTCGTCGTCAAGCCCCGACAGCGCGACGCCATCGACGGTGACGCGACCGCCATCGGCAGTGTCGAGGCCGGCGACGAGGTTGAGCAGGGTCGATTTCCCGGCCCCCGATTCGCCCATGATCGCAACGATTTCGCCGGCGGCAACCGCCAGATCGAGCCCCGAGAACAGCATCCGGCCGCCCGGAACGGACTTTGCCAGTGCGGCAACATCGAGGGCGAGAGCGGCCATGCAGACATGCATAGCCGAGGCGATGCGCCGTGGCACCGCTACGCAATTGCCGCACCCTGCGCCAAAGCCTTGCGGGTTCGAACATCCGCCCCGGCGTTATGCCAACGCTGCCCTGACCGCGTCCGCACGGATGGGAATATGGCGCAACCGCACGCCGACCGCGGCAAAGATGGCGTTGGCAATCGCCGGGCCGACAACCGTTGTCCCCGGCTCCCCCAGCCCGACAGGCACTTCGGTGCTGTCGATGAAGCTGATATCGAGTTCGGGCACATCGCCGATGCGCAGCGGCGTGTAGGTATCGAGGTTGGTATCGCGAACCTGGCCGTTGGCAATCTCGGTGCCTTCGAACAGCGCCATGCTCATCCCCCAGAGTGCGCCTCCTTCGACCTGGGCCAGCGCGCCTTCGGGATCGACAATCGTACCGGCATCGACGACGATCGACAGCTTGACGACCTTTACGTTGCCGGATGTGCGATCCACCCGTACCTTGGCAACGCAGCCAACCCAGGTCGGCATGTCGCGTTCCTGTCCGAAGGTCGTGGCGATGCCGAGGCCGGTATCCTTTGGCATCGGCGTACCCCAGCCGGCCCTTGCCGCGACCTGCCGCAACACCTCGGCCTGTCGCGATGCGCCGCCGACGGCGTTTGGTGCCGATCCGGCGTTGTCGGCCTTGGCGCCAACCGTTCCGCCACCCTTTCCGCCACCCTTGCCGTTGAGCATCCGCAGCCGGAAGGCCAGCGGATCCACTTTTGCCGCATGCGCTGCCTCGTCCATGAACGATTCCACCGCCCAGTTGGTCCAGCCCGGCCCGACCGATCGCAGCCAGCCGGGACGGAAGGTGGAATTGGCGAGGTCGTTCGATATCGCCCGCACCCGGTGCGCACCGACATCATACCAATGGTCTGCACCCGAAATCGCGAAAGGGTCATAGGCAATGCCGTTCTTGCCCTTTGGCATGAACGCCGGGACCATTACCTGCGTCGGCCAACCGGCGGTCGCATGGTGCTCCATCGCCGTGGCGTGGCCGTCAGCGTCGAGCGCCATGCGCAACACCTGCACCGATGGCGAACGGATCGAATCGAACCGTGCATCGTCAGCGCGGGTCAACAGCATCTTGACGGGCTTGCCCATCGCCTTTGCCGCCAGCGCCGCCGGCACGGCATAGTCGCCGTTCAGCCGCCGCCCGAAACCGCCGCCGAGTAGGTATGTCTTCATCACCACCTTGGTCTCGGGCACGCCCAGGGCTTTTGCCAGGGTCGGCAGGATGAGCGATTGCCATTGGTTGCCGGTATGGATTTCCCAGGTGTCGCCGACTTGCGTGGCCAGTGCATTGACCGGCTCCAGCTGGAAATGCAGGACGCTGCTGGTGGTGTAGGTCGCTTCGATCCGGGTCCTGGCGGCGCCAAACGCTTCCTCGACACCGCGATCATCGACCACCAGTGCGCCGCCGCTGCCCGTGATCAGCGATGCGCCATGATCCTGGATGGCCTTTTCGGATACCCCCGCCGCAGCGCCGCTCGCCCATTCGACCTTGACGAGGTCGCAAGCTCGGTCCGCCGTCACCGCGCTGTCGGCGATGACCATTACCCAGCCCGGAACCGTGCCCGATGGGTCATCCAGCGTGATGCTGCGGATATAGCCGGGCAGCGTTTTCGCGGCGCTGTCGTCAACCGATACCACCTTGGAATCATTGCGGGTCGGGGGGATTTTCGGCCGGGCATGGACCATGCCCGGCAACACCGCGTCGATGCCATAGCGCGCCTTGCCGTTGGTCTTGTCGGGGATGTCGCGCGCCGGCACCGGCTGCCCGATCAGCTTGCGCTCGGCGACCGGCTTTATTGGCAGGGCCTTGAGCTCGGCGTCGGTGAAGCGGCGTGCAACGCTGCCCTTCGAAACGATATCGCCATAAGCCACCGACCGTCCGCCGCCGCTGACTTTGCCGGCCGCCGCCGTGCACGCGGACGCAGCGACGCCGAGCAGTTTTGCCCCCGCTTCAATCAGCGCGATGCGCCCTGCCGCCCCGGCCTGGCTATACAAGGGAAAGGTCTGCCACACCGACCAGCTGCCCCCGGTGACCATCGTTCCCCACTTCGGGTCGCTGTCGACATGGACGATGCGGACCTTGTCCCAATCGACAGCCAGTTCTTCCGCCACGATCCGCGCCAGCGCCGTGCCGACGTGCTGCCCCATTTCAGCCCGGATGATGTTGACGGTAACGCTGCCGTCGGGCGCGATGCCGTACCAGATCGTCGGTTCGAACAGGTCACTTGGCGCTGGGGCGGGGACACCCACCGCCGGCGTATCCTCGACGCTTGCAAAGGCGCGGGCAAAGCCGAAGCTGGCGCCCGCCGCACCAGCGAGGATGAGGAAGCCGCGCCGTGTCGGCACGGCGTCGCCGACGGCATCGCGCATCTTATGCATGGGCCGCGCTCCTCATGCCCGCAGCGGCGGCCTTGATCGCCTTGCGGATGCGGACATAGGCCATGCACCGGCACAGGTTGCCGTTCATCACCGCGTCGATATCGGCATCGCTGGGGTCGGGGAAGTCTGCCAGCAGTGTCACCGCCTGCATGATCTGGCCCGATTGGCAGTAGCCGCACTGCGGCACCTGCGCTTCGATCCATGCCGTCTGCAACGGGTGGGCGCCGGCAGGATCCAGGCCTTCGATGGTGGTAACCTTTGCCCCGGCCACCTGGCCGATGGCGGTGATGCACGACCGGGTGGCACGGCCCTCGACATGGACCGTGCAGGCGCCGCACATGCCGATGCCGCAGCCGAACTTGGTGCCCGTCAGGCCGAGGCTGTCGCGGATCGCCCACAAGAGCGGGCTGTCGGCGGGAACATCGACGGTGACGGGTGATCCGTTCAGTTCAAAACTGGTGCTCATGACGCGCTGTCACTCTGTTTGCGGATGTCGGCGATTCGCCCGGGGACGTCATGCCATGGCGCCAGCGTCGTGCGGGTGCGGCGCAAATACGCAGCGATGCGGGCGATGTCGGCATCGCTGAAGCCGCGGCCATAGCCCGGCATCATCACGCCGGGTGCGCCGTCATGGACGCCGATACCATGCAGCACGACCTGGATGAAATTGTCGGGTGCATCCAGCCACAGCGCCGTGTTCAGCGCCAGGTCGGGGCGGGCGTCGCCGGGGGGCTTGCCGCCGGCGTAATGGCACGACCCGCAGGCGGTCGCATAAAGCCGTGCATCAGGATCGGTCGTCGAAGTGACGACGGCCGCGGCGCGGGCGAGCGCGGCGGCGTCGCCGGCGCTGCGGGTGGCGGACGCGTTGCCATCGGCGATATAGGTCGCGATTGCCCTGACGTCGCTATCGGGCAGCGCTGCCATGCCGACATGGACGACGCCGGACATGTCCCCCGCCGCGCTGCCGTGCTGCGGCTCGCTGCCGATGCGCAGATAGGTCGCCAGCGCCGCTGCGGTCCAGGCCACGGGGGCGGGATTGGCGGCCGTCAACGGCGGTGCGATCCAGCCGTTAAGCGCCGCGCCGGCATAAGCGACATCGGGCTTTTCCGCACCGAGCGCCCCGCGCGGCGTATGGCAGCCGCCGCAATGTGCAATGCCTTCAGCCAGATAGGCACCGCGGTTCCATTCGGCGCTTTTGGCCGGATTGGCGACAAAGCGGCCGGGGTGGAAATACAGCATCTTCCACCCGGCCTGCAGGGCGCGGATGTTCAGGGGAAACGGAATGGTATTGGCCGGCGACACGGCGCGAACCGCCGGCTGGGTCATCAGCCAGGCATAGATGGCGGCGACATCGGCGTCCGAAACCTTGGTGAAATGGTCATAGGGCAGGGCCGGGAACAAATGGCTGCCGTCGCGTGCGACACCTTCGTGCATGGCCCGGGTGAAGGCAGCGAGCGACCAGCGCCCTATGCCGGTATCGGCGTCGGAGGTGATGTTGGGCGAATAAATCGTGCCGAAACCGGTCTTGAGCGGGTAGCCGCCCGCCAATGCGCCGGCGCTGCCGTGGTGGCAGGCGACGCAGTTGCCGGCGGCGGCGAGAATGCGGCCCTGTTCGACCTGCGCCGCGGCAAAGCTGGCGGCGGCCGGCGGTGCGATGGGGGCGATGGCGGTGCGCCAGGCAAAGGCGGCGAACGCGCCGATCACCAGCACTGCCACCACCAGCAACGCCGCCAGCAATCGGGGCAGCCTGCGCTTCAACATAGTGTGCCTGCCTTCCGGGGCCCGCAATCATGGCCGTGGAAAGGTGCACCATCGGCCACCGCTAAACAAGCGCCAGTCGTTGCGGTTCCGGCCACTGCTGCCCTTGCGTCGTGTCGCCCTGCGCAAAAGCCCGGCGCTTCTATCTGCGCCAAATCGATCCTAGGGTAACGGAAACGCGGGGAGATTCCATGCTCAATACGCTCGACGACTATCCCGTCCACCAGACTCCGGAGCCGGTCGCCGTCGTCGCCACCAGCGATCGCAATGCCTATGACCGGACCTGGTTCAACGGCTATGCGGCAGATGGCAGTTATTATTTCGGGGTCGGCATGGCGATCTACCCCAACCGCGGCATTCTCGATTGCGCCTTCAGCGTCGTTCTGCCCGGCGGGCGCCAGCATTGCTTTTACGGCTCGCGCCGGGCGCCGGTGGAACGAACGGAGATGTGTGTAGGCCCCTTCCGGCTCGATATTGTCGAGCCGATGCGGCGGACGCGGCTGGTCATCGACAACAACAGTAGTGGCATTTCATGTGACCTGACCTTTTCGGCGCGCACCGCCGCGATCGAGGAGGCGCGGCAGACGCTGTGGCACGGGGGCCGCAAGGTCATGGATGCGACGCGTTTCGACCAGTTCGGGCGCTGGAGTGGCGTCATCCGTCACCCCGATGGCGAGATTGTCGTCGATGAAATGCTGTGCATCGGCACCAAGGACCGCAGTTGGGGCGTTCGCAAGGTCGGTGAGCCCGAGACTGGCGGCGCCCCCGGTTTGCCGATGGCGGCGTTTTTCCTGTGGGCGCCGATTGTCTGGGAAGACGGGATCACCCACGCCATCTTTTTCGATGGAACAGGGGGCGAAGCACTGGTGCGCGAAGGCTTTGCCGCACCCTCCTATGCCGCCACTGCCGACATTCCGGCGACCGAGGATGGCCGGGTGCAGCGGATGGCGACGGCCCGGCACCGGGTCCGCTATGTGCCGGGAACCCGGCTGGCGAAGTCAGCCGAAATCGACCTTGTCGGGCTTGATGGGACGGTGCGGACGCTGACGCTCGAGCCGATTCTGCGCTTCCAGATGAAGGGGCTGGGCTATGGCCACCCGGTCTGGGCGCAGGGGATGTGGAAGGGCGAACTTGCCATCGGCGGCGAAAGTTTCGACCCGATGGCGCTTGATCTGCTGGCACCCGAAAACCTGCATGTCCAGCAGGTGGTGCGGGCCCATGACGGCACCCGATCGGGAATTGGCGTGTTGGAGCAGGTGGTGTTCGGGCCCTATGCGCCGGCGGGTTTCGTATCGTATCTGGACGGTGCGGGGTCCTAGTCCGCAAGCCAGAACCCGAAGCTGTCATGGTCGGCCGCCTGCGCACAGGCACCGCGCGTCATCTTGAGGAACAGCGCGTCACCGCGGTCGGTACGCGCGACCGACAACGCCGAAAACACACCCATCAGAATGCCGTGGAGGGTCAGGCGGCGGTAGTCGCGCCAGCATGCATCCCAACCATAACCTGTCACGCCGCGCCGCAGGAGCTCGCCGTGGTAGCCGCGCACCAGCCCTTGCTCGTTGGCGCGTCGCACGTCGGGATCCAGCGCGGCGGAGAGGAAATAGGCGACATCGGTCAATCCCGGCCCGGCGCCGACGGTCTGCCAGTCGAGCGTCGCCATCGGATATGCGCCGCCATTCACGTCGAACAGGATGTTGTCCAGCCGGAAGTCGCCATGGATCACGGTGCGCGGGATACCGGGCGCGTTGCGGGCAGCGACGATGGCGCGCGGCAGCTTTTCGACCATGGCCATGTACTGCGGTTCCAATACCCCGGCGTAGCGATCGCGGAACAGGGCGATGATCGCGGGCAGCATGGCATCGACCATCGGCACCAGTGTCGCCGGTCGCGTCACAAGCCAGTCCAGCCCATCAAGGCTGTCGTCGCCCCAGCGCGGCGCATGAAGGGCGGCCGCCTGGGCCATCGCAGTCGCGGCATCGGCCAGCGAACAGCCGCTGAGCTGGTCGCCCTGCCGCGCCGGAGCCAGGTCGGCCAGGATAAGGGTGAAATCATCCGAAAGGGGGTCGACTTCGGCATACAGGCAGCGGGGGGTGTGGATGGCAAGGCTGGCGGCGAGTTCGCGGTAGAACGACACCTCGCGCAGGTACAACAGATGGTCCGAGCCTGACCTGCGGCTGGCGGGGTCATGCGCCGGAAACTTGCCGACCACGCTCGCCGGCGCATCGGGTTCGGCACGATCGTACGCCAGTGCGAAGCGGTAGCTGTCCGCCACCAGGCCGTTGCCGACCGGGACACGCGCAAGCTGGGTCACCCGCGCCGATCCAAGCACGCCGGCTTCGCGCAGGGCCGCCGTCATCCAGTCCGCATCGACTCCATCGGCAGCAACGATCGGCATCGGCGATCCTCCCCGGCCTACCGTGCAACCGCCAAGGGCCCGCTGTCCACCTTGACCCAGATCAAGGTCAGCGGTGCCTCCGCAGCCTAAGGGCAGCAGGCGAGGTCATGCGATGGAGGGGACTGCCATGCTTCACCGTGTTCATGTCGACACCACCCCGCGTCGGCGCTGGCTGGTGATAACCGAATGTGACGTCGCGGCGATGGTGGCGAACCAGGCCGAGTTGCGGCATTGCTGTGACCGGTTGGAGGCGTATGCCGACAGGCTGCCGGATGCCGGTTGCGATGCCGGGGCGGCACAGGTCTGCCGGGAAATGACGCGGATTCTCGAATGCCATGAAGTTACCTGCACGGCAGCGCTCGACACCATTTTCGGCCCCGAATCCCAGGTGCCGCTGGCGCGCGTGCTGATGGCGCGGATCCGGTACCAGCACGTTGCCAACCGGCTGCACGCGCATGACCTGCTGGCGGCGCTGCAAGGCACGGGCAATGTGCCGTCACGCGATGCCGTCGGCTACATGATGCGGTGTCTGTTCGAAGGCTGCCGCAGCGCGATCAACTTTGAGGAACTGACGCTGCTGGTGCTTGGCGGCGACCGCTTGACGACGCCGGTGCGCGGCCAGGTGCGGGGGCATCTCCAGCGTTCGTTGCAGGACTGACATTCAGGCGGGATCGGCGCGCTCTTGCAGGCGGCGGGGTTCGAGAATGCTGACCAGCCGGTCTCCCGGCAACTCGATCAAGCCTTCGGCCTTCAATTTGCTGAACTGGCGGCTGACGGTCTCGATGGTCAGCCCCAGCACATCGGCGATCTCGCTGCGTGACAGCGGCAGTGCAAATCCGCTGGGCTTGGGGGTGCCCGCCCGGCACGCCGGGGTCATGCGATCGGCCATGTCGAGCAGGAATGCCGCCACCTTTTCCCCGGCGCTGCGCCGCGCCAGCATCAGCATCCGGTGGCGCGCCTCCTCCAGGGCCGACAGCGTGCGCTGGGTCAACATGCGCTCCAGCATGATATGATCCTCCAGCATCTGCTGGAAGGGTGCGCGCGGAAACACGCAAAGCTCGGCATCGGTCATGGCAGTTATGCCGAAGGGCACTTCGCCGGGGTAGGGGCAACCAATGAAATCAGCAGGATAGATCATCCCGACAATCTGCTCACGGCCATCGGCCGTTGACGCTGTCAGCTTCATCACGCCTGAAATGACGTTGGCACAGACCAGTTGTTCGTCGCCCGCCCAGATCCAGGTGGTGCCACGCGCCACCCGCTGACGACGGCTGATGCCGTTGAGCCGGCGCAGCTGGTCGGGCGCCAGGCTGCTACACAGGGAACGATCCCTGACGGCACATTCATGGCAGTGCAGATCGGCCAGCATTCGCCGGGCTATAGCGGGATGTCGATGGCGTGTCGCCGAATCCCTGTAAAATATTTGGTTACCGAAACGGACGCTCATGGCGATCCCGGCCACCAATCATCGTCTCCGCTGCCCCTGTCGCAGCGTTTCGATCGGCACAGCGCGTGGCATCCAGAGGCGCAGTCGCCACCGCGCCGCGCCGGAAGCGTGCCATGCCCGCCGGCGCACAGGACGACGATGGCCGGGGCTGCGGACGCGGGTGAAGGTGCGGCAGACGCCATCATTGCAACGGCGACGCCGGCCGGCAGCAGGGTAAGGACAGACCACATCGCCGACCGATGCCGGGCGCTGTCATCGGCGGCATTGATCTTGATCAAACAAGGCCTTGCCCTGGATCAATGCGTCCCCCCGGTGCGCCGCCGAATATGGCCGCCGGGACAACAACAGGGACTCGAAATGAAGAATTCGACGATAGCGGCTGCGGGCATTCTGGCGGCGTTGGCGACATCGCCGGCCAGCGCGGCGCAGGGTGATGTGCTCGTAAGGTTGCGCGCCATCATCGTCGCGCCCAACGAAAGCTCGGGCTCGGTGCTCCCGGCGTTCCCCGGCGAACATGTCAGCGTCAACAATTCGGTGATGCCGGAAGTCGATGTCACCTACATGGCAACTGGCAACATCGGTTTCGAGCTGATCGCGGCGACGACCAAGCACAGCGCATCGGGCATTTCCGGCACCACCGGTTCGATCGGCAAGCTGGCATCGACCTGGGTGCTGCCGCCGACGTTGACTGCACAGTGGCATTTCAATCCGGCCGGCGGCATCCGCCCCTACATCGGCGCCGGGATCAACTACACGGTCTTCTGGAACACCAAGGCATCCGACGGACTGGTCGCGGCAGTTGGCCCCACCCATGTCGGCATGTCGGACAGCGTCGGCTGGGCCGCGCAGGCCGGCACCGATATCGACCTGACCAAGACCGTGTTCCTCAACCTCGATGTCAAATACATCGAAATCCGCACCAATGCCTATCTGCAGACGACCGCAGCCGGCCTGCAGACCGTGCGCGTCAAGTTGAATCCCCTGGTGGCCGGCATCGGGGTGGGGCTGCGCTTCTAGGGCCCGTTGCGGGCCGCGGCCCATCGGCTAGCGCCGGTGCGGTCGCGGCGGGCGCTTCGTCCAACTCGATCAATATGCGCAGCGCCGCGCCTTCAAGATCGTCGAACTGCCCCGATCGCACCGCCCAGAAAAACGCCGCCAACCCGCCAAGCCCGAGCAGCAGCGCGATAGGGATGAGCACCGCCAGTCCGTTCATTGCGCCGCACTGCGCAGGCGGAGGGCGTTGGCAACGACGATCAGCGACGACCCCGACATGGCCAGCGCTGCCACCAGCGGCGTCACCTGCCCGGCAATGGCCAGCGGAACCGCCAGGGCGTTATAGCCGATGGCAAGGGCGAAATTCTGCCGCACCACGGCGCGTGTTCGCCGCGCCGCGCCCACCGCCGTCGCCACCGGCATCAGCCGATCCCCGAGGAAAATAAGGTCGGCGGCCGTCTGCCCGACATCGCTCGCCGAAGCCGGCGCCATCGAAACATGCGCGGCTTTCAGCGCCGGACCGTCGTTGAGGCCGTCGCCGACCATCAGGATATGCGCCCCATCGCGCTGAAGTGCTGCGATGACAGCGAACTTTTGCGCCGGGGTCTGGTCGTGTGCACTCGAGACGCCCAGCCGGCGGCCGAGCGCGTTGACCACGCTGCCGCGATCGCCCGACAGGATGGCGACCGGCAGGCCCTGGTGGCGCAGGCTGGCAATGGCAGCTTCGGCATCGGGGCGCAGCGCGTCGTCGAAGTGCAGCAGCCGCGCCGCGTTGTCGCCAATGGCAAAGGCAGTGACGAGACCGTCGCTGGCCGGAGTTGCGGCGGGCGCGACCCAGCCAGGCCGTCCCAGCCGCGCGCGCAGCCCGTCGCAAATCGCTTCGATCCCGAGGCCGGGGTGTTCGATCAGCCCGGTCACCGATGCCGGCGACACGCCCTCTGCCGTCAACGCCGCACCGAGTGCCCGCGCCAGCGGGTGCCGGCTGGCCTGGGCCAGCGCCAGCGCCACCGGCGCTTCGGCCGGAGTGAGCGCAAGCCTCCCCACCGGCATCGGCCGGCCAAGGGTGAGTGTTCCTGTCTTGTCGAACAGCACGCTGTCGGCCTCCGCCAACCGCTCGAGCGCCGATCCGTCCTTGATGAGGATACCGGCCCGCAGCAACGCCCCGGCGGCCACGACGTGCGCCACTGGCACCGCCAGCCCCAGCGCGCACGGGCAGGTGATGATCAGCACGGCGACGGCGATGAGGATCGACTGGTGCCAGCCGGCGCCCGCCAGCATCCAGCCGATGAAGCTGAGCGCGGCGAGGCCGTGGACCGCGGGCGCGTACAGCCGTGCTGCTCGGTCGGCAATGCGCACATAGCGCGATTTGCCCTGTGTCGCCGTCTCCATCATCCGGGCGATCTCCGCGATGACGGTATTGTCGGCAACCGCAGTGACACGGATGGTCAGCGGTGCGTCGATATTGATGGTGCCGGCAAGGACGGCGCTGCCCGAATGCACACTGTCGGGGGCGCTTTCGCCGGTGATCAGGGCGCGGTCGATGCGGCTGCCGCCGGTTTCGACCACACCGTCGGCGGCGAGGCGTTCGCCAGCGGCGGCCAGGATGCGCATTCCCGGCGCCAGGTCGGCGGCGGCGCGCCATTGGGTGCCGCCATCCGGCTGCAGAACATGGGCACCCGGTGCGGTCTGCCGCAACAACGCCGCGACGCTATCCTGGGCCTTGGCACGCATGACGCTGTCGAGAAGCCGTCCAGCAAGCAGGAAGAACAGCAGCATCACCGCGCCGTCGAAATAGGCGTGCACTCCGCCCGTGATCGTCTCGAACAGGCTGAGGGCACAGGCAAGAACGACCCCGATCGAGATCGGCACGTCCATGTTGGTGCGGCCCTGGCGAAGCGCGGCGAAGGCGCTGGCAAAGAACGGCCGGCCAGCATAGGCGACGGCCGGCAACGCGATCAGCGCCGACAGCCAGTGGAACATGTCGCGGGTCGGACCCGAGGCGCCCGACCACACCGACACGGACAGCAACATGACATTCATCGCGGCAAAACCGGCAACGGCAAGCGCACGCGCAAGGCGGCGGCTTTCGTGCTGGCCGGCATCGCCGGTTTCACCCAGAAACGCATCGGCGGTGAAGCCCAGCCGCGTGATGGCATCACGCAGTGCCACGTCGTCAAGATCATGATGGCCGATGCGGACGCGCCGGGTGGTGAAATTCACCCGCGCCTCGATAACGCCAGGCATCGCGACGAGGCCATTCTCCAGCTTGGCAATACATCCGGCGCAACGCAGCCCAGTGACGCTGAAGACGCTGGTTTCAGCGGGAGAATCGTCGGCAGCGCGCATGGGGGCGGCCGGGGGGTTCATGCCGGGATATTGTCGTTGAAATGCGCTTCGTGGCCGCCGGAACGGATGACGACGTGGATGAGGAAGCGCCCCGCGGGCAGCGTCGTGGTCGAAACATGGTCGCCGTTGCCGCCATCGGTGAACACCAGTGCCCGGTCCGGGATGCGGCCCAGCGGGTGGCCGGCAATCGCGCGAACATCGGCGGTGGGCAATGCGCCCGCCGCGTCATCGGCCCGGATATGGACGTGCCGCGCTGCATCGACCGACACGGCGACCCTCCAGCCCAGCGCGGCTTGCGCCCTGGCCTCGGCGAGCCAGCGATTATATTCCTGGCTGGCGACATAGCTGTTTTCGACGACGGTGCCACTGAAGGTGCCGATGGCAAAGCGTGCCATGATGAAGTTGACCGCGATGACCACGCCGAAAAAGCCGATCATTACCGCCCACATATGGCGGCCGGTGAAAGCACGGGTCATCGCTCATCCTCCGGACGTTCGAAAACTGTGGCCTGGCGGTCGTGGCTGGCTTCGTCGTCGAGGGCGCGGACGGCAAAACTGAAGTCGGTGTGTTCCTCGCCATGGCGTGGCGCCGCGACGAACAGGCGGACTTTGGCGACCTTGTCGGCGTCGACGAAGAACGCAACGCTGCTGCCCGCCAGTTTCCGGTCACCCTGCTCGTTCCACACGACGCCGCCGGGCAGGCCGGACAGGGTCGCCATGACCCGGCGCGGCCGGTTCTCCATGTTGCGGACCTTGATGGTGTAGCTGTTGCGGATGGCGCCGTCGGACAATTGCACCCAGATCGGGCTGCGATCGCGGATGACGCTCAGATCGAGGCGCGAGCGGTTGCCGAGCGAGAACAGCATGGCAAGGCCGATGCTTGCCCAGAAACCGAAATAGACAAGGAATCGCGGCCGCAGCAGCCGGCGCAGCGGCGGCACCACGGGCGCGCCCGTGGACGCCAGTTTTTCATCGACGAGCGTCGTGTAGCCGATCAGCCGCGTGGGGCGATCGATGCGGGTCATCACCGCGTCGCAGGCATCGATGCACAGGCCGCACGTGATGCAGCCGATCTGGGGGCCTTCGCGGATATCGATGCCGGTCGGGCAGGCAGCGACGCAGGCGTTGCAGTCGATGCAATCACCCAGCCGTGCCGTGCCGGTGGCATCGGCGGCGAGTTCCATCAGCGCGGATCCGTGCGCGCTCTCCGGATGGTCGGGTAGCTCGTGCCGCTTCAGATGGCTTCGCGGTTCCCCGCGCCAGGTCTTGTACGTCACGACCAGCGAGCGTTCATCGAGCATGGCGCTCTGGATCCGCGGCCACGGGCACATGTAGATACAGACCTGCTCTCGCATCAGGCCGCCAAGGGTGTAGGTGGTAAAGGTCAGGATGCCGATGGTGACATAGGCGACGGCCGGCGCGGTGCCGTCCAGCAACTGCCTTGCCAGCGTCGGCGCATCGGCGAAATAGAAAATCCAGGCACCACCGGTGGCCGCCGCAATGACCAGCCAGACGGCGTGCTTGACGATGCGCTTGCCGATCTTGGCCGGGGTCCACGGCGCCTGGGC
This sequence comes from Sphingomonadales bacterium, assembly GCA_025351405.1. Classification (GTDB taxonomy): domain Bacteria; phylum Pseudomonadota; class Alphaproteobacteria; order Sphingomonadales; family Sphingomonadaceae; genus Sandarakinorhabdus. The sequence goes on along the minus strand of JANXVZ010000040.1, from coordinate 72,645 downwards.
CAGCCGGAACTGGGCGTTGCGGTCGCCGTCGATGAAGCGTTCGACATGGACGAACAGGTCAGTCCACACCGTCTGCGGGCAGGCATAGCCGCACCACGCCCGCCCCACCGCCGACGTGACGAGGAAAAGCCCGACGCCGGCCATGATCAACAGGCCGGCGACGTAGTAGAATTCGTGGGGCCATATCTCGATGGCGAACAGGTAGAAGCGGCGGTGCGCCAGGTCGACCAGCGCCGCCTGTCCGGGCGCATGGGGGCCGCGATCCCAGCGAATCCACGGTGTCAGGTAATAAATGGCGAGGGTGACCGCCATGATTGCCCATTTCAACCGGCGAAAACTGCCCTTGACGGCCTTTGGAAAGATCCTGCGGCGCGCCTCGAACCAGATGTGGTTGGGGTTCTCGTCGCCGGCGCGCTGGTCAATTGCCGACATCGGCTGCCGCAGTTTGTGTTGGTGCCTGCGTCAGCGCCGGCGTCGGTGGGGCCACATTGGCTTCGCCGCCACCGAGCGAATGGACATAGGCAGCCAGCATCTTGATCGTCACTGCGTCGAGGCGATGCCCCCACGCCGGCATGACCCCGGCATGGGCATTGGTGATGGTGTCGATGATCGCAACGCGGTCACCGCCATACAGCCAGATGCTGTCCGAAAGATTTGGCGCGCCGATGTTGCGCCCGCCCTTGCCCTGCGCGCCGTGGCAGACGGCGCAATTGGCGGCGAACACGACACCGCCCCGCGCCGATGCGGCCCCGGCCTTCTCCTGTCCGGAAAGCAAGCGGACATAGCTGGCGACGTCGCGAACTTGTGCCGGCTCCAGTATGCCATCGCGGCCAAAGGCCGGCATTTGCGACATTCGGGTATCCGCATTGCCAGGCTGGCGGATGCCGTTGGTCAGCGTCGTCTGGATGGCGGCAAGGTCGCCGCCCCACAGCCAGTCATCGTCATTGAGATTGGGGTAGCCCTTCGACCCTGCCGCGCCGGACCCGTGGCACTGCACACAATGCACCTTGAAGGCGGATCGGCCGCCCTCCTCGGCCGCAACGAGCAGGCGCGGGTTCGCCGGCAGCATCTCGATAGGCGTCTGCGCCAATGCCGACCTTGTCGGCGCCAGCCGCGCCGCCTCCGCGGTCATTTCGCCCGCCAGTTGCCTGTGGCTGCTCCAGCCCAGCACGCCGGCGCTTGCGCTGTGGCGGAACGGAATTGCCGGGTAGAGCACGACATAGACCAGCGAAAAGGCGATCGTGCCGAACAGCGTCAGCAGCCACCAGCGCGGCATCGGGGTATCGAGCTCCTCGATACCGTCCCATTCATGCCCGACCGTTTCTGTGCCGGTCGGCTCGTCGATGCGTGTGCGGTCAACCATCGGCGCTCTCCTCGCTGTCGAAGATCATATGGGCGGCGCGCGTGTTGGCATCGCCGGTGCCCGGGCGCCACGGCCAGGCGATGAGCACCAGGAACACCAGTGCCATGACCACGAGGCCATAACTGTCGGCGAGATGACGAAGCTGGTCATAGTTCATTCGGCTTGCTCCCGCGGTCCGGCGGCGTTGAAATCGACCATCGTGCCGAGTGTTTGCAGATATGCGACGAGCGCATCCATCTCGGTCAGCCGCTTCGGGTCGCCATCGAAATCGCGGGCCTGCGCCTTGGGGTAGCGCTTGAGCAACGCGGTCGTGTCCGCCTCGGGATCGGCCTGTGCGACCAGATCTGCCTTGGCGTTGGCGATTTCGTCCTTGCTGTAGGGCACGCCGACACCGCGCAGGGCCTTCAAATGCGCGGTTATGCTTTCGATTTCGACGTCGCGGTCGGCCAGAAACGCATAAGGCGGCATGATCGATTGCGGCACCACGGCGCGCGGGTTCTTCAGATGCTGGACGTGCCATTCGTCGGAATAGCGGTTGCCGACGCGGGCAAGGTCCGGCCCGGTGCGTTCCGATCCCCATTGGAAAGGGTGGTCGTACATGCTTTCGGCAGCGAGGCTGTAATGGCCATAGCGCTCGACCTCGTCGCGGAACGGCCGGATCATCTGGCTGTGGCAGCCATAGCAACCCTCGCGGACATAGATGTTGCGGCCGACCTGTTCGAGCGGTGTGTACGGGCGGACGCCGTCGACCTTGACCACAGTGGTGTCGATCCAGAACAGCGGGGCGATTTCTACGATGCCGCCGATGGCGACGACGATGAAGGCAAGTACGGCGAGCAGCGTGACGTTGCGCTCGATGGTCTTGTGACGCGCGAATTGCGTGGCCATGGGATGTCCTTACGCAGCGACAGGTGCGAAAATGGGCGCCGGCCGGATCGGCCGGTCACGCGCGGGATCGAATGCCGGCGATGACATCGGCGCTTCGGAACGAAGGTGGCCGGCGATGGTCATCGCGATGTTGAACGCCATGATGATGGCGCCCGAGAAGTACAGCAGCCCGCCGCCGATGCGCATGACATAATAGGGGTGCATGGCCTGGACCACCTCGACAAAGGCATAGACGAGGTAGCCGTCGTCACCATATTCGCGCCACATCAGGCCCTGGGTTATGCCTGCGACCCACATCGACGCGGTGTAGAGGACGATGCCCAGCGTCGCGCACCAGAAATGCCAGTTGATCATGCGCAGCGAATACAGCCGGCTGCGATTCCACAGCCGCGGCGTCATGTAATACAGCGCGCTGAAGGTGATCATGCCGTTCCAGCCGAGGGCGCCGGAATGGACGTGGCCAATTGTCCAGTTGGTGTAGTGGCTGAGCGAGTTGACCGCCTTGATCGCCATCATCGGGCCCTCGAAGGTCGACATCCCGTAAAAGGCGAGGGCAAACACCATCATGCGGATGATCGGATCGGTACGGATCTTGTCCCACGCGCCGTTGAGCGTCATCAGCCCGTTGATCATGCCGCCCCACGAAGGCATCCACAGCATCAGCGAAAACACCATGCCCAGCGTCTGCGCCCAATCCGGCAGCGCGGTGTAATGAAGGTGGTGCGGCCCGGCCCAGATATAGAGAAAGATCAACGACCAGAAATGCACGATCGAGAGCCGGTAGCTATAGACCGGCCGTTCCGCCTGCTTGGGGACGAAATAATACATCATCCCGAGGAAACCGGCCGTCAGGAAGAAGCCGACGGCATTATGGCCATACCACCACTGGATCAGCGCATCCTGGACGCCCGAAAACGCCGAATAGGATTTGGAACCCATCCATGACACCGGCAACGAGATATTGTTGACGACGTGGAGCATGGCGACCGTGATTATGAAGCCCAGGTAGAACCAGTTGGCGACATAGATATGCGGTTCGTGGCGGCGGACGATGGTGCCGACATAGACCGCGAGATACGACAGCCAGACGAGGGTCAGCCAAAGGTCGACATACCATTCCGGCTCGGCGTACTCGCGGCTTTCGGTGATCCCCATGACATAGCCGGTCGCGGCCAGCACGATGAACAACTGATAACCCCAGAACACGAAGCGGGCGAGACCGGGAAACGCCAGGCGGACCCGGCAGGTGCGCTGGACGACATAGTAGCTGGTGGCGATCAGCGCGTTGCCGCCAAAGGCAAAGATCACCGCCGATGTGTGCAGCGGCCGCAGGCGCCCGAACGTCGTGAATTCTGAATTGAGGCTGAACCACGGAAACGCCAGCTGCGTCGCGATGACCAGGCCGACGAGAAAGCCGACGATGCCCCAGAACACGGTGGCGATGACGCCCCAGCGGATGACTTCGTCGTCGTAAAGGCTGGCATCGGCCTTTGCAGTCTCGCCGCGCCGCATTGTCACGACCGCCGCGATCAGCGCGGCGAGCCCGCAGATCAGCATGTGAACGGCAAAGCCGCGATCGGCCGATGCGGCGAAGCCGAACAGCGCCAGCATTGCGAGCAGGAACCACCCGCCCGTCTTCATCATCAGATTCGCCATCAGCGCCTTGCCCCCGGGTCCGCGTATCGGGAGCGTTCATCGGCGCGCTGCGGCAATGCAGCATTGATCTGTGTCAAGCGGCCGCCCGTCCCCGTCGGCTTCGCGCGGCAGGCCGGGCCGACCGTCCAGCCCTAGCCGAACAGCCGCGTCGCCTCATAGAATAGCGCGGCAATCAGCGCCGAGGCAGGAAGCGTCACCACCCAGGCGACGACGATGCTGCTGGCCACGTTCCAGCGCACGGCCGATGTGCGCCGTGATGCGCCGACCCCGACGATCGCGCCCGTGATGGTGTGCGTCGTCGATACGGGCACGCCGAGCCAGGTCGCGGTGAACAGCGTGATGGCACCGCCGGTTTCCGCGCAAAAGCCCTGTGCGGGCGTCAGCCGCGTGATCTTGGACCCCATGGTGTGGACGATGCGCCAGCCGCCGAGCAGCGTACCCAGCGCCATTGCCGCCTGGCAGCTCAACACCACCCACAAGGGCACATGGAAGCTGCCACCCAACTGCCCCTGTGAATAAAGCAGCACCGCTATGATTCCCATGGTCTTTTGCGCGTCGTTGCCACCATGGCCGAGCGAATAGAGCGATGCCGAGACAAGCTGGAGCTTGCGAAAACGCCGGTCGGCTGCCAGCGGCGTCAGTCGGATGCAGGCCCAGGACACGATCAGGACCAGCAGCATTGCCAGAACCAGCCCGGCGGCCGGGGACAGGATGATCGCGGCGGCGGTCTTGGTCACGCCGGACCACACAATGGCGGCGCTGCCGGCCTTGGCCAGCCCGGCGCCGACGAGCCCGCCGATGAGGGCATGACTGCTCGACGACGGGATACCGGCAATCCAGGTGACGATGTTCCAGGTGATGGCACCCATCAACGCCCCGAAGATCATCTGCGGATCGACGATATTGGCATCGACGATCCCCTTGCCGACGGTTTCGGCGACGTGCAGCCCGAAAAACAGGAAGGCGATGAAATTGAAGAACGCCGCCCAGGCCACGGCATGGTGCGGCCGCAGCACCCGGGTCGAGACCACGGTGGCGATCGAGTTGGCGGCATCGTGGAGACCGTTGAGAAAATCGAACGCCAGTGCAACGGCGATCAATGTCCACAAGAGTGGCTGGGCGATAATGGTCACGACTGTCAGGCGTGATCGATCACGAGACCCTGGATCTCGTTGGCGACATCCTCGAAGCGATCGACGACCTTTTCGAGATGGCCATAGATTTCGCGGCCAACGACGAAGGCGAGGGCGCTGGCTTCGCCGTTCGCCTTGTAAAGCGCCTTGACCCCGGCATCGTGGATATCGTCGGCATCGCCTTCGATCTTGATCAGCCGTGCCGTCAGGTCGTGGAGCCGGGCACTGTTGTTGCCGACCGACCGCAGCAGCGGGATAGCTTCGGCGGTGACCCGCGCCGCTTCGACGATAATGCCCGCCATGTCGAGCATATGCGGGTCGAACTGCTTGACCTCGAACAATGTGATCGACTTTGCCGTGGCATTCATCTGGTCGATGGCATCGTCCATTGACCCGATGAGGCTGGTGATCGCCGATCGGTCGAACGGCGTGACGAAGGTGCGGCGCACATCCTGCAGTACGACGCGCGCGATTTCATCGGCCTGTTCCTCGAGCTCGAAGATCGACTTGCAATATTGGTCGATGCTCGCGCCGCCGTGAAGCAGCTTGGCGAGTGCATCGGCGCCGGCCACCAGGGTCAGCGCATGGGCCTCGAAATGTTCGAAAAAACGCCCCTGCTTGGGCATGAGCGCCTGGAACCATTGCAACGGCGGAATCCTTTCGTGAAGGCGGCGGCGGGCGTCCAATATGGCCCGCTCGGTGCGACCCGGCACTGGCGCCGGATGGGTGAACTGGCTGATGATGGCGCCGAGATCGGCTTCATCAACGGCATTGGCGGCATCGGGGAGCGTGAACCACTGGGTTTCGCGCTCGGCCTGTTCGGGCCAGCTTTCGAGCTGGGCGACAAAGGCCAGCGGGAATACGGCGACCGTCGCGGTGCGGACCGAGCCGTTGTTGCGACGCTTGGCATATTGGTAGCTGCCGACGGCGCTTGGGCAGGCGATACCGGTCACGCCCGCTTCCTCATAGGCCTCGCGGGCAGCAGCGAGATGCGGGTCCAGCCCGCGGATCGGGTTGCCCTTGGGCAATACCCAGCGCCGCGTGTCACGCGACGTTATCAGCAGCAGACGCATCGACCCGTCATATTCCTGGCGATAGGGAAGTGCGGCAATCTGATCGATGATGAATGCTCCGGTTAAAGCTGTCATAAATCTGTAAACTGTTGTGCCGGCGAAGCGAAGCGCCAAGTTTCAGTCGGTGGCCTCGCCGGGCCGGCTAGCCGACAACACGACCCGACAACCGTGACCCGACAACAAGGCGCGTTCGGCCTGCGTCGCGGCCACCAACCAATCGATGAAGGCGCGCACCCGCGGCGTGCCGATGCTGTCCTGGTGGGCCGCCAGCCAGAAGCTGCGGCGAATGTCGACGGCCGGGAGCAGTCGCGCCAGCCGCACATCGGCATCGCCGATAAAACACGGCAGCACGGCAATACCGGCGCCGCTGGCCGCCAGCTGCGCCTGGGCGTTGATGCTCGAACTTCGCAAGCGGGGGTGGAGGTCGGCGGCGATCTCGTCGAGATATTTCAGCTCCGGCGCGTAGATGAAGTCCGGGATGTAGCTGATCAACGGCAGCGCCGGCAGCCGGCGGACCGAAGTGATCGGGCCATTGGCGGCAATGAAGGGCGGTGTCGCATACAGGCCAAGGTGATATTCGGTCAGCTTGCGGACGGTCAGCGGGCCGCGGCGAGGCCGCGCCAGCAAGATGGCAACGTCGGCCTCTTTCTTCGACGGGTTGAGAAAGCCGCTGTTGGCGACCAGCTCAATCGTCAGGTCGGGATGGTCGCGGGTCAGCGCGGCGAGGCGCGGCGCGATGAACCACGTGCCGAAACCTTCTGAAACGCTGACGCGCAGCACGCCCGAAAGGCTGGAATCGGTTGCTTCGGTGGCATGGATCGCGGCGGCGGCGCGCTCCATCGCTTCGGCATGGGCGAGCATCGCTGTCCCCGCCGCCGTCGGCACATGCCCGGTGCGGCGATGCTCGAACAGCGTCTGGCCGATGCTGCGCTCAAGGCGTTGCAGCTTGCGACCGATGGTGGTCGCATCCATTCCCATCGATTGCCCGGCCTTCACCAATTGCCCGTGGCGCGCGACGGCGAGAAAGATCTGCAGGTCGTCCCAGTTCATCCCGGCCATTTCACTATCGATCTCGCCTGCAGGATTGCAGGTCATGCCTGCATCTTTTTGCGGTTGCCTGCAATTCCCAGGCATGACATCGCCTGTCCCCAGACGCCGTGCATCGAGCGACGCGGCAACTTGGGAAGGCCCTACATGCGCGACATCAATCATTTTCTTGGCGGCAGCAGTGTTGTCGGCAATTCCGGTCGCTATGGCGAGGTGTTCGACCCCAACACCGGGGCCGTGCAGGCGCGCGTGCAGCTTGCCACTGCCGCCGAAGTCGATGCCGCCGTCGCCACCGCCGTCGAGGCGCAGCGCGGCTGGGGTGCGACCAACCCCCAGCGCCGCGCCCGCGTGCTGTTCGAATACAAGCGCCTCATCGAGCGCGATATCAACCAGCTTGCCGAGCTGCTGGCGTCCGAACACGGCAAGGTCGTCGCCGACGCCAGGGGCGATATCCAGCGCGGCCTCGAGGTCATCGAATTTTCCTGCGGCATCCCGCATCTGCTCAAGGGCGAATACACCCAGGGCGCCGGGCCGGGCATCGATGTCTATTCGATGCGGCAACCCTTGGGCGTCGTCGCCGGCATCACCCCGTTCAACTTTCCCGCGATGATCCCGATGTGGATGTTCGGCGTCGCCATTGCCTGCGGCAACGCCTTCATCCTGAAGCCCAGCGAGCGCGACCCTTCCGTGCCGGTCAAGTTCGGCGAGCTGATGATGGAAGCCGGGCTGCCGGCGGGCGTGCTCCAGGTCATCCATGGCGACAAGGTTGCGGTCGATGCCATCCTCGACAATCCCTCGATTCGCGCCGTCAGCTTCGTCGGGTCGTCGGACATCGCGCATTATGTTTATCGGCGCGGTGTCGCGGCGGGCAAGCGCGTCCAGGCGATGGGCGGCGCCAAGAACCACGGCGTCGTCCTCCCCGATGCCGACATGGACCAGGTCGTCGCCGATCTGGCGGGTGCCGCCTTCGGTTCGGCCGGGGAACGCTGCATGGCACTTCCGGTCGTCGTGCCCGTTGGCGCCAAGACCGCCGAGACGCTGCGCGAAATGATGCTGCCGGCCATCGCCAAGCTGCGCCTCGGCGTGTCGAGCGATACCCAGGCCGATTATGGCCCGGTGGTCAGCGCGGCGCACAAGGCGCGGGTCGAAAACTATATCCAGATGGGCGTCGATGAAGGTGCCGAGTTGGTCGTCGATGGGCGGGGCTTTACCCTGCAGGGCCATGAAGGCGGCTTTTTCGTCGGGCCGACGCTGTTCGACCACGTCAAGCCGGCGATGCAGTCGTACCAGGAGGAAATCTTCGGGCCGGTGCTGCAGATTGTCCGCGCCGACACCTTTGAGGAGGCTTTGGCCCTGCCGAGCAACCACCAATATGGCAATGGCGTTGCCATCTTCACGCGCAACGGCGCCGCGGCGCGCGAGTTCGCCGCCAATGTCGAGGTCGGCATGGTCGGCATCAACGTGCCGATTCCGGTGCCGGTGGCGTATCACACCTTCGGCGGCTGGAAGCGCTCGGCGTTCGGCGACACCAATGTTCATGGCCCGGAAGGGGTGAAATTCTACACCAAGATCAAGACGGTGACCCAGCGCTGGCCGTCACTTTCGGGCGGCGGCGGGGTGACCGACAGCAGCTTCGTCATCCCGACGATGGCTTGAGAACATGGCCATGAAGATCGCATTCATCGGCCTTGGCAACATGGGCGGCGGCATGGCCGCAAACCTCGTCAAGGCGGGGCATGACGTGGCAGCGTTCGACCTTTCGGCAGAGGCACTCGCACGCGCGGTGGCGGCGGGTTGCAGCGCGGCGGCATCGGCCGCGGCGGCGGTGGCGGGCGTCGATGCCGTTGTCACCATGCTGCCGGTGGGCAAGCATGTCGCCGGGGTCTATGCCGGCGAGGTCTTTGGTGCGGCCCCGGCGGCGGCGCTGCTGCTCGATTGCTCGACGATCGACGTGGCGACGGCAAAGGCGGTTGCCGCCGACGCCGGCGCCAAGGGGTTTGCCATGGTCGATGCCCCCGTATCGGGCGGGATTGCCGCGGCCAATGGCGGCACGCTGACCTTCATGGTCGGCGGTGCGGCAGAGGCTTTCGCCCGTGCCGAACCGATCCTGAAAGCGATGGGCAAGGTCGTCATCCACGCCGGCGACGCCGGGGCAGGCCAGGCGGCGAAGATCTGCAACAACATGCTGCTCGGCGCCTCGATGGTGGCGACGGCGGAGGCGTTCGTGCTGGCGCAGAAGCTGGGTCTCGACGCGCAGACCTTCTTCGACATCAGCTCCAAGGCGTCGGGACAATGCTGGTCGATGACGAGCTATTGCCCGGTTCCCGGCCCGGTGCCGACGGCGCCGTCGAACCGCAATTACGAAGGCGGCTTTGCGGCGGCGCTGATGCTCAAGGATTTGAAGCTGGCGGTCGAGGCGGCGCAGGGCGTCGGTGCTTCGGTGCCGATGGGGGCGCAGGCCGAAGCGCTTTACCAGATGTTCGCCGGGCTCGGCGGCGCGGGCAAGGATTTCTCGGCGGTGATCAAGATGCTCGATGGGAGCTGGGCGGCGGCCTGATCCCTCTCCCACCGTGCGGTAGCGGGGCGTGTTACGCCCGCTCCCTCGCATAGGCCTGGGTTCCCCGCGTCACCACGTCGTCGCCCGGCAGGATCGCGTCGATGGCGATATCGGGCAGTTGCTCCATCTCGGCATACAGCGGTCCAAAGTCCGTCTCCAGCGTCTGCCGCAGCAGGTCCTCGAAGCTGTCGATGACGAAATAGGCCTGTTGGTAATCGTCGATCCGGTACGGCGTGCGCATGACGCGCTTGAGGTCGAAACCGATGCGGTTGGGGCTTGGATCATCGAGGGCAAAGCGCGATTCGCCGTGCGAGGAAACGATGCCGGCACCATAGAGCTTCAACGCATCACCATCGCGCACCAGCCCGAATTCGACGGTGTACCAATAGAGCCGCGACAGCCGCGCGATCGCCCCCGCTCCGGCGGCGCGCAACCCGCCGCGGCCATAGGCCTGCATATAGTCGGCGAACACCGGGTCGGCGAGCAGCGGTACATGGCCGAAGACATCATGGAAGACATCGGGCTCCTGGAGATAATCGAGCTGCTCTGGCGTGCGGATGAAGCGCCCGGACACGAAGCGCCGCTCGGCCAAATGCCCGAAGAATACCTCGTCGGGCACCAGCCCCGGCACCGCGACCACCTGCCAGCCGGTCAGCGCCATCAGCCGCGCCGACAGCTCGGTAAAATCCGGTATCCCGGGCTTGCTCATCTTGAGCACGTCGAGGCCCTTGAGGAACTCGCCGGCGGCGCGGCCCTGCAGCATGGCGGATTGCCGCGCAAACAGCCGGTCCCAGGTCTGGTGCTCGGTGTCGGTATAGCTGTCCCAGCGCTGCGGAATGGTGAAATCGGTTGGGGCTTTGCCTGTCATGGTGCCATTATTCCACATTCAGCGCCCCGATGTCGGACAATCTGCGCGATGCCGCGGGATTGCCGGGCAGACCAGCGGCGCAGGCGCGCCTCAAGCCGTCCAGGCGGCGATATTGTCCTGCTGGCCGATGAGCGCGAGACCATGGGCGATCGATGTCAGTTCGTTGCCGGTCGCCACTTTGCCTGCACCGAACCGGCGGTCGAAGATGCGGCGCACTGCGGGGGTAAGCGAGGAGCCGCCGGTGAGGAACACCCGGTCGATGGCATCGACGCCCACGTTCGAGGACGCCAGCGCTTCATCGACGCAGGCTTCGATGCGTTGCAGGTCATCGGCGATCCAGCTTTCGAATTCGCGCCGCTTGACGGCAGCTTCGATTTCGAGCCCACCGCCGGAAAAGCGGAATATAGCGGTTTCGGCGTTCGACAGCGCTCGCTTCAGCCGGCCAACGGCATCGTAGAGCGGGTAGCCAAGCTCGTTTTCGATGACAGCGACCAGCCGGGCGATTGCCTGAGGATCGATGGCGTGGCGCTGCAATCGCGTCAGCTCATCCAGCGTGCGGCGGTTGCGCATCAGCGCCAGCCGCGACCAATTGGCGAAATCGGCGAAATAGCTGCCGGGTATCTCCAGCACCTTGCCGAACGAGCGGTATTGGCTGCCCTTGCCGAGCAGCGGCAACACGAGGCGGTCGACCAGCCGGAAATCAAAGTTGTCGCCGGCAATGCCGACGCCGGCGTGACCAAGGGGTGTGAAGCGATCGGCAGCGCCGGCTTCCTTCATGTGGACGACGGAGAAATCGCTGGTGCCGCCACCGAAGTCGGCCACCAGCACGGTCGCCGCACTGGTCAGCCGCGACGCATAACTGAAGGCGGCGCCGAGCGGCTCGTAGACATAGTGGATTTCGGTGCCGAAGCCGGCGAACATCCTGTCATAACGTTGGCGGGCCAGCGCTGGGTCCGGGCTGCTGCCGGCATAGGCGACGGGGCGGCCGACGATGACACGATCGGGCGTACCGTCGAGCACGCCCCCGGAGTGGGACTTCAGTTTGGCAAGAAACAGCCGGCCCAGATCTTCGAAGGCAAGCCGCTGTGAAAAGATCGACGCACGGTCGAAATTGTGGCTAGCGGCGACGGTCTTGAACGACTGGATGAAGCGGCAACCCTGCGGAAACGCGAGATATTCGGCGATCGCCCACGGGCCTGCGTCTGCAGCGAGGCCACCGCGGACGTCTTCGTCCTGCCAGAAGCAGAGTGCCGAGCGAAAGACTGCCGATGCCGCCTCGGGCCCGGCAAATTCGACGAGGGCAGGTGCATCGCCGTCCGAAAGCAGGGCCGCGACGCTGTTGGTCGTACCGAAATCGAGGCCGAGGGTTTGAACCCGCTTTCGAGGCTGCATGGGGCTTCCGGCGGTTGCGAGGGGGGCGAATGGCCCAGCGCAAGCTGGATCGTGCCGAGCGGCGGCCTATGCAGTCGAAGCCGGCGGGATTGCAAGTCGCCATCGGCTGGCATTAGGGGGAACCGCGTCCGGACGGCCGGACGCGCAAGGAGTGCGAACCTGACCGAACCGTTGCCTGTTTCCGTCGCGGCGTTGTACCGGTTCACACGCTTCCCGGATTGTGCGGCACTGGTCGCGCCGCTGGCCGCTGCCTGTGCCGCAAACGACCTCAGAGGTACCCTGCTGCTCGCACCGGAAGGCATCAACGGCACTATCGCTGGAGCTGCCGACGCCGTTGCCGCGGTTCTGGCAGACATCCGGGCGCTACCGGGCTGCGCCGCGCTGGAGGTCAAAACGTCGTTTGCCGCCAACATGCCCTTCCACCGCATGAAAGTGCGGGTGAAGGGCGAGATCGTCACCATGGGCCAGCCCGATATCGACCCGCTTGCCGCCGGCAACTATGTCGATCCCGCGGACTGGAATGCGCTGATCGCCGACCCTGCCACCATCGTCATCGATACGCGCAACGACTACGAGGTCGGCATCGGCAGCTTTGCCGGTGCCATCGACCCGGCCACCCGCAGCTTTCGCGATTTTCCGGCCTGGTTCCGTGCCAATCGCGATGCCCTCTTCGGCAATGGGCCCGGCAATGGCACTGCGCCGCGCGTCGCGATGTTCTGCACAGGCGGCATCCGCTGCGAAAAGGCCACGGCGTTCCTGAAGGCGGAAGGCATCGCCGATGTCCATCATCTCAAGGGCGGCATCCTGAAATACCTCGAAACGGTGCCCGCCGAGGACAGCCTGTGGCAGGGGGAATGCTTCGTCTTCGATGAGCGCGTCAGTGTCGGCCACGGCCTTGTCGAGGGCAGCCACGCGCTCTGCCGCGCCTGCCGGATGCCGGTGAGCGCCGCCGATCGCGCTTCGTCGGACTATGTCATGGGCGTCAGTTGTCCGGCTTGCCACGCGACCCGCAGCGCTGCGCAACGCACCGGCTATGCCGAACGCCACCGCCAGGCGCAGTTGGCGCAGGCCCGCGGTGAAGCGCATATCGGGGCAAAATTGCCGCGGCGGGGCGATGACTGAGCCGTTGCTCTACAGCTTTCGGCGCTGCCCCTATGCGATGCGGGCACGGATGGCGCTGTTGGCCAGCGGTGCAGCGTTTCGAACCAGCGAAGTGGCTCTGCGCGACAAGCCGGCGGCGTTGCTCGCGGCATCGCCCAACGGCACGGTGCCCGTCCTGGTGCTGGGCAATGGCACCGTGATCGATGAAAGCCTCGATATCATGCGCTGGGCGCTGCGTTCGAATGATCCGGAAGGGTGGCTGGGGCGCGATGACGCGGCGCTGCTTGCAACAAATGATGGCGCGTTCAAGTTCCACCTCGACCGCTACAAATACCCCGATCGCCACGGTAGCGAAGCGGCCGTCCATCGCGCCGCTGCCATCGGAATCCTCTCCACCCTGGAGACGAGGCTGGCCCGGCAGGCCAATTTGTGCGGCGAGGCGCGCGGTTTTGCCGACATTGCCATCATGCCGTTTGTGCGCCAATTCGCGCGCGTCGACCCTCGATGGTTCGCGGCGCAGCCGCTACCGTTGGTGCAGGCGTGGCTGGCCCGGCATATGGCGTCGCCGCTGTTCCTTGCCGCGATGGCCCGGCATGCCGATGCGTGACACCGGGCTCAAACTGTTCTTCGACGGCGGCTGCCGCCCCAATCCCGGCGCCATGCAGACTGCCGTCGTGTCACGCGGCGTCACCTGGCACCGCGCCGACCTCGGCCATGGCACCAGCAATGACGCCGAATGGCTGGCCCTGCTCGACGCGCTGGCAGTCGCGCAGCGGGCTGGGGCGGCCGACGTTCGTCTGCTCGGCGATTCCGCACTGGTGGTCAGCCAGGCCAACGGCACGGCGAAGTGCCGGACACCCGCATTGCAGGTGCATCTGGCGGCGTTCAACCTGCTGGTGCCGCGTTTCGTCCGCATCCGCATTCGCCATGTGGCACGATCCCAAAACCTTGCAGGGATCGCGCTGGCACGGCTGGCCGCGCGCTAGAACGGCACCGCCTGCGCCTGGAGGTCGAGGGCATTCCAGTCTGCCACCGAGACTGCGAGATCGTTCGCCGTCGGCAGTGTGATCGCCGCCAGGGACCGCTCGACCGGCGCGCCGCCCCTGGTCACAGCCACGGCCTTGACCGTGACGTCGCGCGCGCCGGCGCGATTGCCGATGGTGACGAGGTTCAATTCGGGTGACAGCGTCAGGTCGAGTTCAGCGCCGGGTCCGCCGCCAACGCCGGTAACGGCAATGGCGCGGCTTTGGCCGTTGACGACGCGCGCCACCGTCAGCGTGAAGTCCTTGCCGGCCGCCGGGGCAAAGCGCACTTGCGAAGCATCGGCGCTGATCGAAACCACGTCACGGTGTCCAGGCTCGGTCGGCACCGCTTCAAAGCGGATCGAGGTGCCGTCCGGCGTGATCGAATGATAATCATAGGTGCCGACATCGCTGCCGACGATATTGCGCGTCAGCGCGGTTGCTGCCGGCAGAAGGTACATCCCCTTCATCAGATAGGCGGGATGGCTGCCCGGGATTTCGGCGTGGAGCTGCCCGCCGAAATTGCCGGTACGGCGGCCTGCGGCATCGGTAACCTCGATATCCGCCGGAGACAGGATGAAATCGATGATGAAGGCGGTCAGCCCGAACGGACCGCTGAACGGCAGGTCGTGATCGGCGAGCATGTAATCGCCGTGCCGCATCATGCCAAGTGTAATGCCTTGTTCGGACGTGAATTCCGGGTCGGCGGTATCGGGAATGTAATCGAAGTGTATTTCGCCGTTGGTGCGGCGCAAATGCAGGCGGCAGTTGGGCGATTGCGGGTGGTTGCAGTCCCAGACGAACAGCTCGACCCCGTCGAGGTCGGTCAGCGTCGAATTGCCGTCTGCTGTCAGTTGCGGTGCGGGCGCGCCGAGCGGGTAAACGACACGATATGGCATGACGCAGTGGGAATCCGACAGTTTGTCGATATAGCCCGAATCCCAGACTTCGCCCGATGGGATGAAGAACAGCAGCGGCTGGTTCTGCCGGTCGGTGCCCCGCAGAAAGGTCGCCTCGATCTGGCGGAAGGTCTGCTCGACCCGTGACACGCCCTGGCGTCCCTGGTCGTGAAAGGTCAGCAGGCTCTGGCGGCTCAATAACTTGCCATGGACCCCGGTCAGCATTTTCTGGACGTCGGCAAGCTGCACCATCGGTGTGTCTGTGCGGCCCTGCCAGAAGCGATCGGCCACCAGGCTGGCGAGTGACGTGCAAAAGCCGGTTGCGAGACCGCCATTGTCCTTGCCCTTGAGAAAATAGGTGTAGAACAGGAAATAAGCGGCGGTGAGGAAGGGATGGCCAAATATGGGATCGAGCTGTTCGTGCAGCACTTCGATCGTCCCGAATGTATCCTCATAGGTTCCCCAGTCCGGTAGCCCTATGGCAAAGTTGGGGAAGCTGAGGTTGTGCTGGCCGTAGCGGAACGGCACTTCGAGGATGCGCGGCTGGCTGGCGGCGCGGCTGTTGCTGACCCTGCCATCGGGATTGCGCACCTGCACCGTCACGGTGCCGCCGGCACTGCCGCCGCCGCCGGTCCCGGGGACAAGGAACTTGAGCGACGTCGGCGCCACATCCGTAGCGGGGATGGCGCTGCCATTGAAAAGCACCGACGCCCCCGCAACAAAAGCATGGCCGGCCAGCGCCACGGTCGATCCTTGTGCCAGTGCGGGCGGCAACACCGCCAGTTGCGGCTTGATGCCAAGATTGACTCGATTGCTTTCGATTCCATCGGCGCGCCGCACGAAGACGCTCTGGATGCCCCCCGACAGGCTGCCCGGGACCGTCACCGATGCCGATTCATCGGGGTTTATGGTCAGCGCCACGGTCTGCCCGCCGATGATGGCGTGGTCAGCGGTGGTGAAGCGACTGCCGTGGATGGTCATGGCATCGCCCGGGAATGCCTCCACCGGCGTGATCTGGCTGATCCACGGCCGGGTCATCAGATCGTCCCACGCCGCCTGGGTGAATTCAAAGAAACTCACCGATGCATCGCTGCCGCTGGCGAAGCCGGCCGGACCCTGGCCGCCGGGCTGGCCTTGCGCGCCGCCATGACCATCATGGGCGCTGGTACAGGTCTCGCCGTTGCCGCTGCGACCGCCTGCGCCGCCATCACCGCCGGACCCGCCGGTGCCGCCATCGCCGCGCCGTCCGCCGTGATTCTTGAGCTTGAAGGTCTGGTTGACCACGGTGTTGGCAAGGGTACCGGTCAACACGCCGATCTTGATGTTGCCACCATTGCCGCCGTTGCCGCCCCGTCCGCCGTCGCCGCCGCGGCCGCCATCGCCGCCATCGCCGCCGTCTCCCGGATCCGATGTGCAATGCCAGCCGAGGAACCAGATGCGCTTGCCGCCCGCGCCGCCGCCGCCGCGCCCGCCGCGCCCACCGCGCTGCCCGGTACCGCCGGCGATGCCGTCTTCGCCGGCGAAATCGAGATCGGGGAGCCCCGTCATCGACTTGACCCACATTTCGATGTTGGGGCCAGTGCGCCCGCTGGCGCCGACGGTGCCCGATAGTGCCGCACCGCCGTTGCCGCCAGGAATGCCGTCGCGTGAATCGGCCTTGGTCTGTACGCCGGGGAAGTCACGGCCGTTCAGATCGGGATTGTCCGCCGCATCGGGGGTTGCGCCGCCTGGCCGCCGCCAGGTGATTGCGGCGCCGGGGCCGCAGATGACCGTTTCGGCGATGATGTACAGCGTTTCGACATTGGGCTCGACGACGAACTGCTGGTTGGTCAGGTCGAGCGTGCCGGCAATGATGACGGCACTGTCCACAGGCACGGTCTGCAATGCCAGCACTTCAAAGGTCTCGGGGTTGACCAGCGGCCACAGCGCCGGGTGCGTCGAGGTGATCGAATCGAGCAGGATCGGATCGACATGGGTCAGCTTGTCATGGGTAATGGTGATGAGATCGCCAAGACGGCGGTTGAAGGTCGCGCCGACGGGCAGGCGTGCGGGGCCTGCCCCGGCGGCCTCTGCTTCCGGTGCGCGGTTGAAGACGCGTGGATCGAGCGGGCGCGGGCGGATGGGGGGGAAGACCGGCGGGCGCTCCACGGGCGGCAGTGCAAGCTTTTTGAGGAAGACGCTGCTGTTGCGATTGGTCAAATGCGTTGCCAGCGTCTCGCGCCGTGCGAGGGCGTCGGCGCCGCGGAACCTCGTGACGATATCGCCCCAGTTGACGACCCCCGTCTTTCCCTTGCGCGGCGCCACCAGGACCTGGCCGCGCGATAGCGGCGTGCGCTGGCGGACCGGCAGCGTGTCGAGATCACTGAGCGTCTGCACGCCGGCAGCGTTCATGATGTCCTTGATATGCTGCAGCCGGGCGTGGCTTTCGTCGGGTACCAGGCTGACGATTACGTTCTTGATGAAGCCGGCGTCGCGGACCAGCGTCTCCAGCCGCCTGCCTTCCAGCGCAAAGGTGTCGAAATACTGTTGCGTCACAACCCCGCGGCGGATGGCAAGATCGGCAATGCCACCTTTGAACGGAAAGGCGGTGCCATCCATGCCAAGCCCGATGCGCACACCCAATGCCCCGACGTTCTGCAGGGGGCCGGCGCTGGTGCCGGTGCCGACCTGCTCGCCATCGACAGCAAGGGTGAGCGTGCCATTGTCGTCGCGGCTGAAGGTGACACGCTGGGCGATGCCCGGCTGCATGAGCGCTGTACCGCTGTCGACGCTGGCCCAGCCGTCCGCGACATGCACCGAACCGACGAGCCTGCCGCCGTTGTCGATGAACAGCGCAAACGACGGAGTCTGGCTTTCAACGATGTTCTGGCGGTCGGTGCTGGCAGGGTCGAATGTCACCATGACATCGACGGTGAAGGACTGGAGCGCGTCGAGTTCCGGGTGTCGGCCTATGTCGATCATGCCGCCGTTGAGGCCGATGCGCCCCGCGCTGATCTTGACGTTTGTGTCAGGGGTGACGGGAATGCCGGCTATCGAGCCATCGAACAGCGCATCGCCATCGGCGGCCAGTTGGAACATGGTGATCGCTGCGGACATGTCGAACCTCGCAAAAACACGATGTTGCGTCGGCCCGATTGCTGATGATCCTTCGCCGGATCACGATTTGTTGATTGTCATCCTACAGCAAAATGCCACGGGCAGGAACCCTTGGGCTGTCGTGCAATCCTATGGCGCCGCAGCAGCGCCGTTTGTCGAAGCGACGCGGATGCCCGAAAATGTCAGTTCGAGGCGACCGTCCGTGCGCATTTCGAACGGCACATCGATGCGCTTCATGTCGGCGCCGGCGGCGGCAAGCCGGCTCAACCGCACGGCAATGCTGGTCCAGCCCTTGCCGGTGGCTGCCGCAGGCGTATCTGGAAAAAATCATCACCCGGCCCAGCTAGGGCAAAAACGGGCGGCCGGTACGGTGCGGGCTCAGCGCGGGTTCAATCGCACGATTGTCAGGTTGAGGAACGCGGCAAAACTGACCCAGGCGAGATAGGGCAGGATCAGCAGGGCCGCGCCCTGTTCGATGGGCCAGAGGCCGACCACCATCGCGACCAGTGAGGCCCACAGGAACACCACTTCGCCGAGCGCCCAGTCGGGACGCTGCAGCTTGAAGAACAGGGGGCTCCACAACAGGTGGAAGATGCCGTTGACGCCGAACAGGATCAGCACGTCCCGGCGTTGGGCGTCATCTCCGGCGTCCCAGGCGCGAACCGCGCTCCAGGCGGCCAGGCCGAGGATGATCGTCCACGCCGGGCCGAACGCCCACCCCGGCGGCTGCCAGGACGGCTTGTTCAACCGGGCGTACCAATCGGCGCGCGGGGTCATCAGCCCGCCTATGATGCAGAGGCCGACCGCCCAGAGGATCGCGTAGAGCACGGGAAGGTTCATCACCGACGATATGAGGCAGCATGTGCGCGATTGATAGTCCGGCAGTTGCGATTTGCGGCCGTGACGGGCAGGGAGGCGGCATGAACCTCGCCCGCTTTCCCCGTCGCCGCTACACCCCGCATTTCACCCCGATCGAGCCGCTGCCGCGGCTGTCGGCGTTGCTTGGCGGGCCGGAACTGTGGATCAAGCGTGATGACTTGCTTGGGTTGGCCGGCGGCGGCAACAAGACACGCAAGCTGGAATTTCTCGTCGCGGCGGCTCTGGCGGCAGGCGCCGATACCCTCGTCACCGTCGGCGCACCGCAATCCAATCATTGCCGGCTGACGCTCGCCGCTGCGGCCCGAGAAGGCCTGAAGTGCCGGCTCGTCATCGAGGAGCGGGTGCCGGGCAGCTATGACAGTGCGGCGCTCGGCAACAACCTGCTGTTCGAGCTCATGGGCGCTGAAAATGTCCGTGTCGTACCGCTCGGCAGTGATCTTGCCGCCGAAATGGCAAGTGACGTCGCTGCGGTGGCGGCCCGCGGCGGCAAGGCATTCGCCATCGCCGGCGGCGGTTCGACCCCGCTGGGCGCGCTGGGCTATGCGGCTTGTGCCGCCGAAATCATGGCGCAATCGTTCGAGATGGGCGTGGTGTTCGATCGAATTGTGGTCGCCAGCGGCAGCGCCGGCACCCATTCGGGGCTGCTCGCCGGGCTGGTGGCACTCAATGCGGGCATTCCGGTGACGGGGATAAACGTGCGTCGCCCCCGGGCCGAACAGGAGGGCAATGTCTGGGCCCTGGCCGTTGCGACGGCGGCGTTGATGGGCACGCCGGTGCCGGCCCGCGAAGATGTGGTGGCGCTCGATCGCTGGGTGGGCCCGGGCTATTCGCTGCCGACCCACGAAATGGTCGAGGCCGTGCGTTTGCTGGCATCGAGCGAGGGAGTGTTGCTCGATCCGGTTTACACCGGCAAGGCAATGGCCGGCTTGATCGGTTTGGCACGCGAGGGTGCCTTCAAGCAGGGCGAGCGCGTGCTGTTTCTCCACACCGGCGGTAGCCCGTCGCTCCACGCGTATGCGGGTGACTTGCGCGCGCCAGGGCGGCAATGAACCGCTGGCGAACAATCGGCGTGCTGGGCGGCATGGGGCCCGCGGCGACTGCGGACTTTCTCGCCCGCCTTGCGGCCAACAGCGGTGCCGTTGACGACAGCGAGCAGCCCCGCGTGTTGATCGACAGCAACCCCTATGTTCCCGATCGCAATGCGGCGCGTGCCGGGGTGGGGGAGTCACCGGGCCCGGCCCTCGCGGCAATGGCGCGGGGATTGGTCGCGGCCGGCGCCGAAATACTGGCGATGCCGTGCAATGCCGCGCATGGCTGGGTGCTGGATGCGGCGACCGCAACGATCGTGCCGTTCGTCGACATGATCGCAGCGGCAGTGGCCGAAGTGGCAGCGCTGCAGCCGCGTCCGCGTGCTGTCGGGCTGTTGGCGGTAGCGGCTACGCTTGATGGCCGCATTTATCATCACGGGCTGGAAGCAGCCGGGATTGCAGTCGTCGAGTGTGATCGTGCTGGCTTGCAGGGTCTGGTCAGCCTCATAAAGGCCGGTGATACAGGGGTGGAGGTCGCGATCGCCATGCAGGCGCTGGCGGCAGATCTCGCAGGGCGCGGTGCGGAAGCGATCATCGCCGCGTGCACGGAAGTACCCTTGGTCCTCACCGCTGCAGAGGTGCCAGTGCCATTCATTGATGCAACGGCGTCACTGGTGCGGGCGACTTTGCTGGCGGCGCGGATTTAGCGCCGCCAGCAAATCGATCAGATGCGGGGCGACCGGCCCGTGATCATCGACATGACCATGCTGATCACGAACAGCACGATGAAGATGAAAAACAGGATCTTGGCGATGCCGACAGCGGCGCCGACGATGCCGCCAAAACCGAATATCGCGGCAATCAGCGCGATGACCAAAAACGTTACGGCCCAATTCAACATGTCAAAGTCCTTCGTTACTAACGGCTACTGGCCGTTGAACGGATATTGCGGGGGGCGGTTCCTTGGCAGCCTTCACTTCGCGCAATGGGAAGTTGAGCGTAGCGGCGCTGCCCTCGCCGGCAACCGACTGCACATCGGCCGTGCCGCCCAATTGCCCGGCAATGGCGCGGATAAGGCGCAGGCCATAACCGTTGCTGGCGCCGTCGGTATCAAAGCCGATGCCATTGTCGGTGACTGTCAGCGTGGCCCGGCCGTCGACGGCACGCAACACGGTTTTCACCTCGCCACCGCGATCCGGCGGAAAGCCATGTGCAAAGGCGTTGTTGACGGCCTCGACCATCCACAACGTCAACGGCACGGCATTGTCGATATCGAGTGGAACATCGTCGAAATCGCAATGGAGGCGGAGAATGCTGCCGCCGCGCCGTGCCGGCTGCAATTGGCCGCAAACGGCGCCGAGCAAGGCGCGGGAGGAGACGCTGGATAGCTCGTCGCTGTCATAAAGCAGGCGATGCACAAGCGCCAAGGCGCTGACCCGGCCGCGGGCGAGATTTATGGCGCGGCGACCCTCGCCATCGGGAAGCCGGCTTGCCTGCAGACTGAGCAGGCTCATCACCAGTTGAAAATTGTTTTTCACACGGTGATGAATCTCCCGGGTCAGTTTGCTTTGACGGTCGAGCGCTTCGTGCAGCTTGCCATCGCGTTCATCGATCGCGACCGCCATGCGATAAAGCGATGCCGCCACGCCGCGTATTTCGCGCGGTGCCTCGCTGAAATCGATCGGGCGGGTACGATATTCTCCAGCCGAAAAATGCCGTGCCAGGCGTTGCAATTGCACCAGCCAGCGCAGCACCAGCCGCTGTGCACCCAGCCAGATTGCGAGGCTGGCAAGGAGGATGGCAAGCACTGGCAGGGTGAAGTCGAGCCCGGCCAGCCACCACACGGCGCTGAACAGCCGCGTCTCCGGCGCCGCATAGACCACATAAAGCGACGGCTGCGCCGGGTCGCCTGCCACTATCGGCGCCAGCGCATAGAACCAGCGCTCACCGTTGGAATCGGTAGCGATGCGCAGTGCGCCCGCGGGAATCTTCGGATCGAAACGTGGCAGCGCGCGGTTGCTGATCAGCGGATGACCGGTTGCATCGATCACGGCAACGCCGATATCGCGGCCGAGCAGCCGGCTGCGGAGTTTGGTATCGAGCCAATCAAGATCGATGCTGGCGCCGAGCGCGCCCCTGAAGCCCCCCGCAGCGTCGCGCAGCGGCACCATCATTGTGACAACGCGCTTTTTGGTGATACGGCCATAGTGCTCGCCGCTTATCAGTTCCGAGCGTCCGTTCCGCAGTGCATTCCACGCCGGATAATCGTCGACCTGCATGGCGATGGAAGGCGGCACCGCGGCGCAGTGCAACTTGCCTGCGGCGTCGAACATGATGAGGTTGGCAAATCCGGGGGTCTGGTCACGGATGCCGACAAGCGCTGCCATGCAGGATTTGGGGTCGCCCGTGACGATGCGGGGGTCAAGCGCGGCAACGCCCAGAACATTGCGGGCATTGCCCAATATGTTCTGGTTGCTGTCCGCCATTGCCAGGGCATTGTCGGAAAGCTCCCGGGCGGCACGGGCGCGCTCATGCGCCAGCCGCATGACACCCTGCACGACCGAAATCAGCATTATCGGCAACAACGCGGTGATGAGCAGCAGCACCATGCCTCGACGCAGGGAACGATGCTTGGCTCGCCATACGGGCAGCACAAAACGGCGCGGCGGCGCTACGGAGGCTTGGGTGTCATTCACCGTAACGCAGTCAGGCTGCAACTCCGCCCAAACGGGCTTGCTGGTCGGGCCCGGGCGTTTCGTTGTTCATGAAGCGATTGAGCGCCGCCCGTCCTCGCGAAACGCGGCTCTTTACCGTGCCCACGGCACAGCCCATGACGGCGGCGGCATCCTCGACGGACAGCCCGCTGGCGCTGACCAGAAGCAATGCCTCGCGCTGCTCATGGGGCAAGGTCGCCAGGCCACGCTGGACATCGGCAATGTCGATCCCGGAGCCCTGCGTCGGCGCACTGACCAGGACACGGTCGGCCAATGCTTCGTCCCATGGCGCAAAGCGGTGTGCGCGGCGCCCGAGCGAGAAGTAATGGTTTCGCAGGATGCGAAACAGCCAGGCCCTGAAATGCGTGCCGGGAGCATAACTGTCCCGCGCTGCCCACGCCTTGGCGAGCGCATCCTGCGCCAGGTCATCGGCAAGGTCGCGGTTGCCGCAAAGGCCGCGGGCGAAGCCGCGCAACGCCGGGATGGATGCGAGCAGATCGGCGCGGAACTCTGCGGTCGCAACGCCGGGCTTCGATGGCTCGGTCGGAGTTGCAGCAGCCGCTGAGATGCGGTCGTCATCATCCTCGGTCGAACCGGGCGGGGCCAAGGTGTTCACAAGCGCTGCCCGTCGGCGCCCTGCGTACCCGCGGCATCATCTTTGCGCTGCGCGTCGATCGCATCGAGCAATCGGAAAAACTCATCCGGGATCGGCTCATCGGCAATGGCGGCGAACATCCTCTGCAGACCCGATGTTACCGAATCGCCGACTGCCTCGCCCAATGCCGCCGGCTTCCCCTTTGCCGGCCCCTCTTGCGGCCCTGGCGTTGTTGCCTGCTGTTGTGGCGTTTGCCGACGAGGCTCGGGCGCGCCGGGCTCGGGCGACCTCGCCGCGCGTACTGCCCCGCCATTTTGCTTCGTCACCTAGTCATGCTCCATCTCAATCACGGCTGCCACCCCCCGACCCATGCCCGACCAATGGGTCCAGGCAAGGCGCGCGACACCGTGTTACACACAGGCAAAACCCTTATCACTGCCCGAGGTTCCCGAATAAACCATATGGATGTGCGATTGTTGCGGAACCACAATGCGTCGGCTGCGTAACACCCGATGTCGCATTCTGACTTCGAAATGCCAGCACCCGAGGATTTGATGAACGCACCTTCCGGCACCACGCCTACACCAACCTCGGCGCAACCTTCGGCTGCCGGTTCCGTCCGCACCGCCTTCGGGCCGCATTTGCCATACCTTCGGCGTTATGGGCGGGCGCTGACCGGGTCGCAGAAGACGGGTGATGCCTTTGTTCGCGCCGCGTTGGAAGCGTTGCTGCAGGCCCCGGACGAATTCGACCCCTCGCGCCCGGCACGGGTGGAGTTGTTCCGGCTTTTCCACGCATTCTGGAACCCGGTTGCTTTGCGGATGGATGGCGACACAGTGCAAGTCGGCTCTGTTTCGCAGGCTGTCGGCGAGGCGCTGCTCGCCGACTTGCCGAACCATCGCCGCGAAGCGCTGTTGCTGACGGCCGTGGAGGGATTCGCCATCGCCGACGCCGCCATCATTCTGGGGCGCGATGAAGCCGACGTGCGCAGCGATATCGATGCTGCCAACGACGCCATTGCCCAACAGATGGCCGGCCGCGTGCTCATCATCGAAGACGAGCCGATTATCGCGATCGATCTGCAGAATATCGTCGAGAGCCTCGGGCATAGCGTCGTCGGTATCGCGACGACCCGTGATCAGGCCGTGTCGATGGCGCATGCAAACGACGCGGACCTCGTGCTTGCCGATATCCAGCTTGCCGATGGTTCCTCCGGGATCGACGCAGTCAAGGACATCCTTGAAACCCATGACCTGCCCGTGGTGTTCGTCACCGCATTTCCGGAACGCCTGCTGACGGGGGAGCGGCCGGAACCCACCTACCTGATTACCAAGCCTTTCGAGGTCGATACCCTGGTGGCGACGATAGGCCAGGCGTTGATGATGCAACGCCACAAGGTCGCGGCATAACGGAACTTTTGCGTCTCCCGCTGGTTCCTTCGGCGAGGGCCAATGTGGTCCACGACACCAGCAGGAGACACACCATGCTGAAATCCTATAGCGGCACCGAACACCCTGAACCGCAGGATGTGGCAGATTTCGATCTTGTCGCGGCCGACCCTGCGGCATTTTACGATAGCCCGGAAGCCATTGTCGCCGACAAGGCGCTTACCCGCCGCCAACGGCTGCGCCTGCTTGACGAATGGGCGCAGGACCTGATCGACCAACAGGTTGCAGACAACGAGGGAATGGCACCCCAGGCCCCGCAAAGCGCCGTGGAGACAGGCCTGTTGCGCCGGGTCAATGCGTCAATCGAAAATGTCGAGGCGACCCCCGAGGAAGATACCAGCCTGGTGGCCCGCGTGTGGCGGCGTTTGACGGCAATCTAGCTTTTCAATTCTGCCCCGCCATGTCACGACGCCGGTTGATGGCAGGGCGGGGTACACAATGAAGACGACAGCAGCGGTGCTCGATGCGGTTGGCCGCGGCAGGCCGTTCGCAGCGTCGCAGCCACTTCGCCTCGCCGAGCTCGACCTGGCAGCGCCGGGCCCAGGTGAACTGCTGGTGCGGATCGAGGCCGCCGGTCTTTGCCATTCCGACCTTTCGGTCATCAATGGTGATCGACCGCGCCCGCTACCGATGGCAATCGGCCATGAAGC
Organism: Sphingomonadales bacterium; assembly: GCA_025351405.1. Classification (GTDB taxonomy): domain Bacteria; phylum Pseudomonadota; class Alphaproteobacteria; order Sphingomonadales; family Sphingomonadaceae; genus Sandarakinorhabdus. The sequence goes on along the minus strand of JANXVZ010000040.1, from coordinate 47,236 downwards.
CTGTGCAACCGTCATCGCGATAGGAGACGGCGAAAGCAGTTTTGGCGTCGGCGACCGCGTCGTGCTGGCGTTCCTGCCTGCGTGCGGCCGGTGCACGGCGTGTGCTAGCGGCGAGGGCTGGCTATGCGCTCCCGCTGCCGCCGCAAATGCCCGTGGCGCGTTGCTTTCGGGTGGCCGCCGCCTCAGCGAGTGCGGGCATGATATCAACCATCACCTTGGCATTTCGGCGTTCGCCGGGCACGCCGTCATCGATGCGCGATCAGCCGTGAAGATCGATGCCGATATCCCGGCCGGTATCGCCGCATTGTTCGGTTGCGCAGTGCTGACCGGCGTGGGCGCCGTGTTCAACACCGCCCTGGTACGCCCCGGCGAATCGCTCGCGGTCTGGGGGCTTGGCGGCGTCGGACTAGCGGCTTTGCTCGGCGCGGTTGCGGCGGGTGCCGAGCCGGTCATCGCCATCGATCCGGTGGCCAGCAAGCGCGCGCTGGCGCTCGAGCTCGGCGCGCGCGCAGCAGCGCATCCCGACGAAGCCGAGTCCGTTATCCGTGCGGCGACTGGCGGCGCGGGCAGTGATGTTGCCATCGAAAGCGTTGGTTCGGGCAAGGTGCTAGCCGAGGCTTATCGCCTGACCCGGCGCGGCGGGCGCACGGTCACCGTCGGGCTGCCCAACCCGGCCGACCCCTTCACCATCCCCGCCTTCAGTCTTGTTGCCGATGCCAAGACCGTGATGGGCAGCTACATGGGCTCGGCGATCCCGGCGCGCGATGTGCCCCGCTACATTGCCCTGTGGCGATCCGGGCGACTGCCGGTCGAACGCTTGCTGTCGGCGACGCGCCCGATGTCGGAGATCAACGCCGCGCTCGACGACCTGGCGTCAGGGGCGGCGATCCGCCAGATCCTGATTCCCGGATAAGGCCAGCACGACACCATCGGTGGGCAGATTGCCGCCCTGCGCCAGGATCATGACGTCGCCCCGAAGCAGCGGCCCGGGCAAAAGTTGCACGATCACATCGCCGATCGGTTGGCGCCCCAGCACGACGCCGCTGGCCCGGGTATGCCAGATCGTCCCTTCGACCGAGGTCGCCGCGACGCCGACGCGCTCGAAGCCCGGCAGCAGGCGCATCGGCCAGAACAACAGCAGGCCGAGGGCAACGCCGGTCAGCACCGCGATTGTCGGCACGGCCCGCGATGTCATCGCGTTGCCCCTGCAAAGCGGAATTCGCCGGCGACGGTCGCATCGCTGTTTCGGCGCAGGCTGGCGCTGACAGTCACGATGCCGTTGCTTTCGACGTCGCGCAGCCATCCGATCAGCACGGGTCCGCGTGCTGCGGCGATGCTGACCATGTAGGCGTCACCGCGGGGGCGGACCTCAGCGGTCAGCCCGGCCCGTGAGAGCGCTGCCGCGATGCGCACCGGCGGTGTTGCGTCCTCGTTGCGCGCGTGCGCCCCCGCCAGTCGCGCGGCGTCGCGGCGCACTTCGGAGAGACGCAGCGTTGCGTCTGAGAGCCGTGCTATCGCGTCGGCATAGGCCGATTGCGAGACCTGCCAGCCAATGCCGAGCACCAGCAGGAGGATCAGACCGCCAACGATGACAAGCGCCGGAGCCTTGCTGCCGCCGCGTTGGTGCCAAGGCGAGTTCATCGGCGGAACAGTCGCAGTGGATGGGCGTCGACGCTCGGCAGCGATGACGCGGTATAACCTTGGCGGGCCAGCAGCGGCTCCAGCAGGTCAAGCGCCATCACCCTGTCGGCGCTGACCAGAACCCGCATATGGCCGGCCAGGTCTCGATCGACGGCAACCAGCACCACCCCGGGTACCAGGCGCAGCACTTCGGCGACTGCCTCCATCGCAGCAGCGGCACCGTGTTCGGGGTCTGCCGCCTGCCGCGCCCGGGTTGCCAGCGCCGCAATCGGGTCGAGATCGCGGTTGCCGGGGCCCGTCGCGGCGCGTGCCAGAGCCTGCGCTTGCGCATTGATCGAGGTGACGGCGAGGGAGATTCGCCAGATCTGTGCCGCGTTGCCGGCAACGACCAGCCCGATGATAGCCGCCGCGAGCCAGCCACAACGGCGCCACGCGATCGTAGTGCCAGGGCGCGCCCGGGCAAATATGCCCTGCCGCAGGTCCAGCGCATGAGTCTGCCCGATCGCCAGCGCCAAGCCGGCTTCGAATGTTGGGGTATCAAGCTGTTCGGCGTCGGGAGCGAGCCGCGCGGCGAGATCGAGCTCTGCGGCGAAGGCCATGGCTGGGCCGCGCACCACGATCGTCCCATGATGCTGCCAGCAACGGACCGTGGCGGATGCGCCAAGCAGCATCGGTGCGGGCAGCAGCGGGCTATCGTCAAAGCCATTTTCGCCAAGCGCTGCAATCCAATGTGCCATTGCACCAGCGTCGGCAATCGCCAGCCAGCGCGCTCCCGCGGCCGTCTCGGCCACCCCGATTGCAACATGGATATCGGCAGGATCGGCAACTAGCGGTATTGCCAGCATATTCGCCGCCGCCCGCGCCTGCGCCATGCTATGCGATGCCAGCATGACCCTGTGCAGCGTAACGCATGTCGCAGGGGCGGCCGCCAGCGCCGCCTCGCCGGGGCGACGGACCGGCCAGCACGCAGTGCCGCGATCGGCAACTGCATCATTTTCCAGCCGCCACCAGTCCGGCGGCTGCGACGCGTGCAACTGGATGACCAGCGTCACGGCCGCCAGCGCCGTTCGACGACAATGGCGGGCGTATGACCGGCATCGATCAGCATGGTCTCGCCAAATCTGCCCGAATTGACCTCAAGCCGGAACCAGCGAGACCCCAGTTGCGGCGTGATCTTGCCGGGATGCGGGCTGACGCCTGCCGCCTTCCAGAACGCCGACAGACTGCCCCAGCCGGCGGACGGCCGCGCCGCGACGAGTCCAGCGACGGCGGGTCCCGCAATCGGCACCGCCAGCGCCAGAAGCGGGGCCTGTGCGGGCGTTACCGTGTCGATGTCGATTGCCGATGGCGCTGCTTCGGGCAATGCGCATAGCAGACGGGACATTTCCGGGGGCAAAAGGGGCTGATGCGAACCGGTGACCAGGCCATGGCCGGCGATTCTCGATGCCATGTCGCTGCCGTTCGGCGCATTGGCCTTGAGGTTGGAATTCAATGCGTCCCACGCCGCAATGCCGCCAGGATCGGCGCGGAACGGACCATCGCGCCCACCACTGACGACGCTGTTGGTGTTGAGGCAGTTGCCGCCCGGTCGCAACCGCACTGTCAGCGATCCGAAGTCGAACTGCCGCCTTGGCCACTCACTTCCAGCGCGTGGACCGGCGGCGGCGAGGTCGGTCGCCACCAGCCGGGCGACAGCGGCAGCGCCGATCGCGTCGAAGCGAGCCTGCTCGGCGTCGGCGGCTGCGCTCGCCAGCACTGTCGCACGGCGCGCCCGCCCCAGCAGCAGCACCGCCAGCGCTGCAACGGCCGCGACCAGCAGCAACACGCCGATCAATGCCGCACCGCGGTCATGGCGATGCCGTATCACCGGCCGACCCCGACAACAAAGACTTGTCGGATCCACCCCCAGCGCCGCGTCAGCAGCGTGACTTCGATTGCATCCGGCAGGCTGCGCGGACGCGGGTCGTGCCATCCATCCTGCCAGACGCCGCCGCTGCGGCTGCGCACAACGACACCCCCGATATCCGCGACCAGGGTGGCCGATCCCTCGGGTGTGACCCGCTCCAGCCGGTTGCGGCGCAGACGATAGGCCACGGCCTCGCTGCCATCGCCATGCGCCGTGACGAAGCGCGCCAGCATCCCCTGCTCGTCAACCAGCAATGCCGGCTGCCCACCCTGGACGACTGGCAATATCTGGGCAAAATCCGCCAGCATCTGCGCCCGGGTCCGTTCCAGCCCGCGCATTCCAGCCAAGGCTGTGCTGGTCACGGAGACCGTTCGCCGGGTGCCATCGAGAAGCACCACGCCGGCCAGTGCCACAACCGACAACAGGGCCAAAGCGACCAGTGTTTCGACAAGGGTGAAGCCATTGCGCTTCATGAAAGCCGGACGCCACGCACGGTCACGGACCGCATTTTGGGGGTGGTGGGGGCCGATACCGCGACCTCGATCCGCAGCAGGCGCGGTTCGCCCAGCGGCACGACGGCGCGCTGCCATCGCCACAGCCGACCGCCCATGGCGATGATGCCGCGGCTTTGCCCGAACGCGGGTGCCGGCACATCTGTCAGTGCCTCTGCGAGCAGATTTGTGGCAACGATCCGCCCCAGCAATGCTGTTTCCACGGCGGCGGCACTGCGCACTGAAACGCGTTCCAGCTGGACCAGAGCCGCCGCCGACAGCGCAAAGATCGCCAGCGCGACCATCACCTCGACGAGGCTGAAGCCGTTTCGCCCCAGCCGCCTACCAGTTGCCGATGTCGGCCGCATCGCCATCTCCGCCATCGCGCCCGTCGGCACCCATCGACCAGATGTCGAACTCGCCATGCTGCCCCGGCGCGGCGTAGCGATAGCCATGGCCCCAGGGATCCGTCGGCAGGCGCTTCAGTGCGCCAGCGGCGACGAGGCTGGGCAGGCCCTGCGCGGCATCGGGGATACTGCCGGCCTGGAGGCGGCGCAGTTCCACAGCCTGCTCGATCACCGCGACATCGGTCCGGGCCTTTTCCCGCAGGGCATGGTTGCGCGCTGGCATCAGGTTGATCACCGCGACGGTCGCGAGCAAACCAAGGATCAGCATGACCAGCAGCAGCTCGACGAGCGTGAAGCCGTTGCGGGGCACGTGTCGGCTCATCCGAGAGCCAGCGTATCGAGCTGCAGGATCGGCATCAGCACGGCCAGCACGATAACCGCGACTGCGGCTGCCATGACAATGATGATGACGGGCTCGATCAGCGCCACAAGCGTCGCCGTGCGAGCCTGCGCCTCGCGCTCGATGATGGTGGCGGCCAGCCCGAGCATCTCCGCCAGGGTGTCGGATGACTCGCCCGATGCCACCAGCGCAGCAACCATCGGCGGCACGAGTGCCGATGCCGCAAGGCTCGGGGCGAGGGCGCGGCCCTCGACAACACGGCAACGCACCTCGGCGATTGCACCGGCCATTGCGCGGTTGCCCGCCGCCGGCCCGGCCAGCGCCAGCGCTTCCTCCACCGGCAAACCGCCCGCCAGTGTCGCTGCCAGCGTCTGCAACGCTCGGGTCAATGCTGCGGCGCCGAGCAACGGCCCCGCCAGAGGCAGGCGGAGCAACGAGGCGTCGCGGGCGAGCGCCGCAGCAGGGTCCTGCCAATGCCGCTTCAGCCACCACACCCCGGCCAGGGCAGCAAAAAGCAGCACCGGTGCCAGCGCGATCAGGGCATTCGAAGCAAAGATGACGACCCGGGTGATAAGCGGCAGTGTCGCCCCCATGCCGCTGATTTCGCCGGCGAGGCGCGGCACGACGAGGGTGAGCATGGCGACGATGACCACGGTTGCAACAGCCGCGAGGATCGCGGGATACGCCAATGCCGTCACCAGCCGACCGCGTAGCGCCGCCTGTCGGTCCAGTACAGCGGCAAGGTGATGGAGCATCGCCGGCAGCGTTCCGGATGCCTCGCCGGCGGCAACCATGGCGCGCACCAGCGGCGGCAGAAGTGCCGCCGCTTCGGGCGCTGCCATCGCCCCGGCAAGGCTCGATCCTTCCGCCATGCGCTGGCCAAGCCGTTCCAGCAGCGCCCGCGCCGCCGGATCGCTGGCCTGTGCCGCCACTGCCGATACTGCAACATCGATGGCGCCGCTGCGCGATAGTACCGCAAGTTGCTGGATGACGATCGCCAGCGTCCGCACCGGCAACCGGCGCCCACGGGCGCCAACATCGACAGTCGCGACGAGGCTGACCGGCAACAGCATTCGCGCTGCAAGTCGTTGTCTTGCTGCCGCTTCGTCACGCGCCATCACCGCCCCGCGCCGCGGTGCACCACTGGTATCGAAGGCGAGATAGCGGAACTGGGTCATGCAGCCGCCATGCTAGCATTGTCGCCGTCCATGCGCATTGTTCGAAGCGCCTCCTCGGCGAGCACATGATGCGCCAACACGGCCTCGCGCAGTGTGTCGACCAGAGCCGGCCGACCGTTGAAGGCTGCGGTTGCCAGCGTGGCCTCGTCAGCGCCCTCGTGGATCAGGCGGCGCAAACCGCCATCGACGCGCAGCAGCTCGAATATTCCCAGCCGCCCGCTGAAACCGCTGCCTTCGCAGGATGGGCAGCCGCCCGCGATCGCTACGATTGCACCCGGGTCGAGGCCCAGGCCGGCAACCGCAGCGCTGCAGGCAAGGGTGGGAACCGCGCACGCCGGACACAGGCGCCGCAACAACCGCTGCGCCACCACCACGCGCAGTCCGGCTGCAAGGAGGTACGGTTCGATGCCGATATCGCGCAGCCGGGTCACTGCGCCGACCGCCGAATTGGCGTGGACGCTCGACAGCACCAGATGCCCCGTCAACGCCGCCTGGACCGCGATGCCGGCGGTTTCCGAATCACGAATTTCACCGATCATGACGGTATCCGGGTCTTGCCGCAGGACGGCGCGCAGACCTGCGGCGAAATCCAGCCCCACGCGGGCGTTGACCTGCGTCTGCGAGACGCCGTCCACGGCATATTCCACCGGATCCTCGATTGTCAGGATATTGCGGCTGCCGTTGTTGAGGCGCTTCAGCGCTGCATAAAGTGTCGTCGTCTTGCCGGCGCCGGTCGGGCCGGTCACCAGCACCAGGCCGTTGGGTTCATCGAGCGCCGCAGCAAACTCCGCGGCGACGGCGGGGGACATTCCCAATTCCCCCAGCCCCCGCGCCGCCGCCGCCGGATCGAGCAGACGCAGGACGACACGCTCGCCGCCGCGTGCCGGCAGCGTTGCCACCCGCACGTCGACGGTACGATCGCCTAACGCCAGCGTGATGCGACCATCCTGCGGCAGCCTGCGTTCCGCAATGTCCAGTCGCGCCATGATCTTGATGCGGCTGGTCACCGTCGCCGAGGCACTGGCGGGCAAGCGCAGCGTTTCGCCGAGCGAACCATCGATGCGCATTCGCACCACCAGGGCGTCGCTATGCGGCTCGATATGGATGTCCGAGGCGCCGTGCCGCACTGCCTGCGCGATCAGGCCATTGAGCAGGCGGATGACCGGCGCTTCATCGCCGGGATCGAGCAAATCCATCGTCGGCAGGCTGGTGTCGGGCAGTTCGCCCATGGCGTCGGCCGCTGCGGCGCCATCGCCGGCATAGGCTTCGGCAAGCAGGCGATCGAAGGTGGCGGCATCGACATCGTTCAGCACGAGCGGCCGTCCGGCGATGCGCCGCACCTCGATCAGCACGCGAGGATCCTCGCCATTGCGCAATGCGACCGACATCGCCGTGTCCGTTGCCCCGGTCACCACCACGCCGAAACGCCTGGCAAAGCCGTATGCAAGGTGGGCGACGGTCATTTGGCAGGCTTGGCCGGTCGCGGTGGCTCGGTCGCCATATAGGCGCGGACCATGTCGTCGAGTGCCGAGTCGCCCGCCGCATCGCGGTTGCGGCTGCTTTCGAACCTGCGGGCCGCGACCTCGCCGGCATCGGCCGCGCTGCGGATGATCGTCGGCCGGATGAACACCATCAGGTTGGTCTTGACCCGGCTGCGCGCCTTGGACCGGAACAGCACGCCAAGCCCGGGGATATCGCCGAGCAGGGGAATTTTCTCGACCGTGCTGCGGCGGTTGTCATCAAGCAAGCCGCCCAGCGCGACGATCTGGCCATCATCGACCGATACCGTCGTCTCGATCTCGCGCTTGTTGAGGATGAGCTCCGACGAACCGGCACTGACCGGCCCGGCAATCGAACTGACTTCCTGGCGCAGGAACAGCTTGATGGTGCCACCCGCGTTGATCTGCGGCCTGACTTCAAGCTGGATTCCGACATTCTGGCGTTGCACCGTGACAAAGCGATTGTCGAAATTGTTGGATAGCGCCTGGCCCGTCGTGACCGGAATCTCCTGCCCGACAAGAATCTTGGCCGGCACATTGTCGAGGGTCATGACGCTTGGCGTCGACAAGATATTGGATTCCGTATCGCTTTTGACCGCATTTATGACAAAGCCGAAGACCGCGTCATTGCCGATCCGGCCGCCCAGTCCGGCCAGCCCCCCGGTGACGCCGAGCAACGACCCGACGGCCGCATTTCGCAGCGTTTCGAGTGCAGTTGTACCCGCCAGCTCGGTCTTGCCCGCGACGGCGGCGGCACCCGCTGTCAGGTTCGGCGCGGTCTGGAAATTGGTGCCGACCAGCGGGATTGCCGACCCCCCCGTTCCCGACAGCAGGAACTGCACGCCCAGCTTTCGTGCTGCATTGTCTGAAATTTCGACGATGATGGCTTCCACGAGCACTTGCGCCTGCCGGGTATCGAGACGCCGGATCACCTCCGCGAGCCGCCGCTGCAAATCGGCTGGCCCGGCGATGATGAGGGCGTTGGCGCCCTCGTAGCGGGTGATGACGGGGCCGCCATGCTGTTGAGACGCTTCGACAGACCGCGAAGGGGCGGGTCCGCTCGCAGCTGCTGTGTTGCGCGGCGGCAGTCCCGTATCCGCTGGCTCGGCAGCGGCACTGCCCGCCAATTGCCTGAGTACCGGAAGCAATTCGCCGGCATCGGCGTGTTCAAGGAAGATCACCCGGATCTCGCTGCCCGATGCGGCACGCCCGTCGAGGTCGCGTGCCATCCGCGTCAGCCGTGCAATGCCTGCGGGCGAGCCACGCAGCAACACGGCATTGGCGCTGGGAACCGCGGTGGCAACCACATTGTCTCCGCCGCCGAGCCCGGTCAGCGCGGCGGCGATCTCGGCGGCATCGGCGTTCTTCAGTGCCACATAGTCGGTGCTGCCACGCGGCCGGTCCAGCCGCGCCAGCACGGCCTTCAATCGCCGCACATTATCGGCAAAATCGGCAATCACCACGGCGCTGCCGCCCCGCGCCGCGGTCACCTGGCCATCCTTGCCCGTCAGGGGTCGGAGCGCTTCGACAGCGGCCGCGGGATCAAGGGTGACGAGCTGCACCACTTCGGTGCGGAAGCCGTTGCGCCCGGCATTGCTGCTGCCCTGCGCGGCCGACCCTTCGACAGGCTGGACGCGAAACGCGCCGTTGCCCGCCGGCACGGCGACATAGCCGTTGGCGCGCAGGGTCGCGAGGAACAATTCGAAATAGCCGGTCATCGAAAGCGGCGTCTCGCTGACCACGGTGACCTTGCCCTGGACGCGCGGATCGATGACGAAGCTGCGGCCCGTCACCCGCGCCACATCCCCGATAAAGGCACGAATGTCGGCATCCCGCAGGTTGACCAGCTGCTGCGCCGAAAGCGGCACTGCCAGCAGCATCCACAGGAGCGCCACCAGCCTTTTCATGGCCTTGCGATGATGGATATCGTCACCTCCCTGTCGCGGCGCTTCAGCACCAGTGGCAATGGCTCGCCAACATGGACGTTGACGGCTATGTCGAGCGCTTGCGCAAGGCTGGTTACCCGCCGGCCATCAATGCGCTGCAGGACATCGCCGGGCAGCAAACCAGCCGCGGCAAAGGCGCCGGATCTGCCCGCCGGCTCCAGCGCAACGCCGTCGGCGCCCGCAAAGAAACGCACGTCGCGTGTCAACGACACACCGGGTGCGGTGGCGGGCGGTGATTGCTTGCGGCTTTGGTCGAGAAACAATTGTTCTCGCGTTCCGCCGCGATCGAGGCTGACTCCGTCGAATGCCACGGCCGCGAGCTTGACCCCCGGCACCACCGTATCACCGACAGTGTAGTTGCGCTGGATGCCGTCGTTGCCGCCGATGATTGCGCCGCCTCGCCCCGACCCGCGATCGAGGCGGACGCCGAACAGCGTAAGATCGAGCCCGGTGACAGCTGTTGGTGCAGCGGCGCCGTTGCGGCTGAACGGATCGAAGCCGGCAAGATCCTGCGGTGGCAGATGCCGCATCGTCAACGGTGGCAGGGTTCCGAACGGCCCCACCGGTGTCACCACTTTAAGGCCGGCAAAGGCCAGCGCCATGCCAAGGCCGGCCCAAAGCCCCGGCTCGATTGCCAGCGCCGATACCGCCACAATGCGATGCCCGCGCACGCGTGCCCATCCGCCTTCGGATCTGTCCCCCATCCGACTCACGCGGACAGCATTGACGCCGACAGGGGCATGCGTCGAGTCGCTATCCGCCCGGAACGAGATGGATGGCGACGACCAGTACCATCGCGGCTGCGGCAAGCAGGCTGCCCAGCGGCAAATGTGTGTCGGCCGCCACGGGTTGCCGCATCAACATACGCGTACCGACGACGCCGATTCCCGCCGCCGCTGCCGACAACACCACCAGTGGCAGCCATTGCCAGCCGAGCCAGGCGCCGATGCCGGAAAGCAGCAGCGCATCACCGCCGCCAATACCATCGCGCCCGCGCCACCAGCGATAGCCCAATGCCAGGCCAGCGAGGGTGGCATAACCGAGTGCAGCGCCGGCCACCCGGTCTGCAAAGGGCGCCTCACCCATTGCCAATCCTGCGAGGAGCAAGGGCACGGTGATGATACGGGGCAACCAGAAATGCCGCGCATCGAGGACGGCGAGGGTGATCAACGTCCAGCCGAACCCTGCCAGCGCCAACGACGCCACGCCCGGTGCCATCAGCGCCGCTGCAACGCCCCAGCCCGCGCATGCCGCCTCCATCGCCGGGTGCAAGGGGTCGATCACGATGCCGCAAGCCTTGCAACGCCGCCGCGCCACGGTCCATGACAGCAGTGGTATCAGATCGCCGGCCGCCAGCACGCGCTGGCAGCCATCACACTGCGACCGTCCCGACATTGCCCTGCCGGCTGGCCAGCGCAGTGCCAGCGTGGCCAGAAACGACCCTGCAACCAGCCCGAAGACAGCGAGCAGTGCTGCCATCGGCGCGTGGTGCAGGGTCGGGTCCATTGCCGCTGACCGTAACCCGCCAAATGGCGAATGCCTGCAAGAAAACCGCGTTCAGCCGTTGCCGATGTCTGGCCAGGGCCGCGGCGCGCAACGCCCGGCAGCGCGAGCAGCGAGCACAGGGTCGGCGACGGCGGTCCGGGCATGACCGTCATATCACCTTGACTTTTCGATGTTGCGCCGCGATATGACCGTTGGCTTCAGCGCGGATAACCCCGCGCCCGCGCCGGGTGCGTGATCGAGCAACTTGCTCCAGACCCGGATGTTCAGAGGCCAGCCCCAAGGGCCACCCCATCACGCGGGTTGTCAAACCCGTCCGTCCGGTTGACCATCGAAGGTCCCCGGCGGCCACGCGAATCCATCGCGTGCCTATTCGCAAAGCCAGACCAGATGACCACTTTTGCTTCCTTCGGCCTCGCCGAACAGCTTGTCCGTGCGCTCGCCGACAAGAACTACGACACGCCTACCCCCATCCAGATCCAGTCGATCCCGCCCGTAATGGAAGGGCATGACATCTGTGGAATCGCCCAGACCGGCACCGGCAAGACCGCAGCGTTTGCACTGCCGATGCTGCACCGCCTCGCCGCCACCCCCAAGGTGCGGCTCAAGTACGCCACCCGTGCGCTGGTGCTGGCACCCACCCGCGAGCTTGTTTCGCAGATCGCCCAGTCGTTCACCGATTATGGCAAATATCTTAAGCTGTCGGTGACCACGGTTTTCGGCGGCGTGCCCATTCCGCGCCAGGAGCGTGCGCTTTCGCACGGTGTCGATGTTGTCGTTGCCACCCCGGGTCGACTGCTCGATCTGGTCGAGCGCGGCAGTCTCGATCTGCGCAACGTCGAAATCCTCGTCCTCGATGAAGCCGACCAGATGCTCGACCTCGGCTTCATCCACGATCTGCGCCGCATCGTCGGCCTTTTGCCGCGCCAGCGCCAGACGCTGTTCTTTTCGGCAACCATGCCCAAGGCCATCGAGGAACTGGCAGCCCGTTACCTGACCAACCCCGTAAAGGTCGCGGTCAAGCCGGCGGCGACGACAGCGGAGCGCGTTGACCAGGCGGTCATCCACGTCAACCAGGCTGAAAAGCCGGCGCTGCTCCAGCTTGTCCTCAAGGACGCCGGCAAAGGCGGACCCGTTGAGCGCGCGCTGGTGTTCACCCGCACCAAGCACGGCGCCGACCGCGTCGTCCGCCAGCTCGGCAATGCCGGCATCGCCGCCGAGGCGATCCACGGCAACAAGAGCCAGCCGCAGCGCGAGCGTGCGCTTGCGGCGTTCAAGGCCGGAACCTGCCGTGTGCTCGTCGCCACCGATATCGCGGCGCGCGGTATCGACGTGAGCGGTGTTTCCCACGTCATCAACTATGAACTGCCCAACGTGCCGGAAAGCTATGTCCACCGCATCGGCCGCACGGCACGCGCCGGCGCCTCCGGCCAGGCCATCGCCTTCTGCGCCGAGGACGAACGGCCGTTCCTCCGCGATATCGAAAAGCTGACTCGCCAGAAGGTCACGGTGCTCGCGCTGCCCGCCGATTTCCGTGCCGCCGTCGTCGCCGCGCAAAAAATCGAGCGTGCTGCCCCGCCGGCACCGCGGGAGGAGTTTCGCGACGATCGCCGCGATCATGCCCGCCGCCCGGCCGGCGCCAATCGTGGCGCCCGTCCGGGTCGCGACCCGCGCGCCCAGGTGACCCCGCAGGGCCGATCGGGCCGTGCAGGCGGTGCCGGCGGCGGCGGTGGATACCGCGGCCGCCAGGGCTGACCGCATTCTTCCCTCCTCCCCTTGTCGGGGAGGAGGGGTTTATGCCTCCTCCTCGAAGGTGACCGCTACATCGGCATTGGCGGACAGGCGTACCTTGTCGCCCTCGACTCCGGCGACCAGCCCCAGCGAAATATAGTGGTGATGCCCCTTGTGGCTGCCGGCATCGGCCTTGGTCAGCTTGATGCGGTTGCCATCGAGATGATCGACCGTCCCGACATGGACGCCATCGGCGCCGATCACGTCCATATGCTCGCGGATGTTGTCGTGCATGGTGGGTCTCCTGCGGCGGAATGCCAGCGGCGGATAAACGCCGGGCAACGCCGCATGGCTCCGCCTTGCACCCGGCCCATCGCCCCGATAGTCTGGGCCGATGACCGATAATGCCGCACATCACGGTGGCGGCTGCCTTTGTGGGGCGCTGCGTTACCTCGCAACCAGCGCGCCCCATATCATGGGCCACTGCTACTGCGCCGACTGCCGCAAGGCTTCGGGATCGGGTTTCATACCGTTCATGGGGTTTGCCGCCAGTGCCATCCGTATCACGGGCAAGGCGGTGCAGTTCGCGTCGCCATCCGCGCGTGGTACCGATGCGGTGCGCAACCGCTGCGCCAACTGCGGCAGCCTCGTCTTTGGCGGTATCGTCGGCGTGGACACGATGCATACCATATACGCCGGCACACTCGATGACCCGTCAGCCTTCCATCCAAGCATTGCCATCTTCGCAAAGGGCAGGCCGGCCTGGGCCGTCATCCCGCCGGGACTGACGATTTTTGATCGCATGCCCGGGTAGGCTGGGGAGCGGCGCACACCGCCCCCCTTGGCTCAGGCCGCGACGGCCTTGATGATCTTGCCCGGCGTCCGCGGCGGCTCACCCTTGGGCAGCGCATCGACATGTTCCATGCCGGAGGTGACTTCACCCCACACGGTGTATTGCTTGTCGAGGAAGCTTGCATCGTCGAAGCAGATGAAGAACTGGCTGTTGGCGCTGTTGGGCGCCGAAGAGCGTGCCATCGAGCAGACGCCGCGGACGTGCTTCGCCGCGGAGAATTCGGCTTTCAGGTCTGGCTGCTTGGAACCGCCCATGCCGGTACCGGTCGGATCGCCGCCCTGCGCCATGAAGCCTGGGATGACGCGGTGAAAAACGACGCCGTCGTAAAAGCCCTCATTGGCAAGGGATGCGATGCGGGCGACATGGCCGGGGGCAAGATCGGGACGCAGCTTGATGACAACGTCGCCGCCGCTGTCGAGCGTCAGGGTGAGGGTGCTGGGGGTATCGGTCATGTGATTTCTCCGCAAAGGACGGGGACGTTTAGTGCAGGATGACTTTGTTGCAAAGCTGCCTGTACGCGGCGGCCGCTGGCGAAATGTCACCCCTTCAACGCATAACCCTCAAGCACAGCCCGCAGATCATCCGGCAGGGGGGCCGGACCGGTTTCACCGCGGTGAACCATCACCGTGTCGCACAGCCCGATGCAGGCCCCTTCCTGGAACAGGGCCATCTGCGCACGAAAGCTGGATTGGCCAATGGCGCCAACAGCATAGGCGGCGGTGACCGGCGCCGGATAGTGCCCCTCCGCGAGATAGTCGGTCGCCACATGGGCAACCAGATAGTGGGGCCGCAGCGCCGGAAATTGCGCCCGCAAGCCCCAATTGAAGCGAACGCGGGTCTCCTCGTACAGCCGTGAAATCGCGACATTGTTGAGATGTCGGTTGACGTCCATGTCGGTAAAGCGCGTCTCGATCACGGTGTTCCACGGATACGCCGCCAGCGACCGCCGGCTGGTGATGTGCCTCATGTCATCCGGTACCGGATCGGCAGTGCCTTCAAGCCCGAAACGAAATTGGCGACGCTGTTGCGCGGCTCGCCGGCGAGTTCGATGCTTTCAAGGCGCGGCAGCAATTCGGTGAACAACGCCCGGATTTCCATTCGCGCCAGATGCAAACCCAGGCACAGATGCACGCCGTTGCCAAAGGCGGTGTGGGGGTTGCACGGCCGATCGACACGGAATTCATCGGGGTCGTCGAATACGGCTTCGTCACGGTTGCCCGACCAGTAGAACAGCGCCAGGCTGTCGCCGGCCTTGATGGTCTTGCCGCCGATCTCGCTATCCTCGGTCGCCGTCCGCATGAAATGCTTTACCGGCGTCACCCAGCGCAGCATCTCCTCGACGGCGCCCGGGACGAGCGAAGGGTCTGCCTTCAGCTTCGCCATCTGGTCGGGGTTGCGGATGAGCTGCAACAGCCCGCCCGACGCGCTCGAACTGGTCGTGTCGTGCCCGGCCGTCGCGACAATGGCGTAATAGCTGATCGCTTCCATCTGGCCGATGGGCTGGCCATCGATCATGCCGTTGGCGATGACGGTTGAAAGGTCGTCACGCGGATTGGCGCGCCGGTCTTCCGTCACCTTGCCGAAATAGGCGAAGAACTGCTGGACGAGGGCGAACAGATCAACCTGGGCGTTGCCGCTGCCCGGCAACTGGACCCCTGTGTCGGTGGTCAACAGCTTTGAACGGGCCATGACGTCGGGATCCTGTGGCCCGAAGATTTCCTGCGTCATCTGCAGCATCATGCCCTCGTCGCTTTCGGGCAGCCCCAGGATGCGCATGATGACCCGCAGCGGATACCACAGCGCAACTTCGCTGACGAAATCGCAGCGACCGCCCAGCGAGGCCATGTGATCGACATGGCGCTTGGCGATGCCGCCGATTTCCGCCTCCAGCTTCTTCAGATTGGCCGGCAGGAACCAGCTATGCGTCAGCTTGCGCAGTTTCATGTGCTGCGGGTCGTCGAGATCGACAAGCGTGCGGAACAGGTGCGAATCACCGGCGGTGGCCAGCGTCCATTGCTCGATCTCGATGGGAGTGAGATAGGTGCGCAGACGGTTGATGAAACGTTCGTTCTGCTTCGAAATCGCCGTGATGTCGGCGTGCCGCGTGATCGACCAGAACGGCCGGTAGCCGGTCGGTTCGGTCCAGTGGACGGGATCGTGCGCGCGCAATTCGGCGTAGTCGGCGTGGATGCTCTCGTCGGCCATCACCTCCGGGTTGACGAGGCGATCATCCAGCCGTTCGCGGCTGAAGGCTGGCTGACTGGCCATCGATCAATCTCCCTTTGGCACAGCGGGCGGTTGCGCATCGGCAGCGCGCGCATAGGCCCGTATGGTGGCGGGGCGCGCCTTGATTGCCGCAATCCAGCGGGTGATGTTCGGCATCGCATCGCCCATCATGCCGGCATCGGCCAGCCCGACGCTCCAGGGGTAGCTGGCCATGTCGGCAACGCTGTAGTCCGGTCCGGCAAGATACGCGCTTTCGGCCAGCCGATTGTCCATGACACCGAGCAGACGCCGGGTTTCCTCGGTGTAGCGCTTGATGGCATAAGGCACTTGTTCGGTGGCAAAGCGCGTGAAGTGCGCAGCCTGGCCGGCCATCGGGCCAAGCCCGCTGACCTGCCAGAACAGCCATTCCTTGACGGCGACGCGCTGGCGCAGCGTCTCGCCGGCAAAACGGTGCGCCTTTCGCGCCAGGTACAGCAGGATGGCGCCGGATTCGAAGATGGCGAGCGGCCCGCCGCCATCGCCGGGATCATGATCGACGATCGCCGGCATCTTGTTGTTGGGAGAGATCTTCAGGAATTCCGGCTTGAACTGGTCCCCGGCACTGATGTTGACCGGGATGAGGCGATATTCGAAACCGCCCTCTTCAAGCATCAGCGTCACCTTGTGGCCGTTGGGCGTTGGCCAATAATAGAAATCGATCATGGGGTCGGCTCCTTCTGGGTGCGGCCGCGGGCCTGGACGTCGCCGCGCGCCGCTTCGACGGCGGCGGCGGAAACCTGCGAATTGGCTGCGGTCGATCGCTGCGCCTCGATGGCCAGGCCCTCGTGGAAGCTGACCGCATAGCCATCGTTGATCAGGCGTTTGTAGACGGCGCTGAACGCCGGGTCGATCGTCGCCATATCGGCGGCAAGCGACCGCGCTGCACCCATCAGATCGGCAGCAGGCACAACGCGGTTGACAAGGCCCCACGCCGCCGCCGTCGGCGCGTCGAGGAAATTGCCGCTGAGGGAAAGCTCGCGGGCGCGATAGGGCCCGATGAGGCGCGACAGCTTTTGCGACAGGCCCCAGCCCGGCATGATGCCGACCCGCGCATGGGTATCGGCAAAGCGCGCCCGGTCGGACGCGATCAACACGTCGCAGGCCAGTGCCAGTTCGAAGCCGCCGGTGATGGCGACGCCGTTGATGGCGCCGATGACAGGTTTTGACAGCAGCTCCACTGCCTTGCACGGGTTGTCGTCCGGACTCTCGGCGTTGGCGGCCGCGAGCCCTTCGGTGCCAAGTTCCTTCAGGTCGAGCCCGGCGGTGAAAGCCCGGTCGCCGGCACCGGTGAGGATGACGACGCGAACCTTCGTATCGGCCTCAAGCTGCCGCATGGCGGCGGCCAGTTGCACCCGCATCGCCCGCGACAAGGCATTCATCGCCTGCGGGCGGTCCAGCGTGACCGTTGCCACCATTGCATCGATCGAAACCGATACGACCCGTGTCTCAGCAGAATTCAACGGCGTCCTCCCCAGGCCAACGCGTAACGACCTAATAGCGAAGTGTGCGAGTGGCAAATGCTCACGCCCTGGGGCGCCGAAGCACCAGGTAAAAGGCGCCGCCGCCGCCGTGTCGAACATGTGCCGGTCTCAGCGCCGCGATGCGATGCCGCCGCCCCGACAGGTCGAGCCAATCGGCCAGCTGTGCCTTGATCCGCCCGGGAGCGCCGGGTCTGCCCTTGCCGGTGATGATGAGCAGCACCCTGTCTCCGTTCTCGATCGCGGCATCGAGCGCACCATTGAGGGCGCCATGCGCCGCCGCAAGGTCATGGCCGTGAAGGTCGATGCTGCGGTCCGGATAGATATTGCCGCGCCGCAACTGCGCATCCCAGCTGCCATCGAGCGTGGCTGAGGCAACCGGCATGGGCTTGCGCATCGGCGGCGCGGAGGGGACGGGTGCGGGCGCCACGATCGACCGTGGAAGGCGGCGCGGCTGCTTGCCGGGCGGTGGCGGTGCAACGGCCACCGCGGGAATCGGCGGCGGCGGGTCAACCGCAGCCGATTTTCCCGGCAAGGCACGGACTGTTGCCGCCACTCGCGCCCAAAGCGCGCGCTCCCCGGCGGTAAGGCGACGCGGCGGCATGGTCAGGAATTGCGTCCCGGGCGGACATCTGCCGTCGGCGACCCGGCTGGGCATCGTCTCATGGTGCGAGGCCCAGCCGCGCTGCCGAAGCCTTGGGTATCAGCACCACGACCCGCGCCGGAAATGCCAGGCTGCCGGCTTCGGCCCGGGCGGTGGCGCCGGCGCCGCGGAACAGGTCAAGCCGGTTGGCACCCTTGATGGCGCCGCCGGTGTCCTGCGCAACCATCATTGCCTGCAGCGGCAGATTGCCCGGCAACATGGTGTCGACGAACACCGGTGCGCCGAGCGGGATGAACGCCGGGTCTGCAGCCACCGAGACCCCTGGTGTCACGGCAACGCCAAGTGCACCGATGGGGCCGTCACCGGTCAATTCGCGGAAGAACACGACGCTGGGGTTCATCGCCAACAGCGCGGGCGCATCGGTCGGGTGGGCGCGCAGCCAAGCCAGGATGGCGTCCATATTGGCATTGCCGTCGCCGAAGGCGCCGCGCTGGGCAAGGATCTTGCCTATGGCCACGTAGTTCCGGCCGTTATGCCCGGCAAAGCCGATGCGCATGATGCTGCCATCGGGAAGTCGCAGCCGACCCGACCCCTGTATCTCGAGGAAAAAGGCTTCGTAGGGATCGGCGGCCCATGCGAGTTCATAGCCCTTGCCGGCCAGCGAGCCTGACATGATGTTGGCGCGATCCGGGTAGGGGATGAGCCCGGTCCCCGTCAGCTGGCCCGACAGCTTTCGACCCTTGAGGTCGGGTGCAAACCGGCCAAGGTCGACATCGATGAGGTCGGGGGGGCGGCGATACAGCGGCACATCGTAACCGGGTGCACGCTCGCGCGATCCGGCGATCTCCGGCTCGAAATAGCCTGTTGCAAAGCCCTTGCCGCCATTGATGGTGACCGGGGTGAACTGGCTCGCAAAGAAGCTGCCGGCGTTGGTTGCCGTGGCCGCAGCATCGCAGGGACCCGCCCAGTCCCCCGCCTGGGTGAGCCCGCTGACATCCTCGCGCTTGGCAAACGCCGGGCAGCTCAGGCGAAAGGCGGTCAGCGCCGCGGCCGCCGAACCGGTTGTGTCGAGGGCCGCAACCGCCGGCGCAGCCGCGACGGCATTGCGAGGCGCGGACGCCGGACCCGGCGGCGGCACCAGGGGACGTGGCTTTTCGCTGACGGCACAGCCGGCGAGCAGCAGGGTGCCGAGGACGAGAAAAGCGCGCAAGACTGGTATCCCGATCAGCCGCGCGGCGACAGCTTCAGGCCTCGTCGTCGGTGGCGATCAGTAACCAGTTCGGGTCGCGCGTGACGATATGCCGGCTGAAGGTCCAGACATCGACGGTATCGGCGGCGTCGGCACCGGCTGTCTTGACCTTCGCTGCAAAGCGAAGCGTCACTTCCGCCATCTGGCCGACCATTTGCGCACCGGTGATGGCGACGCTGTCGATCGATACCAGCGTATTGCCAAGGCGGGCGCCATCACGCTCCGCGATTGCCTCGGCGAATTGCTCCTGGATTTCATCGGACACGAGGCCGTCCATGGCAGCGGCGTTGCCGCTCCAGAACGCTTCCAGCACCATGCGGTACGCCGCCTTGGCGCCGGCAATAAAGCGATCCGGATCGAACGAGGGGTCGGCTTCCGCGACGGCCTGCAGGGCTGGTGCCAGCGCCATATCGGTTCCAGGGGGGACGGCGATGGCCGGGCGGGTGGTCACGTCCGGGCCACGCGCGGACGGCGCTGTCACCTCGGCGGCGCCGGTCCGATAGCTGTCGCCCACCGGCCGCTCGTGACCGGTGCGCTTGCCGAGTACACTGACCAGCCGCAGACCGATGAACGCTGCGAGCATGGCCAGCAGCACGATCGAGATCCACGAACTACCGTCCGACATCAGCTTCCCTTAAAATCTTGTCGTGTCTGCATAGCAGGGAAACAAGGTGGCGGTAAATCGTCCAGCAGGGGCTGCGACACCAGTTTCAAACTTTGTGCGCAGGAGGGGCTTTTTCAAGGTGCGATCCGTAACGACGGGTTCGGTGCGGACGATGCGCGTCGTACCGGCCTGATGGCCATACGCCGGAAAGTCGGGCACTGGTGCGGACGGCGGGAATCGAACCCGCACTCCCACAGGGGGAAGCAGATTTTAAGTCTGCTGCGTCTACCGGTTTCGCCACGTCCACCCGCTCCAGCCCCGCTATTAGGCGGACTATCACAGGCGGGGAAAGCCTTTTGTCGTCGTCGGGTTGCGCGGTTTACCCGGCGTTGAGGCGTTCGCGCAGTTCCTTGCCCGGCTTGAAGTACGGAACGCGCTTGGCATCCACCTTGACCGCAGAGCCCGTACGCGGATTGCGCCCCGTCCGCGCATCGCGTGCCCGCGTCGAAAAGGCACCGAAGCCGCGGAGTTCGACGCGGCGACCTTCGGCTAGCGCTGCGGTGATCTGGTCGAACACCGTCGAAACGATGTTTTCGACATCGCGCAGGGTCAGGTGCGGGTTGCCTTCCGCGACACTGGTGACAAGTTCGGATCTGATCATCGGCTCACCCTGTCTCGGCCCCTCCGCCGTCTGGTGATGCGGGTCGTTCCACCCGCGTCACAACCGACTCTAGGCCAGCAAAAGCAACGGTCAAGCCACTATAAGCCCGGAAAGTAATCATTTTGCAAGATATCTTGCGGTGCCATCGCACGACGCCGAAGCGGCCGTGCGATGGAGCGGCAATATTGTGCGGTGACCGGCGTCGCCAATCAGCTCTTGTCAGCGTCTTCCTTGGCCTTGTTGAAGGCAGCGCCAAGGATATTGCCCAGCGTCGCACCTGAGTCGGAGGTGCCATATTGGGCGACCGCAGCCTTCTCTTCGCTGATCTGCATGACCTTGATGCTCAGCATGGGCTTGCGACCCTTTTCAAAGCCGATGATCATTGCATCGACCTTCTGGCCGGGCTGGAAACGCTCGGCCTTCTGTTCATCACGGTCGCGGCTGAGATCGCCGCGCTTGATGAACACGATCGGACCATCGTCACCAACCTGAACATCGATTCCGCCGTCGCGCGACGCGACAACCGTCGTGGTGATGATGTCGTTCTTCTTGAGGTTGTCGGCAGCGCCGGCGCCTTCGGTGCTGGCAATGACGCGCGGGCCCTGGCTTTCGTCCAGTTGCTTGATGCCGAGGCTGATGCGCTCCTTTTCGATGTCCACTTCAAGGACGACAGCAGTGACCCGCTCGCCCTTGTGATGAAGCGCCAGCGCCTGCTCGCCGGTAACGCCCCAGGCGATATCCGACATATGGACCATGCCATCGACTTCGCCATCGAGGCCGATGAACAGGCCGAACTCGGTGGAATTCTTGACCTCGCCCTCGACCTTGGTGCCCACGGGATGGGTTTCGGCAAAGACTTCCCACGGATTGCGCTGGGCCTGCTTGAGACCCAATGAAATGCGGCGCTTTTCCTCGTCCACTTCAAGGACGATGACTTCGACTTCCTGCGATGTGGAGACGATCTTGCCGGGGTGGACGTTCTTTTTGACCCACGACATTTCGGACACGTGCACCAGACCTTCGATGCCGGCTTCGAGTTCGACGAAGGCGCCATATTCGGTGATGTTAGTGACGCGGCCGGTGTGCTTGCTATCGACAGCGTATTTGGCGGCAGCGGTCGTCCACGGATCGGCCTCGAGCTGCTTCATGCCCAGGCTGATGCGCTGCGTCTCGCGGTTGATGCGGACGATCTGAACGCGCAGCACGTCGCCGATGTTGAGGACTTCGGACGGGTGATTGACGCGCTTGTAGCTCATGTCCGTCACGTGCAGCAGGCCATCGATGCCGCCGAGGTCGACGAACGCACCATAGTCGGTGATGTTCTTGACGGTGCCGTCGACGATCTGTCCTTCGGCGAGCGACAGGATCAGGCCCGAGCGCTGCTCGGCGCGCGACTCTTCGAGAATCGAACGACGCGAAACGACAATGTTGCCGCGCTTGCGGTCCATCTTGAGGATCTGGAAGGGCTGCGGCAGGTTCATCAGCGGGGTGACATCGCGCACCGGGCGGATATCGACCTGCGACCCCGGCAGGAAGGCAACAGCGCCGTTGAGATCGACGGTGAAGCCGCCCTTGACGCGGCCAAAGATGATGCCTTCGACACGCTCACCAGCGGCATACTGGGTTTCCAGCGCGTCCCATGACGCTTCGCGGCGGGCACGATCGCGCGACAGCATGGCTTCGCCATTGGCGTTTTCGACGCGATCCACGAACACTTCGACTTCGTCGCCGATGGTGATGTTATGCTTGCCATCGGGGCCGGCGAATTCGCGCAGCGGGATGCGGCCTTCCGACTTGAGGCCGACGTCGACGACGGCGAGGTCGTTTTCAATTCCGGTCACGACGCCCTTGACGACGCGACCCTCAAAACTCTGGTTCTTGCCGAGGCTGGATTCGAGCATTGCTGCGAAATCATCGCGTGTCGGCTGGGCGGCGGTTGCCATAAGCAGTATTTTACCTTCGTTTCGTCAGAGCCGGCACGAGCGATGGATTGCCCGTGAAACCCTTGCAATGGCGCACAATTGCCCATTGTTCCTTGTCGGCGCGGAGGCACCATGCCCGCCGCTCTCCCGTGACCCGCAAAAATGGCTGAAGACCCCGGAGGTGGGGCCGATGGCCGCCTTCGAGGCGTCAGACCTTCAAGTGGCCGTCCCGTGAGATCGCTGCTTCCACAAGCGCGATCGCCAGCCGGACGGCCGCGTCTATACCCAAGTCCGAGGTGTCGAGCAAGGCAGCGTCCGCGGCGCGCCGCAGGGGGGCGACTGCGCGGTCCGAATCGCGCATGTCGCGCGCCTCGATATCGGCAAGAACCGTGGCGAAGTCGCGGCTGTCCCCGGCCTTGGCCAGTTCGGCGTGCCGCCGCTGGGCACGAACGTGCGGCGCCGCTGTGACGAACAGCTTGGCATCGGCATGGGGCGCGATGACAGTGCCGATATCGCGGCCATCGAGTACCGCTCCGCCGGGTTGCGCAGCAAAGGCCCGTTGGCGTTCCAGGAGCGCCGCGCGCACCGCCGGATGCGCCGAAACGATCGACGCCGCCTCCGCATTTGACGAGCTCATCAAATGGGGGTCGTCGAGCAACGCCGAATCGAGATTGCGCGCCGCCACCGCGGCGGCGACATCATCGTTGGGGTGTTTGCCGGATAGCCGAACCGCCAGCCCCGTCGCACGATAGAGTTTGCCCGTATCGAGGTGCGGCAAGCCGTAGCGACGGGCCAGAGCCCGGGCGATGGTGCCCTTGCCGCTGGCCGCGGGGCCGTCGACGGCGATGATCATCGCGGACCTGCCGCGCGGGCGATGGTCAGGCGGCAAGGCGCGGAGGCATTCACGCTGGCGGCATAATCACGCCGGCGGCGTTCCAACAAGGGCAGATCGCCACGGACGCCCATTTTCCGGGCTTTGCTCCAGATCGGATGCAAAAGTATTTCTCCCGACAAATTGGTAACTTGCGGTGTATTTGTGGGCTGTCTATTGGCGTTTTTCATGACGTTGGGGGCAACGCACAAACAAAAGTTCGTGGTCGTCGCCGGCACCCGGCCCGAAGCGGTCAAACTTGCGCCGATAATTCTGGCGTTGCGCGAGCGTGGCTGCATCGCCCACGTCCTTGCCAGCGGGCAGCATCGCGAGCTTTTCCACGAAGCGCTGGCCGGCTTCGGACTCGTCGCCGATGAAGACCTGGGCATCATGTTGCCGGTGCAGTCACCTGCGGATGTCGTCGGTGCGCTGGTACCCGCTCTGACCCGACGCTTCGATATACTCTTGCCCGATGCCATCATCGTCCAGGGCGACACCGCCACGGCGTTTGCGGGCGCCCAGGCCGGGTTCTATGCCCGCATTCCGGTGATTCATGTCGAAGCCGGGCTGCGATCGGGCCAGTCCGAGCCTTTCCCCGAGGAAATGCACCGCAAGGCCATTGCCCAGATGTCGGCACTGCACTTCGCGCCAACCCAGTCGGCGCGCAGCGCGCTGATCGCCGAAGCCATCGACCCGGCCTCCATCCATGTCACCGGCAATACGGGAATCGACGCGCTGCATCTCGTCGAGGCGCGGCTCCTGCTCGATCACGGGTTGGCGGCGCGCATTGCCCATCGCTTTTCGGCTGTCGACCTCCGGCGGCCGCTTGTTCTTGCCACCATCCACCGGCGGGAAAATCATGGCGAGCGGTTGGACGGTATCCTGGCAGCGCTGGCAATTCTCGCCAGGCATGCCGAAATCGTGCTGCCGGTGCACCCGCACCCGGCGATCAGCGGCCCGGCGCAGGCCGTGCTGGCGGGCAGGGCCGGCGTCCACCTGCTGCCCCCGCTCGATCATCCGGCGTTTGTCTGGCTATTGCAGCGCGCGGCGCTGGTGCTGACCGATTCGGGCGGCGTGCAGGAAGAGGCCCCGGCGCTGGGGGTGCCCGCGCTGGTGCTGCGCGATGTCACCGAACGCCGCGAGGGTATAGCCACCGGCAATGCACGCCTTGTCGGCACCGACCCCGCCGCCATTGTCGCCGCCGTTCTCGACCTGCTCGCCGACAGCCGCGCCATCGGCCGCATGGGCGAAGCGTCGCTGCCATATGGAGCGGGCGACGCAGCGACCCGGATTGTCGATATCCTGGCCGGCCGGGCTGCGGTTCCCCGCGGACATCCGGCCCTGTCGGTGGAGGTCTGACGCCCCGGCTTGTCAGGCAGACCGGGCTCCCAGGCTTTCCATCATCGTCAGGAAGCCTGGAAAGCTCGTCGCGATCGGCCGGGCATCGTCGATCGTGACCGGTTGCCGCGCGTGCAGGCCCAGAATGGCAAAGCTCATGGCGATCCGGTGATCGAGGCTGGCGGCGACAGTGGCGCCGCCGGCGAGCCTTTCGCCCCCGTTGCCGGTGACAATCAGGCCATCGGGTGTTTCCTCGATGATGGCACCGCAGGCGGTCAGGGCTTTCGCCATGACGGTGATGCGATCCGATTCCTTGACACGCAGCTCGCCGAGGCCGCGCATGACAGTGCGGCCCTGGGCAAATGCGGCGGCCACGAACAGCACCGGGAATTCGTCGATCATCGAAGGGGCAACTTCGGGTGCAACTTCGATGCCGGTCAACGCCGAGTGCCGGACGACAATGTCGGCAACCGGCTCGCCGCCGACAAGGCGCTGGTTGGCAAGGGTGATATCACCGCCCATCGCCTGCAGAACGCCTATCAGCCCCGCCCTTGTGGGATTGATGCCGACATTGGTGATGGTGATGTCGGACCCAGGGACGACGAGCGCAGCCACCATTGGAAAGGCGGCGGAGGATGGGTCCCCGGGGACGATGATGACCTGCGGTTTGAGTTCGGCCTCGCCGACCAGCGTGATAATCCGGCCTTCGGGACCGTTGTCCACCCGCAGCGCCGCGCCGAAGCCCGCCAGCATGCGTTCGCTGTGGTCGCGCGTCGCAACAGGCTCGATGACGACCGTTTCGCCGGGGGTGTTCAACCCTGCCAACAGCACCGCCGATTTAACCTGCGCCGATGCAACCGGCAATGTGTAGTGCAGCGGCACTGCGGGGTTGAGGCCCTGCATGGTCAGCGGCAACCGGCCCCCCGGCGATGCCGTGAAGCTGGCACCCATCAGCGAAAGCGGATCGATAACCCGGCCCATCGGGCGGCGTGAAAGCGACGCATCGCCCACGAAGGTCGCGGTGATCGGGTGGCTGGCGACCAGCCCCATCAGCAGGCGCGTCGAGGTTCCGGAATTTCCCATGTCGAGCGCCACCTCGGGCTGGAGCAGGCCACCGACGCCGACGCCGTGGACGTGCCAGCGGGAATCGTCATCCCGCGTGATCTCTGCCCCCATGGCGCGCATCGCTGCGGCTGTGGACAGTACATCCTCGCCCTCCAGCAGGCCGGTGATCACCGTCTCGCCGACCGCCAGCGCGCCCAGCATCAGCGACCGGTGGCTGATCGATTTGTCACCAGGAACGGTGACCGATCCGACGAGTGGAGCATCGCATAAAAGCGTCAGGGGTCGGGGCGTTTCGGCAACGGTCATGGGACGGCGCTTTGACAGGGGCGGCGGCGTGTGGCAATCCGCCCGACTTTCCGGGGGTCCGTCAACACCCCGGTCACGGAGATTCCAGTGGTGAAGCCTGAATGGGGCGCCAAGCGCGCCTGTCCCAAGTGCAATACGCGATTTTACGACCTGACCAAGGACGAGCCCGTCACCTGCATCGCCTGCGGCTATGCCTGGATGCCGGAACCGATGCTCAAGTCCAAGCAGACGACGCCCTTCGAGCAGGCAAAGCCCGCCGCACAGACCGAAGGCGGTGCCGATGGCGTCGATGCGGTTGACGAGGATCTCGACCTCGATGCCGCCGAAGATTCGGAAGCCGAGGACGTCGATCTTGGCGACGACGACGATATTGCAGCGGTCGTCACCAACGATGGTGAAGATGAAAGCTGAAAACGTCTTGCGCCGGGCTGGGCTTTGTCCTATCCGGCGCATCCCTCGTCCGATCCCACCGGACGAAACGACGGTCATGGGGCCTTAGCTCAGCTGGGAGAGCGCTACGATGGCATTGTAGAGGTCAACGGTTCGATCCCGTTAGGCTCCACCACCGACCAATACCCCACCCAGCCATCGGGTGGGGGTATATCAGCCAGTCAAACGCTCTATCCTCTCAGGATCCGGCGCCGCGTTCAGCGCTTCTGGATGAAAACGAAGAGGACGCCCCGCAATGGTCTGGGCGTAAGCGCGTGCACAAGGCGCATGATGTGCCATGCCGGTGAAAAGGCGCCGACGTAGACCGGCTCGGCATCCCAGGCATAACTGGCATGCACGAAGCGCGCCGGCGGAAAATGGCGCTTCAACGCCCAGCAACTGTTCAGGCGATAGCGGGTGGGGAACACGTCCACCGCCTTGCGGCCGGGCTGCAATATCCGCAGCAGCCGTGCGTGAAGCCGGTTGGGCAACAAATTGACCGCAACCCCGACATAGCTTGTCAGGCTGGGCGTCCGCGCACAAATCCAGCCACCGGGGCGAAGCACCCGCGTCAGTTCGGCCGCAACATGGTCCGGGTTGCCGACATGTTCGAAGACATGGTCGCTGACGATCATGTCGACGCTCGAATCGGCAAGCGGCAAGGCGGCGTCGACGGCAATCACATGCGCTTCGTCGAGAAACGGATTTGTCATCACCACCGGATCGACATCGACGCCGATGACGCGTGCCGCCCGCCCCCTCAGCTCGCGCAGGCCGCGCCGGTAGGCAACCGGATCTTCCAGAAGTTCGTGGCCGCGGCCCGCGCCGAATTCCAGCACCACCATGCCGGGCTGCAGCAACGCCTGGATCCGGCCGAAGAACTGGATGGTCCCATCGACCCGGCTGTATCCACCTGCGGCAACCTCCGGGTAATGCTTGGCGCGCACGACATCCATGGACATTTGGGTAACCTGACTGATGTGACAACGAGGCGTATGGTGCCGGCCTCAAATGCGACCGGACGGAACCGGCGCTCCATGCCGCATCGCCGCGCCCGTGAAAACCCGGCCCATGATGACATAGACCAGCAACGCCGGAAGCAGGCCACTCCAGCCATAGGGCGTGCCATGGCTGAACTGGTCGCCCAGCTCATAAAGGAACAGGCAGATGGCAAAAGCCGCGGCAAAGTCCAGCGGGGCATTGCGAAGCCGAAGCCAGATCAGCGCCAGCGGCAGCAACAGGGCCAGCACCAGGTACAGCATGCCGCCCGCCAGCCCGAAATCATAGAAAGCCTGCAGGAAGGTGAGATGCGGGTAATAGCCGAACCCGGAACGGATTTGATCGGAGATACCGTGTCCGAGAAAATCCAGCCGGCGCCAGGTATAATCGAGCACGCCCACCCTCAGTTGCGACGACAGGTCGACGGTGCGGACACCGCCGCTTTCAAAAACGCCGAATGCGCCGTTCAGCCGTTCGGTGAACAGCGAGATGACACCGGCAATCGCCTTGGTGCCGAGCAGCGCGGTCGCCGCAACAGGCGCAGACACGAGGCTGCCGGCGAGGACTGTCCAGAACAACAGCCGCTGGCGCCGTCCCGCCCCCCGTTCACCCGGTCCGATCGTCTGCCCCCCCGCCTGCATGTCGATGCGACGCAGCCGCGGCGCCAGAACCACCCCGATCAACGGCAGGCAGATCGCCAGCATCAGCATGACGCTGCGGGTGTTGGAAAGTGCCACGCAGGCGGCGCCGGCAACGAACGCCACGGTGCAAAGCAGGCCGATCGCAATGCCGCCGCGGCGCGTCGACTGGACGACGAGCAGGGCCGCTATCATGGTGACGCCGCCCACAGTGCCGGCGATCGCGGTGTTGTTGCTGCCCGACAGGGTCAGGCGCAAAAAGCTCTCGCCCGGCCCGTTGAGCAGCAGGTTGCCCAATGGCAGGATGGAGCTGATCCCGCCGACGATGGTAACCATCAGCGGCAGTTGCCGGAACGCTTCGATCGGCGTCATCGCGACGGCAACCGCCAATCCTGCGAGGAACACGGCATAGGCACCGTCGACGCCGACATCCACCGGGGCAACCAGCGACATGGCACCCAGCGGCAACAGCCAGAGCAGTACGAATACGGCCAGCAGCGGCGCGGGAACATAAAGGCGCGCGGCACGAAGAATTGCGGGACGCGCTACCAGCATCAGGCCAAAAATCACCGCGACGGCCGGATATACAGGGTTGTCACCACCTCCGGCAATGCCGCGCACCGACCAGGCAATCGGTTGTCCGACAAGAATAATGGCAAGGCCAAGCGATGACAGTTGCAATTCTTGCCGCCGCGGTTCGTTTCGGTGCGCGACGGGATATTCGATTGCATCCGGCATGGCGTGGGCACTAGCAGAACGCGGTGGCTGACTCTATAGGCGGAGGCCGGGATTGGTGGCGCGTGCTTCGCCGCCGCAGTGGACGTCCGTGTCTTTGGGAGCCAGTGTCTTGTTTGAGCCGGAAGCGAGTTTGTCGGCGCAAATCTGGATGCCTGTTCGCCATCGCTGGAAAATGGTGCTGGGTGGTGCCTTGCTCGCGGCCGTTGCCGTGCTGGTCGTTCAGGCCGTGCAAACCCCGGAATATACCGCCCGGATGGTCCTTTCGCCGACCGACCAGGGATCGTCCAACCTCAATTCCCAGCTTGGACGCCTGTCGGGGCTGGCCAGCATCGCCGGTGTCAGCCTGGGCGACAAGACTGCGGTCAGCGAATTCGAAAAATTCCAGTATCTGGTGTTTTCAGAACGGCTTGGAGAATATCAGGCGCGGCATGGCGACATCCTGAAGCTGGTGTTTCGCAAGCGCTGGGACGCCGCGACGCGTCAGTGGCAAAGGCCACGCACGCTGGGCCAGGCGTTTCGGAATACCGTGTATCCGATTTTCGGCTTGCCGGCGTGGCAGGCCCCCGATGGCCGCGATCTGGCGGATGAATATGATCGGCGGCTGGCGTCGCGCAAGCTGGGCGAAACGGCGCTTTTGCAGTTGAGCTATCGGGATAGCGACCCGGTGCGCGCGGCGACGGTGCTTTCGGCGATTGTCCATGACGCCAACGAGTTGCTGCGCCAGGATGCGCAGCGCAAGGCCTTGTCGCAGGCGGCCTATCTGCGGCGCCAGCTCGGGGTGGCGCAGGTCCAGGAATATCGCGAAAACCTTGCCCAGTTGCTGTCGCGGCAGGAACAGACCCTGATGCTCGCCGCGGCCGAAGTGCCCTATGCCGCCGAGGCCTTGCAGCCGCAGACCATATCGAAGGAACCGACGTCGCAGCGGCCGTTCCTGTATGCCGGGATCGCCGCAGTCATCGGGTTGAGTTTTTCGGCCTTTGTCGCCATCCTGATGGGCCTGCCGGCACGCTGGCGTTCCCGCCGGGCAAGCTCGCTGATATTGCCCGCGACAGGCGACGATGGTCCGGACCATGCCTGACGTGACCCAGGCGCCGCTCGCGCCGCTCGGGTTGTTTGTCTATAAACGACCAGAGCATACCGCCCGCACCATCGCAGCCCTGAAGGCCTGCACGGGATTTGCCGAAACACCGGTGACTGTTTTCAGCGACGGGCCCAAATCGCCGGCCGATGTGGAGCAAGTCGCGGCAGTTCGTGCGCTCGTCAGTCGAGAGCTGCCAAAGGCAAAATTGGTGGCCGCGCCTGAAAACCGTGGCCTCGCGGCGTCGATCATCTGCGGCGTCGATCACCTTGTCGGCGAGCAAGGTCGCGCGATCATCCTCGAAGACGATCTCGTCGTGACAGCTGATTTCCTGACCTATATGAACACCGCGCTTGATCGCTATTCCGACACACCGGAAGTGATGCAGATATCAGGACATATGTTCGGTGCCGACGTTGGACAGCACGCCGTATTCCTGCCCTTCACGACGTCCTGGGGTTGGGCAACCTGGACGCGGGCGTGGCGGGCGTTCGATGCTGGCGCAGCAGGGTCGGAGGCGCTCGAAACGGACGCGGTCATGCGGCAGCGTTTCGACCTGAACGGGGCGTATCGCTACTCCGAAATGTTGGCGATGCAAAAGGCGGGCGCCATCGATAGCTGGGCAATCCGTTGGTATTGGTCGGTGTTTCGCAAGGGCGGTCTGACGCTTTATCCGCCAAGGACGCTGGTTTCGAACACCGGGTTTGGCGATGGCGCAACCAATACCCGTCGTTTTTCGGCAAACCGGGCGGTAATGGGGCGCACCGCATCGGGTCTTGACCTGAAACCCGCATCGTTTCCCGACGAAATAGTCGTTTCGGGTGCCGCGTTCATGGCCGTCACGAATGTTTTGCGTGCGCAGCGCAATCCGGTCAGGCGGGTGGGCAATGCGCTGGCCGCCCTCATCCCGCGCCGTGCGGCACGATCGCAATGAAGGCTGCGCTTCTCAGTCTGGCCCGTATCGCTCGCAGCCCGTTCCTGCGTTGGCGCATGGCTGATTTCACGATTGCGCCGGGGGCCAGCGTCAATGTGATGCGTTGGCGCAATGTCCACGGGGCTTCGGCGCGCGTTGGGGCGGGCAGTATCTGTCACGGGTTCGTGATCTTCGAACGTCCCGGCGCACGTATCGAAATTGGCGACCGTTCCTATATCGGCAAATCCAGCCTGATAGCGTGTGACCGGATTACGATTGGAAACGACGTGCTGGTTTCGTGGGACGTGACGATCGTCGACCATGATTCGCACCCGCAGGATTTTCTCGCACGCGCGAAGGACGTCAGCGGTTGGTCGTCCGGTGCAAAGGATTGGTCGCAGGTGGCTTGCGGCGCCATCACGATTGCGGACAAGGCCTGGGTTGGCTTCGGTGCCACCATTCTCAAGGGTGTGACCATTGGTGAAGGTGCGATCATTGCCGCCAAGTCCGTCGTCACAAGGGACGTGAAAGCCTGGACGATTGTCGCCGGGAACCCCGCGCGGCCAATTCGAGAGTTGCCCCGAAATGACTGAACAATCCGCCGGGAGCTGGGAGGACGCCGTCCGTTGGCTGATCGCGCAGCCCGGACAGCAGGAAATGGTCGAGGCCTGTTATTACGATGCGCCGCTGGCAGCAGCGGCCGAGCGCTATTGGCGCAGCGAGGAATGGGCGGCGGTGCGGACGTTCATGCCCGCCACGCCGGGGCGTGCGCTCGACCTTGGTGCCGGCAACGGCATCGGCTCGTATGCACTGGCGCGCGATGGCTGGCAGGTCGATGCAGTCGAGCCCGATCCGAGTGCCCTTGTCGGGGCATCGGCAATCCGGTCCCTTGCCGCCGAACACCAGCTGCCGATCACGGTTGTCCAGGAATGGGGCGAATCGCTGCCGTTTCCGGATGCATCGTTCGACCTGGTGTTCGCGCGGCAGGTGTTTCACCACGCCCGGTCGCTGCCGGAATTGTCGATGCAGGTCAGCCGGGTCCTGCGGCCGGGTGGCCGACTGCTGGTGCTGCGCGACCATGTCGTTTCCGGGCACCACTATAAGCCGGCTTTCTTTGACAAACACCCGCTGCACAATCGCTACGGCGGCGAAGATGCCTACAGCATCGGCGAATATGAGGCGGCCCTGCGTGCCGCCGGCTTGCGTATCGACAAGACCCTGCGTTCGTTCGACAGCCCGATCAACCTTGCGCCACGGACCCGGCAGGACCTCGCCGCCCGCGCCGCGTCGCGGCTTGGCCCGCGCGGTGTTCCGGCGTGGCTGGCGCGGGCACCGTTCAATCCGGCGGTGTTCGCACTGTTGGCGCCGCTGGCGTCGCGGCTGGACAATCGGCCCGGGCGGCTGGTGTCCTTTATCTGCACCAAGCCTTGATCTGCACCAAGCCTTGAGCCGCGTCCTTGTTACCGGCGCCGGTGGTTTCATCGGTCGGCACCTCGTGCGCGCCTTGCTGGCGGACGGCGTCGAAGTCCTCGGCATCGGCCATGGGGAGGCACCGGCCGACATCCCGGCAACGGCCCGCCGCTGGCGGTGGCACGGCGGGGATATCGCTGCCCAGGGTCTTTCGCGGCTGGTACAGGGCGGTCCGGTCGATACCGTCTATCATCTCGCGGGCGGGGCTTCGGTGGCGACATCCATGCAGCATCCCTTGGCTGATTTCGAGCGGACGGTGGCTTCGACAGCGCGCCTGCTCGACTGGATGCAGGCTGATGTGCCCGATGCGGCACTGGTCAGCGTCTCCAGCGCCGCGGTTTATGGCTCCGGCCACCTCGGCCTGATCGCGGAGACGGCTGCGGTGCGGCCGCTTTCACCCTATGGCACCCATAAGGTCATGGTCGAGCACCTCGTCAGCGGCCGATCGCGCAACTTTGGCTTGTCGAGCGTTACCGTCCGCCTGTTTTCGATCTATGGGCCGGGGCTTGCCAAGCAATTGCTGTGGGATTTGTGCAATCGCTGCGTCGCGGGTGCCGATGTGCATCTGGGCGGCAATGGCAGCGAAGCGCGCGACTGGCTGCATGTCAGCGACGCGGTGGCGTTGTTGCGATGCGCGGCGAAGTCTGTTTCGCCCGAATCGCCGGTCGTCAACGGCGGTACGGGCATCGCAACGACGGTGGCGGAGGTGGCGGCACTGGTTTGCACGGCGTGGGGAAATGGCCGAACACCGGCGTTCAGCGGCGTGGTCAGGCCCGGCGACCCGCCATCGCTGATCGCCGATACGACCCGCGCCTCCGCCACAGGCTTTCAGGCCAGGACGCCGGTTGCCGATGGCATCAAGGCCTATGTCGAATGGTTCAAGCAGCATCGGCGCGATGCGGCGACAACGCCGGCCTGATGCGCGTCGGCTTCACCATGATCGGCGGCGGTCGTTGGACCGGCGGCGAGAATTATCTCCGCAACATGCTTGCGGTCATGTCCAGCCGGCTGGCCGGAGAGGTGGTGCCGGTTCTGTTCCTGACACCGCAGGAGAATGAAGCCGTGGGCGCGTCGCTGGCGGCGTTGCTGCCAGAGCCACCCGTCGTCGCCGCCTCCGTTGCCGCGTTCGGGCGTGGCAGCGGGCTGCGGGCCGCCGCTTTGACCGGTCGCGACCGAGCCGCGGCGATGGCCTTTGCTGCGGCGAGATGCGACGTCGCATTCGAATCTGCACAATTTTACGGCTGGCGCTTTCCATTTCCGGCAGTTGCCTGGATGCCCGATTTTCAGCACCGCTACATGCCCGAAATGTTTCCACGCAGCGGCTGGCTTCGGCGCGAAGCGGGGTTCCGCGCCCAGGTTGCGAGCGGGCGCACCATCATGCTGTCATCGGAAACCGCCCGCCAGGATGCAGAACGATTCTTCCCCGGTGCTCGCGGCAAGACGGCGGTCGTGCGCTTTGCCCAGTCGCTCGATATTGCCGACCTGATCACGGACCGCGCCGATCTTGTGGCCCAGTATGGACTGCCGCAGCGCTTCGTGTTTTTGCCGAACCAGTTCTGGAAGCACAAGAATCACGCGCTTGTCGTGGCAGCGCTTGTGCGGGCCGCCGGCGCCGGCGCTGCACACCGGCTGCCGCTCATCGTCATGTCGGGCCGAAAGGACGACGTCCGCAACCCCGGCGCCTATCAGGCTTTCGTGGGGCAACTGGAAGCCGCGGGCGTCGCCGACCGGGTCCGGCATCTCGGCATGATCCCGTATCGCGACGTACTGCGCCTCGTCGCCGCGGCCGATGCGATGCTCAATCCGTCCTTCTTCGAAGGCTGGTCCACCACGGTCGAGGAAGCCAAGGCGCTGGGCACGTCGCTGCTGGTTTCAGACATTGCCATCCACCGCGAACAGGCGCCCGATGCAACCTTCTTTTCGCCACAGGACCCCGCAGCGCTGATGGAGCGACTTTTGGCATTGGCGGCCAAGCCGCCGCGGCTGCCGCAGGCGCTGCCGAGCCTGGTCGCGGCGCAGGACGCACGGCTGGCAGACTATGCGGCAGCGCTCCGACACGTCTTTTCGGCAGCGACGGCGGGACACCCCCGTCATGCATGACGAGCACCGCAAGCGCCGCCTGCAACTCGCCGTGCTGACGTCACTGGCGTCGCGCGGGCTGGGATTCGCGGCGCAGTTCCTGACCCTGCCGATCATCGTCGCCGGCCTCGGTGTGCCGGGTTTCGCCGGTTACGTCTCGCTGACCGCGCTGGTCGCATGGGTCAGCCCCCTGGGTTTCGGCCTGTTGCCGGCGCTGACCCGCGAGCTGGCTGCCGCCAATGCGGTCGGCGATGACGACACGGCACGCCGCCTGATCGGCGCCGGCTTCTGGTTCACCCTGGTCATCGCGCTCCTGCTCGCCATCATCACGGTCGCCGTGGCGTTTTCGGCAGATGTCAGGTCGCTGGTCGGCATCGACCGAAGGGTCTCCGCAAGCGAGGTGCGGCTGGGATTCCTGGCGGCGATGGGGCTCGTCGCGCTCAACTTCTTTGCAACCACATCCACCGCGATCCGCGCCGGCTATCAGGAAAGCTATATCAGCAACCTGCTGTCGCTGTGTGCCAATGTCGTCATCATTGTCCTGCTGTTCGGCATCGTTCGCACGCATGGCACGATCCCGATATATGTCATGGCGCTGTATGGCCCGTTGACGCTTCTGCTGTTGTTCGACCTGCTGCGCCTTGCGTTCCTGCGTCCTGGCCTGTGGCCATTGCCGTTGCCGCGTATCGATGCGTTGCTGCGCGGCAGCCTGACCGGACTGACACGCAGCTCGGGGACGACCTGGGCCGGGCAAATGCATTATTTCCTGACCGTGTTCGGGTCGGTCCTGCTGGTTTCCCATTTGTTCAGCGTCGCCGATACGGCGGCATTCGGCGCGTTGATGCGGGCCGTGGCGCTGTTTTCCGGGGTTGTCGGGCTGTTTGTCTGGCCGCTGGTTCCGGCGCTCACAGATGCGGCCGGCAGGCGAAACATCGATTGGGTCAGGCGTTGCTACAAACGCCTCATGCTCGCCACGGCGGGCAGCGCGGTCACCATCGCCCTCGTTCTCGCTGTCGGTGGACCGTGGCTCATCCACTTGTGGATTGGCAAATCCGTGTCGCCATCGGCCGAACTATGCATTTTTTTTGCCGCATATTTTGTCGTTTCCGCGGTCAATTTCGCCGGCTTCAACGTGCTTATCGCCCTCAACAGCTCAAAGGGCGTCGGGCTGAGTTACCTCGTCGAGGCGGCGACGGTCTATGTGCTGGCGTTCTTGCTGCGGCCGACGATGGGGGTTGAAGGCATTGCGCTGGCGCTCGTGCTGGGCGGACTGTCGATCAATTTCTGGTATCTGCCGCTGAAAGCTTACCACCGCATCCGCCAGCTTGCCGCCGCGGTTGACCCGTCGCTGGCCGGGGCCAGTGTCGCCCGGTGATTGTCGACGCTGCATCTGCTGGGCTGGGCGGGGATGTGCCGCACGCCGACGTCGTCATCGTCGGTGCCGGCACCCTGGGGCTGATGCTGGCAACCAGGATGATTGCCGCCGGCAAGTCGGTCATTGTCGTCGAGGCCGGCGACCGGGTCGCGAGCAGTGCGGCAAACCCGTCGACGAGCGAAAGCCGTGGCCGCACGCACTTCGGCACGATGTCCGGGCGTGCCGTCGGCCTTGGCGGCACCAGCACATTGTGGGGCGGGCAGCTCGCCGAATTCGATCCGGAGGATTTCGATCGCAGCTTTGCGCCCTGGCCGCTGTCCCATGCCGACATCGCGCCATGGTATGCCGAGGTGTACCGGCGCCTCGGGATCGGCGACCTCCAGCCGGCGAGCTTTTATCGAAACCGGCTTGGCAGCGAGCCGGAGGCGGGCGCGGGGGTCGAGCCGGAGGCGGGCGCGGGAGTCGAGCGCTTCTTTACTGCGTGGTTGCGGCAACCCAACTTCACCCGGCTGTTCCGGTCGGAAATCGTCAAGGACGCCGCCCTTCGCGTCGTGCTCCGCGCGACTTGCAACGGCGTCACGTTCGACGGTGACCGTGCCACCCGGATTCGGGTCGATGCCGACTGTCGCAATCTCGAGATAACCGGCGGCACCTTTGTCTTTGCCCTTGGCACGATCGCGACGAGCCGATTTTTCCTTTCGACCGCGCGACAAGGCGGCGTGCCGTGGCAGCATGACCAGCGGATCGGCACGAATTTTCAGGATCACCTGGCCGGCGTTGTGGGCCGGGTCAGCGTGAGCGACGAAAAGCGGTTTCGCGACTATTTCGAAAATGCCGTTGTCGACGGCATCAAGCTTCAGCCCAAATTGCGCGTTTCCGCAGCCGTTCGGGCGGTGGAGCCCGATGATCTGACCGGAATCTCGGGGTCATTCGTCTATGGGTCCGACCTTGGCGAGCACCTGTCCAATATCAAGCAGCTTGTCCGCTCCTTGGGCTCGGCTGCCAGCATCGGCAGGCTGCGCCAACTGCCGGCAAACCTGCTTGCAGTCGGCGGCTCGTTCGCGCCGCTGGTGATGCGCTATATTCGCGACAGGCGGGTGATGGCGTTCTTCGACAGTTCGCTCGATTTCATGGTGCAGTGCGAACAACGCCCGGTGTCCACGAGCCGTGTCTCCATCGCCGATGGACCCGTGCTCGCCGATGGGTTGCATCGCGCCGTGGTCGAATGGCAGGTCGATGGCCGCGAAATCGAACGCATCGCCAGCTTCTCGGCCGGGGTCGATGCGTATCTCGAACGGACCGGCCTTGGCCGTCTCGCCATCGATCCGCGTGTGCTCGCCGGCGACCGCAGCTTCATTGACGGGATGACCGACACATCGCATCAATGCGGTGGATTGCCGATGGGTAGCTGCCCGGCAACGGGCATCGTCGATCCTGATCTCAAGGTCTTTGGCACGCAGAATGTCTATGTGGCGAGCGCGGCGGTATTTCCTTCCTCCAGCCAGGCCAACTGCACGCTGACAGCGTTGGCGCTGACGGAGAGGCTGGGCGCGCATCTGGAGTGAGACGATGATTCCGACAGTCGCGGTTGCCGATTCCGGTCTATTGATCTCCCGTCTGGGGTTCGGCTGCGCGCGCATTGTTGGCGGCAGCGAGATGGCGGCAACGCGCCGACTGATCGAGACGGCGCTCGAATGCGGCATCCGCCATTTCGATACCGCGCCGTCCTATGGTGGCGGCCAGTCCGAAGCCGTCCTTGGTGATATCCTCGCAGGTGTGGCCGGCGTCACCATCGCCACCAAGCTGGGAATTCCACGGCCGGCACAGGCGGGCGCCATGCCGCTTCGCCAACGGCTCTATCGGCGCTTCATGCGGCCGGTGCTGGCAGCGGCGCCGGGGTTGAAGCGCGCTCTGATCGCAGTCGCCAGCTCCCGGCCCCGACCCGGAGAATCCCCTGCACCGCGCCACGTCCTGACCGCCGGCATGGCGCAACGATCGCTCGATGAAAGCGAGCGGCTGTTGCGGCGGCGTCCTGACATCGTGTTGCTGCATGAGCCTGGACAACTGGATCTGGACGACGATGTGCTGGTGCTTTTCGAAACATGGCGGAGGCAAGGGCGCATTGCGGCCTATGGCACCGGCTCCGGTGTCGCGGTGCCGATTGCCATGCAGGCCGGCAGCGTTGTGCAGCAACGCTATGACCCTGATGCCGAAGTTGCGGTCGCGCCCTCGCATACGGCGTTGTTCCACGGCGTGCTGGCATCGCGAACCGGGATCGCCGTCGACCAGCGCGTGCGCGATGCCATGTCTCGCTATCCGGAAGCTGCAATGGTGTTCTCGGCGAGCGTCCCCGCCCAAATTCGCGCCGTGTGCCGGGCGTTCGAGGCCGCGATCTGATCGCGCGGCCTCAAGCCGGCCCTAGATTGCCACCGCCGCTGTCAAACCTGGCGAACGGTGGCCCCGGGCGTTTCCGATCGGGGGCGATGGAGCGCGTGCGGTGCCGATCTGCATTAGCCAGATGTTGGTGACCACCAGCTTGTAGGTGTGGAATATTGCGGTGCTGTCGCCGGTTCGGGCCTTGGCGACCAGGCGGGCCACGGCCGAACGTTCGATGAAGGACCACAGGGGCACGTTGGAACTTGCCAGCCAGTCGTCGATCATCACGCGGCCTTCGCCAGTGTTGATCCAGCGCGCAATGGCGGTCGGATAGCCCAGCTTGTCGCGCCGCTCGGCGATCGCCTGCATGCCGTTTGCCGCCAGGTAGCTGCGTATCGGCGCCTTGGTCTTGCCGTCGACGATCAGGGGCGGGTGCTTTCGGAACGCCCACTCCACCAGCCGGTAATCCATGAAGGGCAGCCGCGCCTCAATGCCGTGCGCCATGCTGATCGCGTCGCCATAGTGCAACAGCGAAGGCAGAACGGTGTCGGAATGGTCGCTGTGCAGCGCCTTCTGGAGCGGCGTGTAGCCGGGCGGCGGAGTCGCTCGCGCCGATTCCTGCAGGCTGCCCTCGACATCGCGCATCATGCGGTGGCGGGCATTTTTGGGATCGAAGCGTTTGAGCGCACCGCCGACATTCTGCCGGAGCATCCAGGCGGCCAGACCGCGGGCGCCAAACGTTGCCTTGGCGGCGGTAAACGCCCGGCGCAGGTCGGCGATCGAGGTCTTGCCCGACAGGGTCGTGCGCACGGCGGCGGCGAGCTGGATGGCGGTGTAGTGAGGGTATCCACCCAGAAGTTCGTCGGCGCCCTGGCCTTCAAGCAACACCGGCACACCTGATGCCCGCGCCCGCTTCATGATCGCCCATAGCGGGAAAACCGCCGACGAATAGCCGGGGCCATCCATATGGTGGACGATGTCGCCAAGGGTTGCGAGCCAATCCTGATGCCCGGCGACGACAGCTTCGAGGTCGGCACCGCAGGCTTCGGTGGCGATGCGTGCCCAACGTTCCTCGCCGCGCTCGCTTTCGCCATAGACCGACGTGAAGCAGCGAACGGGGGCTGCGCTCTGTTTCTGCGCCGCCGCGAGAATGGCGCTCGAATCCAGTCCTCCCGACAGCGTGAGGCCGATGGGGACGTCGCTGCGCAGGCGCAGACGCACCGAATCATCGATAAGGGCGCCGAATTCCTCTCCGGAATCACCCGAATACGCCGCGTCATCGGGTGCCGGATAGTTCCAGTAGCGCATCATCCGCAGGTCGGTGTCGCCCGGCCGGTATGTCGCGGTCGTGGCGGGCGGCAGCGATATGATGTGCTTGTAAAAACTGTCCTGGCTCGCGTGCGACCGGGAATTGACCACCAGGTCATAGATGGCATCGCTGTTGGGTTTGGCCAGCGATGGCTTCAGGGCGATCAGCGCCTTGGCTTCGGACCCGAACAACAGCGCGCTGCCGTCATGGTGCCAATATAGCGGCTTTACGCCAAAACGATCGCGGGAGAGGGTCAGCGTGGCGGTGGCCGGCTCCCAGATGGCAAAGGCCCACATGCCGTTGAGCCGGGAAAACATCTCGGTGCGCCAATGCAAAAAGGCACGCAGCAGGACTTCGGTATCGGAGCTTGAGCGAAACCTTACGCCCTGCTGCTCAAGCTCGGTGCGCAGCTCGCGATAGTTGAATATCTCGCCGTTGAAGGTGATGACGGTGCCGGTCGCGGCATCGGTCATTGGCTGGTGGCCGCCCTCCGTCAGGTCGATGATCGCCAGCCGGCGATGGCCGAACAAGACCTTCGGCAGTTCCATCGTTCCCTCGCCGTCGGGACCGCGATGCACGATCGACGCCAATGCCGCCGGGAATATGCCGCGATAGGGAGCGATTTCGCCCGCAACGCCAACGATTCCGCACATATGGAAACTCTTGTTTTCAAGACATATCGCAGCACCACGACGGGCGTCTGTCGCGCAAATCGCGCAGCGAAGCAAATTAATTTATAAGTTTTTACCTACCAAGTAGGTATTACGGTGAAGTACCGTCTCGGGGAAAGCAGCAACTATCGTACAAAGCAAGACGCTATGTCGATATCAGTATCATTCGATATAAACTATAGATTTCAACAGGCAACGCAGATAAATCTACTGTGCGCTTTATTGGCGCTTTTGGCGAAATCTTATTGGTTCGATCACTGCAGATTTTTTATCATCATTTCAAGAACGTAATGAAAACCTCAGAATCGCTGCCGGAGGGAAACTTCGATCGCGGCCTGCAAGTCGCGATAACCAGGCGTATTGGGGGAATCGGTTTGCACCCGCGCTTCCAGGCGCACATCGCCATAGCGTGTCGGCAATTCTGCACCGGTTGTGACAATGGCGAACTTTTCGGAATTCTTCGAAACCCGGTAGCTGATCAGGAATCCGGGGACGCCCTGCGGGTCAAAACCGCCGAATGGAGGCGAGCCGACATTGTTGATGTTGAGGTGCACGGATCGCACCGACGCATACCAGCGCCGGTTGCTGGTATCGGTTACCGACGCCTTCAAGGCCAGATTGCGGCTGTCGCCATCGGTCCAATAGCCGATCGGGAGCGCATTGTAGGTGAAACCGCTGGTGTAGAGGACGTTATTGTAGAGCGAGCCTGGATACCGTTTCCTGCTGCTCAACAACTTCTCGAGCGGTGTGCCGTTGAACAACTGCGCGCCAAAGGTGTCGGCATATTCGAGCGTGGCGTTCCAGGTCGCACCCTGCGTTCCCAACGGCCCGCTGAGGGTGGTCCCGATCAGTCGCGCGAATTGTTCGATGATGATGTGCTGCGAATCCTCGGCCTCGGCCTCGAAATAGAATTTCGCCGCAACTGGCCCGAACCTGTGCCTGTAGGTCAGGTCGAATCCCGCGATCTGGTTGCCCGGCTGCGCGAGGAATCCCGCGAGGTTGGTCGGAGCGACATTGTCGGCATTACCCGCGCCGAAGAAGGATTTGGTGATCTGCCGCAAGCCGCACGGACGACCTTGCCCACAGATCTGCTGCATTCGGTTCAGCCCGATTTCGAAATTCTGGGTGGGGCTGAAGCTGACCCGGGTGCCGATGATGATGGTGTTGCGATAATCCCGCTTTTCATCCAGCGCGCCGGCAAAGATGTCGAGCCGGATCGGCCCGAGCCAGCGCAGGATCGGCAGGTCGATCGGCAGCGGTACCAGTCGCTTGATGCCGACCTTGGGAAAGGGCCGTGTGCTGTTCGAAAACAGCAAGGCGCCATCCTCGCCCGGTCCGAACCATTCCTGCGTATAGCCGCCATAAACCGCCCAGTTACCCAGCCGGACGGCAATTTGCGAAGGCTCGAACGTATAGGCCTTGCCGGCCTGGCCGCTGCGATAGCCAAGCCCGCCACGGATGCTGAGGACATCGGTGTTGAACTCGACGCTCGCCGATGAATCGAACTTGGAACGCGCCGTGCTGCCAAAATCACGGGCGATCGCAACCTGATTTGTCCCGGAAACCTGTGCATCAAAGGCGACGGACTGTTCCGCATGCCCGGCGAGCCGATCGAGGCGCGCCACCGCCGCCGCGACATACGGCGAAATCGGCCGGCCATCGTGTGCTGCATCGAGGCCCTGCTGGATCTGGGGCCATGGCAGCGGCCAGGAATTCACCGGGCCGCGAATCAGGCCCGAAGTCGCCAGCAATTCGACATCCTGGCGCAATTGCGCGTCGCCAACCTCGGCGAATGGTCCCGCCAGTGCCGGTGAAGCTGCCAAGACGGCCAGGCAAAACAGGATCGGGGAAACACGCATGTCCAGTCGGATAGCCGTTTTCCGCCCGGCGTCAAAGGCCCCCGGACTCGGCGGCTGCGCGCGCCGCTGCACCCTCGCAGATCGTCCGAACCAGGTCGACGCCGGTTGTCGTCGCTGCCCAGCCGAGGACCTTGCGAAGCCGGTCTCGGTCGGCGGCGACGCCGTCCGCTACCGCATTGTTGTCGACGACTGCCACTTGCGCCGCTGAAATGCCGAAATAGGCCGCGGTCGTCTCCACCATCTCCTGGGCACTCAGGAGGACGCCGCTGCCGATCCGGATATCATGCGGTGTATCGAGTGCGATGACGCGGCGCAGGGCATCGACGTATTCCGGCGTCCAGCCCCAGTCCTGCCTGGCGGTCGCAGGCAACATCATCGGGGCGTGTGTTTCGCCATTTGCGATCCGGAACGCCAGGAGGGCGAGCTCGGTCATGGTCGATCGCGGCGCTTGCAGTCGCGAATCGTGATGGGAAAGCAGTGCGTTGACTGCAAAGACCTTGCCGGCGTGACGCAGCTGGATCACCTGGGCAACCGCGTGGCGCGCCGCCGGACTGCCTCGCAACAGTGCCTCGTCGATGACATGGCAAAGCCGCGG
Organism: Sphingomonadales bacterium; assembly: GCA_025351405.1. GTDB lineage: Bacteria > Pseudomonadota > Alphaproteobacteria > Sphingomonadales > Sphingomonadaceae > Sandarakinorhabdus. The sequence goes on along the minus strand of JANXVZ010000040.1, from coordinate 4,849 downwards.
CGAGCCCTTGGCACCCGAGAGAACCGTCGCCAGCGCGCCGGTGTATCCTGCATCATCGGCAGTGCCGGTGCTGATGTGATAGATATGGCGAACATCACCGCCTGCCGCGATATCGGCAACGGCCTCCCGGCTGACCATTTCGACCGAATCGGCAACCCCGAGCGTGGCCAGCGACTGGTTCTCGGGCCCGCTGCCGATGACCTTTTCGCCAAAGGCATCGAGCAGACGCGCAAGATAGCTGCCGGTGGCCGTCGTTACATTGACGATGAGCGATGTCATGATTTCGTGTCCGCAGTTTCTGGGCCGCCATGGTGTTGGCGAGCGTTACAGAGTCTTGAATTCGCGCTGCTGCCGCCGTAGTGCAGCGCAACGAAGACGTGCACCATTTTCAACGGCAGCAAAAGGCTAAGGCGACCGGTGGCAGGCACCTTCATCCTCGATCCTTATGTGCGCCGTCGCTCGCCGGGCCTGTTCCGGCGCATTGTCGCGATGTTCGGCCTTGTTTCACTTGCGGCGTTTTACGGCCTGATGGTTTCGGTGCTGCCGCCGCAATTGCTGGCGATTCCGGGCCTGCCGATCGTCATCCTTGTCGCCCTGGTATTGTGGATGCTGCCCGATGTCGGCGGCGTCCAGGACGCCCGCATGCACAAGCTGATGGTCTGGTATCTTGCGCTCAACGCCTTGTGGCCGTCGTATGTCGCGGTCAACGTGCCCGGCCTGCCTTGGATCACGCCGACGCGGATTACCGTCTTCATCCTGCTGGGTGTGGTTGTGTTCAACCTCGCCACGTCAGCCGAGTTGCGCAGCCGGGCGATGACCGTGCTGGGTGGCGCCCCGGTGTTCAAGCGGCTGTTCTGGACGTTCTGGGCGATCACCACCTTTTCGATCGTGTTTTCCAACTCGCCGTTCTTTTCGCTCAACAAATACATCAACAACCAGATTTTCTGGACCATGATGTTCGTATTCTCGGCCTTTCTGGCCACGCGTCCCGGCTTTGTTTCTCAGGTCGGCCGCACGCTGACCTGGACGGCGGCGATCGTCGCGTTGATCGGTATCTATGAATTCAAGCGCAAGGGCGTGATCTGGCTCGATCACCTGCCGCCATTCCTCAAGGTCGATCCAGATTTCCTCGATAACGTCGCGCGCGCCGCATCCCGGCCGGGCACCGATGTCTATCGGGTCAAGGGCACCACCGCCAACAGCCTGTTCCTTGCCGAATACCTGGCGATGGTACTGCCGCTGTTCCTGCATTTCGGGCTCCGGGCCAAGGGCATGCTCAACAAGGCGCTGCTGGCGGCAGGGTTTCTCGGTGTCGCCGTGACGATGTACCTGACCAATGCCCGTTCGGGCATCATCGGGGTGATGCTGACGCTGGTGGTGTACATGTTCTTTGCCGGTTGGCGCGAACGCAAGCAGAACCCGACCTCGATCCTGGCGACCACGATTGTCTTTGCCTATCCCGTCGCCATCGCGGTGCTGGCCGGGTTGGTGCTGTTCTGGCAGCGGCTGCACGTGCTGCTGCTTGGGGGGCGCTTGCAGGCATCAAGCACCGAAGCACGCGCCGAACAATGGCATGACGGGCTGCCGCTGGTCTTTACCCACCCCTTCGGCCATGGCGTCGGCCGCGCTGCCGAAACGCTCAACTACACCAACGCCGCCGGCGTGCTGACCATCGACAGCTATTACCTGTCGCTGCTGCTCGATTATGGCTTTCTGGGCTTGATGGTGTTCAGCGCCATGTTCCTGCTGCCGGGTTGGATCGGCTTTCGGGCCTTCAGCGAGGCCCGCGGTGAAGATGCTGAAATGGTCGGGCCGCTGGCAGTCGGGCTGCTCAACTTTGCCGTCATCAAGGCGGTGAGCAGTGCCGAGGTCAACATGCCGTTGGCGTTCATCATGCTCGGTTGCATCGTCGGCTTGTTGTGGACGGTTCGGCAGGAACAGGCGGCTGCCCGGTCTGTCGCCCAGCCCGGCCCAATGCCGGCCTGATGAGCCGCGACAACTATCGCGCCTTTCGCACCATCCCGACGCGCTGGATGGACAACGACGCCTACGGACACGTCAACAACACCGTCTACTACAGCTGGTTCGATACCGCGGTGAATGCCTGGCTGGTCGAGCACGGCCTGCTCGATATTGCGGCCGGCGAGCTGATCGGGCTGGTTGTCGAAACCGGCTGCCGCTACCACCGGTCGGTGGCGTTCCCCGAAAGCGTCGAGGCCGGCGTGCGCGTCGCCCGGCTCGGCAGGTCGAGCGTGCGCTGGGAGGTCGGGCTGTTCACCCAGGGCCATGATGCGCCCGCCGCAGAGGGCCATTTCATCCATGTCTATGTCGATCGTGCGACCCGTCGGCCGGCGCCATTGCCTGCGCACTGGCGCGACTCGCTGGCAACGCTGGACACTTCGTCGCCGGCGCTCTAATCGCCAGCGATGACGACCCCCGACAACGCCGTTCTCATCCTGGACTTCGGCAGCCAGGTTACCCAGCTAATCGCCCGCCGGGTCCGCGAGGCCGGGGTCTATTCAGAGATCGTACCCTTTGCAAAGGGTGACGAGGCGCTGGCCCGGCTAAAGCCGCGTGCCATCATCCTGTCGGGCAGCCCGGCATCGGTCAGCGACGTGGGTGCGCCGATGATACCGCCCGGCGTTCTTGCGGCCGACATTCCCATCCTTGGCATCTGTTATGGCGAGCAGGCGCTTTGCGCGCAGGCAGGCGGCCATGTCGGCGCCTCCGGCCATCGCGAGTTCGGACGTGCGGCGCTGCGTATCGTTGGTGATTGCGCGCTGTTCGATGGTGTGTGGGCCAAGGGCGAGGCGCACCAAGTGTGGATGAGCCATGGCGACCGCATCGAGGCGATTCCTCCCGGATTCCGCCCGGTGGCCGTGTCGGACGGGGCGCCATTCGCCGCCATCGCCGACGATGCTGCCCGGCGCTATGGCGTGCAGTTTCACCCCGAAGTCGTGCACACCCCCGATGGCGCCAGGCTGCTGGCGAACTTCGTCACCAGGGTTGCCGGCATCCCCGCAACATGGAGCATGGCGGGCTTCCGTGCCGCCAAGATCGCCGAAATTCGTGCCCAGGTTGGCGAGGAGCGCGTCTTGTGCGGTCTTTCGGGCGGCGTCGATTCGGCAGTTGCGGCCGTCCTCATCCATGAAGCGATCGGTGACCAGCTCACCTGCGTCTTTGTCGATCATGGCTTGTTGCGCCTCGGCGAGGCCGAACAGGTGGTGACGATGTTCCGCGAACATTATCACATCCCGCTCGTCCATGTGGATGCCAGCGATGTGTTCATGGCCGGTCTTGCCGGCGTCACCGATCCCGAACAGAAGCGCAAGTTCATCGGCGGTGCCTTCATCGACGTCTTCGAGGCGGAGGCGAGGAAAATCGGCGGGGCGCGCTTTCTCGCCCAGGGCACGCTTTATCCCGACGTCATTGAAAGCGTCTCGTTCACCGGTGGGCCGAGCGTCACCATCAAGAGCCACCACAATGTCGGCGGCTTGCCGGCCCGGATGAACATGGCGCTCGTCGAACCCCTTCGCGAGCTGTTCAAGGACGAAGTGCGCCGCCTCGGCGTCGAGCTTGGCCTGCCGCCGACATTCGTGGGGCGCCACCCGTTTCCCGGCCCCGGCCTCGCCATCCGCATCCCCGGCGAAGTCACCCGCGACGCCTGCGACACGCTGCGCAAAGCCGATGCGATCTACCTCGACGAAATCCGCAAGGCCGGGCTGTACGACGAGATATGGCAGGCGTTCGCCGTGCTGTTGCCGGTGCGCACCGTGGGTGTCATGGGCGATGGCCGCACCTATGAAAAGGTCTGTGGGCTGCGGGCGGTCACCAGCGTCGATGGCATGACGGCAGACGTCTATCCGTTTGAAAGCGCCTTCCTGTCGCGATGCGCTACCCGCATCGTCAACGAAGTCCAGGGCATCAACCGCGTGGTCTATGACTACACCTCAAAGCCGCCTGGCACGATCGAGTGGGAATGAGGTATCGCACGGCAGCATAGCGAGCCAGGGCCGTGGCTGCCTGAAACGCTGGTAGCGCCGCCACGGGACCCGCACCTGTCAAGATCTTGGACTTAACTTTCTGTAAGCACTTGCGGCGCGTCGCGGACGGTTCATATACGATGCGTAACGTGATGGGGAAGGCGATGGCCGAATCTTATGAGTATGAAAAACACTATCGCGAAGGCCTGATCGCAGGTGCGGAAGGGGTGCCGATCTCGTTCAACCCTTACGCTGGTCGTTTCGGCGCCGAGGAGCGCTGGGATCTCGGCTGGGAACATGGCGCGACCGGTCGCACTCGTGACGGCACCGCAACCGCATCAAAAGGTGGCACGGAAGCGGCGTCATCGCTTCCGGGATAACGGTTTCAGGCCAAACATTCGGCCGATAGTACCGTTGCAGAACAGTATTTTCTCGATGGCATATCGATATCGCCCGGCGCGCGGTGACCAGCAAAGCGCCGCCCGGACTGCGTCGAGCACCGGGCGGCCGGTATCCTCGCCGACGAGGTAGTGGCGCGGACAGCGTCCGGGCGCGCGATGTCTATGTCGCCACGCCGCCCTCTGCCTTGCCCAGTCCGGATCGTTTGCGAGGGTCCGGCACCGCCGGCCTCCGCAACGTTTACAGATATGCGCCTGGATATGCGTAATGCCCGCCGCCCCGTCTGACTGTCTGAAATTACAGGATGGACGAGGCGGCTAAAGCAGTGGCGGAGTCGGAGGGATTCGAACCCTCGGATCCAGTTACCCAGATCGGCAGTTTAGCAAACTACTGGTTTCAGCCGCTCACCCACGACTCCGCGAAGGCGGCGCTATAGCGGGGTGCGGCGGCGTTTGGCAACCGCTAAC
>JANXVZ010000021.1 GCA_025351405.1 Sphingomonadales bacterium | reverse complement strand
ATTAACGCGGAATACCTTTGGCAAAGAAACTAAACGTACAGATTACTTCAATTAATCGAAAGGTAATGACGAATATAGTTTTCGTGCCAAACTATACTTGAGCGCCAAGATGTCGGCTGGCGCACCGAGCGTTAAACCGGCCGGTTGACACAGATGCCGGGCTGGCGGCGGCGGCAGCGCCAGAATCAGGCTTTGCGGCTCAGCAAAAACACGGCCTGCTCGCCGAACAGGTTCCAGAACCACCAGGGCGCGTTGAGCCTCATGGGGGTTCCCGAGGCGTTCAGCGCCACGGCCCGCTCCATTTTCACCCCGATTTCCGAGCACAGCATGCGGAAATCCTTGATGGTGCAGTGATGGATGTTCGGGGTGTCGTACCAGCTATAGGGGAGAATATCGGTCTGCGGCATGTGGCCGGCGAACAGCAACTGCATCCGCACCCGCCAATGGCCGAAATTGGGAAAGCTGACGACCGCCCGTCGTGCAATGCGCAGCAGTTCCGCCAGCACAGTCGCCGGGGATCGCATTGCCTGCAGTGTATCCGACAGGATGGCCATGTCGAAGGCGTCGTCCGGGTAATCCGCAAGGTCGGCATCCGCATCGCCCTGCACGACCGAAAGCCCGCGCGCCACCGCGCTGGCAACATTGGCCCCCGATACGTCGATACCGCGGCCTTCGACAGCCTTTGTATCGCGCAGCACGGCGAGCAACGCCCCGTCACCACATCCGATGTCAAGCACGCGCGCGCCGTGCGGAACAGCATCAGCCACCGCCGCGAGATCGGGACGCAGCATCATGCCCCTGCCCTCAGGAACCCGTCGACCACCCGGTTCATTTCCGGTGCCTCAAGCAGGAAGGCATCATGTCCGTGCGGGCTTTCGAGCTCGACAAAGCTGACTGCCGCGCCCGCCGCGTTCAACGCCCGGACGATACGCTTCGATTCCGCCGTCGGGTACAGCCAGTCGGTGGTGAAGCTGATGATGGCAAAGCGCGTCTTGCTCCCTGCAAAGGCCGCCGCCAATTGCCCGCCGTGCGGCTCTGCAAGATCGAAATAATCCATCGCCCGGGTGATGTAGAGGTAACTGTTGGCATCGAACCGCTCGACAAAGGCCAGGCCCTGGTGGCGCAAATAGCTTTCGACCTGGAAATCGGCATCGAAGCCGAAGCCCAGCGCATCGCGGTTCTGCAGCCGCCGCCCGAAGCGTTCCATCAGGCCGGATTCGGACAAATAGGTGATGTGCGCCGCCATCCGCGCCACCGCGAGGCCCGACGCCGGCGGCAGGTCCGGCGCGTAATTGCCCGCCGCCCACACCGGGTCGGCCATGATCGCCTGGCGGCCAACTTCATGGAAGGCGATGTTCTGCGCCGAATGTCGCGCCGCGCTGGCAATGGCGACCACGGATCGCACCCGGTCGGGAAACGCCACAGCCCAATCCAGCGCCTGCATTCCCCCCATCGAGCCGCCGATCACAGCCTGCAGCACCCCGACACCGAGATGATCGAGCAAAGCCGCCTGGGCGCGTACCATGTCGCGGATGGTGATGACCGGAAAGGACATGGCAAAGCGCTCGCCGGTGGCCGGGTTGATGCTGCCCGGGCCGGATGAGCCGCTGCAACCGCCAAGCACGTTGGCGCAGATGATGAAGTGCCGTTCAGGGTCGATCGGTTGGCCGGGGCCTACCAAGCGTGGCCACCAGCCGGGCTTGCCGGTGCGCGGGTTATACCCCGCCACGTACTGATCCATGGTCAGCGCATGGCAGACCAGGATCGCGTTGCGACCGTCGGCGGCCAGCGCCCCATAGGTTTCGTAGCCGATGTCGAGCGTTGGCAACTGCTGTCCGGATTCCAGCAGAAACGGACCCGGCAGCGTCACCTTTCGGTCGAATCCGAGGCGCGTATCGCCGGTCATGGGGCTTACGAGGGACATGGTGCGCGGTTACGGGGTTCTTTCGGGCTTGTCACGCAGGGGAAAGCGGCCGACCGGCCGGAATTTGGCCTTCTGCCGCGTCGTTCCTCATGCTCACCCATTGTTGCGACGCAGCAACAGTGCGGCACAAACATGACAGAATCGTCATGGATCGCGTGTTTTGCCTTGCCAGCCCGGGCGTGTCGCTCGACCATGACACCATTAGTCAGGCGGGGACGAGACATGACATTCCGATCGATGCTTTATTGCGGCGTTACGGTTTCGGCGGTGATGGCGGGCAGCGCGGCGCTGGGCCAGGCCACGAGCCCGCCGGCTGCGCTGGCGGCCAGCACTGCCGACAACGCTGCCGACAACGCCGATGCCATCATTGTAACCGGGTCGCGCATTCGCCGCGATCCGCTGAACCAGGATTCGCCGGTCGTCGTTCTGGATCAGGAATCGCTGGCGCGCACCGGGCTCTCCTCCGTGGCCGATGTGCTGCAGCGGCTGCCGAGCGCCAGCGGCGGTCTCAATTCCAAGGTCAACGCGTCGGGCAACCTCGGCAACCCACCGGATGGCGGCGGCGTCGGCGCCGGCTCGGCTGAAATCGAGCTGCGCTATCTGAGCGCCAAGCGCACCCTCGTCCTCGTCGACGGCCTGCGCTTCGTCAGCGGCACCAGCGCCAGCGGCATCCCGACGACGGTCGACCTCAACACCATCCCGTCGAATTCGATCGAGCGCATCGAAGTGCTGCAATCCGGCGCGTCGTCACTCTATGGGTCCGATGCCATCGCCGGCGTCGTCAACATCATCACCAAATCGTCGCAGGAGGGCCTGCAGGCCAGCGCCCAGTTCGGCACCTTCCGCCAGGGCGACGGCCACACCCAGGACTATAGCGCGAGCTATGGCATCAAGGGTGACCGGGTAAACCTGGTATTCGGCGGCAGTTATGTGAAGCAGGAAGCCGTTCGCTCGGCCGACCGCTCGATTTCACAATTCCCCAACCCCGGCCAAACAAGCTGCGCCAACGGCGGCGGCGGCTGCTCGAGCGCTGCTGCCAACGGCCGGTTCCTGACCAGCTTCGGCAGCCAGACGATCTCGAATCCGCCGAACACCGCGCCGACATTCGCCGACCTGCGGCCATTCACCACCGCGGATCGCTTCAATTTCGCGCCGTACCAGTACATACTGACGCCTTCGGAGCGTTACGGTGCCTTCATCAGCGCCAAATACGAAATCGCCGACAGCATCAATTTCCGGGTGAAGGCCGAATACAACCGGCGCAACTCGCAGAACCAGGCGGCGTTCGAGCCCCTGTTCCTCGGGCCCGATGCCGGCAACGGCGCCGGCAGCCTGTTCGACACCATCTCCATCGACAAGACCAATCCCTATAATCCGTTCGGCGTCACCCTTTCCGCCGGCAAGCCCGGCGAGGCACCGCAGAATTATTCGTTCATCGCCCGCCGCCTCATCGAAGCCGGGCAGCGCACCTTCACCCAGCACGTCGATACGCTTTCGACGACCGCGACGCTCGACGGCTCCTTCGATGTCGGCGCCCACAAATGGTATTGGGATGCCAATGCGGTCATTGGCTACAACGACGCGAAGCAGACCTTTACCGGCAACGTCAACGCAGCCCGCGTGGCGCAGGCGTTGGGGCCGGTTGGTTCGTGCACCGCGCCTTGCGTACCGCTCAACCTGTTCGGCGGTGCCGGTACGATCACGCCGGAGCAACTGGCTTTCATCGGTTTCACCGAGCATGATCGCAGCAGCCAGCACCTTGCCGACTTCACCGCCAACCTGAGCGGCGACCTGTTCGACCTTCCGGCAGGCCCCGTCGGCCTCGCTGTCGGCTATGAACATCGCATCCAGACCGCCAGCTTCGATCCCGATCCGATCGTCGCAGCCGGGCTCGGCGCCGACATCCCGGCCGCTCCGGCCCGCGGCAAGTACAACGCCGACGAAGTCTATGGTGAAATCCGCGTACCGCTGCTGAAGAACACGCCGTTCTTCTACTCGCTCGAAGCGACCGGCTCGGTTCGCCATTCGAACTATTCGATCGGTGGCAGCAGCACGACCTACTCCGGCACCGGCCTGTGGAAGCCCGTCGCCGACCTGTTGCTCCGCGGCTCCTATGCCACCGGGTTCCGCGCACCGAGCATCGGCGAACTGTTCGGCGGGCGCACCCGCTTCGACAATCCGACCGTCGACCCCTGCTCGAACATCGCTGGATCGCCCTATCAGGCCAGCGCTGTCGTCCGTGCAAACTGCACGGCCAACGGCGTCCCGGCCAACGGCAGCTACGCCGAAGATCCCGGCCAGTTGCCGGTCATCACCCAAGGCAACATCAACCTGAAGGCCGAAAAGTCACGCAGCCTGTTGTTCGGCGGTGTCTATTCGGCGGGCTGGGCGCGCGATTCGGGCTTTGCCAGTTCGCTTACCATCGAAGCGAACTACTACGACATCCGGGTGAGCAACGCGATCGGCGCGGTCGACGCCAACCTGACGCTCAACAACTGCGCGCTGCTGGGTGACCCTGCCAGTTGCAGGCTGATCATCCGCACCGCCAACGGCTTCGTCAACGAAATCGACGGTACCCTTCAGAACCTCGACAGCATCCGCACCAAGGGTGTCGACCTTACGGTCAACTACCGCTCCCCGTCGACACCGGCCGGCGCGTTCGGCCTGTCGGTCAACGCCACCTGGCTGACCAAATATGTCCTGTCCGCGTCGAACGGCTTTGTCGTCATCGACCGGCTCGGCACCGAACGCGGCAGCCCCGACCAGGCCTATCCCAAGTTCAAGGGCAACGGCACGATCGACTGGTCGCTGGGGGATGTCGCCGCGTCGTTCACCGGTCGCTACATCGCCAGTGTCACCGAAGTCGACGGCAGCAACAATACGCTGCACAGCCGCTTCTATGGCGACGTCCAGGTCAGCTATGCACCATCGGCCTTCAAGCGCCGCCTGACCCTGACCCTTGGCGTCAACAACGTCTTCAACCAGGATCCACCGGCGTGCTTCTCGTGCAGTGTCAACAACTACGACCCCACGACCTATGACGTCCCGGGGCAGTTCGGGTACCTGCGGGTCAGCTACAAGATGTAGCAGTCCCATGCAGCAAGGCTTGCGGTCGGAACGCTTCCGGCCCAAGCTTTGCCGCATGAAGCAATGGCTAACGGGGGGGATGCTGGCGCTGTTCGCGGTGGCGGCGCATGCCCAAGGTCCGGCAACTGTCCCGCCGCCGGGCGCGGCGGCCCAAGCGATTACGCCGGCTGCGGCATCGCCGGACACCCCGACGTTGCCGCCTGCCAGCATCGACAACAGCCTCGAAATCCTTGGCGATGCAATCGATGCCGAACAGATCCGCAACCGCCTGCTCATCGACGTCAAGGTCAACGGCAAGGGTCCGTTCCATTTCCTCGTCGATAGCGGCGCCGATCGGACCGTCATCGGCTTTGGCCTTGCCGCGCGGCTGAACCTGCCGGCTGGGCCAGCGGTCAAGCTGCAGAGTATGGCAGGCGCCACGCAAGTCGGCACCGTGCTGATCGACCGGTTGACCATCGGCACCAGCGAGATCGTCGGGATAACCGCGCCGGCGCTGTCCGAACGGGACCTTGGCGCGCAGGGACTGGTCGGCATCGATGCGCTGGCCGACCAGCGGCTGCTGCTCGATTTCGACGCCCACACAATCACCGTCCAGGATTCGCGCAAGCCCGATACGCTGGAAAGCGGCGAAATCGTCGTTACCGCCCGTCGCCGTCGCGGCCAGCTCATACTCACCCAGGCGAGCTTGGGCGGCAGCCACCTCTACGCGGTCATCGACACCGGCGCTGAACTGACAATCGGCAACTCGGCGTTGCTGACGGAGATTTTCCACGGCCACCAGCCACCGGCGCTGCAGCCGATCACGCTGATCAGCGTGACGGGCCAGACCATCTCCGCCAAGGCCGCTACCCTGCCCGCCATTCGCATCGGCGGGATCGTGCTGCAGAATGTCGTCGTCGCCTTTGTCGATGCGCCGCCGTTCGCGCTGTTCGGGCTATCGCGCCAGCCGGCACTGCTGCTCGGCACCGACCTGCTCAAATCCTTCAAGAAGGTCGGGCTGGACTTTCGCAACCGCAAGGTGCGGTTTGTGCTGCGGCGCTAAAGCTGGTCCGAGGACTGGGCTCCCGCCGGCTGGCCACTTCCCCCGCTCCGCCAGTTCGCCTAGACCGCGCTGCATGAGCAGCACAATGATACGCCCCGAAATGAAACCCTGGGTTGCAGGCATCGCACCCTATGTACCGGGCAAGGCAAAGATTGCCGGGCGACCGGTGGTGGCGCGGCTGGCATCGAACGAAAATCCGTTCGGCCCCAGCCCCAAGGCGATCGCGGCAATGGCGGCCGTCCTCGCCGGATCGCACCGCTATCCCGATCCGGCATCGACCGAACTGCGCGAGGCGTTGGCGGCGCTGCATGGAATCGAGGCCGATCGCATCTTGTGCGGTACAGGGTCCGATGAGCTGATCCACCTCGTCGCGGGCGCTTTTGCCGGCCCGGGGGATGAAGTGCTGTATGTGCGCTATGGCTTTGCAGTCTATGACATCGCGGCTCGGCGGGTCGGGGCCACGCCGGTCGTCGCGCCTGACCGCGATTATGCCTGCGACGTCGACGCCCTGCTGGCGGCCGTCACACCGCGGACTCGGGTGGTGTTCCTCGCCAACCCGAACAACCCGACCGGTACGTTGATCTCTGCTGCCGAGGTGCGTCGCCTGCATGCCGGGTTGCCCGCCGACTGCGTGCTGGGGCTGGATTGTGCCTATGCCGAATTCGCCACCGGCGAATATGAGGATGGCATCGGGCTGGCGCGCGCCTTCACCAATGTTGTCGCGCTGCGCACCTTTTCAAAGATTTACGGGCTGGCGGCGCAGCGCATCGGCTGGGCCTATGCCCAACCGGCACTGGTCGAGGCGATGCACCGTATCCGCGCGCCATTCAACGTGCCGACGACCGGACAGGCCGGTGCCGTTGCGGCGCTCGCCGACCAGACATTCGTGACGATGACCCGCGACCACACGCTGCATTGGCGGGACTGGATGAACGGCGAGATTGCATCCCTGGGCAACGCCGGCCTCCGCGCCATCCCGTCGGCCGCGAATTTCGTGCTGGTCGAATTTCCCGAATCCGGGCCCGTCACCGCTGCCGCCGCCAACGAGGCCTTGATCGCCGATGGTATATTGACGCGCTACCTCGCCGTGCAGGCCATGCCGCGCTGCATCCGCATCTCGGTTGGCACCGAGCCGGAAACCCGCGCCGCAATGGCGTCCTTGCGGCGGTTCGTCGAGCGGGCCAGCGCCTGATGCTGCCGTTTTCGCGCGTCGCCATCATCGGCATGGGCCTGATCGGCTCGTCGTTGGCGCGTGCGGTGCGCGAAGCGATGCCCACGGTGCGATTGACGGTCAGCGACGGTGACGCCGATGTGCGCGCCCGGGTGCTGGACCTTGATATCGCCGATGACGTTACCGACAATGCCGGCGCGGCGGTGGTCGATGCCGAGCTGGTCATCCTCGCGGTGCCGGTGGGCGCCATGGGTGCGGTTGCCGCAGAGATTGCCGCCGATCTTGCCCCCGGCGCAATCGTCAGCGACGTCGGATCGGTCAAGGGACGGGTGTTGGCGGACTTGACCGCGGCGCTGCCAGGCATCGCCATCGTGCCGGGCCACCCGGTCGCCGGCACCGAAAAATCCGGGCCGGACGCCGGTTTCGCCAGCCTGTTCAGGGACCGCTGGTGCATTCTGACGCCGGCGAAAGAAGGCGCCGATAGCGCGCGGGTGTCGGCGTTCTGGGAGCGCCTGGGAGCCAAGGTCGAGATCATGGACGCCGCCCACCACGACCGCGTCCTGGCCGTCACCAGCCATTTGCCGCACCTTATTGCCTATTCGATTGTCGGCACTGCCAGCGACCTTGAAAGCGTGACCCGTTCCGAGGTCATCAAATTCTCCGCCGGCGGTTTTCGAGACTTTACCCGCATCGCGGCCAGCGACCCGGTGATGTGGCGAGACGTGTTCCTCAACAACCGGGAGGCCGTGCTCGAAACACTGGGTCGCTTCACCGAGGACCTGGTGGCCCTGCAACGCGCCATCCGCTGGGGAGAAGGCGATACGCTGGAGGCCCTGTTCACCCGCACGCGCGCCATCCGCCGCAGCATCATCGACGAAGGCCAGGACACCGAAACGCCGGACTTCGGGCGGCCGCACTGAAGCCTCGCGGCGACAGCCCGGCAGTTCAAGCCCCTGTCGGTGCCACGGTGCCGCGTTGCTTCCTTTTAACCCGCGTTCGCCACACAAGCCCTTATAACCATGGTTGACCGACAAAGTTTCGGCCACCATGCGGGCGCATCATGCTGCTGATATTTTATGTCACGGAACTCACCGTCCTCGGGTTGCTGATGCTCGCCGAGACGCGTTGGGCGATCGACCGCACGCCTGCACCGCGATGGCTCAACATGCAGGTCTGGCTGCTTTATCTCGGCGCCGCGACGTTCATGCAGCCAGTGCTTGCGCCGTTGGTCGCGCTTGCTGCGGGGCGTTTGGGCGGCCATGTGTTCGACCTTGGCCAATGGCCATTCCTTTGGGGCTTTATCGCCTTCGCACTCGCCATGGACTGCGGCGAATACATCTTCCATCGCGCCCAGCACAGCTTGCCCTGGCTGTGGCGGATGCACGCGCTGCACCATTCCGATCCCAACATGAACGTCACGACGACAGTGCGGCATTATTGGGCCGAGCCCTTGCTCAAAAGCCTGACCATCTGGGCGCTCGCCGGTTTTGTGTTCCAGCCGACACCGGCCATTGCATTCGCCTATGCAATATTCGCCGCCCTCAACTTCCTGTTCCATGCCAACCTGCCGCTCGGCTGGGGGCGTTTGTCGCCTCTGCTCAACTCACCCGCCTATCACCGCATCCATCATTCGCGGGAACCGGCCGACTACAACATCAACTTCGCCGCCATCTTTCCGTTGTTCGACCTCATTGGCGGCACCTATCGCCGACCCCGGCACACCCCCGCGACCGGTCTCGCCGAACAGCCGGACGGCATCATCGCGGCAGCGATATGGCCATGGCGCTACCACGGCGGCGAGGTGCGATCGCAGGTCGTCGCCGGCACCGATGATGGCGTCGCTGCCTCCGCTGTCGTCGCCGATGCTGGTGAGAACCGCAGCTAGCAGGCCGTCAGCCTTGCGGCCCGCGCACGATCGGGCATGGCGGCAACTGCCCCCGCCGCGGCCGGGTGGCGAGGTCGGCGGGCAATGCGGACAGATGCAGGCCGGTTTCGCTGCCCTCGAAGGCCAGCCGAACCACGGAGCGCAGCCGCAATTCACGTGGTGGCGGCAGGCTCGCGAACGCGGCGGCGACAGTGGCGGGGCAAAGTGTATCGACGGTGCCGGCGATGCGTAGGCCGCCGCGCCCCAAAGGCACCAGCGTCGCAGCGACACGGGCAAATTCGCCATGCGCGTCGGCAAGGGTCAGGGCGCTGATTTCGACGGTGCCGCCATCGGTCCAGCGGTCATAGTCGGTCAGCCGGGCCGCGCCGGTAACGAGCAGGTCTGCCGCAACGGTGAGCGCGTCGCCGCCGCCGATGCGCAGGCGTTCGCCTTCGATTACAAGTTCACCACGCGCCGGCAGCCGCGGCGATTTGGCGGCCGTTGCGGCGGGCAGCAATTCGCGCACATGCAGTTCCAGCCCGTCGGCCGCAATCGGCGCTGACAGATAGCCCAGCCGCAGCCGCGCCGATTCGATGACATTCGACAGCCGCGCCAGCCGTCCATCGACGCGGTGGACGCTGGTAAGCGCACTGGCGCCATTGACGCGCACCTGCGGCCCGGGGCCGACGCCGATGGACAGCCGCGGCCGATCGCTGCGGATGATGGTCAGATCGGGCTGCCACGGCCCGCGGTTGACGATGGCGTGGTCGGCCGCGACATCGATACCGACCCGGCCGGCAATGCTGAGGCGGGGTGCAGCGACATCCGCCTCGATACGGTAGGGAAAGCCGCTGATGCCGATGTCGGCTCCGGGCAACCAGCCGGCCAGTTCGGTCTCGAACGTCTTGGCCCATCCGGACCAGAGCAACCAGTATAGCCCGATGGCCGCCACAAGCGGTAGCAGCGTCAGCCACAGGGGAATCCGGCGCATCAATCGAGCCTGTTGATGGCAATATGGACGCGCGCCTCGATATCCTCGCGCGGCAGGCCGGGGGGAATCGCCTCGAGGAACCGGACGGTGATGACGCCAGGCCCCTTGACGAACCCCTTGGGCCACACCCGGCCGGAATTGAGCGCCACCGGCACCACCGGAAGCTTCAACATCTTGTAGATACCGGCAAATCCCGATTGCAGCGATGGTTGCTGGCCGACTGCCATGCGCGATCCTTCGGGGAAAATGATGACGGGGCGACCAGCCGCCACGGCCGCCTGCGCCGCTTTCATCATCACCCGCAGCGTCGATGCCGAACCAGCGCGGTTGACGAAGATGGCGCCATGGCGTCGCGCCGTCGGCCCCCAAATCGGTATGCGTTCAAGCTCCGCCTTCATCACCACCGCCGGACGATCGAACAACCACAGGGTGAGGATCGTTTCGTATGCAGACTGGTGCTTGACGGCGAAAAGATACGGGCCGGGGGGTATATCGCCTTCGACGCGCAGCCGGATGCCGAGCAAGACCCGCGCGCACCACAGGAACCAGCCTGCCCATCGCCTCGGCCCCTCGAACAACTGGTGCTCGCTGATGGCACCGCCGATCAGCGCTGCAGCGACCAACGGCACCGATCCGACATAAAAGACCAGGGTGAAGACAAGGCTGCGCAGCAACTGGATCATGCCGCACCCAGTCGCAGGGCGATGAACCGCAGCAGGTACTTGCTGTATTCCGTCGCGATCCCCGGCGCCTGGGGGTCGACCGGAACCGCGTCGGGGATCACCGCAACCGACACCGGCAATACCGCCGCCAGTTCCAGGCGCGCCCGCCGCATATGAGCGGCCGAAGTCACCAGTCGCAGCGACTTATAGCCGTGCTGCGCCACCCAGCGCGCAGTTTCCTCCGCATTGGAGCGGGTATCGACCGCTTCATAGCCAAGGTCGGCACGGTCGAGGCGGTGATGCTGGACGCCGGCTGCGGCGGCGAGCTGCTTGCGGGTGATGGCATGGCCGACCCCGGATATCAGCATCCGGTGCGCGCTGCCCGCCTCGATGACTTCGAGCCCGCGCGCCAGCCGCCCCGCCCCACCGGTCAGCACGACGACGGCGTCCGTGCGCGTGGTCAGCGGTGCCGGATCGGGCAGTGTCAGGCTGAACCACAGGAAACCTGCCGCCCAGGCCAGAGCAACAAACGCCGCGATGCGCGCCAGCAGCCCGGCCAGGCCGCCGCCAAACGGGGTTGCAGGACGCCGCTTCCCGATCGGGCGTTCACGGGGCACCGGCATTGGCTTGCGTCGTCCCGATCGCGCCGCGCGAAACCCCGGCAGCCTCACATTTCGCCCCGGCTGTGACGCAGGGCATACCATTTGGCGACATTGGCTTGATGTTCGGTGAGCGTTTCGGCGAAAACATGGCCGCCCTTGCCATTGGCGACAAAGTACAGCGCCTTGGTGGGTTCAGGGTCGAGGACGGCTGCGATGCTGGCGCGGCCGGGGTTGGCAATCGGGCCTTTGGGCAATCCCGGTTTCAGATACGTGTTATACCCGGTGTCGGCGTCAAGCTCCGACCGGCGGATGCGACGGCCGAGCGGGCGGCCCTGTGTTATCGGGTAGATCACCGTCGGGTCGGCATCGAGCTTCATGCCCTGCCGCAACCGGTTCGAATATACCCCAGCGACAAGGCGGCGCTCGGCGGCGACGCCGGTTTCCTTTTCGACGATGGAGGCCAGCGTGATCGCCTCCGCTGGTGTTGAAACGACAGTGGCCTTGGACCGCCTTTTCCACAGATCGGCGAGTGTCGTCTTCATCGCGGCCTGCATGCGCGCCAAAACCCTGGCGCGCGGCTCGCCGGGCGTAAAATCATAGGTTTCGGGCAACACGGAGCCCTCATCCGGTGTCTTCACCGTGCCGGTCAACGCCGGCTCGTCCATCAGCCGCTGCACGACCATGACCGAAGGCAGGCCTTCAGGGATAGTCAGTGCGTCGCGTTCGACCCGGCCCTTTTGCATGGCCACGAGATACGCGCGCCAGCCGATGCCGGGCGACAGGCGGTAAGTACCAGCCTGGATAGGGGCCTTGCTGCCCAGCACCTTGGCCAGCCCGCGAAACAGATCGGGAGAGTCAACAAGGCCGACGCTTTTCAACGACTTGGCGACGCTAGCGAGCGTGGCGCCCTTTTCAACGACCAACGTCACCGGCGCGCCGCGGCTTTGGCCCCAACCGTACCAGGGCGCCAGCAACAACGGCGTCGCCACCAGCAAAAGCAGCAGAACGAAGGCTGTGGCGATGTTGCGGCGCATGGTGGACGGCGTTGCCGATCAATCCTCCAGCGCGCGCATCACAAGCGTCGCGTTGGTGCCGCCAAAGCCGAAGCTGTTGTTGAGGACGGCCTTGACGCGGCGCTGCTTGGCGACGTGCGGTACGAGATCGACGCCCTCGCAGGCATCCGACGGATTGTCGAGATTGAGAGTCGGGGGCACGATCTGGTCGCGCATGGCCAATACGCAAAAAATCGATTCCACCGCCCCGGCGCCGCCGAGGAGGTGCCCGATGGCGGATTTGGTCGACGACATCGACACCGTTTCGATGGCATTGCCGAACAGCCGGCGAACCGCACCGAGTTCCAGCTCGTCACCCATCGGCGTCGAAGTGCCATGGGCGTTGATATAGTCGATATCCGAAGGGTTGAGCCCGGCCTTGCGCAGCGCCATCTGCATCGACCTGAAGGCGCCGGAGCCTTCCGGATGCGGCGCGGTGACGTGCCAGGCATCACCGGTCAGGCCATAGCCGATGACTTCGCCGTAGATTTTGGCGCCACGGGCCTTTGCGTGCTCATATTCCTCGAGACAGACGACGCCGGCGCCTTCGCCCATGACGAAACCGTCGCGGTCCTTGTCATACGGGCGGCTGCCACGAGTCGGATCATCGTTGAAATGCGTCGAAAGTGCCTTGGCCTGTGAAAAGCCGGCGATGCCGAGCGGACAGATCGCGCCTTCAGCACCACCCGCCAACATGACATCGGCGTCGTCGAGGGCAATCATCCGCGCCGCATCGCCAATGGCATGGGCACCTGTCGAGCACGCCGTGACGACGGCATGGTTCGGACCCATCAGGCCGTACTTGATCGAAACCTGCCCCGAAATCAGGTTGATGAGGCGACCATGGACAAAGTGCGGCGACACCCGGCGCGGACCCTTGGTGTAAAGCACGACCGATTCTTCCTCGATCCCCGGCAGACCGCCGATTCCCGAGCCGATCGAACAGCCGGCGCGGAAGCGTTCTTCCTCGCTCATGTTGGTCAGGCCGGCATCTTCCAGCGCCTGCCCTGCGGCATCGATGCCATAGGTGATGAACGGATCGACCTGGCGCTGGACCTTGTAGTCGACGCGCTTGTTGGCATCGAAAGTGACACCGCTGCCGTCGCCGCGGATGACTTCGCAGGCGATCCGGCAGGCATAGTCCGTGGCGTCGAAGCGCGTGATCGTTGCCGCGCCGGATTTCGATGCCAGGATATTGGCCCAGACGGTCTCGACGCTCGATCCGAGCGGCGTCACCATGCCGAGGCCTGTGATTACCACGCGCCGCATTGGCAGTTCATCCTTCCCCAGGGGTATCCCCTATAAGCAAAACGGCTCCCCGCGTCACCGCGACGAGCCATGTTGCAGTACGATGCGCCCGTAACCGGCGCGGTGCTGGCAAAGGGGCGGGATGCGCTGTCGCAGCGGGCGTCCCGCCCCTTGGCCAAATACGACATCAGGCCTTTTCGTTGGCCTTGATGAAGCCGATCGCGTCCTTGACGGTCAGGATTTTTTCAGCGGCATCATCGGGAATTTCGACACCGAATTCTTCTTCGAATGCCATGACCAGCTCAACGGTGTCGAGACTGTCCGCCCCCAAATCGTCGATGAAGCTGGAGTCGTCGGTGACCTTGTCGGCCTCGACGCCGAGATGCTCGACGACGATTTTCTTAACGCGTTCGGCGACGTCGCTCATGTTACCCTCTTTCGACAGTGTGCGGCGGTTATTGTTCAGATTGTGGCGATAGCCGGGCCGGGACGGCGTGACAAGTGCGCAGCGCCCCGGCGAGCCGCGAAGCGGTATGCCGTGAGGGGCGAGAACGGCCTCGGCGGTTGGGCGTGCGATGTGCACGGGCGCCGCTGCAGCTAGATCATCGCCATTCCGCCGTTGATGTGCAGGGTCTGCCCGGTCACATACCCCGCCTCGCGCGATGCCAGATATACAACGCCGGCGGCGATATCCGCGCCGTCACCCAGGCGACCGGCCGGAATCCGCGCCATCAGGGCGGCCTTTTGCGCTTCCGCCAGCCCTTCGGTCATCGGCGAGGTGATGAAGCCCGGCGCGACGCAATTGACGGTGACATTCCGCGACGCCACCTCCTGCGCCAGCGCCTTCGACATGCCGATCAGGCCGGCCTTCGACGCGGCATAATTGGCCTGCCCCGGATTGCCGGTGACGCCGACCACCGACGTCACCGAGATGATGCGGCCAAAGCGTTGCTTCATCATCATCGGCTTCAACGCGGCGCGGGCAAGGCGGAAGGCCGCTTCGAGGTTGACGCGAATGACGGTGTCCCACTCCTCGTCCTTCATGCGCAGCGCCAGGTTGTCGCGGGTGACTCCGGCGTTGTTGACGAGGATGTCGAGGCGCCCCAGTGCCTCGACAGTGCGCGGTACCAGCGCATCGACGGCGGCCGCATCTCCAAGATCGCACGGCAGGACAACGGGGTCGCCACTGCCTGCACCGCCGCCTTCCGCACCGGCAGCGCCGGCAATCGCATGTCGTACCACCTCAAGGGCGTCGGCACGGGTGCCCGACAGCGCGACGCGCGCGCCTCGCGCCGCAAGGGCGCGTGCAACCGCCGACCCGATGCCACCCGACGCGCCGGTGACCAGCGCGGTCATGCCTGTAAGATCGAACATCGAACGTCCTTTCGTCGAACCCTGCGCTTTGACGCGAGGGCCTAGAGATCCCTCGCCAACGCCTCGACGCCGGCCATGTCGGCGGCACTCAGCATCGTCGCATCGGGGGTAATTCGCCGCACCATCGGGCCCAGAACCTTGCCGCCAAGCTCGACGAAATGCGTCACCCCTGCTTCAGCCATCGCCAGCACCGATTCGCGCCAGCGCACCGTACCGGTGACCTGTTCGACGAGCAGGCGCCTGATCGTGTCCGGGTCGGTGACCGGCATGGCCGTGACATTGGCGACCAGCGGCACGAACGGCGCACGCAGGTCGATATCGGCAAGCGCCGCCGCCATCGCATCGGCGGCGGGTTGCATCAACGCGCAGTGGAAGGGTGCCGAGACCGGCAGCAGCACCGAATGGCGGGCGCCGCGGGTGCGGGCCAGCGCCATGGCACGCGCCACCGCGTTGGTGTGGCCCGAGACAACGACCTGCCCAGGTGCATTGTCGTTGGCGGCGGCGCAAACCTCGCCCGGTTCACCCTGGGCCGCGGCCTCGGCCGCAATGGCCTGCACCGCTTCGAACCCCAGCCCGAGCAGCGCCGCCATGGCGCCTTCGCCGAATGGTACTGCCGCCTGCATGGCCTCGCCGCGCAGGCGCAACAGCCGCGCCGTCTGGGCAATGCCGAGCGAGCCGGCCGCCGCCAGCGCGGTGTATTCGCCAAGGCTGTGACCGGCCACGAACGCCGCCTTGTCGGCGAGAATGATCCCGCCTTCGGTCTCCAGCACCCGCAACGCCGCGATTGCGACCGCCATGATCGCGGGCTGGGCGTTGGCGGTCAGGGTCAGGTCGGCTTCCGGCCCTTCCCACATCAATTTCGAAAGCTTCTGGCCCAGCGCGTCATCGACTTCTTCAAAAACGGCGCGGGCGGCCGGGCTGTTTTCGGCAAGGCCACGGCCCATGCCGACCGACTGGCTGCCCTGGCCGGGAAATATAAAGGCGCGAATTGTCGTGCTCCCCACTGAACGCCGATGCGTTGGTTGTTGCGGCGCGCTTAGGCGTTTGGCAAATTGGGTGCAACCATCTGCCGATCACCGATCGCCCACCGAGGGCTGCCGACACAAAACAGGCGTTGGACGGCCCTGCGCGGAAACAGCGTTGCGCGTCGCTTCAGTTTCGGCAAGGGTGAGGCCGACCGACAATGCCCGTCTGGACGAGGCCGCGTTGGCCGTTCGGCAAATGGCCGGGGCGATGTCGCCCCGCCGTTCAGCCAGCGGCCATCTGGCAACGGCCAGGTTGGCCCCAATGCATCACGAAACCAAAGAGGATGTTCATGCGCCGTAACGCCCGTTTCCCGATTGTCGCTTCCACCGCTGTTCTCGCTGCCCTGCTGTGCGCCGGGCTGTCAGCCGCCCCGGCCGCTGCGGCGGTGTCGGCCGCTGTTGGCAAGGCGCTGAATGCGGCGGCCTCGGCAGCCAAGTCGGGCAACATGGCAGCCGCAACCAGCGCCATCAACAGCGCCCGCGCCGCCGCATCGAGCCCCGAGGAAAAGACCAAGACCGCACAGATGGCCGGCTATGTCTTCACCCGCGCCGGGCGTTATGGCGAGGCCGCCGCAGCCCTTGAAAGCATTGGTGCACCCCCAAGCCAGCTGGCGCCGCTATACTATCAGGCCGGCAATTACGATCGCGCCATCGCCGAAGCCCGCAAGGGCGGCGGCGAAGGCATGCAGATCCTCATCGCGCAGGCGTCGGTCAAGAAGGGCCGTTATGGCGAGGCCGTCGCGGCCTATAACAACCTCATCAAGGCCAATGGCGCCAAGCCGATCTACCTCGAGAACCTCGCTGCCGCGCAATACAAGGCCGGCGACAAGAAGGGGTATCTCGCCACCACCGAAAAGCTGATCCGGGTCGATAGTTCGCCGGCACGGTGGAAGACGCTGCTGACCGAACTCGGCCAGAGCCAGATGCGCCCTGAAGCCAAGCTGGCGCTGTTCCACCTGATGAGCGCCACCGGCACGATCGACCGTCCGGTCGATTACCAGGAATTCGCCAAGCTGGCGCTGGTCGCCAACCAGGCCGGCGTCGCCCGCGATGCCCTCGCCAAGGCCGGCGCTGCGGGTTCCGATGCGATGTCGCAGCGGCTGGCACAGGCGGCCGGCACCATGACGACAAAGGCAGCAGTCGACGCACCCAAGCTTGTCGCCGTACCCGCCACCGCGATGCGCGGCGGCAATGCCTATCTCGGCCTCGGCCAGTATCCGCAGGCAATCGCTGCGTTCGACAAGGTCATCGCCGCCAAGGGCAGCGATACCGACCAGGCGCTTGTCTACAAGGGTATTGCCGCGATTAAGGCCGGCAATGCCGGGCTCGCCAAGTCGAGCTTTACCGCGGTCAGCGAAAAGGGCGGCATGAAGGACGTCGCCCAGCTTTGGGCACTTTACGCGACCACCCACGGGTAAGACGGTTCTCCTCTCCCTTACGGGGGAGGAGGCCTATCGCCGCCCGAACAGCTTCTCGATATCGGTCCGCGCCAATCGCACCCATGTCGGGCGGCCATGGTTGCATTGGCCGCTGTGCGGGGTGATTTCCATCTCGCGCAGCAGGGCGTTCATTTCGGCAATCGACAGCACACGCCCGGCGCGCACCGATCCGTGGCACGCCATCGTCGCCGCCACGGCATCGAGGCGTTCCTTGAGGGTGATGGCGGTGCCCCACGCCGCCAGGTCGTCGGCCAGATCGCGCACCAGGCCCTCTGCATCGACGGCACCGAGCAACGCCGGGGTGGCACGCACAAGGACTGCCGACCGTCCAAAGGCTTCGACCTCCAGCCCCAGTTCGGCCAGCTCGGCGGCGCGATCGGCAACGCGCCCGGCGGCGATCTCGTCAAGCTCGACAACCTGCGGGATGAGGAGCGACTGCGCCGCCACCGCCCCCTGGCGCAGTGCCTTGTTCATGCGCTCCAGGGTCAGTCTTTCATGCGCGGCGTGCTGGTCGACGAGGATCAGTGCATCGGCGGTTTCCGCGACGATATAGGTATTGGCGACCTGTCCCCGCGCGGCGCCGAGCGGGTGCGAAGCGGGAACCGGCGCAGGTTCGACGGGGGACGCGGCGAGGCCAGTGTCCGACCCGGCATAGGCCGGCGGCGCAAACGCATCGGGAAATTGACTGAACAGGCGCGGCGGTTCGGCGAGCGCCTGCAACGCCTCGCCGGGGCCTGCCCAGGTTGCGCCAAACGCCTGCGGCACCGCAAAGGCAGCAAGCGCCGCCGCGCTGACGCTGGTTGAAGCGCGATGGCCTGCGGCATCCAGCGCCCGCCGCAAGCCCGACACGATGAGACCGCGCACCAGCGCCCCGTCGCGAAAGCGCACTTCGGTCTTCGCCGGGTGGACGTTGACATCGACGGCATCGTGGGGGACGTCGAGAAACAGCGCGGCAACCGGGTGGCGATCGCGCGCCAGCAGATCCTGGTAGGCGCCACGCACGGCGCCAACGAGAAGACGGTCGCGCACGGGCCGGCGGTTGACGAACAGGAACTGGTGGTCGGCGATGCCGCGATTATAGGTGGGGATGCCCGCGAGCCCGCCCAGCGAAACGCCATCGCGGTCAAAGTCGATCGGCACGGCATTGTCCGCAAAATCCGGCCCGAGCAGCGCCGAAAGCCGTTGCACCAGCGATTGCGGGCTGGCGTCGGGCGCCGCTGCCACGCCCAGCAAGCGGCGGCCGTAGTGCTTGACCTCGAAGCCGACCTCGGGCCGTGCCATGGCCAGCCGGCGGACGACATCGAGGCAGGCGGCAAGCTCCGACCGTTCGGATTTCAAGAATTTGCGGCGTGCCGGGACGGCGGCGAACAAGCCATCGACGGCAACGCGGGTGCCGGGCGGCGTGGCGGCCGGCCCGTCGCTGACCGGGCGGCCATTGTCGATGACCAGTTGCCAGCCCTCCTCACCCGGCGCGCGACTGGTCAGCGTCAGCGTGGCAACGCTGGCGATCGACGGCAAGGCCTCGCCGCGAAAGCCCAGCGTCGAGATTGCAGAAAGGTCGCCATCGGGCAGTTTCGAGGTGGCATGGCGTTCAACCGCCAGCCGCATCTGCGCCGCAGCCATGCCGCAGCCGTCATCGCTGACCGACAGGTGATCGATGCCGCCGGCCTCGAGGTCGACAGCAATACGCGTCGCCCCGGCATCGAGCGCGTTTTCAACCAGTTCCTTCAGGGCCGCAGCCGGGCGCTCGACCACTTCGCCAGCGGCGATCTGGTTGACGAGCGTGTCGGGCAAGCGGCGGATCAGCATCTGATGCTGTCTCTAGAACAGACCGCCCCGCCCCGCCACTCAAAGCGCCGCTGAACCTGTGCCAAATCCGCGTCAAGCCGAGCGGTGGCAAACGGCACGGTCCTTGCAAACCCTGCGTCATCCCGACTAAAGCCCAAGACTGCGCATTACGCCTGAGCGCTTCCCCTCCAGCCCCCGTTTGGTCCCCCGCCCCATGTCGCTGTTCAGCCGGATGTTCTCGTTTCTCAGCCAGGATATGGCGATCGACCTCGGGACTGCCAACACGCTGGTCTATGTGCGCGGCCGCGGCATCGTCCTCAACGAGCCTTCGGTGGTCGCCATCGAGACAATCCGCGGCAACCGCACGGTCAAGGCCGTCGGCAACGAAGCCAAGGTGATGATGGGCAAGACGCCAGGCAACGTCGAATGCATCCGGCCGCTGCGCGACGGCGTCATCGCCGACATCGATGTCGCCGAGCAGATGATCAAATATTTCATCGCCAAGGTCCACACCTCGCGTTTGCCGCGCTTCCCCGAAATCGTCATCTGCGTGCCATCAGGCTCGACCAGCGTTGAAAAGCGCGCCATCCGCGATGCCGCCAACAACGCCGGCGCCAGCCAGGTTTATCTGATCGAGGAGCCGATGGCCGCCGCGATCGGTGCCGGCATGCCGGTTACCGAGCCGATCGGCAGCATGGTCGTGGATATCGGCGGCGGCACCACCGAGGTTGCGGTGCTGTCGCTCCGCGGCCTCGCCTACACGACATCGGTACGGGTCGGCGGCGACAAGATGGACGAAGCCATCGTCTCCTATGTCCGCCGCAACCACAACCTTCTCATCGGCGAAGCCACCGCCGAGCGTATCAAGAAGGAGATCGGCACCGCCAAGGCACCCGCCGACGGCATCGGCAAGACCATGGAAATCAAGGGCCGCGACCTGATGAACGGCGTGCCCAAGGAAATCACCATCAACCAGGCGCAGATCGCCGATGCACTGTCCGAGCCGGTGGCGACGATCGTCGAGGGTGTCCGCACCGCGCTGGAAAACACCCAGCCCGAGCTTGCCGCCGATATCGTCGACCAGGGTATCGTGCTAACCGGCGGCGGCGCATTGCTGCAGGACATCGACGTGGTGCTGCGCGAAGCGACCGGCCTGCCCGTCACCGTTGCCGAAGACCCGCTGACATGCGTTGCCATCGGCACCGGTCGCGCGCTCGAGGACCCGATGTATCGCGGCGTGCTGACGACAGCATAGAATTGTTCGGCCTGCGGCGTTTCGCGCCGCACAGAACCGGGGATGCGAGACGGGCAAAAAGCCCCTAGAAAGCCGAACATGGACTGGACGCCCTCGCCCCGCAGGTCGAGCGCCATGCGCCGAGATCAGAATCTCGCGCTGGTGAGTGCGGTGGTGTCGGGTGCGGTAATCGCCTTCGGCTTGCTCCTGCTGCTGATCGGCAGGGTCAACCCGGACGCCGGGCAGCGGATGCGCGGAGTCCTGCTCGACCTCGTGACGCCGGCCTGGAGCGTTGTCCGCGCACCCTTCGACGGCGTGGGACGGGCCATCGATTGGGGCGGCGACTATTTCGGTGCCGTCGACCGCAATCGCCGGTTGGAGGGCGAACTCGCCGCGGCGCACGCGGAACTGCAGCGTGCCGCGGCAGATCGGCTGGCACTGGTGCAACTCAAGCGCGTCGCGCGGGTCCGGGTGCCGGAACGCACGCTCATCGCCACCGTCCGCATCGTCAGCGCGACCTCGGGATCGGTCGTGCGGACCGCCATGGTTTCGGCGGGCAGCAGCGATGGCATAAAGCCCGGCCAGCCGGTCATCGGCGCCGCCGGGCTGATCGGGCGAACGCTGGAAACCGGCATCGGTGCCGCACGCGTATTGCTGCTCACCGATCCCGCCAGCCGGGTGCCAGTGATGGTCGTGCGAACCGGTCAATCGGCGCTGGCGGTGGGGGTCAACACGCCGTCGCTGGAACTCCAGGATCGCGTTGGCGCCGACGTGCCGCTGCGCGTCGGCGACCGGCTCGTTACCTCGGGCGATGGCGGCGTCTACCCGCCCGGCGTTCCGGTGGGAACCATCATCCGCGCCGATGGTGACCCGGCGCTGGTCCGCCCCGCCGCAACCCCGGTCGGTGCGGCGTTCGTGAACATCGAGGCCGCGTGGTTGCCGCTGCCCGCTGCCGACACCCCTGCAACGACACTGGCACCGGTGCCCATCGAGGCGCGGCGCAGCGGTGCCAAGGTGCCGGTGGCGGCCCCCGTCATAGTGCCGGCCAACCCATGATCGGCTCGGTCCCGCCGCTCCGGCTGATGAGCCCCCGCGAGCGCCGCCGCTACTGGATCGGCCATTGGCGGCTGGCGGTGCCGGCGCTGGTGACGCTGGCGCTGCTGCTGTTGATGACCGCCCCGGTGCTGCTGCCGATGCCGGTGTTTCCCCAACTCGGCCTGCTCGGCATATTCGTCTGGGCGACTTTCCAGCCGGGTCTCATGCCGCCCTGGCTGGCGTTCTTGCTGGGCCTGGTCGCCGATATGCTGTTCGCCCAGCCACTCGGTGTCAACGCGACGGGCTTTGCTGTTGCGGCGCTGTTCGTGCGCAGCTTCGAGGCACGCTATGGCCACCACGCCCACCGCTTCGACTGGGCCGTCGCGACGGGTGTCATCGCCGGGTCTGCACTCCTCACATGGCAATTGATGGCCCTTGCCGGCCGCCCGGTGCCGTTGCTGGCGATGGGCTGGCAGGTGCTGACCAGCGCGCTCGCCTATCCGCCGGTGGTGTGGCTGTGCGGCTGGGTCCAGCGCCGCGCCTTCGGGCTGCGCCAGTAATGCGCACGGGCTGCCGCTGCCGGTTCAACCGATGAGCACCGAATCCGAACGCGAACAAAGCTTTAGCCGCCGCGCCTTCGTGCTCGGCGGCAGCATGGGCCTTGTCGGCACGGCGCTGGCGGCGCGGATGGCGGATCTCAGCATTTTCGAAGGCCAGCGCTACCAGATGGCGTCGGAGGAAAACCGTGTCCAGCTTCGCCTCATTCCGCCCCGCCGCGGCTGGATCGTCGATCGGGCCGGCAAGCCCCTGGCCCTCAACCGCCCGGATTATCGCCTGGAACTCATCCCCGAACAGATCACCGATCTCGATGCAACGCTGGCGGCGATCGGCAAGGTGCTGCCGCTCAGCCTCGAAGACCAGCTCCGCATCCGCGCCGATTTCGCCATCCAGCCAAAATTCATGCCCGTCGAAGTGGCGCGCAATCTGGATTGGGCGGCGTTCGCGTCGCTGAACGTCCATGTCGTCGATCTGCCCGGCCTGCAACCGATCCGCGCCTTCAGCCGGGTCTACCCCGAAGCCGATCATTTCGCCCATCTCCTCGGTTATGTCGGTGCTCCCACACCCGATCAGTACAAGCTGCAAAAAGACCCGCTGCTGATTTTCCCCGGTTTTCGCATCGGCAAGGACGGCATCGAGCGGCATGAGGACAAGCCGTTGCGCGGCAAGGCAGGCGCGCGCCGTGTCGAGGTGACGGCGCGTGGCCGCGTCGTGCGCGAACTCGACACCCGCCCCGATACGCCCGGCGAAACGTTGAAACTGACGATTGACCGCGACCTGCAAAGCTATACGGCACGGCGGCTGGGCGACAACAGCGCCAGTGTCATCGTCATCGATTGCCTGACCGGCGACATCCTCACCATGGTCTCGATGCCGGCCTATGACCCCAACGTCTTTTCCACCCGGGTTCCTGCCGCGCTGTGGAAATCGCTGCAGGAGGACGACCATCACCCCCTGATCAACAAAAGCGCGATGGGCCTTTATCCCCCCGGGTCGACCTTCAAGATGATCACGGCGCTGGCCGCGCTCGGCCAGGGCACCAACCCCGAGGACAGCGTGCGCTGCACCGGCAGCTACAAGCTCGGCAACAACACCTGGCATTGCCATAGCCGGCGCGGCCACGGCCCGGTCAACATGCACACCGCCCTGCCCAAAAGCTGTGATGTGTATTTTTACGCCTTTGGCCGCGCCACCGGCATCGACGCCATCGCCACCATGGCGCGCAGGCTGGGACTGGGCGCCAAATACGAACTGCCGTTGGCAGGCCAGGCCGCCGGGCTGGTGCCGGACAGTGCATGGAAGCTGCGCCGCTACAAGAAATCATGGACGCCGGGTGAAACACTCAACTGCTCGATCGGCCAGGGTTATATCATCGTCAATCCGCTGCAGCTCGCCGTCATGACAGCGCGGATTGCCAGCGGTCTGGCGATCGAACCGCGCCTGATCGCCAATGGCCCCGCGCCGGTGTTCCCCAGCCTGGGCATTCCGGAGGACCACCTCGCCATCGTGCGGCAGGGGATGTTCGATGTCGTCAACGCCGGTATCGGCACGGCCAAGGCGGCCAAATCCCCCATCGAGGGCGTCCATATCGCCGGCAAGACCGGCACGGCCCAGGTGCGCCGCATCACCGCCGAGGAACGCAAGCATGGCGTCAAGAAAAACGAATCGCTGGATTGGAAGCAGCGCGACCATGCGCTGTTCGTTGCCTTTGCCCCCACCGAAAGTCCGCGTTACGCGGTCAGCATCATCCTGGAACACGGCATCGCCGGCGGCAAATATGCAGCGCCGATCGCCAAGGACGTACTGACCTATCTGTTCGAGCCCGAACGCGCGCTGAAGGCCCTGGAGCCCATCGAACGCGCACTGGCCGCCAAGCGTGCCGAAGTTGCCCGCGCCGAAGCCGCCGCAGTCCGCGCCGCAGAGGAAGAAAAGCTCATGCCCGCCTGGCTGCGCAACGATGCACCGTCGCCCAACCCGGCCCCGGCGAGTCCCAACGATGCGCCTGACCAGCCACGGGACGACGGCTAGGGCATGTTCAACGGACCCTGGCTTCGCGAACTCAGCCGGCTGCCCTGGGGTATCGTGCTGGTCATCGCCGCGCTCGGCAGCTTCGGGCTGGTCGTGCTCTATTCGGCAGCCGGAGGATCGCTCAGCCCCTGGGCGTTGAAACAGGGCATCCGCCTCCTCGTCCTGCTGGTCGCCATGCTGGCACTCGCCCAAGTCAGGCCGGAATTCTGGCTGCGCATCGCCTGGCCCTTCTACGGCGCGGTGCTGCTGTCGTTGGTGGGGGTCGAAATTCTGGGGCGGGTCGGCGGTGGCAGCCAGCGTTGGCTCGACCTCGGGATTATCCAGTTGCAGCCGTCGGAGTTCATGAAGCTCGCCATCGTGCTGGCGCTGGCGCGCTATTATCATTTCCTGCCGCGGGGTTATGAAACCAGGCCCATGGCGCTTTGGCCACCCCTCGCCATGATTGCCATGCCGGCGGCGCTGGTGATGCTCCAGCCCGATCTGGGCACCGCGCTGTCGATTACCTTCGGCGGGGTCATCCTGCTGTTCCTCGCGGGGGTGCGGCTGTGGCTGTTCGCCGGCGCCGGGCTGGCGGTTGCGGCAGCGTTGCCGGTCGCGTGGAACCTGCTGCACGATTATCAGCGCAAGCGCGTGCTGATCTTTCTCGACCCGGCATCGGACCCCCTCGGCGCGGGCTACCACATCACCCAGTCGAAGATCGCCATCGGTTCGGGCGGCCTTGTCGGCAAAGGCTTCCTGCAGGGCACCCAGAGCCACCTGGATTACCTGCCCGAGCTTCACACCGATTTCATCTTCGCCACCATGTCCGAGGAATGGGGCTTCCTCGGCGGCATGTTCATCATCATCGGCTTCGGCATCATCCTCGCCTGGGGAATCAGCGTCGCGATGCGCGCCAGGGGGCAGTTCCAGCGCCTGCTGGCAATGGGTCTCACCGCGACCCTGTTCTTCTATCTCGCCATCAACATGATGATGGTGATGGGCCTCGCCCCCGTCGTCGGCATCCCGCTGCCGTTGATCAGCTATGGTGGCTCGGCGATGATGACCGTGCTGATCCTGCTCGGCCTGATCATGGGCATAGCACGCGAAAACACCCGCCCCCAACGATGAAGCCGCTGGACAAGCCGGCAAGCCGCTGCTAATCGCCCGCCTCCACGCAAAGCCCGCCAAGGCTGCTCGTGCACGGACGTATAGCTCAGTCGGTAGAGCAGCTGACTCTTAATCAGCGGGTCCCAGGTTCGAACCCTGGTGCGTCCACCATCTTCAGATCCTCAGATAATATTCCTTTTGCGACTGCGGCCGATCGCATGCGATCGTTCGAGGCACGATCCCTATGGCGACATTCGTCAGCAGGAGGAGGTGCCGGCAATCGCAGTGGTCTGCTGGCTTTGCGGTCGGCCCTGGGCAAGACCATCATATGGCACCATCCTGTGCCAAAGAGCCGGGGCGGACGGGACGCTGTGCCCATGCACCCCATTTGCCAGCAGACGCTGATCGCCAATTTCCCCAACTTGGAATTGCAGCGCCACGGCATCGTCGGCGTCGGCGCCGCAGTCGACCATGACCCTATCTTTGGGCAGCCGCGCAACGGATCGATTGCCGCCAGGGTGGTTCGCGTTGCCGCCAGCGTGCCTGCCGGCATCGATTTCGACCGCTGCGCCGGCAGTCCGGCGCCTTGAAGGGGAATGATCATGCGCGGCAAGTGGCAGATCATCCAGCAGCACGTGTCGCTGCCGGTCGATGCCAAAACCGGCATGGCAGTAACCGACGGTGCCATCGCGGCGCGGCCGGTTGCATGGTCGGCCGATCCCCTGCCCGGCCCGGCCACATCCCCCGCCGCGGCCCGGCGCGAAATCCGCAACTGGATGGATGTCGGCGGCGTGTCGACCGATCTCGTCCAGCTGATGAAATATTACGGACCCGGCGACGATGGGCAACATCAAATCGAGCCAGCTCAAGATGCCGGAATTCACGGTCGCAGCGGACGGCAACTCCGGCGTCCAGATCGACGCCAAAACCGGCAAGGCGGTCATGCAAACCCCGGCGGCTGCAGCACGATAGGCGCCGGGTCCGCGGCATGGTTGCACCTCGCCGGCTTGCCATCCCGCCTGCTCCTGTAGGAAAAACTGACCTTTCGCACGCATTGATTTCCCTGGATATTATCTGGAAAGTCACCCCCAGGAGGCATTTTACTGACCTTCCGATCCGCACCTGCCTCGGCGCACCGGCCGTTATGGCCTCCGCAGCTGGCGGCATGGTGCGGTCGCGGGCGGACGATGCGACCGTGCACTCCCGCACCAACGATAGCGGTTCGGACCCATGTAGGACAGGCGCAGCTCCAGTGCAGCCGTGGCCCGAAATTGCCCTTGACAGCCCGGCGGATATTCTTGAGGGCGAATGGCCGGTTGAAACGCGCGACAACGAGGCACGACAAGGTCCTTTCCGGCAGGGCGAAAGGCACAGCGAACAGTGGAGACTGGCGTGTTTGCAGGCGACAACCCGCTACAGGTCTGGGGCCCGGAACATCTTCGCCTTGCGGTAGATGCCGCCCGTGTCGCCCTATGGTCGTGGAATCTCGACGATGACCGTTTTGCCATGGATCGGCGCGGCTTCGACCTGTGGGGACTGCCCTGGTCCGAGGTTGTCAGCTTCGAACAATTGTCGGCCCATATCCATCCCGCCGACCGGGACCGCGTCCGCGCCGGTTTCACGGCGACGCGGTCCGTTGCCGGCTCGTATGAAATCGACTTCCGGATCCTGCTCGGTGCCGATATCCGGTGGATTTCCGCACGGGGTCAGGGTGCGGACGCGGGGGTCGTCGATCGTGCCATGTTCGGCGTGTTTCTTGATGTGACCGGCCGGAAACAGGCGGAGGAAGGCAGCGAGTTGCTAGCCGGCGAGATGAGCCACCGCGTCAAGAACCTGCTGGCCATCGCCGCCGGACTGACCGAATTCACCTCGCGTTCGTCGTCCTCCATCGAGGACATGACCCGCCAGCTGACACAAAGGCTGACGTCGCTCGGTCGTGCCCACGACCTTGTCCGGCCATTGCCCGGAGAGCAGGGAAAGGCCGCACTGCTGGGCGACTTGCTGGCAATTCTTTTATCCCCATACGAGGACACCGCGGCCTTTTCCGGCCGCCTGCGGGTCGCGGTTCCGCGGATGGGCGTCGGGGAACGCGCCGCAACAACGCTGGCGATGGTGATCCACGAACTCGCCACCAATTCGGTGAAGCACGGGGCGCTGTCATCCCCGGAGGGCATCCTTGATGTATCGGGCCGCACCGAAGGCGATGAGGTCCAGTTGGTGTGGGCGGAAACAGGCGGGCCTGAAATCGTCGGGGTGCCTGTGATGCAGGGTTTCGGCAGCCGGATGATCGTCCGCAGTGTTGCTACCCAGTTCGGGGGGGGCCTTGCCTATGATTGGCAACCTTCGGGCCTGGTCGCGACGCTGACGATGCGGAAGGATCGCCTGCAGTGCTAGCCGCCGACGGCGAAAAGCGGGCGTGATCGACATGGATTCCGGCCGATTGCTCGCCGCAACGTGGCCAAGCGCCGGTTTTGCGCCATTCGGAGGCGGTTTTTCGTTTGTGTTGCTGCCGATTCGCAACCTTTGGGCGTGGTTGGGGCTTTGACGATGAACAAGGGTCGAACACAGGGCTGGACGCTGGTTCGACGACGACATGATCGTTGCTCACGGTGCCGATGAGCGATGTTGGGGCGCAAGGAGTTACTGCAATGCAGGCATCGGAGCTGAATATCCCGCTTGAACGCGACCTGTTCACCCGCACGCTGATCCGGGAGCTTGCCGGCACGCTGCAGCAGGTCGTCGGCCTTGATGATGCCTCAGGCTATATCAGCGTCGTGGGCGCCGCGGTGGGCGAGCAGATCGATCGCGACTATCGCCGCGCCTTCGCGGTCGACCGTTTGACGCGCGAACAGGTGGGCGATGTCCTTGTCGATCTCAAACGCCGCATCCAGGGCGATTTTTTTATCCTGGAGGAGACCGAGGACCGCATCGTCCTCGGTAACCGCGCCTGCCCGTTCGGCGCGCTGGTGCGCGACCGACCCTCGCTTTGCATGATGACCTCCAATGTCTTTGGCCACATTGCCGCACAGAACCTCGGCTATGCCGCGGTCGATCTGGAACACACGATTGCAGCAGGCCACCCCGAATGCCGGGTCACCGTCTATCTTCGCGCCAGCGACGATGTCCCACACACGGCACGCGGGTATCACGAGCGTTGACCATGTCGCTTTCGCAAGACGCGGCCGGACTGCTTGAAGGGCTGAACGAGCCGGCGATGATCGTCTCGCCGGATGGCACGATCATCGGCTTGAACCGCGCGGCGGCGCACAGGCTTGGGGGTGAATTGGCGGGGCGTGGATTGGCGGGGCGTGGATTGGCGGGGCAGGCCCTGTTCGACCAGCTCGGCAGCGGCAAGGAGGCCGCAGAATTGTTCGTTCGGCGCTGCTTCGGATCGTCGGCGCCGTTGATCGGGGCGCTGGAATTCCGCACCGATGCCGGGGTGGAACATCTGAAATGCAAGGGCAACCGCGTGTCGCTGGCGACAGGGCCGGCAGTCTTGCTCAGGTTCCTGCAATCGCAAGAGGATCGCTTTGGCGCGCTGTCCCGACAGGTGGATGAACTCAATGTCGAGATCAGCCAGCGCAAGCATGCAGAGGCCGTGCTTTCGGAATCCTTGCGGGAGCGCGAGGTGCTGATGCGTGAGCTGCAGCACCGGGTAAAGAACAACATGCAGATGCTTGCCGGGATGCTGCTGGGTGCCGCCCGTGAGGTTGCAAGCCCCGAGGCGGAGGCTGCGTTGCGCGATGCCGCAACGCGATTCTCGGCGGTCAGCGCGGTTCAGCAGCTGCTTTACGGCCCCGGCAGTTTCGAAACGATCAGCTCCGATGCCCTGGTGGACAATCTGGTCAAGGGCGTATCGGGCCTGACCCGGCAGCCGATGAAGACGACGACACGCATCGACACCATCGACATCCCGGTGGATCCCGCCATCCCGATTGCGTTGATCCTCCACGAGCTGCTGGTCAACGCCGTCAAGCACGGCAGGCCCGAACACGGCGAGCAGCATATCGCGGTGGCGTTCCTTGGCGACCATGACCAGATCCGGATTGTCGTCGAGGACAATGGTCCGGGCTTCAGCGGCAGCGCGGTCGCGCGCAAGGCGTCGGGGCTCGGCCTGGTGCGGGCGCTGCTGCGCCAGCTTGGCGGCCGGCTTGACCTGGAGCACGACAATGGCGCGCGATGCATCGCCAATTTTTCGATCACCGATCGACGCAGGATGCCGGCTCAATGACCAATGACAGTTTCGATGACCAATGACAGCACGCCCCGGGCGAGGCGCAGCACGACCACGCCGGGGCCAAAGCCGGGCGATGCCGCGGGCACGGCGGAGCAGGCTGCCGTCGGGCCGGCGCGAATTCTCGTTGTCGAGGACAATTATTTCGTCGCACTGACGATCGAGAACACGCTGCTCGATGCCGGCTATGAGGTTATGGCTGTCGTCGATAGCGGGGAAGCCGCGCTGGAACGCGTTGCCGAGGCGCGCCCGGACCTCGTGCTGATGGACATCCGGCTGGCCGGCAAGCTCGACGGGATCGAGACCGCGGTCACCTTGCACGACCAGGGCATCGTCAGCCTGTTTGCAAGCGCCCACTTCGACGCGGCGATGAAGGCAAGGGGCGCAAAAGCCGAGCCGGCGGGCTGGCTCGTCAAACCCTTCTCGGACGTCGAGATCATCGACGCCGTCCGTCATGCACTGGAGGGCGGCAGGGCCGGGGCCTGAGCGTTCGCCAATTTCTCCTTGCCGCCGGTCAGGACCTTGTTGCCCATGCGGGCGCGGGCGCGTTCCTCCCCGGCGAGGGCGGCGGCAGTCGGGTGGCGGACGTCGTCTGCGGTCAACCGAGGTGCAATCACGTCCCAGTGCGTGATCCGCAATGTCGATTGGTCGACCAGGGCGGGCTGACG
This sequence comes from Sphingomonadales bacterium, assembly GCA_025351405.1. Classification (GTDB taxonomy): domain Bacteria; phylum Pseudomonadota; class Alphaproteobacteria; order Sphingomonadales; family Sphingomonadaceae; genus Sandarakinorhabdus. Next base: position 170,494 of record JANXVZ010000021.1, on the reverse strand, counting down.
AAGGCCGGGGGCGCCGGCTTCCCGCCCGGACCGGACGCGCAGGCAGGTTCCTAGAACTGAACCGTCGGTCCGCAATAACGATATTGCCGGCCGCCCAGCAGGAATTGGTCGGGGCCGGCGATGCGGACGACGACATCGCTGCCGATCTCGGCATGACCGTCGAGGTTCTTGCAAACAGGACGGATCGTATAAACCTCGCCAACGTGGGTCAGTGCCTTGATCGTGCAATTTTCCCCGGCATTGCCGAGCGCGTTCCTGCCGCCCCAGTAATTGACCATCTCGGCATTCGAGGCGCCTTTGCAGGGCCGGCCGACGGGGACAAAGATGCCGTTCTTGAGCGGCAGCATATCCGCTGCGAAAACCGAGGCCGAGGACAGCAGCAGCGTGCAGGTGAGCAGCCAACGGTGCATCGAAAACCCCCTGAATGACCGACAAGCAACGGTAGTACAGCGCAGGACGACGATCGCGAATTTCGCATATTGCCGTGCGCCGCGCAATCCGGACGCCCGGGGGCGCAGCACCCGTCACGCATTGCAATTGGCAGCGGCGGTGGCCAGCCGTCGCCACAGTCGCTAGAGGCAGGCGATGGCTTTGCCCGTCGAGGACATCCTGCCGGCGCTGCGCACGGCGCTCGACGCCAACGTGCCCGTCGCGCTGGTGGCGCCGCCGGGTGCCGGCAAGACGACTGCGGTGGCACCCGCATTGTTGCACGAACCCTGGGTGCTTGGCCGGCGGATCATCCTGCTGGCACCACGCCGGCTGGCGGCGCGCGCCGCTGCTGAACGCATGGCGGAGATGGCCGGCGAAGCGGTTGGCCAGACCATAGGCTATCGCACCCGCATGGACAGCCGCGTTTCGGCCGCGACGCGCATCGAGGTGGTGACCGAGGGCATTTTCACGCGGATGCTGGTCGCCGATCCGGAATTGATCGGCATCGCTGCCATAGTGTTCGACGAAGTCCACGAGCGCAGCCTCGAAGGCGACCTGTCGCTGGCGCTGACCCTGGAAGCGCGGGAGGCGCTGCGCCCCGACCTGCGGCTGCTGCTGATGTCGGCGACGCTCGATGGCGCCGCCTATGAAGCCATCGTGCCCGGCCTGGTGCGGATCGAGAGTGCCGGGCGGATGTTCCCGGTTGAAATCCGGCATGCCGGGCGTGACGCGAAAGTGCGGATCGAGGATGCGATGGCCGCCGCGGTGCGCACGGCGCTGGCGCACGAGCCGGGATCGGTGCTCGCCTTCCTGCCCGGTGCCGCCGAAATCGAACGGACTGCCGAACGGCTTGAAGGCCGCCTGCCCGGCGATGTCGACCTTTACCGGTTGTACGGCGCCCGCGATGCAGCCGACCAGCGCGCCGCCATTCGCCCGGCGCCACCCGGCCGCCGCAAGGTCGTGCTGGCAACGTCCATCGCCGAAACCTCGATCACCATAGACGGTGTCAGGGTGGTCATCGATTCCGGCCTGGCACGGCGCCCGCGTCATGATCGGGCCGTGGGGCTGACAAGGCTGGTGACCGAGCGTGCCAGCCAGGCGGCGGTGACGCAGCGCGCCGGACGTGCCGGGCGCACCGCCCCCGGCATCGCGATGCGGCTGTGGGAGGCCGGCGAAACCGCGGGTCGGTTGCGTTTCGACCCACCGGAAATTCTGGAAAGCGACCTGACGGGGCTGGTGCTGGAATGTGCACGCTGGGGTGTTGCTGATCCCGCAGACCTGCGCTGGCTCGACCCGCCGCCCGCCGCGGCGCTTTCGGAGGCGCGCGACCGACTGGCGGCGTTGGGGGCGATCGACAGCGGTGGGCGCCCGACGCCGCATGGCGAAAGGGTTGCGGCGTTGCCGCTGCCGCCGGTGCTGGGTCATATGCTGGTGGCAGCGGCAGCGACCGGCACGGCGCGGCTCGCAGCGCAGATCGCATTGGTCCTGACCGAACGCGGGTTGGGCGGTGGCAGTGTCGATCTCGACGACCGCCTGCGGGGGCTGGCGCGCGATCGCGGCCCGCGCGCACAGGCGGCGCGGCGGCTGGCGGAGCGTTGGGCCCGTGCCGCCGGCGGTGGGGCGGCGCCGGACCTTGCCGCCGATGCCGCCGCGCTGACTTTGGCTCTCGCCTTCCCCGACCGGGTGGCCCGGCGGCGCGGACCGGCGGGCGCTGCGTACCTGATGGCCAATGGCCGGGCGGTGACGATCGCCGCCGACGATGCGCTGGCGACCGCACCCTGGATAGTCGTCGGCGATGCGACCGGAAGCGCCGCCGGCGCGCGTCTGCTGCTTGGCGCAGCGATCGACCAGGCGAGCGTCGAGCGGCACCTTGGGCACCGCATCGAGACAAGGGCGGTGTTCGCCTTCGATGCGGCCACCGGCGGCGTTGTCGCCGAGACGATCCGGCGGCTGGGGGCGATCACCCTGTCGCGCTCACCGGCGGAGCGCACCGATCCGGCGCTTGTCGCGGTGGCGTTGCTCGGGGGTGTTCGCCAGCATGGCCTGGCCATTCTGCCATGGGGGGACGCCAGCCGGATGCTGCGCGCCCGGCTTGCATTCGCCGCCGCCAATGGCCTCCCCGGCCTGCCTGACCTGTCCGACGCGGCATTGCTGGAAGCTGTGGATCGCTGGCTGGGGCCATTGCTGGCTGGAAAACGCCGGCTCGGCGACGTGTCCGATGGCCAGTTCGTTGCAGCGCTTGAAGGCCTGGTTGGCTGGGACGCCATGCGGCGGGTCGATACCTTTGCGCCGCGCAGTCTTGCCACGCCCGCCGGCAGCACCCACGCGATCGATTATGCCGCGGACGGTGGTCCGGCGGTCGAGGTGCGGGTCCAGGCCCTGTTCGGGCTGGGCGTGCACCCGGCGATTGCGGCGGGTCGACAGCCGCTGACCCTGCGCCTCACCTCGCCCGCCGGGCGGCCGATCCAGGTGACCCGGGATTTGCCGCGCTTCTGGACCGGCAGCTGGGCGGATGTGCGCCGCGACCTGCGGGGCCGCTACCCCCGCCATCCCTGGCCCGAAGACCCGACCGCCGCGCCGCCCACACTGCGCACCAAGCGTGCCGGACAGGCGGGCTGACGGCCCGCGCTTGCCGTTGGGACACCGCAACAACTGTTCCGATGACTAGGATGCAAGCCAGGCCGGGCGCTGCCACAGTCGATGCGTTGGACTCTGACAGGACAGGATTGCGCCATGGATCTCGGGCTAAAGGGACTGAAGGTCATCGTCACCGGCGGCAGCCGCGGTATCGGCCGTGCCGCACTGGAGATTTTTGCCGCAGAGGGCGCCGATATCGGGTTCTTCTCGCGCAACCAGGCGCAGGTCGATGAAACCATTGCCTCGCTGTCGAGACACGGCGGCAAGGTCATCGGCGAAAGCTTCGACCTGACCGATTTCGACAACTACCCGGCCTGGCTGGTCAAGACCGCGGACGCGCTCGGCGGATGCGATATCTTCATCCACGGCGCCTCCTCGTCGGGATCGCAGTTGACCGGCGACTGGGAAGCGGCGTTCAAATATGACGTGCTCGGCACCGTCAAGGGCTGTGAAGCGCTGGAACCCTATCTTGCAAAATCGCCCCACGCCGCCATCGTCATGATGGCAAGCACCGCCGCCACCGAAACCTTCCTGGTCCCACAGGCCTTCAATGCCATGAAGGCGGCGTTGCTGACCTATTCCAAGCAGTTGAGCCAGGCCTGGGGTCCAAAGGGCATTCGCGTCAACGCCGTCTCCCCCGGTCCGATCTATTTCCCGGGTGGCAACTGGGACACCGTCAAGCAGCAGATGCCGGACTTTTATGCCGCCACCAAGGCGCAGATGGCGCTGGGCCGCTTCGGCGTCGCCGAGGACGTGGCCCGCACGCTGGTGTTCCTCGCCAGCCCGGCGTCGTCGTACACCACGGGCACCAATGTCGTCATCGATGGCGGCTATACCAAGCGGGTGCAATTCTAGGCGCCGCGCCGCTGCGATCGCCGGGCTGCGACACGACCTGTGACATATCCCAGTTCGCCGGCGAATCGAAGCGCGATAGGGTTTGGTCATACGCTGCGGACAGGATCTTCCTCAACCGCTGCGCTCCAGGGGGGACCTTACGCATGGCCATTTCTTCGGTTCGACGCATCCTGATTTCCGCCTTGGGCAGCGCCAGCCTGATCGGCATCGCAACCCCCGCCCAGTCTGAAGCGGCCGAAGCGGCGGCCGCCGCCCCGGAAACCGCGGCTGCCGCGACGGTCGGCGAAGGCGAGATCATCGTCTCCGCCCGTCGCCGCAACGAATCGCTGCAGGATACGCCGATCGCCATCACCGCGATCACCACCTCGCAGCTGGAGAACAAGGCCACCGCCAACATCGGCGACTTGCAGGGCGCGGCCCCCAACCTGCTCATCACCCAACAGAATTCGGGCGGTGCCGCCGCCAACCTGGCGATCCGCGGGCTGACCTATGCCGATATCGAAAAATCGCAGGAGCCGACCGTCGGTGTTGTCGTCGATGGCGTCTTCATCGGCACCAGCACCGGGCAGTATCTGGATTTCTTCGATATCGAGCAGATCGAAGTGCTGCGCGGGCCGCAGGGCACGCTGTTTGGTCGCAACACCATCGGCGGCGTCATCAATATCCGCCGCACCCGCCCGACCGGCCAGTTCGGCGTCAAGGCGGAAGTCAGCTATGGCAGCTTCAACACCTTCCAGGGCCGTGCCGTCGTCAATGCCCCGCTCGGCGAGACGCTGGCGCTCAAGGGTTTTTATTTCCACAATGAAAGCGATGGCTTTTACCACGACGACGCGACCGGACAGCGCCGTGGCGGCAACAAGAACGACAACTTCGGCGTGTCGCTGCTGTTCACCCCCTCGACTGATTTCAACGCCCTGCTGACCGTTGAAAAGCAGGTGCAGTCGTTCGACGTGGTCAACAGCAACCTCGTCAATTCCACCGAACTGTTCTGCTCGTTCGAGCCGGCGAACCAGTGCAACCGCAACAACACGACCGACCTTTACACCGTGTTCGGATCGCCGGCAGAATCACATTACAGTGCACCCGCCGCAACGCTGGAGATGAACGCCAACCTGGGCAGCATCAAGCTGACCTCGGTGACCGGTTACCGCGAATCGAAGGAAGACCAGACCCAGGATTTCGATTCGTCCTCGACCGATCTGTATTATACCCACCGCAAGCAGAATTATTACCAGTTCAGCCAGGAGCTGCGGGCTTCGGGAAAATTCAGCGACACATTCGATTATGTTGTCGGCGGCTATTATTTCAAGTCGAAGTATAACCTGTTCCAGAGCACGCGGCTGTTCGCCTTCAACACCGCAATCTCGCCCGATGCCTTCGACGCCAACCCGCAGTCGGTTACCGGCAAGACCGAATCCGTGGCGTTCTTCGGCGATTTCGACTGGAATTTTGCCGACAAGTTCCGCCTGTCGTTCGGTGGCCGCTGGACGCAGGACAAGAAGGAGCTGACCAATTCGTTCGCCACCAGCGGCCTTGTCGGCAGCGGCAATGCTAAGTTCAGCAAGTTCACCCCCAAGGTCGGCATCGATTATCGCCCCGACAGCGATACGATGTTCTATGCCTCCTGGTCGCGCGGCTATCGGTCGGGCGGATTTTCAGCGCGCGCCGCAACCGCCGCCACGGCAAGCACGCCGTTCAAGCCGGAAACCGTCGATTCCTATGAAGTCGGCACCAAGCTCGAACTGCTCGACCGCAAGCTGACCTTCAACGTCGCCGGCTTCATTGCCAAGTACAAGGGCCTGCAGCAGAACACCACGATCCCGGGTGGCCCGACCGGCAACCAGACCATTACCGGCAACGTCGGCAGTGCCAACATCAAGGGCATCGAGGCCGACTTCACCGCACGCCCCGTCGAAGGCCTGATCCTGCGCGCCTCTGTCGGTATCCTCGACAGCAAGTTCAAGAACTTCATCTCGGGTAACGTGCTGACGTTCCCCGCCATCACCGATGGGGAAGGCACCGTCATCAGCCCCGGCTTCACCGCCATCCGCAACTTCGATTATTCGGCCAACGATCCGATCTACAGCCCCAAGGCAACGTTGTCGGGCAGCATAGACTATTCGCTGCCGGTCGATTTCGCCAAGATCACCGTCAATGTCGGCATCCGCCACATCAGCCCGTACGACCAGCAGATCTCGCTGGGGCCGCTCACCGGCAACATCAACCGCGTCGACAACGGCGGCAATGTCATCGTCAACGGTAACGACCCGCGGGTTCGCACCCGGGCACAGAACCTGCTCGATGCCAGCCTGACCACGGTGCTCGACCTCGACGGCAAAAAGGTCAAGCTGACCGTCTATGGCCGCAACCTGACCGACGATCGCGGCACCAGCGCCGCCTTTACCGTCGCCGGGCTATGGTCCTTCGCTTCGGCCCGTGAACCGCGCGCCTTCGGTGTGGCCGCCGGCTTCGAATTCTAGGGGCCGGGCGCGGAAGGCAGGACCATGGATCGCCTCGCAGGCAGGATCGCGCTCATCACCGGCGGCGCCTCCATTCCCGGGCTGGGCAGCGCCACGGCGCAGCGCTTTGCCGAGGAGGGCGCACACGTCATCGTCACCGACCATGACGGCACGGGCGCAGAAGCGGTGGCGCAGGGCATCCGCGACGTGGGCGGCAAGGCGACGGCGTTCACGCACGACGTCACGTCCGAAGCCGATTGGGACCGGGTGATGGCGGCGATCATGGCGGCGCACGGCCGGCTCGACGTGCTGGTCAACAACGCCGGTATCGCCATGCTCGGGCTTATCGCCACGGTCAGCACCGCCGACTGGCTGCGGCAGAACGATGTCAACCTCAACAGCATCTTCTATGGCACCCAGCGCGCCGTGGGCATCATGCGCGGGCAAGCCGACGGGGGCAGCATCATCAACATGTCGTCGGTTGTCGGCATGGTTGGTGTTGTCGGCTGCGCGGCCTATGGCGCCAGCAAGGGTGGCGTGCGGCTGTTCAGCAAAACCGTCGCACTGGAGGTGGCGCGCGACCGCATCCGGGTCAATTCGGTCCACCCGGGCATGATCCTGACCAACATGCAGACCGTGGCGCTGCGGGATAATCCCGAGCAATATGACGTGATTTCAGCGTCGATTCCGATGGGGCGCTTCGGCGCTCCGCTCGATATCGCCAACATGAACCTGTTTCTCGCTTCGGAGGAGGCACGCTATATCACCGGCGCCGAGTTCGTCGTCGATGGCGGCCTGATCGCCCAATAGGCGCCGCCGTCACGCCCGGTGGATATTGCGGAAACTCCGGCTGGCGAACAGCCACCGGCCGTCCTGCTTGATACAGACATCCTCGTAACGGCCCCGATCGCGCCGGGTCGCGCCGTCCTTGTCATAGACTTCCGACGTCCACGACCGTACTTCGGCGCGATCGCCGGTAACGACGATGGCGCCGGGCCAGGCCTGGAACATGATGCCGGGATAGCCCGACATGGCGTTTACCCACATCGCGGTAATGGCGGCACGCCCGCGGGTTTCACCGAATTCCGGATAATCGGGCAGGCTCCAGACGCTGTCTTCGGCCCAGCAGGCGGACCAGTCCCCGACATCGTTGCGGCTGACCGCATCGGCATAGGCCTCCAGCAATTCGCGGATCGCGAGCCGGTCTTCGGCAGGTCCATCAAACGCCATTCGATCATCCTTTCGGTGCTTTGCCGCATGACGATAGCGCTTGAGGGAGGCCGGCGGACCTGCGGCAAGAGCGAGGGTGCGCACAATCCCGGTCAGCCGATGCGAATGGCAATGTCCTCCATCCCCGGCGAGGTTTCGGGCACCGCGACAGCAATGCGCCCGGCTTCGACGCGCAGCGCGAACTGGCGCAGCCGGGGATAGGCGGCACCAAGGCAATTGCCGGTGGCGATATCGAAGCGCGCGCCATGCAGCGGGCACATCACCGTGCCGCGCCGGATGCGGCCGCCCGACAACGGCGAGGCGGCATGGCTGCACCTGTCGTTGAGGGCGTGGTATACGCCATCGACCTTGCAGACCAGCACCCGCCAGCCGCCGATGCTGGCGACGAGCTTGCCGTCTTCCGGAAAATCGGCTTCGGCGCCGACGTCGTGAAAGCTGTCGCTCATCGTGCCGTCACAGCGACGAGCCGCCATCGACGGCAAACGCCGCCCCGGTGGTGAAGCTGGCCTCGTCCGATGCGAGGTAAACCGCCATCGCGGCGATTTCCTCGGGCCGCCCCAGCCGCCCGACCGGGTGCACCGAAACCCATCCGTCGTACAGCGCCCTGGGATCATCGACCTGTGCCATCACCTTGTCGAGGATCGGGGTGTGGATGGCGCCGGGATGTACCGAATTGCAGCGGATGCCATAGCCCTGCGCCGCATAGTGCAGCGCCGCCGACCGGGTGAGATGGGTGACGGCGGCCTTGGCGGCGTTGTAGCCGACAAGATCGGGTTGGGCGCGCAAGCCGCACATCGACGACATGTTGATGATCGATCCGCCATGGCTCCGCATCAGCGGCACCGCGTGCTTGCAGCCAAGGAATACACCGACGAGGTCGATATCGAGCATCGTCCGGAAATCCGCCAGCGACAGCGATTCGATCGAGCCGACGGTGGTGATCCCGGCGTTGTTGACAAGGATGTCGATGCGCCCCCCGGCGACCGCTGCAAGTCCCGCCAGCCAGCTTGGCTCGTCGGTGACATCGAGCTGCTGGAACGATGCCGCGCCGCCGAGTTCCGCCACCAGCGCCATGCCGCCGGCAACATCGATATCGGCGATGACCACCGATGCGCCTTCCGCCACGAAGCGCCGCACGATGGCCTCGCCCAACCCCGACGCGCCGCCGGTCACAAACGCCACCTTGCCTGCCAGACGCGTCATTTTCGCTCTCTCCCGACCCGATGCAGCATCACATTCCCGGCAGCGGGCGTTCGCCGGCGATATCGCAGATGCGAACGCTGGAGGCCCGCATCTCCCCGCTGTAGCGATTGAAGAAAGCCGTGATCCACGGTTGCTGCAAGTGCATCACCAGTGCTGCATCGTCTGCCCATTGTTCATGGACGTTGACCAGCCCGGCCGCGGCGTCCTCGACGAGCAGTGAATAATGCTGGCAACCCGCTTCGGCGCGGACCTTGTCGACCATGGCGGCAACATCCACGGCAAAGGCGTCGATGACGGCAGGGTTGATGGTCATGGTACCGGCAACGAAGATCATGGGACTGGTTCCTGGGGCTGGAGGCGAACAAGGGTCTTGCCGATCGTCCGGCCGGCGAGCAGGTCGATCAGCGCCTGCGGAGCAGTGTCGAGGCCATCGCGGACATTGTCGATCGGCACCAGCCGGCCATCCCGCGCCCAGCCATCGAGATCGGCCTGCGCGCGCGCCAGGTGTTCGGCATGGTCATAGGTCAGGAAGCCACGCATGGTGATGCGGTTGACCACCAGTTGCCACAGCGTCTTGACGCCATGGGGATTATCCGCGTCGTTATAGTCGCCCACCATGCCGCAGACCGCGACCCGGCCATTCAGCTTCATTGCCGGCAACACCGCTTCGAGCACGCGGCCACCGACATTGTCGAAATAGACATCGACGCCTTCCGGGCAGGCGGCCCTGATTGCCGACGCCAGGTTTTCGGTGCGATGGTTGATGGCGGCATCGAAGCCCATGCCGAGCAGTGCGGCGCATTTTGCCTCGCTGCCGGCGATGCCGACGACCCGCGCCCCGAGTATCAGGGCGATCTGCCCGGCAACGCTGCCCACGGCCCCCGCGGCCGCACTGACCAGCACCGTCTCGCCGGGCTGGACCGCGCCGATGATGTTGAGCCCGACCCAGGCCGTCAATCCGGCGGGGCCGAGCGCGCCCATCTGGCGCTCCGCATTGTCGGCGGCGACGCGTTCGAGGCCGACGGCGTCGCCGATCGATGAAAAGGCCTCCCAACCTGCCACGCCGCGGACGCAGCAGCCCAGGGGGAACGCCGGGTTGCGCGAGGCGATGACCTCGCCCAGCGTCATGCTGCGGATGACGTTGCCGATCGCGATCGGCGGCATATAGCTCGGCCGGTCGTCGAGCCAGCCACGGATCGCCGGATCGATCGACAGGATGCGGTTGGCGACGACGATCTCGCCCTCCGCCGGATCCGGAACGGCAATGGTGTCGATGCCGAAGTCATCGACGACCGGCATCCCGGCAGGGCGGCGCTTGAGCACGATACGGCGATTGACCAGCATGGCCTACTGTTAAGCCGCAGCGGTGCCCGTGACCGGCTGGCGATAAGACTAGGTGCGCTGCGGCGTGCGAGGGCGAAGACAGGACACGCAAGCTGGAGGAACGACAATGTCGAGCGACGCCGAGAAACTGGCGATCATCAAAGCCCTGTATGCCGCAACGGGCAGTGGCGATTTCGACGCCGCCGAGGCGTTCCTGACCGACGATTTCTTCATCACCGAGGCCGACACGCTGCCGATGGTCGGCGTTTATCGCGGCAAGACGGCGCTGCGCCAGCTCTACACCCGCGTCATGGGCATGATGGACGTCGCCGGGCTTGAAATCCATGTCACCACGGTCGGCGGCGACCGCGCCGTGACCATGGTCGATTTCACCTTCACCGACCCGTCGCTGGCGCGCGCCGAAGTCGCCGAGATGTTCCGCTTCCGCGATGACAGGATCTGCGAGATCCGGCCCTTCTATTTCGACCCGGCGCCGATTATCGCGGCGTGCGCGGCAAAGGCCGCCAGGGGCTGAAGCTTGCGGCCGGGCAGACCTTCAGGTCCCCGCCATCGGCCTATCGATCAGCACCGCAAGCAGCAGCGCCGGCCCGCCATGGGCGACCCAGGCGTGGTTGGTGCCGCGCTGGATGACCACCTGCCCCGGCTTGATACGGGTTTCGCCGGCTTCGAGAACGAGCGAGACATCGCCCTGCAGCAGGCAGATGACGTCGATCGAATGGGTTTCATGCATCGCCGGGTGCCGGCTCTGGTCGATGATGTGGCGATCGCCTTCAAAACCGGCAAATACGCTGCGCACCATCGCATCGAGTTGCGGCTTCGGCACATCGTCCGGCAGCGGCGACACCACGAACCAGCGCACCTGGACGTTGCCGGGACGCGGGCCAAGGACGGCGCGGGTGGTGCCGAGATCGGCGTGATCGCGCGGGTCGAGCGCCGCCGAGGTCGAATCCTCCCAGATTTCGAACAACCCGCCAAGATCGGCGTCCCCGCTCATCGCCGACGGACCGCCGTCGAGGATGACCACGGACTGACCGCCGGCGTTGTCGCCGGTGATGACGCGGCGCATGGCCTCCCTGAAAGCGGTCATCGCAGATCCCCCCGATGCTAGATGCGTTCCTTTACATAGCGCCCCGGCGCGTCCTCGATGGCCCTGAAATTGCCCACCGAGTTGCCCGAACCCGGCACCCGCGCCTTGACCATCGGCCCCGATCGCGGCGCCAGCCAGGCGATCCAGTCGGGCCACCAGCTGCCCTTGGTTTCCACCGCCGTCGCGACGAAGTCGTCAAAGCTCGCGGGCAGCGCGTCGCTCGTCCAATACTGGTATTTGTGCTGCGACGGCGGGTTGACGACGCCGGCGATATGGCCCGACCCGGCCAGCACGAACCGCTTCTCGCCGGTAAAGTTGGTGGTCAGCTTGTAGGCAGAACGTGCCGGCGCGATATGGTCTTCCTTGCCGCCCTGGATGTATGACGGTGTCTTGACCGTGCGCAGGTCGATCGGCACGCCGAGCACGGTCATCGCACCCGGCTTCACCAGCTTGTTGTCGCGGTAGATATCTTCCAGATATTCGCGGTGCCATTTGGCCGGCACATTGGTCGCGTCGCTGTTCCAGTACAGCAGGTCGAAGGGGAAATAATCCTTCCCCAGCAGATAGTTGTTGACGACATAATTCCAGATGAGATCGTTCGATCGCAGCATGTTGAAGGTCGTCGCCATATAGCGGCCATCGAGCCAGGGCTTTTCGGCGGTCATCTTGGTGATGGCTTCGATGCTGGCATCGTCGATGAACACCGCAAGCTCGCCGCACTGGCTCATGTCGACTTGCGCGGTAAAGAATGTCGCGCTTTCTACCCGCGCCGCCTCGCCGCGCGCCTCCAGCACCGCCAGCGCCGCCGCCAGCGTGGTACCGGCGACGCAATAGCCGATGACATGCGACGACGGCGTCCCGCAGATCGCCTGCACGGTATCGAGCGCGGTGAGCATCCCCTCGCCGACATAATTGTCGATGGTCACGTCGGCGGTGGTGGCATCGGCATTCTTCCACGAGGTGACGAACACCGTCAGGCCCTGCTCGACCGACCAGCGGATGAAGCTTTTTTCCGCCGTGAGGTCGAGGATGTAGAATTTGTTGATCCACGGCGGAAAGATCAGCAACGGCGTCGCATGGACCTTGGGCGTCGTCGGCGCATATTGGATAAGCTGGAACAGCCGGTTTTCGAACACCACCTTGCCGGGCGTGACGGCGACATTGCGGCCGACTTCAAAGGCGTCCTCATCGGTCATCTTGAGGCGACCGGCCTTGAGGTCGTCGAGAAGATGCTCCAGGCCTTTCAACAGGTTGGCGCCGCCTGTCTCGCTGGTGGTTTTCAGCACATCGGGGTTGGTCAAGGCGAAATTCGACGGCGACATCGCATCGACGAACTGCTTGACGTAAAATTGCGTCTTGGCCTTCTCGCGTTCGTCCAGCCCTTCGAGATCCGCGGTCGCCTCCAGGATATAGCTTGATGTCAGCAGGTACGACTGGCGCAGGAAGTCGAACGCCGGCGCCTCGCGCCAGGCTTCGGAGGCGAAGCGCTTGTCCTTGGCCGCCACGGCCGTCGAAGCGGCGGCGCCGGGCGTCAGAAACGACTGCCACAGGGCCAGCGAATCGGTCATGAAGCGCGTCTGCATGTCGAGCAGCTTCTGCGGATCGGCCAGCGCCGCCGCCGTCATCTTTTGCCAGGTGGCCATCATTCCCATCGCATCGGGCGTCGGCATCGGGGCGGGCACCTGTTCGCGGGACCAGAATTCCATCATCATCTGCTGGCCACGCCCCATCAGGTCGGTCCAGTGCTGGAACTGTTCGATTGGCGCCATCTCGGTCGTCGGTTCCGTCACGATCAATCCCCGGCGGGCGTTTGCTGCCGCTGCGGGCAATGTGGACCGGTCGATGCGCCGCGCCAAGCGTTTCCGCACGCGCGCAAAACACACCCTTTCGATATTGCGGCAAGCTGGCTAAGCTGCAGATCACCGCGGCCATGAGCTGCCGGCGTTCGAAGGGGAGAGCACGATGTTGAAATCCGCGATCGTTATTGCTGCCGGATTGCTTGCCGGCAGCGCCATGGCCCAAACTGCAGCTCCTGCCGCACCTGCAGCGCCTGCCGCACCGGAACCGGCGATGGCCGCCGCTGCCCCCGCCGCCGCTGCCCCCGCTGCGCTGCCCAAATGCTCCGCCAAGATCAAGGATTCGTGCGAGCAGAGCGCTGCCAGCGAAAAGCGCGCGATGAGCGGCGAACAGGCCGACAAGCGTGACGCCGCGCATGGTGGTGCATGGGTGCCCAACGGCGCCCCCGCCGCCGCGACGACGGCCGCTGCCGGGGACGACAAGATGGCGGCGCCGATGATGCACCATGGCCACAAGCATCACCGCCACATGCATCACGGCATGAAGAAGATGATGACGACGACGACGACCACCGAAACCACCGCAACCCCGGCAGCGGCGCCGAAATAAGCGCACCGTCCACCATCTGCACTGACATGCGGGCGGAGGCGGTAACGCCCCCGCCCGCTTTGTTTTTGCTCCAGACCCCGAACCCCGAGTGATCCCGATGTCCGAAGAATTCTACCGCATCAAGCGCCTCCCGCCCTACGTCATCGCCGAAGTCAACGCGATGCGGGCAGCGGCGCGGGCGCGCGGCGACGACATCATCGACCTCGGCATGGGCAACCCCGACCTGCCGCCGCCGGCGCATGTCATCGCCAAGCTGGCCGAAGTCGCCGCCAAGCCGGATGCGCATGGCTATTCGGCGTCCAAGGGCATCCCCGGGCTCAGGAAGGCGCAGGCCAACTACTATGGCCGCCGGTTCGGGGTCAATGTCGACCCGGAAACCGAAGTCGTGGTGACACTCGGCTCCAAGGAAGGCCTCGCCAACCTGGCGCAGGCGATCACCGCCCCCGGCGATGTCGTGCTGGCGCCGAACCCGAGCTACCCCATCCACACCTTCGGCTTCATCATCGCCGGCGCCACCATCCGCAGCGTGCCGACGACGCCGGATGAAGCCTATTTCGAATCGCTGGAACGGGCGATGCGCTTCACCGTGCCCAAGCCTTCGGTGCTGGTCATGGGCTATCCTTCGAACCCGACCGCCGAAACGGTGGACCTGGCCTTTTACGAACGCGTCGTCGCGTTTGCCAGGAAGCACAGCCTGTGGGTGCTGTCCGACCTCGCCTATTCGGAGATTTATTTCGACGGCAAGCCGACGCCGTCGATCCTGCAGGTGCCCGGCGCCAAGGATGTGGCGGTGGAGTTCACCTCGATGTCGAAGACCTATTCGATGGCCGGCTGGCGCATCGGCTTTGCCGTCGGCAACAAGACGCTGATCGGCGCATTGACGCGGGTGAAATCGTACCTCGATTATGGCGCCTTCACCCCGATCCAGGCGGCCGCCGTCGCTGCCATCAACGGCCCGCAGGACATCGTTGCCAGCAACCGCGCGCTTTACCATGCCCGGCGTGACGTGCTGGTCGAAAGCTTTGGCCGCGCCGGCTGGGAAATCCCGCCGCCGCGCGCCAGCATGTTCGCCTGGGCGCCGTTGCCGCCGGCCCTCGCCCACCTCGGCTCGCTGGAATTTTCCAAGCAATTGCTCGGCCATGCCGGTGTCGCGGTGGCGCCGGGTGTCGGCTATGGCGAGGATGGCGAAGGTTTTGTCCGCATCGCGCTGGTGGAGAACGAACAGCGCCTGCGGCAGGCGGCGCGCAACGTGCGCAAATATCTGCAATCCATGGGGGTCAACACGCCCGCCAAAGCCGCGAACTGATGATGGAACCCTTGCGCATCGGCCTCGCCGGCCTTGGCACTGTCGGCGGCGGGGTCGTCCGGTTGCTGGCCGACAATGCCGACCTGATTGCCCGGCGCGCCGGCCGGGCGATCGTCGTCACGGCCGTTTCGGCGCGCGATCGCAACCGTGACCGCGGCATCGACCTGTCCGCCACGGCCTGGATGGACGATGCCACCGAACTGGCGGCGCGCGACGATGTCGATGTGGTGGTGGAGCTGATCGGCGGCAGCGATGGCCCGGCGCTGACCCTTGCCCGCCGCACGCTGGCCGCCGGCAAGGCGTTCGTGACCGCCAACAAGGCGATGCTGGCGCACCACGGCCTTGAACTCGCAGGCGTTGCCGAGGCCCGCGGCCTGGCGCTGCGCTACGAAGCGGCGGTGGCGGGCGGCATCCCCGTCATCAAGGGCCTGTCCGAAGGCATGACGGCCAACCGCATCGGGCGGGTCTATGGCCTGCTCAACGGCACCTGCAACTATATCCTGACGCGCATGGAGAATGAACGCCTCGATTTCGATGTCGTCCTCGCCGAAGCGCAGGCGGCAGGCTATGCCGAGACCGACCCGAGCTTTGACATCGATGGCATCGATACCGCGCACAAGCTGTCGATCCTCGCTGCACTGGCCTTTGGCGCGCGCATCGATTTCGGCGCTGTCGCGACCGAGGGCATCCGCGCCGTCGAACTCGCCGATATCGACCATGCCGCGACGCTGGGCTTTCGCATCAAGCTGGTCGGGCTGGCGGAAACGGCCGCCGGCCACCTGTTCCAGCGCGTCCACCCGGCGCTGGTGCCGCTCGATCACCCGCTAGCCGCAGCCGGCGGCGCGCTCAACGCCGTCGTCGCCGAGGGGGATTTCGTCGGGCGCCTGCTGTTCCAGGGCCGCGGCGCCGGCGACGGGCCGACCGCCAGTGCCGTGGTGGCGGACCTTGTCGATATCGCCCGCGGCAACAACAGCCATGTCTTCGGGATGCCGGTCGCCGACCTTGCAGCCTTGCCTCCTGCCGATACCGCCAGCCGCCACGGCCGCTACTATCTGCGCTTGACGGTTGCCGACCGGCCGGGCGTGCTCGCCGAGCTGACGGCGGCGCTGCGCGACCATGGCGTTTCGATCGAAAGCCTTATCCAGCGCGGCCATGCCGCCAATGGCGACGCCCTTGTGGTGATGGTCACCCATGGCGCCGGCGAGGCCAGGGTGCTGGCGGCGCTGGCACAGATGGCGGCGTCGGATGCGGTGACGGGCGCGCCGGTGATGATGCACATACTGGATTTGTGACACTGCCCCTGCCCGGGTTGCGGCGCGAGGGGGGTTCCGCTGCCAGCCCAAACGCCCTACACCCCGCGCCAATTGCCGCACGGAGCCAGCATGACAATCACCGCATCGAACCTCGACCGCGTCCTTGTGCTGGAGATGGTGCGCGTCACTGAAAACGCCGCCATCGCCGCATCGAAGCTGATTGGCCGCGGCGACGAAAAAGCCGCCGATGCCGCCGCCGTCGAAGCGATGCGCGACGCCCTCAACCAGCTCGATTTCGACGGCACCGTGGTCATCGGCGAGGGTGAGCGCGACGAAGCCCCGATGTTGTTCATCGGCGAAAAGGTTGGCCGCGGCCACAAGGAAAACGGCGTCGGCACCGGCCCCAGGATCGACATTGCGCTCGATCCGCTGGAGGGCACGACCATCACCGCCAAGGCCGGGCCGAACGCGCTGGCGGTCCTCGCCATCGCCGAGGAAGGCGGGCTGCTCAACGCGCCCGACGTCTACATGCAGAAAATCGCCGTCGGCCCCGGCTATGCCCCCGGCACCATCGACCTGCGCAAATCCACCAGCGAAAACGTCCGCGCCGTTGCCGCCGCCAAGGGTGTGCCGCCCGGCGAACTGATGGTCTGCGTGCTCGATCGACCGCGCCATGAAACGCTGATCGCCGAACTTCGCGCCCTCGGCTGCGGCATCATGCTGATCCCCGATGGCGACGTTGCTGGCGTCATCGCCACCGCCGACCCCGATACCGGCATCGACCTGTACATCGGCTCCGGCGGCGCACCCGAAGGCGTGCTGGCGGCGGCCGCATTGCGCTGCGTCGGCGGCCAGATGCAGGGCCGGCTGGTATTCCGCAACGACGACGAGCGCGCCCGTGCCAAACGCTGGGGCATCACCGATCTCGACCGCATCTACGCCCTTGAAGACCTTGCCAAGGGCGATGTGATCTTTGCCGC
Source organism: Sphingomonadales bacterium (assembly GCA_025351405.1). Lineage (GTDB taxonomy): Bacteria > Pseudomonadota > Alphaproteobacteria > Sphingomonadales > Sphingomonadaceae > Sandarakinorhabdus. The sequence goes on along the minus strand of JANXVZ010000021.1, from coordinate 153,305 downwards.
GACCGGCGTTACCGATGGTTCGCTGCTGGCGGGCGTCAAGCGCCGCCGCGACGGCATCATCACCACCGAAAGCGTGGTCATGCGCGCCTCGTCGGGCACCACCCGCTGGGTGAGTGGCGAGCATCGCGCCAACCGGCACGCGTGATCAAACCCGTATTCGGCGTCGCGGCGTCCGTCCTTGGCCAGCCCTGGCAATGGCGCGGCGGCGTCGCGCCGGGGGGGGATCTCGACGGTCGCGGCGCCGATGAACTGCTCCACCACCTGTTCCGCGCCCGCGGCGCGTCGCCCGCCGATTTCGACCGGCTGAAGACGCCGACCTTGCGGGACTGGCTGCCCGACCCGTCGATCTTCCACGACATGGAGCGTGCCGCAGCCCGCATCGCCGATGCGACCGCGGCGGGCGAACGCATCGTCATATTCGGTGATTATGACGTCGATGGCGCCACATCTGCGGCGCTGCTCATCCGCTACCTGCGGCTGATTGGTGCCACCGTCAGCCACTACATCCCGGACCGGCTGCTCGAAGGCTATGGCCCGTCCGCCGACGCGCTGGTGGCGTTGAAGGCCGCCGGTGCCGACCTCGTCGTCACCGTCGATTGCGGCACCCAGGGCTTTGCGGCGCTGGCGGCGGCGAAGGTGGCGGGGCTCGATGTCATCGTCGTCGACCACCACAAGGCGGCGACGGCGCTTCCCGACGCGTTGGCGCTGGTCAATCCGAACCGGCTCGACGAGGAGGCCGAAGCCGCCGCCCACGGCCATCTGGCGGCGGTCGGCATGGCCTTCCTGCTCGCCGTCGCGCTCAACCGCCTGCTGCGCCAGCGCGGCGCCTTTGCCAGCCGGCCCGAACCAAAGCTGACCGATCTCCTCGATCTCGTCGCGCTGGGCACCGTTGCCGATGTCGCGCCGCTGACCGGGCTCAACAGGGCTTTCGTCACCCAGGGCCTCAAGGTCATGCGGACACGTCGCAACATCGGCCTCACCGCGCTGGTCGATATCGCCGGCCTGAGCAAGCCACCCACGGCACGCGACCTCGGCTTTGCGCTGGGGCCGCGCGTCAATGCCGGGGGCCGCGTCGGCAAGTCCGACCTTGGCGTGCGGCTGCTCACCACCGATGACCCCGGCGAGGCCCAGACCATCGCGCTCGAACTCGATCGCCTCAACGTCGAGCGCCGCAGCATCGAGGCCGAGGTCACCCAGGCCGCGGTGGCGCTGAGCGGGCCCGCCGCCAACATGGCGGTGGCGGTGATTGCCGGCGAAGGCTGGCACCCCGGCGTCATCGGCATCGTCGCGGCGCGGGTGAAGGAAAAACTCCACCGTCCCGCCATCATCATCGCCCTGCAGGAGGACGGCACCGGCAAGGGCTCGGGGCGATCGGTCCCCGGTGTCGACCTGGGTGCCGCCGTGCTCGCCGCCAGCGATGCCGGGCTGCTCATCGCCGGCGGCGGCCATGCCATGGCGGCCGGACTGACAGTCGCCAGCAATCGCATCGACGAACTGGCGGCCTTTCTCAACGAACGCCTCTCGGGCGCCGTCGATGGTGCGGCCATCGGCCGGGCGCTGTCGTGCGATGCGGCCGTGGCGCCGCGCGCCGTGTCGCTGGCGCTGGTCGAAACGCTGGAGGTTGCCGGCCCCTATGGTCAGGGCTGGTCGGCGCCGCGCGTGGCCTCCGGCCCCTGGCAGGCTGTCGATTGCAGGATCGTCGGCGAACATCACGTCAAGCTGGCGCTGCTCGGCGCCGATGGCGCGCGTTGCAAGGCCATCGCCTTTCGCCATGCCGAAACCGACCTCGGCGCCGCGCTGCAGGGCGCCCGCGGCCGGTCATTCTATGTGGCCGGCCGCATCAAGCGCGACGACTGGCGCGGCGAACCGACCGCCGAAATCGAAATCGACGATATCGCCTGGATGTGAGGGCGGATTTGCGAACAGATGTGAGGCAATCCGGCACATCGCGCCAAAACCACCTGCCAGCGCTTGACGCAACGCCCGCCGCGCTCTAGCAGCCCCCTTCCCGCCGGTCCCTTCGTCTAGCGGTCTAGGACGTCGCCCTTTCACGGCGAAAACACGGGTTCGATTCCCGTAGGGATCACCACGGCTGCAGATTCGGCTGTTTTGCGGCCTGCGCCCGCCAGTTGCCGATTGATTATCACGGTGCTTTGGCGCAACGCCGACACGCAACCATGATCGTCGATGCCACCCGCCCGTTCCGCCTTCCGGCGCCCGGCCTGCCCATGGTATCGGCAATCGCCGCGGTGATGTGAAGGCAAGCGAATCTTGGGCGAAAAACCAGTCTTCTACGATGCCAGCGGCAGCCGGAACCGCTGGACGATGCGCGCCGCGCTGGCGTTGCTGCTCGCCATCCTCGCGGCTGCGGTCATGTTCGCGATGACACTGGTGGCGGTGCCCGTTCCCAAGGCGCTCGAGCTGTCGGTGGAACATCCGCGCGCCCGGCCGTTGTCGCAGCAGGTGGCGCGGCTCGAAAATCGCGTCGCGCAGGCGTTCGGCTGGCTCCCCGCCGGCGGGACCAGCGCCAAGGCCAATGTCAACCAGATCAGCGTCGGCTTCTATGTGCCCTGGGACGATGGCAGCCGCGCTTCGCTGCTGAAGCATATCGGCCAGCTCGACTGGGTGGTGCCGGGCCTGATGTCGGTGACCGGGCCGGACCACAAGTTCACAGTGTTTGCCGACCAGCGTTTCGACAATCTGATGAACAACATGGCCAAAAAGCCGCTGGTGCTGCCAATGGTGCAGAACGCCATCAACGGCAAATGGGATGGCCCCGGCACCGCCGCGCTCCTCCACAGCAAGTCGGAGCGCAAGCGCCTGCTCGATGCGCTGGAACCGGCGATGGTGGCGCGCAAGGCCAGCGGCGCGGTCGTCGATTTCGAGGAGCTGCCCGACAGCGCCCACGCCGACTACATCACCTTCCTGCGGGAAGCCCGCGCGCGCTTTGCGCCGCATAACTGGCTGGTCACGGTCACCGTTCCCGTCGATGACGATGGCTGGAACCTCAAATCCTATGCCGCCGTCGCCGACAAGCTGTTCGTGATGATCTACGACGAACATTCCGACAATGGCGCTGCCGGGCCGATTGCCAGCCAGCGGTGGTTCGTCAACCAGTTGCGCGCCGCCATTGCCCGGGTCGGCGCCGACAAGATCATCGTTGCCATCGGCAGCTACGCCTATGACTGGACCGGTGTCGGTATCGCTGCGCCGATTTCGGTGGAGGAAGCGTGGCTCGATGCGCATGACAGCGCCGCGCCGATCATTTTCGACCGGCGCAGCGGCAACACCTGGTTCGGCTATGAAGAGGATGGCAAGAACCACACCGTCTGGATGCTCGACGCCGCCAGCGCCTGGAACCAGCTTCGCGCTGCCGATATCGAGGGTGTCGCCGGCGTGGCGCTGTGGCGGCTCGGCACCGAAGACCCCGGCGTCTGGCCGGCGCTCGCCGCCTTCCAGACCGGCAAGGTGCCCGATCTGCGCACGCTCGACACCGTTGGCGTCGCCACTGTCGATGGCAGCGGCGAGATCCTGCGCATCACCGACAAGCCGAGCACCGGCAGCCGCAGCATCATGGTCGACCAGCATGGACTGATCGTCGGCGAACAGTTCCACAGCCTGCCGACTCCCTATGTCGTCACCCGCACCGGCTATCAGCCCAGGATGGTGGCGCTGACCTTCGACGATGGCCCCGATGGCGAATGGACGCCAAAGGTCCTCGACATATTGAAGGCCAAGGGCGTCAAGGCGACCTTCTTCCTCATCGGCGAAAACGCCATGTCGCACCCGCTGCTGCTCAACCGCCTCGTCAACGAGGGCATGGAGATCGGCAACCACAGCTTCAGCCATCCCAACCTGGCGCTGGTGTCGCCAAGGGGAACCAGGCTCGAACTCAACCTGACGCAGCGCGTCGTCCAGGCGTACACCGGCCATTCGCTGCGGCTGTTCCGCGCGCCGTATTTCGGCGATGCCGAGCCGACGACCGCCGACGAACTGGAGCCGGCAATGCTGGCGCAGGACCAGGGCTATACCAACGTCGGCCTGCACGTCGATCCAGGTGACTGGAAGCAGCCGGGCGTTGCGGCGATCGTCGCCGATACCATTGCCGGGGTGGAGGCCGGACGCCCCGATTATTCCGGCAATATCGTGCTGCTGCATGACAGCGGCGGTGACCGTTCGCAGACCATTGCGGCGCTGCCCGCGCTCATCGATGCGCTGCGGGCGCGGGGTTACCAGCTTGTGCCGGTCTCGACGCTTGCCGGGCTGACCCAGGCCGAGGTGCTGCCGCCGATCACCGGTGTCGACCTTCTCGCCGTCAGGGCCGATATCGGCATTTTCCTGTTCATCGCTGGGCTGGGCTATGCACTGAAATGGCTGTTCTTTGCCGCCATCGCGCTCGGCATCGCCCGCGCCATCATCCTTGCCGTGCTGGCGCTCGACAGCAACCGGCCGGCCAACCGCGCCGTGGCGCCGCCAGTCGATCCGACCCGCTTCGTCTCGGTATTGATCCCGGCCTTCAACGAAGCCCGGGTCATCGAAGCCTCGGTGCGGCGGGTTCTCGACAGCCGCGACGTGCAGATCGAAGTCATCGTCATCGACGATGGATCGCAGGACGATACGAGTGCCATCGTGCGCAGTTCCTTTGCCGGCGATGCGCGGGTGCAGTTGCTGACACTGCCCAACGGCGGCAAGGCCCGCGCCCTCAACCATGGCCTCGCGCTGGCGCGCGGCGAAGTCATCATCGCGCTCGACGCCGACACCCAGTTCGAGCCGGAAACCATCGCCCGGCTGTCGCGCTGGTTCGCCCAGCCCGAAATCGGCGCGGTCGCCGGCAATGCCAAGGTCGGCAACCGCGTCAACCTCGTCACGCGTTGGCAGGCGGTCGAATATGTCACGGCGCAAAACCTCGAACGTCGCGCCCTGTCGCGCTTCGACGCCATCATGGTGGTGCCCGGTGCGGTGGGGGCGTGGCGCCGCCGCGCGCTCGACGAGGTCGGCGGCTACCCGGCCGATACGCTGGCGGAAGACCAGGACCTCACCATCGCCATCCAGCGCCGCGGCTGGCACGTTGGCTATGATACCGATGCGGTGGCGTGGACCGAAGCACCCGAAAGCTTTGCCGGCCTGTCGAAGCAGCGGTTCCGCTGGGCCTATGGCACCTTGCAATGCCTTTGGAAGCACCGGTCGATCCTGCGGCTGCGCAAGCCTGCCGGGCTGGCTTACCTCGGCATCCCCCAGGCCTGGATATTCCAGATCGGCTTTGCGTTGATTTCGCCGCTGATCGACCTGGCGTTGATCGTCAATATCGGCACCACCTGGCTGCACGTCTACCAGCATGGCTGGGCGCAGACCCACAGCGACCTGCTGCGCATGGGCAGCTACTGGATCGCCTTCACCGCCATCGATGTCATCTGCGGCTGGATCGCCTATCGCCTCGAGGCGCGGTCGGAACGCTATCCCGCCGTGCTGCTGGTGGCGCAGCGCTTCGTCTACCGCCAGATGATGTATGCCGTCGTCATCCGCGCCGTTGCCAATGCATTGCGCGGGCCATGGGTCGGCTGGGGCAAGCTGGAACGCAGCGGCCGCGTCAGCGAGCGGGTGGGCGAAAAGGCCAGCGCCTGACCGCGCGCGGTCATTCAGCCGCCGGAACCGAACACCCAGTCTGCCGCGCCATCGGTCTGCCACTGGCCGGTAAAGCTGAACATCGCCGATGGACCGCCCGGACTGCGGGTCCCCGGAATGAACAGTTGCGGGACGCGCAGGGCCGCCGTGTCGTTGCGCGCCGTTATCACGGTGGTGCCGCCGGCGAACTTGGGCATTCCGGCGGGCGGCACATAGGCGGCAACCGCCGTATTGGCGAGGCCGCGCCACGCCATGATGCTGCCGACGGTGCGCACCGCGATCAGGAAATTGAGCGCGCTGCCCCATTCCGGCGGCACGCAGCACAGCAGCCGCACGGCATAGCCGAGACTGCGCTGGTTGATCCGTGACCAGCTGATGAGCTGGTCGAGTTCGCGGCGTTCCAGCCACCAGCCGCCGGACATCACGCCGGCGACCTCCTGCGCGGTGCTGCCGAAGCGATACAGCGTCACGTCGGGACCGATGGGATAGGGCTGGGGGTCGACGATGCCGCCATTGATGATCGACAATGTCGACTCGCCGCGTGGATCGAGCCACAACTGGCTGCCGGCGCCTATCTGTTCACCGCGTGCCAGGCGTCGGCTGATCGGATCGGCAAAGTCGCGTGCGTTGATGGCTGCCACCGTGTTGCCCTCCCCGTATGTCGCCGGCCATGCTAGCGGGCTCTGCGACGCGGCCAAAGCGGCGATTTTGGGCTGGCGTGTCGCACGGGGTTGAGACGCACGCAGGTTATCGCTAAATAGACCCCGAGGCGGCGGCCATTTTCGCCGCCTTTTTGCATTGGCGGGAAGCACCGGATGTTCCGGGCTGGGCCGCCCATGGAGCGCTTGCGATGACGATTACCGCCCTGATGCCCGTCTATGGCCGTTGCGAGGTCGAGCCGGTGCGCGGGGATGGCTGCTATCTCTATGATGCGCAGGGACGCGAATGGCTGGATTTTGCCAGCGGCATCGCGGTCAACCTGCTCGGCCACACCCATCCCCATCTCGTGGGGGCGATCCAGAAGCAGGCCGCGACGCTGATGCACACGTCGAACCTCTACAAGGTGCCGGCGCAGGCCAATCTGGCGCAGCGACTCGTCGATCTGACCTTTGCCGACACGGTGTTCTTCACCAATTCGGGTGCAGAGGCGGTCGAATGCGCCGTAAAGACCTGCCGCAGCCACCATTTTGCCGCGGGCAACCCGGAAAAGTTCCGCATCCTGACCTTTTCCAACGCCTTTCACGGCCGCACGATGGCGACGATTTCCGCCACCAACCAGGAAAAGATGCGCCAGGGCTTCGAGCCGCTGCCCGACTGGTTCACCGTGCTGCCGTTCAACGACCTTGCCGCCGCCGAAGCCGCGATGGCCAGCGAACTCGGCGGTTCTGTCGGTGGCTTTCTCGTCGAGCCGGTGCAGGGTGAAGGCGGCATCCGTCCCGCCACCCAGGAATTCCTGAAAGGCCTGCGGGCGCTCGCCGACAAGCACGGCATCCTGCTCATCCTCGATGAAGTCCAGTGCGGCGTCGGCCGCACCGGCACGCTGTTCGCCCATGAACAATATGGCATCACGCCTGACATCATGGCGATCGCCAAGGGCATCGGCGGCGGCTTCCCGGTCGGCGCCTGCCTCGCCACCGAACATGCGGCCAGCGGCATGATCGTCGGCCGGCACGGCAGCACCTATGGTGGCAACCCGCTCGCCATGGCGGCGTGCGAGGCCGTCCTCGATGTGGTCACCGAGCCGGCGTTCCTCGGCCATGTCAACGAAATGTCGGCCCGCCTGCGAGCCGCGCTCGAACAAATGATCCCCAACCACGACGAGCTGTTCGACCATGTCCGCGGCATGGGGCTGATGCTCGGTCTGAAGCTGAAAAGCGACAGCCGGGCCTTCGTCAACCACGCCCGCAGCCACGGCATCCTGACCGTGGCCGCAGGTGACAACGTCGTCCGCCTGCTGCCGCCATTGATCATCGAGGAGCACCACATCCGCGAATGTGTCGACAAGCTGTCGGCAGCGGCGCGCGCCTATGCCCCGGCCGTGGCGGCCTAGCATCCGCCACCCGGACGGGGCCTGGCACGGCCCGGCCACCCTTCCAACAGCGACCGCGCCGCCACTCGTTCCACCCCCGACCCCTCCTGTTCCAGGCGGGGAGCAGGTCCAGTCAATGCCCCATTTCCTCGATCTCGCCACCGTCGGCCGTGCCGGTCTTCGCGCCATTCTGGATGCCGCGCACGCCCGCAAGGCGGCGCGGACCGGATGGACGCGCGGTCGCCCCGATGCCGATGCACCGCTCGCCGACCACACGCTGGCGATGATCTTCGAAAAACCCTCCACCCGCACCCGCTTCAGCTTCGACATGGCGATGCGGCAACTGGGCGGCACCACCATCGTCACCAGCGCCGGCGAAATGCAGCTCGGCCGCGGCGAAACCATCGCCGATACGGCGCGCGTGCTGGCGCGGCTCGTCGATGCCATCATGCTGCGCACCAACAGCCATGAAACACTGGAAGGCCTTGCCGAATACGCCGATATCCCCGTCATCAACGGCCTCACCGACATTAGCCACCCCTGCCAGATCCTCGCCGACATCCTGACCTTCGAGGAACGCACCGGAAAGCCTGTGGAAGGCAGTTGCTGGGCCTGGCTCGGCGATGGCAACAACATGGCCAATTCGCTCATCGAAGCGGCATCGGTGCTCGGCTTCGACCTGCGGCTCGGCGTGCCGCACGGCTATGACCCCGACCAGGCCGTGATGGCGACGGCGTGCGCCCGCGGTGGCAGCATCGACCTGCTGCGCGCCGCGGCGCCGACGGTGGAGGGCGCCGATGTCGTCATCACCGACACCTGGGTGTCGATGGGCCAGGCCGACAGCAAGGAAAAGCTGGGCGCCATGATGCCGTTCCAGGTCAACGCCGCGCTGATGGCCAAGGCCGGCGACCAGGCGCTGTTCCTCCACTGCCTGCCGGCGCATCGCGGCGAGGAAGTGACCGACGCCGTTATCGACGGTCCGCAATCGGCGGTTTGGGACGAGGCCGAAAACCGCCTGCATATCCAGAAGGCGATCCTGCTGTGGTGCCTCGGCAAGCTATGAGCAGTGAAGGCATAGCCCCGATCGCCGACCGCAGCCTCGGGTTCAGCGTCGCCGCCCGCAATGTCCGCGGCCAGATGGTGCGGCTCGATGCAGCGCTCAATGCCGTGCTGGCGGCACACGCCTACCCCGAACCGCTGGCGCGCCTGCTTGCCGAGGCGCTGACGGTGACGGCACTGCTGGGTGCGACCCTGCGCCAGGATGAAGGCCAGTTGACCCTGCAGGCGCAATCGAAGGGCGGCCCCGTCGACCTGCTGGTCTGCGACTACCGTGCCGGCGCGGTGCGCGGCTACCTGCACTTCGACCCGGACGCTGCGATCGACGCGACGATCGAACCCGGCATGAGCCTTGCCGCCCTGTTCGGCAAAGGCCATCTCGCCATCACCCTCGACCAGACCGCCAGCGCCGAACGCTACCAGGGCATCGTGCCGCTGGAAGGCAACAGCCTTGCCGACGCCATCGAAGGCTATTTCGCCAATTCCGAACAATTGCCGACACTTATCAGGCTGGGTGTTGGCGGCAACAGCGAGACGGGCTGGATTGCCGGTGGCCTGCTGGTCCAGCATCTCGCCCGGCGCGAGCTCGGCGGGGAACGGCTGGACGTCGTCGACCTGCACCCCGATTGGCAGCACGTCAGCACGCTGGCCGGCACCACGAGCGCCGCCGAGCTGACCGACCCGGCGCTGACCGCCGAAGCCCTGCTGTGGCGGCTTTTCCATGAGGAGGAGGTGCGGATCACGCCAGGCGCGATGCCGACGCGGGGTTGCCGCTGCACCACGGCGCACTTCCACGATGTGCTGGAAAGCTTCCCCGAGGCCGAACGCGCCGAGATGCGCGGTGATGACGGCATGATCGGCGTCGACTGCCAGTTCTGCGCCCGCAATTTCCGGATTGCGGCGTGAACGCGCCATTCGCCGTCGTCCTGCTCTCGGGCGGCCTCGATTCGACCACGGTTGCGGCGATGGCCAGGCGTGACGGCTATCGCCTGCTCGCCCTCACCATCGACTATAACCAGCGGCATCGCATCGAGCTTGACCATGCGGCGCGGGTTGCCGCGGCGTTGGGTGCCGAGCGTCATATCGTGCTGCCGCTCGACCTGCGCGGCTTTGGCGGATCAGCGCTGACCGCCGATATCGACGTGCCGAAGGCCAAGGCCGGCGAACCCGTCGAACCCGGCATCCCGGTCACCTATGTCCCGGCGCGCAACACCATTTTCCTGTCGGTGGCACTGGGCTGGGCGGAAGCCGCCGGCGCGCTCGACCTTTTCATCGGCGTCAATGCGCTTGATTATTCGGGCTATCCCGATTGCCGGCCGGAATTCATCCATGCCTTCGAAACGATGGCCAATGCCGCCACCAAGGCGGGGGTCGAGGGCCGGCGCTTCACCATACACACGCCGCTGGCCGCGATGACCAAGGCCGATATCGTCCGCACCGCCATCGGCATCGGCGCGCCGATCGACCTGACATGGAGCTGTTACGACCCCTCGCCGGCCGGCGCCCCCTGCGGCCGTTGCGATTCGTGCCGGCTGCGCGCCAAGGGTTTCGAGGAAGCCGGGGTCGCCGATCCGGCGCTGGCATGAGTTACGCCGTCAAGGAAATCTACACGACCTTGCAGGGTGAAGGCGCCCAGACCGGCCGCCGCGCCGTGTTTCTGCGCTTTGCCGGCTGCAATCTGTGGACAGGCCGCGAACAGGACCGCGCTGCCGCGGTCTGCACCTTCTGCGATACCGATTTCATCGGCACCAATGGCCCGGGTGGCGGCAAGTTCGCCGATGCGGCGGCGCTGGCGGCGGCGGTGGCTGTCGAATGGGGCGACCACCGCGCCCATCGCCTCGTGGTCTGCACCGGCGGCGAGCCGCTGCTGCAACTGGATGCAGCGCTGGTCGATGCGCTCCACGCCGGCGGCTTTGAAATCGCCATCGAGACCAACGGCACGCAGGCGGCCCCCGCTGGCATCGACTGGATCTGCGTCAGCCCCAAGGCGGCGGCACCGCTGAAACTCACCCAGGGCAGCGAACTGAAGCTGGTCTATCCGCAAGCGCTGGCGATGCCCGAACGCTTCGAGCACCTCGGGTTCACGCATTTCTTCCTGCAACCGATGGACGGCCCCGACCGCGAAGCCAATACCCGCGCCGCCATCGCCTATTGCCTTGCCCATCCGCAATGGCGGCTAGGGCTGCAGACCCACAAGCTGACCGGCCTGCCCTGAGACAACGCCACTCTCGCGCGACAGGGTGCCGAGTCACCCCCGCCCGCGATAGCTCGCCACGCCCTGATCGGGCACCCATACGCCTGCCGGCGCCGGCCCCGATTGCCAGAACACATCGATCGGGATGCCACCGCGCGGATACCAATAGCCGCCGATGCGCAGCCATTTCGGCGCCATTTCGCGCACCAGGCGCAAACCGATGCCGACGGTGACCGATTCGTGAAAGCCGGCATGGTTGCGAAAACTGCCAAGGAACAGCTTGAGCGCCTTTGATTCGACGATGTGCTCGCCGGGCACATAATCGATGACGATATGGGCGAAATCCGGCTGGCCGGTGACCGGGCACAGCGAGGTGAACTCGGGAGCGACGAACCGCACCAGGTAATCGGTGCCGATGTGCGGGTTCGGCGGGTAGTCAAGCACCGCTTCGTCGGGAGATGCGGGCAGGCCGACCATGCGGCCAAGATGGAGAGTTTCGCTCATCGCAGTCCAAAATATCCCAAAACCGTCATCGATGATGACCATCGTGGATGACATGGCCGAGCCGCCGCACTATGTCACCCCGCAACGAACAAGAATCCGGAGCGAGACATGACCCCCCTGGTGACGACGGAATGGCTCGCGGCCGAACTTGGCAAGAGCGACCTTCGGGTCATCGATGCGACGATGTTCCTGGCCCAGCATGGCCGGAACGCCCGGGCCGAGTTCGAAGCTGCCCATATTCCCGGCGCGGTATTCTTCGATATCGACGAGGTATCGGACCTGACCGCATCGCTGCCGCACATGCTGCCACCGGCCGAAAAATTCGCCAGCCGCATGCAGGCGCTCGGCCTTGGCGATGGCAGCCGCATCGTCGTCTATGACAATTCGCCGCTCAGGTCCTCGGCGCGTGCCTGGTGGATGCTGACGCTGTTCGGCGCCCATGAAGTCGCCATCCTCGATGGCGGCTTTGCCAAATGGCAGGCCGAGGCGCGCCCGGTCGAAAGCGGCAAACCCGTCGTTCGCCACCGCCATTTCACCGTGTGGGCGGACAAGAGCATGGTGCGCGACATGAAGGCGATGACCGACAATTTGCGCAGCAAGGCCGAACAGGTCGTCGATGCGCGGAGCGCCGGGCGCTTTGCCGGCACCGAGCCGGAACCGCGCAAGGAACTGCGCAGCGGCCATATTCCCGGCTCCAGAAGCCTGCCCTATGACCGGATGTTCAACGAGGACGGCACCTTCAAGTCGGTCGACGCCCTCAAGGCCGAATTCGACATGGCCGGGATCGATCTTGAAAAGCCTGTCGTCGCCACCTGTGGCTCCGGCGTCACCTCTGCCGTTCTGGCCTTTGCCGCCACGCTGCTCGGTCACAAGCAGATGGCAATCTACGACGGCAGCTGGAGCGAGTGGGGCGCCAGCGCCACCAACCCGGTGGTGACGGGGGCCTGAGGCCCGGGGGACCCGGGACGATCCCGGCGGCGATCCGGCCGGCGGCGCGCCTGTCCTACATCGCCGAAGGCGACTAGCGTGCCGGGTGTTCTTTCTCATCGCCATCGCTGCGCTCGTCCACGGTGCCGAGGACTGTCCGGAAAGTCATGAAAACGCCTCCCGGGGCTGACCTTCCAAACCCTATGGCCGCGTTTTCAATGGGTTGCCGAACCGGGTCTTGCCGGCCTCAGGCTTTTCTCTGGTCGCCCCGGACATCATCGCCTAGCGTCCGACGATGATCGACGCCCGCCGCCGCCCTGCCCTGCCCGCCGATGACGGCAGCGCCATCGCCACCCGCCTCGTCCATGCCGGCCGGCAGCCGGGTTATGCCGATGGCATCGTCAACCCGCCGGTCTGGCGCGCCTCGACGATCCTGTTCGCGTCGCTGGCCGAACTCGACGCCGCGATCAAGGCCCCGGACAAGGGCCTTTATTACGGCCGGCGCGGGACGCCGACGCAATGGGCGCTGGAAGACGCACTGACCGGGCTGGAGCCAGGGGCCGCGGGCACAAAGCTGTTTCCATCCGGCGTTGCCGCCATCGCCACATCGCTGCTCGCTGTCGTCCGCCAGGGTGACGACGTGCTGATCACCGACAGCGCCTATGAACCGACCCGGCTGTTCGCCGACAGGATGCTGAGGGACTTCGGGGTCACGGCGCGCTATTTCGATCCGCGCATCGGCGGCGATATCGCGGCGCTGATCACGCCTGCCACCCGCGCCATCCTGCTCGAATCGCCGGGATCACTCAGCTTCGAGGTCCAGGACATTCCCGCCATTACCAGCGTTGCCCGCGCCGCCGGCGTCGTGACGATGATCGACAACACCTGGGCAACCGCGCTGCGGCTGCAACCGCTGGCGCTGGGCTGCGACATCAGCATCCAGGCGATCACCAAATATGTCGGCGGCCACAGCGACCTGATGATGGGCGCCGCCACCGCCAACGCCGCACTGTGGCCGCGTCTCAGGGATGCAACCTATCGGCTGGGCCACCATGTTTCGGCCGATGACGCGTCGCTGGCGCTGCGTGGTCTGAGGACGCTGGCGCTGCGGCTCGACCGTGCCGAAGCCACCGCGCTCACCGTCGCGAAGTGGCTGGAGCAACAGCCGGCAGTGGCACGCGTGCTGCATCCGGCGCTGCCGTCGCACCCCGACCATGGCTTGTGGAAGCGTGATTTTTCCGGTGCCACCGGTTTGTTCTCCATGGTGTTGAAGCGCGGCGAGCGCCGGCACACCGCAGCACTCATCGACGACCTGGCGCATTTCGGGATCGGCTTCAGCTGGGGCGGTTATGAATCGCTGGTGCTGCCGGTCGAGCTCGATCGCATCCGCACCGCGACGCCGATCCCCGCCAGCGGCCCGATCATCCGGCTGTCGATCGGGCTGGAAGATGCGGGCGACCTCATTGCTGACCTGGCAGCGGGGCTGACACGCTACGAGGCGCAATTCCGGGGGGAATAGACCATGTTGAGGCGGGTCGTGACAGGGCTGCTGACCCTGTTGCTGCTGGTGCCTGCCGCTGGCTGGGGGGCGATGGCGCTGTGGTCCGGACTGCCGGCCGACGCCGGCGTGCGCGGTGCCATGGCGGGATCGTGGATCGCGCTGATGCTCGCCGTTGCCGCCCTCGCCATGACGCGGCGCAAGCTGGCGGCGCTGGTGATATTCGCCGGGGCCTGGGCGGCGCTGCTCGGCTGGTGGTCCACCATCCACGCCTCCAACGATCGCGACTGGCAACCCGATGTGGCGCATATCGCCACGGCGACCGTGGAGGGCGACACGCTGACGGTGCACAACGTCCGCAACTTTCACTGGCGCAGCGACGATGATTTCGACCAGCGCTGGGAAACCCGGCAGTATCGCCTGAGCAAGCTGACCGGCGCCGATTTGTTCCTGTCGTACTGGGCGGGCGAATCGATCGCCCACGCCATCATCAGCTTCGATTTCAGCGACAGTGCGCCGCTGGCATTCTCGATCGAGATCCGCAAGCAGAAGGCCGAGCGCTATTCCGCCACCGCCGGATTCTTCAAGACCTATGAACTCGCGACCATCGCCGCCGATGAGCGCGATGTCGTCAAGGTGCGCAGCACGGTCCGCGGCGAGGATGTCCGGCTCTATCGCCTCGATATCCAGCAGCGCACGGCGCTGGGGCTGCTCCGACAATATGTGGCGTTGACCAACGATGTTGCCACCCATCCTCGCTGGTACAACACGCTGACGGCCAATTGCACCACGGTGATCTTCGGCATGGCGCGCCGGCTCGACCCGCGGGTGGCACTCGACTGGCGCATCCTGCTCCCCGGCAAGCTGCCGTCTTATCTGCGCGAACACCAATTCGTTACCCGGGCGGTGTCGCTGGACGAACTGACCCGGCGTTCGCGTATCGCGCCGCGGGCCTTTGGCGCCGGCCTTGACGACGGATTTTCGTCCCGCATCCGCCAGGGCGTGCCGCTACCTCCGGGCTCGACCACGCCATAGTCGGAACGGCCTGTTAACAAGTCGTGTTGCAATCACCGGCTTTCGGCCCGAAACTGTCCGGGGCAAAGCGCATGGCGAGGGGACCGGACTTGCGATACCAACTCTTCCTGATGGTCTCGTTCCTGTTGTTCTGCGGCGGACTATATGCCGTCATCAACCACCAGACGGTCGGGCAGCTTTGCCGCGATAGTGGGCGCACCGTCCGCAATTTCGGCAGCGGCATGGACGATACGGCCGACCTCGTCCTGCCGTTGCGCAGCTTTGTGCAGGGCACCGGCAAGATGATCGTCGATACCTGCTCACCGACCTGACGCAACAAAAGCGGGGATCGACCATGGATGAATTGCTGGCGCACGACGCTCTTGGCCAGGCGCAACTGGTGGCGAGCGGGAAGGCCAGCCCGGCGGAATTGCTGGAGGCGGCAATCGCCCGTGCCGAAGCGACCAACCCGGCGCTCAATTTCATGGCGCAGCCGCTCTACGATCGCGCCCGGGCAGCGGCAAAGACTGGCTTCAGCGGGCCGTTCGCCGGGGCGCCGTTCCTGGTGAAGGACCTGCACATCCACATAGCCGGGGAACGATCGGGCGAAGGCAGCCGGCTGTGGGATGGCTATCGCCCTGACTATACCTCGACCGTTTACCAGCGCATCGCCGACGCGGGGTTCAACACCTTCGGCAAGACGACCACGCCCGAACTGGGCCTGACGGTAACAACCGAAAGCCGGGCGACCGGGTTGACACGCAATCCGTGGAGCCTCGCCCACAGCGCCGGCGGATCGAGCGGCGGCGCCGCCTGCGCGGTGGCGGCCGGGGTGGTGCCGATGGCGCAGGCATCCGACGGCGGCGGATCGATCCGCTGCCCGGCGGCGGCGTGCGGCCTGTTCGGCATGAAGCCGTCGCGCGGCCGGGTGCCGATGGGACCGCGGATCACCGAAGGCTGGCTGGGGCTGAGCGTTGTCCACGCGATCAGCCGCTCGGTACGCGATTCGGCGGCGCTGCTCGATGCCATCCACGGTGCCGATGTAGGCAGCCGCTACACGGCGCCAGCCCCGGCGCAGAGTTTTCTCGGCGAGGTCTCGCGGGATCCCGGCAGGCTGCGCGTGGCATTGATGATCGAGCCGCTTACCGGCGTGCCCGTCGATGCGGCGGTCCGCGCCGCGACCGAGGGCGCGGCGCGCTTGCTCGAAAGTCTTGGCCACCATGTCGAGGAGGCGCGGCCCGACCTGTCCGGGGCTGCACTCGGCGAAGCGATGGTCGCGGTCCTGGGCGCCTGCACGGCCGCCGATGTCGCGGCACGGCTGCGGGCTTTGGGGCGGACGGACGCCGGCGACGACATCGAGACCGTGACACAGATGTTCGTCCACATCGGCAAACAGACGACAGCGGTGCAATTGCTTGCGGCCAATGATGCCTTCCAGGCCGCGGCGATCACTATGGCGATGTTCCTGACGCGCTACGATGTCATCCTGTCACCCGTGTTCGCACAGCCCCCGATCGCACTCGGCAAGATCGACCTGTCACCGACCGACATGGCAGCGTGGACGGCGAATATCACCGGCTACAGCCCCTATACCGCGCTGGCCAACCAGACCGGCCAGCCGGCGATGTCGCTGCCCCTCGGCTGGAGCGCGGCGGGGCTACCCATCGGCATCATGGTGATGGGGCGCTATGGCGAGGAAGGGCTGCTGTATCGCCTTGCGGGGCAAATCGAGCGCGCCGCGCCCTGGGCCGCGCGGCGTCCGGTCATCGGCTGAGCGACCCGCTCAGTCGACATCCTCGACATCGACTTCCTCGCCGGTCACCCTCTGGCTCAACGCCGCCGCCATGAACGGGTCGAGCGCGCCATCGAGAACATCGGACGGTGCGGTCGAGGTCACGCCGGTGCGCAGGTCCTTCACCAGTTGGTACGGCTGGAGCACATAGGAGCGGATCTGGTGGCCCCAGCCGATGTCGGTCTTGCCGGCCTCGACATCTGCCGCCGCTGCCTCGCGGATGGCGAGTTCGCGCTCGTAAAGCCGCGCCTTCAGCATCTTCATCGCAGTCGCCTTGTTCTTGTGCTGCGATCGCTCGTTCTGGCAGGCGACGATGACGCCGGTCGGCATATGGGTGATCCGCACCGCCGAATCGGTGGTGTTGATGTGCTGGCCGCCCGCGCCGGAGGCGCGATAGGTATCGATCTTGAGGTCCGATTCCTTGATGTCGATCTCGATATCGTCGTCGATCTGCGGATAGACCCAGACGCTGGCAAAGCTGGTGTGGCGCCGCGCCGCGCTGTCATAGGGGCTGATGCGGACGAGGCGGTGGACGCCGCTTTCGGTCTTGGCCCAGCCATAGGCCTGCGGGCCCTTGATGAGCATGGTCGCCGATTTGATGCCGGCCTGCTCGCCCGAATGATAATCGATCAGCTCGACCTTGTAGCCATGGCGTTCGGCCCAGCGCTGATACATCCGGCGCAGCATTTCGGCCCAATCCTGGCTTTCGGTGCCGCCGGCGCCGGAATTGACTTCGATATAGCTGTCGTTGTTGTCGGCCTCGCCGGCGAGCAGCGCCGCCACCTTGTCCCGTTCGGCGCGCTCGGCGAGGGTCTTGAGCGCGGCAACACCTTCGACCGCCATGTCCTCATCGCCTTCGGCCTCGGCCATGTCGATCAGCTCGCTGGTGTCGGCGAGTTCGGTCTCGATGGCGCGCGTCGCCGAAATCGCCTCGTCGAGGCGGCGGCGTTCGAGCATGACGGCCTGCGCCGCCTTGGGATTGTCCCAAAGCTTTGGGTCTTCGACCCTGGCGTTCAGTTCGTGGAGGCGACGGAGGGCTTTATCCCAGTCAAAGAAACCTCCTTAGCAGGGCGAGCGCCTGCTTGATGCTGTCGGCATGGGCCTGGGCCTCGGAACGCATTTCAATATCCTTGCAAGAGCCGGCGATGTAGCGGCGCCACCGCCCCCGCGCAACTGCGCGCATGAATAGCCGCGCAACCGCGCGTACAAATAGCCGCGCAACCGCGCCCTCAGTAGATCCCGCCGGTATTGCCCATGAACTCGGCATCGCTGCGCACCCGGCGGCGCGGTGCCCCGATGGCGCCGAGGCCGTCGCCGGCGCCGACTACACCCGTGCGCCGCGGTTCGCTTTCCGGCTTGAAGGCTTCCCAGATGACGTCGGCCTTGGGCTCGTTGCCCGGCCATACGCCGAAGACGCGCTTGCCGGACCGGCGCTCGACGCGAACCATGCGGATGCCGGCGGGGATGACGAATGGCAGTTTCGGCGCATCCTTCAGCGCGACCTTGCCGAATTCATCCCATACCGGTGCCGCAATGGTGCCGCCCTGGGCATAGCCGCCAAGGTTGCGCGGCGTATCATAGCCCATGTACAGCCCCGCCACGAGATCCTGGGTGCCGCCGATGAACCACACGTCGCGCGGGCCGGACGTTGTTCCGGTCTTGCCTGCCAGCGGCCGGTCAAGGTCGAGCAGTCGCGTACCGGTGCCGCGTTTGATGACGCCTTCCATCAGGTGAATGGTCTGGAAGGCGGTGCGCGCATCCATCACCTGCCTGGCCCGGCCGCCGGGTCGCGGCATTGCTTCGCCGTGCCAGTCGGACGCCGCGCAACCGGCGCAGCTGCGGGTATCACGCCGCCAGATGACCTTGCCATCGCGGTCCTGCACCATGTCGATCAGGCTGGGCTGCAACTCGCGCCCGGCGTTGAAAATCTGGGCATAGGCGTTGGTCAGCTTCATCACGGTGGTTTCGCCCGCACCCAGCGCGATTGCCAGCACCGGTTGATAGCTGCCGATGCCGAGCGCCTTGGCCTGCGCCACCACCTTGTCCATGCCGGTGTTGAAGGCGATGCGCACGGTCATCAGGTTGCGCGATTGTTCAAGGCCCCAGCGCATCGTCTGCGCCCCGGCGCCGCGCTCACGCCCGAAATTCTTGAAGCACTTCTGGCCGAGCGAGCGGCTTTGATAGACGCAATAGGGCGCATCGACGACGATCGAGGACGGCGTGAAGCCATTGTCCATGGCGGTGGCATAGACGATCGGCTTGAAGGTCGATCCCGGCTGGCGCTGGGCTTGTGTCGCCCGGTTGAAACTCTGGGCCCGCGCGTCAAAGCCGCCGACCATCGCCAGTACGCGGCCGCTGTGCGGATCTTCCACCACCATGCCGCCCGATATCGCCGGAGCCTGTCGCAGCGACCAGCTGTTGCCGACGCGCGCAACCGGGATGACATCGCCGGGCTTGAGCGCCGTTCCCGCGCTGATGGCGGTGCCGGCAAGCGGCAACGATGCGGCATAGCCCGGCAGGCTGCCGGTGCTGCCGTCTTCAAAACCCAGTTCCGAATCGCTGCCCGATTTCGACAGCACGACGGCCTTTTTCCAGTCATCGTAACCGGTCATCACCGCCGCCAGCCGCAAGCGGTCGACCCAACCCTGGCCGGGGTCGATATGCGCCGTCGCACCGCGCCAGGCATGGCCGTGGTCGTAACGCATGAGGCCATCGCGCAACGCCGTCTCCGCCGCCTTCTGCATCGCCGGGTTGAGCGAGGTGCGTATCCACAGCCCGCCGCCATAGACGCTGTTGCGACCGGCTTTTTCGGTTTCGCCGAATTTTGCCATCAGGATGCGGCGCACGTCCTCGATGAAATAGTCGCCGCCGCGTGGGGTCGGCAGGCTGTGATTGGCGACCGCGATCAGCGGCTCGGCGGCGGCGGCACTGCGTTCCGCCTCGCTGATGAAGCCGTTGGCGCGCATCTGGCCGAGCACATAGGCCCGCCGCCCCAGCGCCCGCGTCTGCTGGCTGACAGGATTATAGGTCGAAGGCGCCTTGGGCAGGATGGCGAGATACGCCATCTGGGCGAGATCGAGATCGGCCGCCGACTTGCCGAAGTAGGACTGCGCCGCCGCCTCGATGCCATAGGCGTTGCGACCGAGGAATATCTGGTTGAGGTAAAGCTCCAGGATCTGGGGCTTGGTGAAGGTCGCCTCGATGCGCCGGGCCAGCACCGCCTCGCGCAGCTTGCGGGTCAGCGAAACCTCGTTGCCGATCAGGCTTTTGGCGACCTGCTGGGTAATCGTCGAGGCGCCGATGGGGCGTTTGCCGGTAAAGATCGATTCGACATTGGTCACCACGGCACTGAGGATGCCCATGTAGTCGATGCCGCCGTGCTGGAAGAAGTTCTTGTCCTCGGCAGAAATGAACGCCTGCACCAGCCGCGGCGGAATTTCCGCATAAGGCAGGTAGATGCGGCGCTCGCGGGTAAAGCTGGTGACGATGTTGCCGTCGATGTCGCGCACCGTTGATGGCAGGGCTGCCGAATAATTGGCCAGTTCGGCGGTATCGGGCAGGTCGCGCGTTGCCCACCAGAACATCCCGGCGAGCAGCAACGCCACGACAGCCACGCCACTTGCGCCAAAAATCAACCAACGCCGCATTGCCACTCCGCCAGACACCGCCATCCGATAGCGGGTGGCACCGGATGAGGGAAGCGCTATCCCCCCACAAGGTGCCTCTCGATGGCGCGGGCGATTCCTTCGGCAATGCGCTGGCGCCCGGCGGGTGAGAACAGGACGCCGGCATCTTCGTCGTTGGTGACATAGCCGGTTTCGAGCAGTACCGATGGCACGTCGGGCGCCTTCAGGACGCGAAAACCGGCGAAATGGTGAAATTCGCCGCGAAAGCCGATCTTGCTGGCGAGTTCGTCCTGGAGTTCCTCGGCGAACGCCACTGATACATTGCTGGTTGCCCGCCGTGCGAGGTCGATCATGATATTGGCAACGCCGGGCGCATCGACCCCCAGGTTCACCCCGCCGATGATATCCGCCTTGTTTTCGCGCGCGGCCAGGCGTTCGGCGATGGCGTCCGATGCAACCGCCGATACGGTATAGACGCTGGCGCCGCGGGCCTCGGCATTGGGTGCGCTGTCGGCGTGGATCGAGATGAACAGGTCGGCGCGCGCCTCCCGGGCGATGGCGACCCGGCCACCCAGCGGGATGAATCGATCGTCGGCGCGGGTCAGCTTGACGCGTACCCGGCCGGATTTTTCGAGCGCGCGGGCGGTCGCCCGGGCAATCGCCAGGGTGACGTCCTTCTCATAACCGCCATTGATGCTGATCGCGCCGACATCCTTGCCGCCGTGTCCGGCGTCGATGACCACAAGCGGCCGCGCGGCGCCGGCACGAGGCTTGACCCCGCGACGTGATGGGCGCTGCGCTGCAGGGGTCGCGATTGTGCCGGCATCCGGTGCTGCATCGGCAGGCGCCACCGGCAGGTCCGGGCTTTCTGTGGGTGGCATCGGTTGGGGACTGGCGGGCGGCGGGGTTGCCGCGGCCGGTGGCGAGCGCGCCGCAAACATATCGGCCGGCAGATCGAAGCCGCCGGGCGCTGCCGCCACCATCAGCCGCTGGCGGCGGCGCGCGACATTGGCGGCAAACGTGACGTCCGACACGCGCTGCAGCTTGATGACCAGCCCGCCCGCGACACTGCGCGCCGAGACAATCTCGAGCGGTGCGGAAAGATCGATGACCAACCGCGCTGTCCCGGGCGCGAACATTGCCAGCCGCAATCCGGCGACACTGCCGACGCCGGGGGCCACCAGCTTGCCATCGACAACGGCGGGGAAATCGATGACGAGGCGGAAGGGTGTTTCAAGGGCAAAGCCGGTCGCCACTGCCACCGGCGCATCGGTGGTTATCGTCACCACCCCCGGCGTCATCGACAGTCCGGTCAGCCTTGCCGCCCAGGCAGGTTGGGCAGCAAGCAATGCGATGGCAACCAGCAGTCGACGAAGCATCACCCGCGCAGGACGGACCGCCCGGCATAACGCGCGCTGAGCCCGAGCTCCTCCTCGATGCGGATAAGCTGGTTGTATTTCGCCAGCCGATCGGAACGGGCAAGGCTGCCCGTCTTGATCTGGCCACATCCGCACGCCACCGCGAGATCGGCGATGGTCGAATCCTCGGTTTCGCCCGACCGGTGCGACATGACGGTGCGATAGCCCGAACGATGCGCCAGATCGACCGCCGCCAGCGTTTCGGTCAGCGTGCCGATCTGGTTGACCTTGACCAGCAGGGCATTGGCGAGCCCATCCTTGATGCCTTGCGCCAGCCGTTGGGGGTTGGTGACGAAAAGGTCGTCGCCGACCAGTTGATGCTTGCCGCCGAGCGCATCGGTAATCAGCTTCCAGCCTTCGAAATCGTCTTCCGCCATCCCGTCCTCGATCGAGAGGATCGGATAATCGGCGCAGAGCCTGACGTAATAATCGGTCATTTCGGCGGGGGTCAGCGACAGGCCTTCGCTGGCAAGTTCGTAGCGGCCATTGTGGAAGAATTCGGTCGCGGCCGGATCAAGGGCGATGAACACATCCTCCCCGGCATTGAAGCCAGCCTTGGCGATGGCCGCCATGACAAAGTCCATGGCGGCGCGCGTGCCCTTCAGGTCGGGCGCAAAACCGCCTTCATCGCCGACGGCGGTGGAAAAGCCCTTGGCCTTGAGTTCGCCCTTGAGCGTGTGGAAGATTTCGGCACCCCAGCGCACGGCTTCCGACAGCGATGGCGCGCCGACCGGCATCACCATGAACTCCTGGAAGTCGATGGGGTTGTCGGCATGGGCGCCACCGTTGACGATGTTCATCATCGGCACCGGCAGCAGGTGCGCGGAAACGCCGCCGACATAGCGATGCAGCGGCAACCCGCGCGCTTCTGCTGCCGCCTTGGCCGCCGCAAGGCTGACTCCCAATATGGCGTTGGCACCCAGCCGCGCCTTGTTGGGCGTGCCATCGAGGGCGATCATCACCGCATCGAGTTCGCCCTGTTCCTCGGCGTCAATCCCCGATAGCGCGTCGAGGATCTCGCCGTTGACCGCGTCGACCGCCTTGCCGACGCCCTTGCCGCCCCAGCGCATCATGTCGCCGTCGCGCAGTTCGACCGCCTCATGGGCGCCAGTGGACGCGCCCGATGGCACCCCGGCGCGGCCCAGCGAGCCGTCTTCGAGGACGACATCGACTTCAACCGTCGGGTTGCCGCGGCTATCGAGAATCTGGCGCGCGTGAATGTCGATGATGGCTGTCATGGCAGGTACGTTCCTTCGTCGCCGTATCGGGGCAATACCGAGTTTGCCGATCCGGCGTATTCACCTTGTCGAAAAGCTTCGGCATATTGCGCAGGTGCGCTGGCGAGACCATCTATCGGTCACAGCGTACGGCGGCAAATATTTTGCGTGGCGTGTTGCCGTTTTGACAGGGTGAAACGGAGCCTGAACAGGTTCGGCACGTTGTCAGCAACGGTTAGGCAGGCGAAAGAGGCATCATGAATATCGACAGCCCCGATTATTTCGAAGACGAAGCCCCGGTTCGGGCGCTGCGCGGCAGTGGTTTCGGCAGCGTCGCCCGCAATCGCCTGCTCGATCTGGTAGAGGACGGACGTTCCGAAATCGTGCGCAGCTTCGACGGGCTGGTGCTGGCGGCGCATGAACTCGCCGCCAAGGTCGACGGCCCGAGCGGCAATATCGTCGGCGACTATGTGCGCCAGGCGGCAGGGCTGCTCGAGCATGTGCAGGGGTCGCTGCGCGATCGTCCCGTCGAGGACCTGATCGACTCGGGTCGCGACATGGTACGACGCTCGCCGGCGCTTGCGGTCGGCATCGCGTTGGCCGCGGGCTTTGTCGCGGCGCGGCTCGTCAAGGCCGCGGGCAGCGATTCGGCTGCCAGTAATTCGGCAGGCAGCAGCCGGGCATGAACGAGCTCGACCCTGCCCCACGGGCGCATGTGCCGCTGACGGAGCTGTTTCGGCAGTTGCTCGACGATATGCTCGAGCTGCTGCGGTCGGAATTGCGCCTTGCCGGCGGCGAAATGCGCGCCAACATCGCTTCGGCGCGCGGCGGGGTCATGATGATCGTCGCGGGCGTGGTGTTCCTGATGTCGGCGCTGCTGCTGCTGGTTGCCGCCGCTGTCGGTTGGCTGGCGACGGTGGTAGGCTTTGCACTGGCATCGCTGATCATCGCCGGCGGATCGCTGTTGATCGGCGGCGGGCTGCTGGCCATCGGCAGCAACCGGCTGAAGGCCGCACAGTTTACGCCGCACCGCATCGTCGCCAACATGCGGCGCAATGTCGAGACCTTGAAGGGAGACTGATATGGCAAGCGAACCCGTCGCTGTGCTGGCCGCCGATGCCGAACTGGCACGGACGCGCATGGGCAACACCATCGATGCCATCCAGGACCGCTTGAACCCCCGCCGGATCGTCGGCGAAGCTGTCGAGCGGGTTCAGGGCGGCGGCGTTGCCCTGGCAACCCAGGCACGCACCACGTTGAAGGCGCACCCGCTGGCGGTCGGCGCGGCGGTTGCGGCGATCGGCCTTGCGTTGCTGGCGCGGTCGAAGCTGGCAAACGCCAAGGTCAATCTTGGCGACAATTTCAGCAGCTACACCGACTATGACGACGATTATGGCAACGAGGCCGCGCCTCGCGGCGGCTATGCCGACGAGGAAGACGATGACGGCGTCGGCCGCGTTGACGCCAGCCATGCGGCGGCACGGCGGCGCGCACGCGAACTGGCCGCAGAAACGCGCGAATCGGTCAGCGCCAACCCGCTGGTGTCGATCGGCGTCGGCCTGTTGGCAGGCGCGTTGCTGGGCGCGATCTTTCCGTCCACCGACGCCGAGAGGGACCTTCTCGGTGACCAGGGCCAGAAGCTGGGCGCTGCGGCACGCGCTGCAGGCCGCCGGGCACGAGAGGAGCTCGAATCGGCAGGTATCAGCCTTGATACGGTGCGCGACCGTGCCGGTGCGGTCGCCGACAAGGCCCGGGCTGCCGCAGAGGCGGTCGTGTCTGCCGCGCGGGACGAATTGAAGACTGTCCGGCGCGATTGACGCCTTCATTTCGCGTTCACTCGACGGCTCCTAAATGTTTTTCATGGCCCGGCGGGAAATCGCCGGGCCACTTCCTTGCCGCAATTCGATAGACCTGGAGCTGCACTTCATGACCACCGGTACCGTCCGCATCCTCGCCTCGGCGTTGCTGATGATCGCCCCAGCCATGCTGGCGGCACCCGCCGATGCGCAGATCGCAGCGGCTTCGAGTGCCGCGGTGGACCCGGCGGCTAGCAAGTTCATCGAAAAGCTTTCGAGCGATGCCTTTGCCGTTTTGCGGGACAAGTCGCTGAGCAAAGCCGCCAGCCGTGCCAAGTTCCGCGCGATGCTGAAGGACAATGTCGCCCTGTCCGATATCGGTGACCGCCTGATCCGCCGCCAGCGCCCGACCCTGACGCCAGCGCAATACTCCGCATACCAGGCGGCGTTGCCCGAATTCGTGCTCGGCACCTACGCCGATCGGCTGTACGATTATGCCGATGCATCGGTGACCACCGTACGCAGCGTCGCGCGTGGTCCGGTCCTTACCGATGTCTACACCCGTGTCAGCCGCCCGACGAGCGCCAAGCCTCTCGATGCCATCTGGCAGGTGCGCAAGCTGCCCGGCGGCAAGATGCTGATCAACAACCTGACGGTGTCAGGCGTCAACCTGGCGATGACCCAGGAGGCGGATTTCGGCTCGTACATCCAACGCAATGGTTTCGACAAGCTTGTCGAGTTCCTGAAAACCGCCAACAACAAGGCGCCCGCCTGACCGCCCTTTGGATCGGCATTTCGAATAGCCGTTCCCTCGTGGGATGGAGCTTGCTAGACGCAGGCGATGAGCAAGCTCCATCTCGTGTTCGGCGGTCGCGTCGCAGACCCGCAGACCCTCGACTTCAGCGACCCGGCGGCGCTCGACGTCGTCGGCATATTTCCGGACTATGCCTCGGCGGAAGCGGCGTGGCGGGCGAACGCGCAACGGACCGTCGATGACGCGACCATGAAATATGTTGTCGTCCACCTTCACCGGTTGCTGGAACCGCCGCGGCCGGCCTGACGGAAACGACTGCTTGGCGATCCGCGGGATCTGCCCCTAGTGTAACAGCCTGGGGAGTGCGTAGATGACCGAAGCGTCGAACGCGATACTGAGCTATGGCTGCATATTCGAGAGCATCGCCAGTGCGATAGCGCCGGATCAGCCCGCACTCATCCATGGCGAGCACACGACATCCTGGGGGGCGCTGGACGCCCGGACGTCGGCTATCGCCGCGGCCTTTGTCGCGGCCGGGGCAGCGCCGGGCGACCGTGTGGCGCACCTCATGCGAAACTCCCCGGCTTACCTTGAAACCACCGTTGCGGCGTTCAAGGCGCGGCTGGTGCATGTCAACGTCAACTATCGCTACACCGGCGAGGAACTGTTCTACATTCTGGACAACTCCGCGGCATCCATATTGGTGTTCGATGCCGAATTCGCAGGGCTGGTCGCCGGCATCCGCCATCGGCTCAGCGTCAAGCTGTTCGTGCAAGTCGGCGGCGAAACAGCCGATTTTGCCGTCGATTTCGAGACTGTCGCCAACAGTGGCGCCACATTGCCGGCACAAGCCCATGACGCGTCCGACATGCTGTTCATCTACACCGGCGGCACCACGGGCGTGCCCAAGGGTGTCATGTGGGACCAGTCCGCAATCTGGACGCTGATGGGTGCCGGGGCCGTAGCGCCGGGCGCGACGCCGCCGGCGAGTCTTGCCGAGCATTTCGACAATGTGCGCGCCGGCGCGGGGCGAAATCGCAGCCTGATCCTGCCGCCGTTGATGCACGGGTCGGGCTTTCTCATCGCCATCTACACATTGGCACGGGGCGGGACGGTGGTGACGCTGCCCGGCGACGGCTTTGATGCGGAGCGCGCCGTCGCAACCTGTGCAACGATGAAATGCGACTATGCCGTCATCGTTGGCGATGCCTTTGCCCGGCCGCTGCTGCGTGCCCTTGACGCCGGCCACGGCAGCATCGCCACGCTGGGAGTGATGATTTCGAGCGGCACCATGTGGTCGCCCGAAATCAAGGCAGGCCTGCTGCGGCACGCGCCCGACCTGATGATCGTCGATGCGCTCGGATCGTCCGAGGGACTGGGGTATGGCACATCGGTGCAGACGCGGGCCAACGCCGGCGCAGCGACCAGGTTCGTCCATGATCCGAATACGCTGGTTCTGGGGGACGACATGAAGCCGGTGCGGCCCGGGGAGCGCGGGCGGATCGCGCGTGGCGGGTTGATTCCGCGGGGCTATTGGCGCGATGAAGCCAAATCGGCAGCAACCTTCGTCATGGTGGAGGGCAAGCGCTACTCCCTGCCCGGCGACTGGGCCATCGTCGAGGAAGACGGCAGCTTCACCCTTTTGGGGCGCGGCAGCCAGTGCATCAACACCGCTGGCGAAAAGGTCTTCCCCGAGGAAGTCGAGGAAGCGTTGAAGACGCATCCATCGGTCGACGATGCGCTGGTTTTCGGTGTCGCCGATGAGAAATGGGGCCAGGCCGTTACAGCGGTGGTGGAGGCACACGCCGAGACCGACGGCGACGCGTTGCGCTCGCACGTCAGGGGGATGCTGGCCGGCTACAAGACCCCCAAGCGCATCGTCATCGTGGCAAAAGTACCGCGCGCGCCGAATGGCAAGGCGGACTATGCCGCCGCCCGGGAGCTTGTCGACTGAACACGCCCCCGGTGAAGGACGTGCGCCCGACTATTTCTTGGTGAGGCCGAAACCCGAAAAACGCTTGTTGAAGCGTGCCACCTGGCCACCGGCATCGAGCATCTTGCCCGCGCCGCCAACCCAGGCCGGGTGCGACGTCGGATCGATATCGAGCGCCAGCGTGTCGCCTTCCTTGCCGTAGGTGGAACGGGTCTGGTAGGTCGAACCATCGGTCATCTTGACGGTGATGGCGTGGTAGTCGGGGTGAATGCCGGACTTCATGGGAGCGCTCTTTCGATAATTCGGCTGGTTCCGACCAGCCAAAAGCAAGGCGCGCACTTAACGGCCCTCGCCGCAAAACGCAAATGTCCTGTCGCAGCATCGGCTGATGCCGGTTGAGGAAGTTCGCCACCTGCGCCATAGCAAGCGGATGCCCATCCTCGGCCGAGCGCTCCAACCCAGCCCCGATACACGCGCCAACGCCGCCGCCATGGCGACACTGGTCGCCGAGCTGCGGCGCCTTGTCGGCACTATCGCCGACGGTGGCCCGCAGGCATCGCGCGACCGCCATGTCGCACGCGGAAAACTGCTTCCCCGCCAGCGGGTCGATGGCTTGCTCGATCCGGGCACGGCGTTTCTCGAAATCGGGCAATTGGCAGCGCATGGCGTCTATGGCGAGGAGGTTCCGGCTGCCGGGATGATCGCCGGGGTCGGCCAGGTCTCCGGTCGGCTATGCCTGATCATCGCCAACGACCCGACGGTGAAGGGCGGCAGCTATTACCCGCTGACGGTCAAGAAGCACCTGCGCGCCCAGGAAATTGCGGCACAGAACGGCCTGCCCTGCGTCTATCTCGTCGATTCGGGCGGCGCCAACCTGCCGCGCCAGGACGAGGTCTTTCCTGATCGCGACCATTTCGGCCGTATCTTCTTCAACCAGGCCAATATGTCGGCACAGGGCATATCGCAGATCGCCGTGGTGATGGGCAGTTGCACGGCCGGCGGCGCCTATGTGCCCGCCATGTCCGACGAAACCATCATCGTGCGCGACCAGGGGACGATTTTCCTCGGCGGGCCGCCGCTGGTCAAGGCTGCCACCGGCGAGGAAGTCACCGCCGAGGAGCTTGGCGGCGGCGATGTCCATACCCGGCTGTCGGGCGTCGCCGACCATCTGGCGGAAGACGACGACGACGCGCTGCGCATCGCTCGCAACATCATCGCCACCCTGCCCCGTCCTGCGCCCATCGTCGCCCAACCGGCGCGCCAGCCGCTTTATCCCGCCAGCGACCTCCACGCCCTTGCGCCGCTCGATACCCGCCACCCGGTCGATGTCCGCGAGGTCATTGCACGCATCGTCGATGGTTCGGAGCTTCACGAATTCAAGGCGCGCTATGGCGAGACCCTGGTCACCGGCTTTGGCCATATCGAGGGCATGCCAGTCGGCATCATCGCCAACAACGGCATCCTGTTTTCCGAATCCGCGCTGAAGGGTGCGCATTTCATCGAGCTGGCGTGCGCGCGCCGTATCCCCCTGCTGTTCCTGCAGAATATCTCGGGCTTTATGGTCGGAAAGCGCTTCGAGAACGAAGGCATCGCCAAGCATGGCGCCAAGCTGGTCACCGCCGTCGCCTGCGCCGCCGTCCCCAAGATCACCGTCATCACCGGCGGCAGCTTCGGCGCCGGAAACTACGGCATGTGCGGCCGCGCCTATTCCCCACGCTTCCTGTGGATGTGGCCCAATGCGCGGATCAGCGTCATGGGCGGCGAACAGGCGGCATCGGTGCTGGCGACGGTGAAAAGCGGCGGTTTCCGCAACAAGGCCGAGGAGGAAGCCTTCAAGGCGCCGATTCGCGACCAGTATGAGCGCGAGGGACACCCCTATCACGCCTCGGCGCGGTTGTGGGACGATGGCGTCATCGATCCGGCCGATACCCGCACCGTCGTCGCGCTGTCACTGGCGGCCAGCCTGCAGCAGCCGGTTGCCGAGACGCGCTTCGGCACGTTCCGGATGTGACGATGCACCAGCGCATTCTCGCCACCGGCCTGCTGTTGCTCGCCGCGCCCGCCGCCGCAGCGCCTGATCCGGCAGAGCGCACTGCGGTCCTCGCCGCCGTGCAATCGCTGTTCGGCGCCATCCACAGCGCCGATCGCGCCGCGCTGGAAGACATCATGCTGCCGGAGGCCAACGCCAACGTCATGCTGGCCACCGAGGATGGCTGGCGCCTGCAAAGCCGCAGCCGTACCGGCTTGGGTGACATGATCAGCAAGCCGGGGCCGCCGCTGCGCGAGCAAATCTACAACCCGACTGTCCTCATCGAGGGCCCGCTCGCCGTCGTCTGGGCAAAATACAGCTTTGCCGTCGGCGACAAGCTTTCGCATTGCGGCATCGACGTCTTCGACCTCGTCAAGACCAATGGCACATGGAAGATCGGCAACGCCATGTGGACTATCGAACCGGATGGATGCGCCTGATGAACGACGCCCTGCACATCGAAATCGACGCACGCGGCATCGCCCGGGTCACCCTCGCGCGCCCCGAACGCCACAACGCCTTCGACGAGGCGATGATTGCCGAGGTCACCGCGGCCTTCACCTCGCTCGGTACAGACCCTGTGGTGCGCGCCATCATTCTCGCCGGGGCCGGCAAGTCCTTTTGCGCCGGGGCGGATATCGACTGGATGCGCCGTGCCGGCGGCTGGACCGAGGCCGAAAATCGCGCCGATGCGATGAAACTGTCGGACATGATGCTCGCCATCGATACCTGTCCCAAGCCGGTGATCGTGCGCGCGCACGGCGTCGTTGCCGGCGGTGGGGTCGGACTGGTGGCGTGCGCCGACATGGTGGTGGCAATCGAAGGCGTCCAGTTCCGGCTGTCGGAAGTGCGATTGGGGCTGTCCCCGGCGACGATTTCACCCTTCGTCATCGCCAAGATCGGCGCAGCGCAGGCACGGCGGTTGTTCCTGACGGCCGAAGGCTTTGGCGCGGTAGCGGCAAAATCCATCGGGCTGGTGCACGAGATCGGCGTTGATGGCGACGACGCCGACGGCATCGTTGCCGATTGGCTGGCGCATCTCGGCGCCGCCGCTCCCGGCGCTGTCGCCGATGCCAAGGCGCTGGTGCGCGCCGTTGCAGGCAGGCCGGTGACCGACGAATTGCGGGCCCATACGGCAGCGGCAATCGCGGCGCGGCGCGCGTCGGACGAGGGCCGCGAAGGGCTGGCGGCGTTCTTCGACAAGCGCAAGCCGGGTTGGGCCACAAATGCATAAACTTCTCATCGCCAATCGCGGCGAGATCGCCCGGCGGATCATCCGCAGCGCCCGCCGCATGGGGGTCGCCACCGTCGCCGTCTATTCCGAAGCCGACGCCGCCAGCCCCCATGTCCGCGAGGCCGATCAATCCGTTGCCATCGGCCCGGCGGCGGCGCGCGAATCCTACCTCGACGGCGCCAAGATCATTGCCGCTGCCCGTCGCACCGGAGCCGATGCCATTCATCCCGGCTATGGTTTCCTGTCTGAAAACGCCGATTTCGCCCGCGATGTGAAAAAGGCGGGCCTGATATGGGTTGGGCCCCCCGAAGCCGCGATGCGGGTCATGGCATTGAAGGACAGCGCCAAGGCCGCGATGAAAAAGGCCGGGGTGCCGATCACGCCCGGCTATCAGGGCACCGACCAGTCGCTCGTCCGCCTGCAGCGCGCGGCCGAAAGCGTCGGCTATCCGCTGCTGATCAAGGCCGTTGCCGGCGGCGGCGGCAAGGGCATGCGCGCGGTAGACAATGCCGCAGCGTTCCAGGAAGCGCTGATGGCCGCGCAGCGCGAGGGCCAGGCGAGCTTTGGCAACGCCGGCGTCATGCTCGAAAAGCTCATCCAGCGCCCGCGCCATGTCGAGGTGCAGGTGTTCGCCGATCGGCACGGCAATGTCGTCCACCTGTTCGAGCGCGATTGCTCGCTGCAACGCCGCCACCAGAAGGTCATCGAGGAGGCGCCCGCGCCCGGCCTATCCGAGCGCCTGCGCCACACGCTGGGGATTGCCGCCGTAACCGCGGCGACCGCCATCCGTTACGAAGGCGCCGGGACGGTCGAATTCATTCTCGATCTCGACACTGTCGATACCAACGGTGACCCGGCCTTTTACTTCATGGAAATGAATACCCGCCTGCAGGTCGAACACCCCGTCACCGAGATGATCACCGGCCAGGACCTGGTCGAATGGCAGCTTCGGGTGGCGCGCGGCGAAATGCTGCCGCTGTCGCAGGACGCGTTGACGGTAACCGGCCATGCGATGGAAGCGCGGCTGTATGCCGAAGATGCCGACAACGGCTTTCTGCCTTCGACCGGCGTGCTCAGCCGCCTGGTCTTTGGCGCCGGCGACGGCGTGCGCATCGACACAGGCGTCGAGACGGGCAGCAGCATCGGTCTCGACTATGACCCGATGATTGCCAAGGTCATCGCCTGGGGGCCCGATCGCGCCACTGCGATCGACCGGCTGGTCGGTGCGCTCGACGGCACCGTCGTTGAAGGGCTGAAGTCCAATCGCGCCTTTCTTGCCCGCCTCGCCAACCATCCGGCGTTCCGCGCCGGTGACGTCGATACCGGTTTCATCGGGCGCCACGCCGACAGCCTTGGGCCGGATGCCGCGCTGGCGGACACTGCCGTTCTGCTGGCAGCGCTGGCAGACGTGCTCGATGCGGACCAGCCCGCCGAAGCCGGATCGCCGTTTGCGCGCAACGGCTTTCGCCTCAATTTGCCCGAACAGCGCAGCATGCGGTTCTGGAACGGTGCAGCCGTCCATGCGCTGACGCTCCGCCATGTCGGCGGGCGCTGGCGGGTTGCGGGGCTCGACGGCATCGGCGAGATCGGCGCACGGCGCAGGGCCGATGGCAGTATCGAGGCCGATCTGTCGGGTACGCTGCTGCACGGCTTCGTCATCGCCGGCGTCGAAAGCGTCGAAGTTCGGATCGGCGGGCAAAGCTGGCGGCTCGGGCGCCGCGCACCGCGCAAGGATGCCGTCGCCGGGGCAAGCGACGGTCGCATCATCGCGCCGATGCCGGGGCGCGTTTTGGCGGTCGACGTCGTTGCCGGGCAGGAGGTTGCGGCAGGTGATCGCCTCCTGGTGCTCGAAGCGATGAAGATGGAGCACCGGCTGACGGCGCGGGCCGCGGGCGTGGTCGGCGCGGTGCATATCGTCGAGGGCGACCAGGTCGCCGACGGGATGTTGCTCGTTGAAATCGAAGCCGGTCCGGTCGGCTGAGACATCCGACCGGCTTCCCTGCCCCGGCTACAAGGTCTAGACACCGGCCATGACCTATACCCAGCTCCGCTTCGCCCATGGCGAAACCATCGACATGATCCGCGACAGCGTCCGCGCCTTCGCCGCCGCGGAAATCGCACCGCGCGCCGCCGAAATCGATACGTCGAACAACTTCCCGACCGACCTCTGGAAAAAGCTGGGCGAGCTGGGGCTCCACGGCATTACCGTCAAGGAGGCCGATGGCGGCGCCGGGCTGGGCTATCTCGCCCATGTCGTCGCGATCGAGGAAATCAGCCGCGCCTCGGCCGCCGTTGGCCTCAGCTATGGCGCGCATTCCAACCTTTGCATCAACCAGATCGCCCGGTGGGGCACCGCCGATCAAAAGGCGCGCTATCTCCCGAGGTTGATCAGCGGCGAGCATGTCGGCAGCCTTGCCATGTCCGAGCCGGGCAGCGGCTCCGACGTCATCTCGATGAAAATGCGCGCCGAGCGGAAGGGCAACGATGCCTATGTCCTCAACGGCAACAAGTTCTGGATCACCAACGGACCGGACGCCAACACGCTGGTCGTCTATGGCAAGACCGATCCTGAAGCCGGGCCGAGGGGTATCACCGCGTTCCTGATCGAGCGCGGCATGAAGGGGTTTTCCACCGCGCAAAAGCTCGACAAGCTCGGCATGCGCGGCTCCAACACTTGCGAGCTGGTGTTCGAGGATTGCGAAGTGCCCGCGGAAAACGTCCTCGGCGGCGTCGGCATGGGCGCCAAGGTGCTGATGTCCGGGCTTGATTACGAGCGCGTCGTGCTGTCGGGCGGGCCATTGGGGATCATGGCGGCGTGCATGGATGTCGTCGTCCCCTATGTCCATGACCGGTCGCAGTTTGGAGCGCCGATAGGCACTTTCCAGCTGATGCAGGGCAAACTGGCCGACATGTATGTCGCCCAATCGACGGCGCGCGCCTATACCTACGCCGTCGCCGAAGCCTGTGACCGCGGCGAAACCACCCGCAAGGATGCGGCCGGCTGCATCCTGTATTCGGCCGAAAAGGCGACATGGATGGCGCTGGAGGCGATCCAGTGCCTCGGCGGAAACGGCTATATCAACGATTATCCCACGGGACGCCTGCTGCGCGATGCCAAGCTGTACGAGATCGGCGCCGGCACCAGCGAAATCCGGCGCTATCTCATCGGTCGCGAGCTGTTCGAGGAAAGCGCTTGAGGATATTGGGCGCTGTCCTCGCCGGCGGCGAATCGAAACGATTTGGCAGCGACAAGGCGATGGCGCTTTTCGCCGGCCAGCCGCTGCTGGCGCATGTCGCCGCCGCGCTGGCGCCGCAGGTCGAGGCGATGGTGATCTGCGGGCATGACTGGCCACCCTACGAAACCATCACGGACTTGCCGACGACTGGCCTTGGGCCGTTGGGCGGCCTGTGCGCGGCATTGGTGACCGCCAGACTGCGCGACTTCGACGCGGTGTTGTGCGTGCCGTGCGACACGCTCGGGCTTCCATCGGATCTGGCCGCTCGGCTTGGTGCCGGGCCTGCGGTGGCGATGGGTCAACGCAGCATAGGGCTTTGGCCGGCGAGTCTGGCATCGTCGCTGCTTGCCCGGATCGCGAGCGGCGGTCGCCGCTCGCTCCAGAGCTGGGCGGACGCGTGCGAGGCCCGCGAGGTCGATTGTGGGGCCTTGCACAATATCAACCGGCCCGAGGACCTGGCTTAGGCACAAACGCCACTGGCACCCACCCACTGACCCGGCTATCGCCAATTCATGTCCGGCCGCCCCATCGCCTTTGCCCAATCCGCCGTCGGGCTCGGCGCGCTGTGCGGCATGGATGCCGTCGTCAAGCACGTTGCAGGCGACAATCCCGTTACCTCGATCACACTGGCACGTTATGTTGCCGGTACCCTGCTGGCGCTGGTCGTGTGGCAGGCGCAGGGGCGGCCGCGGCTGACGCGCGAGATGATGCCGGCACACCTGCTGCGCGGCGGCATGATCGCGGCGATGGCGCTGTCGTTCTACTGGTCGTTGACCAAGCTGCCACTGGCGGAAGCGATCACCCTGTCCTTCATCGCGCCGTTGCTGGTGCCGCCGCTGGCAAGCCTGTTCCTGGGCGAAAGGATGCAGCCGCGTTATGTCGCTGCGGCCCTGCTGGGGTTTGTCGGGGTTGTCGTCACCGTCCAGGGCGCACCGGATTTTTCGGGCGATCGCCTGCTTGCGCTTGGCGCGGTGCTGTTTTCGGCGGTCGTCTATGCCGGGTCGTTGATCGTCATGCGTGCCCGCGCCAAAGCCGATGGCTCGACCATCATCACCCTGCTGGGCGCCGCCGTGCCGATGCTGTTCCTGGCACCGTTCGCCATCGGGGCGCCGCCACCGAGCGCCGGGGCGCTGGGCTGGTTCATGATGCTGGGACTGCTCGGCAACATCGGCATGCAACTGGTCTCGCGCGCCTATGCACGGGTCGAGGCGCAGGCGCTGGCGGTGATGGAGTTTACCGCGCTTCCCTGGGCGGCGCTGCTCGGCTGGCTGTTCTTTGCAGAACCTGTGCGTCCGCAGGTGTGGGCAGGCGCCGCGATCATCGCCGGGGCGTGCATCTGGGCATCACGCGCCGATCGGGAGGTCCTTGCCGAGGCCTGATCGGGATTTTACGTCCACCAATTGCCGCCGCGGGTATCGGGGGTTAGACTCGATACAAATCACCGGAGGGACGGCGGAATGGCGAAGGTCACCGGTATCGGCGGGCTGTTCTACAAGGTTGCCGATCCGGCGGCGACGCGGCGCTGGTATGCCGAGCATCTCGGCATCGAAGAGTGCGAATGGGGCGCAAGCCTGGCGTGGAACGACCCGAACGGCGCCACGATCTGGAGTCCGTTTGCCGCATCGTCGGACTATTTCGGTCCGGGTCCGCAGGCCTTCATGGCCAATATGCGGGTCGATGATCTCGATGCATTGCTGGCCCAATTGCAAGCCGCCGGGGTTACCGTGGTGGAAGCGCGGCAAGACGACGAATACGGCAAGTTCGGCTGGATTATCGATTGCGACGGTTTGCGGGTCGAGCTCTGGCAGCCGCCGGGGTAACTGCGGCTGTCAACTTGCCGGTGGATCGGCGATCATCGCGGTGAAGCTGGCTTCTGCCGCCAGCTTGCCGTTGATTTCGGCGCGGCCTTGAAACTTGCTGACCCGGCCACGGTTCTGGACATATTCGACCTTGAGATCGAGCAGGCAGCCCGGCTCCACCGGCAACCGGAATTTGGCGTTTTCGATTGCCATGAAATACACCAGCTTGCCAACACCAGCGGCGCCCAGCGACGAGAGCGCCAGCACGCCGGCTGTTTGCGCCAGCGCCTCGACGATGAGCACGCCGGGCATGATCGGGCGGCCAGGAAAATGCCCGGCAAAGAACGGTTCGTTGATCGACACCGCCTTGATGCCGCGCGCCGAAACGCCGGGAATGATATCCTCGACGCGATCGACCAGCAGCATCGGGTAGCGGTGCGGCAGCAACGCCATGACCGCAAGCACGTCGGCCGACGTTGCCGTCGCGCTTGCGGTCATTTCGCTCACTTGGCGGGAGCGGCAGGCGCGGTCGTCGAGACGCGCGGCAGGGCCTTGTCGAGACGCGCGACGACATCGGCCGTCACGTCGATCGACGCGGAATGCTGCAGCGTCGCGCCTTCGGCGAGGGCGATGGTCGCACCGCGCTCCTTCATCACCGTGGTGATGATGGGCTGGGCGCCTTCGTTGATCTGCTTGAGGACATACTGGCGGCTGGCCTGGAAATCACG
This sequence comes from Sphingomonadales bacterium, assembly GCA_025351405.1. Classification (GTDB taxonomy): domain Bacteria; phylum Pseudomonadota; class Alphaproteobacteria; order Sphingomonadales; family Sphingomonadaceae; genus Sandarakinorhabdus. The sequence continues at coordinate 116,899 of JANXVZ010000021.1, read as the reverse complement.
ATCGCGATTGCGCAGTTCCTGCTCGGCCTGGGTCTTGCGGGTCTGGAAGTCACGTGCCTTGGTTTCCCAGGCGGTGGCGGCCGGGCCGGCGGCAGTGGGCCGGGTCTTGGCGAGCGTCTGCTCCTCGGTGCCGAACTGTGTCGTCAACGAGGTGACGCGGGCCTGGATACCGTCGAGACGGGTCTTCAGTTCGGCCTGCGCCTGCTTGCCGGCAGCCGATGTCTGGAACACCTGGTCCATGTCGACGATGACGATGACGGCGGGCGGCAGCGTCTGGGCGGCAACCGGTGCGGCAAGAACGGAGGTGGCGAGTGCCACGGCAATAAGCATCTTCTTCATCAGAATTGAGTCCCTACGTTGAATTGGAAAACCTGGGTGTCGTCGCCTTGTTGCTTCAGCAGCGCTTTGGCAAGATCGAATCGGAATGGCCCGAACGGCGAATTCCACGACACGCCAATCCCGACCGAAAGCCGCGGCTTGGGCGTGTTGCCATAGTAGAATTCCTTGAACCCGGTCGATCCGGCCGAGGTCGAGTTCGGGAGACAGCCCGGGCTGACAGTGGTTGGCCCGCTGAGGCAAACCAGCTGCGGGGTCTTGACGCTCCACACTGCACCGACATCGGTGAAGATCGATGGTCGCAAGCCCAACTCCGCACCGGCAGCGCCGAGCGGGATCTGGATTTCGGCACGGCCCAGGTAATAGGCACGGCCGCCGATGGCATCATCGGTCCACTGCTTCTTGTCCTCGATGGTGGTGCCGTCCGCGTTCAGGAACTTGCGGATGACACGCGGGCCGACGCCGCGGATGCCGAAGCCGCGCATCTGGGGTTCGCCGAGGAAGAAACGATCCGTGAGGCGGACATCATCGCCGCCATAGCCCTTGATATAGCCGGCTTCACCGCCGAGGTTGAGCACGAAGCCCGAGCCGAATAGCGCGTGATACCAGTCATAATTGCCGCGTGTCCGGACATATTTGACGCCGATGGGAATGCCGGCAAGGTCCTGGCTGATCGAGAAACGCTGCCCCGCCGAAGGCCGCAGGCGGTTGTTGAGGTTGTCAAAGATCAGGCTGTAGCCAACAGACGAGGTCGTGCGGTCGCCAACGGCATCGCACAGGTAACGTCCGGCCTTGAGCGGGTCGCAGATGCCGTTGGTGTAATAGGTCGCCTGGTCGAGGTTGATCTGGTCACGCGACAGCCCATAGCGGAACGAGGCTGCCCAATATTCGGTGATCGGGAAGCCGGTTCGCACCTGGAAGCCGGTCGACACCTGGGTGTAGGTCGTGTCGCGCGTGCTGGTGGTGGTATAACGGAACGAGCGGTAGTCACGGCGGAACACGTCGAAACCGAGCGCCAGGTTGCGCCCGAACAGATAGGGCTCGGTAAAGCCCGCCTCGATCGATTTCGAATAGCTCGATATATTGGCGGACGCGCGAAGTTCCTGGCCGCGACCGCGGAAGTTGCGCTGCTTGATCGACAGCGACAGGATGAAATTCTCGAGGCTGGAATAGCCCGCGGATACCTGCAACTCGCCGGTCGGCTTTTCCTGCACATTGGCTTCGAGGATGACCTTGTCGGGCGCTGACCCGGGCTTCTGCTCGATCTCCAGCTTTTCCTGGAAATAGCCCAGACCCTGCAGCCGGTCGCGGGAGCGCTTGACCTTGACGCTGTTGAAGGCGTCGCCCTCCGTCAGCCGGAACTCGCGGCGGATGACCTTGTCGAGCGTCTGGGTATTGCCGTTGATCTGGACACGCTCGACATAAACGCGCGGCGCTTCGCCAATGGCGAAGGTCACGTTCATCTCGCGCTTGTCCTTGTCGCGATCGAACTGCGGCCGCACATCGGCAAAGGCATAGCCGAGCAGACCGGCGGTCTCGGTCAGGCCATCGACGGTGTTCTCGATCTTCTGGGCGTCGTACCAGTCACCCTGCTTGATCCTGATGAGCGGCTGGAAATCCTTTGGCTTGATATCGCGGATCTGGCTGTCAAGCTCGACCTTGCCGAACTTGTAGCGTTCACCTTCATCGACGACATAGGTGACGATAAAGTCCCGGCGGTCCGGCGTAAGCTCCGCCACCGATGACACAACCCGGAAATCGGCGTAGCCATTGGTCAGGTAGAACTGACGCAGCTTCTGCTGGTCATAAGCCAGCCGATCAGGATCGTAGGTGTCGTTGGAGCTGAAGAAGCGCCATGGCCGCGCCTGCTTGGTCGCCATTGCCTTGCGGATCGCGTCATCGGAAAACTTGCTGTTGCCGAGGACGTTGATCTGGCGAACCTTGGATTTCGGTCCCTCGCTGATTTCGAACACCACATCGACGCGGTTCTGTTCGAGTTGGACGATCTTTGGCTCGATCGACGCGGCAAACCGCCCCGAACGGCGATAAAGCTCAAGGATGCGCCCGACATCGGCCCGCGCCTTGCTGCGCGTGAAGATCTGGCGCGGCGCGATGCGGATTTCTTCGCGGATCTTGTCTTCCTTGACCCGCTTGGCGCCCTCGATCACGATCCGGTTGATGACCGGGTTTTCGCGGACCTCGACCGTCAACGAGCCATTATCGTCGCGGATTGTCGCATCTGCGAACAATTCCGAGGCAAACAGCGCCTTGAGCGCCTGGTCGAGACGCTCGCGATCATAAGGCTCGCCGATGTTGAGATTGAGGTATGACCGCACCGTCTCGGGCTCGAGGCGTTCGGTGCCGCGCACGAGGACGGCGCGCACTGTTCCGGTGGCATTGGCGACCGTGGGACGCGGTGCGTCGGCGGCGGGCGGTGGCGGTGGCGCCGCATCGGGCTTGCGCGGACGCTGCGCCAAAGCCGGCGTTGCCAGCATCGTCGAGATAAGCAGTGCAGAAATAAGACGCGGCGCCGTTTGCGGCTTGCGTCCAGGACCCTGATTCACGCTTGACCCGTCCTTGCTGCCACCCGCACTCGACACATAGAATTCCATCATCGTCAGCTGAACCACCCTGCCAGCCGTTCCCACACACCGTACGATCCAAGATCGCTCCATGTCAGGATCACCATCACCGACATAAGCGCCGCAAATCCGGACATGAACGCCCATTCCTGGACCTTCGCGCCGAGCGGCTGCCGTCTGATGGCCTCGACCGCGTAGAGGAAGAGATGGCCGCCGTCCAGCATCGGTATCGGTAACAGGTTGAGGAAACCGAGGTTGATCGAGAAAAACGCCATGAACGAGATGAACGACAACACGCCGAGCGAAGCCGCCTGCGCGGTGATCTGACCCGTCTTAAGCGGTCCGCCGAGGTCCTTTACACTGCGATCACCGACGATGATCTGTTTCAATGTCGTCGCGATACCGCCGATGATGGTGCCGGTATCGCTGATGCCATAGCCGATGGCAGCAACCGGGTTGACCGTTTCAACGACCTGAACACCGGGGCGCAGGCCAAGCCGACCATGCCTGACGACATTGCCGAAGCGATCGCTGTCGGTAACCATCCGCGGCGTGACGACGATGGCGTGTTCACTGCCGCCACGTTCATAGGTCAGTGCCATCGGCGCGCCCGTAGCGACCATGACAGCGCCGACGATATCCTCGAAACGGCTGACACTGTCGCCATCGATCGCGGTGATGCGATCACCGGCCTGGAGGCCCGCTGCTGCCGCGGCACTGCCCGGTTCGACCTTGGCGATCACCGCCGGCGTCAACGGGTGGCCGAGCGCCATGTAAAACCCCGAAAGGATGGCAATGGCGAAGACGAAATTGATGGCGGGACCGGCGGCGATGATGATGGCGCGCTGCCACATCGGCTTGGAAATGAACAGACTGGCGCGCGCCTCGGCCGGCAGCGCAGCGATCTCCGGATCGGGCTGGCTGGCGGCGTTCATGTCGCCGGTGAACTTGACATAGCCGCCAAGCGGGATGGCATTCAGTTTCCAGCGCACGCCGCGCTTGTCGGTGCGCCCGATCAGTTCCGGGCCGAAACCAAAGGCGAAGCTGTCGATTCTGGCGCCAAAGAACCGCCCGGCGAGATAGTGACCGCCTTCATGGACGAAGACGAGGATGCCGATCATGAGGATGTAGCTGGCCAGCGTGAAAAACACGCCGGGCTGCGGCAGCAAATCGGTCAACGCGCCCTCTCCCTCGCCTGCTGCCTCGCCTCGGCTCTCGCCGCCGCATCGACTTCCACCACCTCGTCCAGCGACCCGACCGGTCCCGAGGCGACCCGTGCCAGCGTTGCCGCCACGATGGCATCGATATCGAGGAATCCAACTTGCCCGGAGATGAACGCCGCCACGGCAATCTCGTTGGCGGCATTCAGGATGCACGGCGCCGAGCCGCCGGCGCGGAGCGCATCCCAGGCCAGTGCCAGCGCCGGAAACCGGGCAAGATCAGGCGCTTCGAACTCCAGCCTGGCAATCGAAGCCAGGTCGAGACGCGCCGCCGGGGTGGCAATTCTTTCGGGCCACGCCATCGCATACGCCAACGGAATTCGCATGTCGGGGGTGCCGAGCTGGGCCAGTACCGAGCCATCGATATATTCGACCATCGAATGCACCACCGATTGCGGATGGACAATGACGTCGAGCCGATCGATGCCGACCGGAAACAGATGATGCGCCTCGATCAGTTCCAGGCCCTTGTTCATCAACGTTGCCGAATCGACCGAGATTTTGGCGCCCATCGACCAGATCGGGTGTTTGCATGCGTCCGCGACCGTGACCTGCGCCATCTCGGCCCGGCTCAGGCATCGAAACGGCCCGCCGCTGGCGGTCAGGATGATCTTGCGGATGCGATCCGGCCGCGCATGGTCGAAGACCTGGAAAACGGCGTTGTGCTCGCTATCGACGGGAAGCAGCACGGCACCCGACACCTTGGCGGCAGATGTGACCACGGGGCCGGCACACACCAGCGTTTCCTTGTTGGCGATGGCCAGCGTCGCACCGCGTTCGACCGCAGCCAGCGTTGGCGCAAGGCCGGCGGCCCCGACAATCGCGGTCAGCACAATGTCGGACGGACGCCTCGCGGCTTCACAGATGGCCTCGGGGCCGGCGGCGGATTCGCAGGGTGAGCCGGCAAGCGCAGCTTTCAGGGCGGGATACGCCGCCGGATCGGCAATCGCGGCATAGCGCGCGCCGCTGGCCAGCGCTGCCGCTGCCAGCCCCGATGCGTCGCTGTTCGCTGTCAACGCATCGACCTGCCAGCGCCCGGGATTGCGCGCCACCAGGTCGAGCGCCTGGCTGCCCACCGAGCCCGTCGCACCAAGGATTGTCAGCGTCTTCATCAACCGGCCCAACCCGTCCAGGCAAACGCCAGCCCGCCGGCGACCGCAACCGGCACCAACCCGTCAAGACGATCGAGCACGCCGCCGTGACCAGGCAGGATCGTGCCCGAATCCTTGACCCCGGCGCGGCGCTTCAGCCCGCTCTCGAACAGGTCCCCCAGTATCGACAGCACAGACAAGGCAATGGCGAGCGCGACGAATTCGGGAATTCGGACTGCCGACGCGCCATAATGGCCAACCAGCAGCGCCGCGGCGAGGCCGCCGCCTACCACTGCCGCGCCAATGACGCCGCCGATGGCGCCCGCCCATGTCTTGTTCGGGCTGACGCTGGGCATCAGTTTCGCACCGCCGATGGCGCGACCGGCGAAGAACGCCGCGATATCCGTCGTCCACACGATTGCCAGCAGCCAGATCACGGCCTCGAGCCCGAGGCTGTGCCCGCGCAACCAGACCAGCGCGATTGCCGGCAGGCCGCAGTAGAGCACCCCCGCCGACACCCAGAAACCGCTGCCGCGCTGCATGCGGCGTGCGAAGAGACCCAACAGGCCGGCACCACCCGCAAGGGCGACCACAGCCTCGTTGACGCTGACCAGCGTCATCAGCAGCACCACGCCAGCAAGCACCGCAAGCCCCGCCAGCCGCAAGCCGCGTCCCATGCGATGCATGACCGCCCATTCGGCAAACATGGTCAGTATCGCGGCTGCAACCAGCGCGGAAAACACCGTCCCGCCCAGCCACACTGCGGCGATTGCCACCGCGATCAGGACGATACCGGTGGCAATGCGGGTCAGCAACGGATTGCGGGTCGATGTCGGCACGATCGGCACTGTCACCGCTTCAACGCCCGCCAAAACGACGCTCGCGCGTAGCGAATTCGGCAACGGCATCGGCCAGCGCAACGCGGTCGAAATCGGGCCAGAGGATATCGGTGGCGACGAACTCGGCATAAGCCGATTGCCAGAGCAGGAAATTCGACAGGCGTTGCTCGCCGGATGTGCGCAATACCAGGTCCGGCGGCGGCATCCCGGCCGTGTCGAGCCGGTCGCCGACCATGTCGGTGTCTATAGCTGCCGGGTCGAGCCTGCCCGCCGCGACATCCGCGGCAAGGGTTCGGACAGCGCGCACCATCTCGTCCTGCCCGCCGTAATTGAGTGCCATCACCAGTCGCAGCCCGGTATTGTTGGCTGTAAGCTGGCGGGCATCCTCGAGCAGCTCGACAAGATCGGACTGCAACGCCTTCCAATCGCCGATGAAGCTCAGTCGCACGCCGTTGCGGTGAAGCTCCTTGATTTCGGATCGGATATAATGGCGCAACAGCCCCATGAGGTCCGAAACTTCGTCGGCGGGACGCTTCCAGTTTTCGCTCGAGAACGCATAAAGCGTGAGGATTTCGATGCCGAGATCGGGCGCCGCCTCGACGACGCGGCGCACCGCCTCGACCCCGGCGCGGTGCCCCGCCAACCGTGGCAGCCGCTTTGCCTTCGCCCAGCGGCCGTTGCCATCCATGATGATGGCAAGATGGCGCAAGCTGCTGGCGGTGCCGCCGGCTTGGGTGGAGGCGACCGCGAGGCTCACTTGCCGAGGATTTCCTTTTCCTTGGCGGTGGCGGCGCTGTCGATATCGGCAACCGCCTTGTCGGTCATTTTCTGGACCTCGGTTTCAAGCTTCTTTTGCTCGTCTTGGCTGATCTTGCCCTTCTTTTCAGCGGCTTTCAGCGTTTCCATGCCATCGCGGCGAACGTTGCGGGCGGCAATCTTGGCTTTTTCGGCATAAGACGACGCCAGCTTGGCAAGCTCCTTGCGGCGCTCCTCGGTCAGGTCGGGGATAGGCAGGCGAAGGGTCTGGCCGTCGACAATGGGGTTCAGGCCAAGGCCTGCGGAACGGATGGCCTTGTCCACAGGCGTGACGTTCGACTTGTCCCAGACCTGGACCGACAACATCCGCGATTCGGGCGCCGTCACGGTTGCCACCTGAGACAACGGCATGGCCGATCCATAGACCTCGACCGTTACCGGATCGAGCAGCGTCGTCGACGCGCGCCCGGTGCGCAAGCCACCCAGATCATGCTTCAACGCCTCGATAGCGCCAGTGGTGCGGCGCTCGAGGTCGGCCTTCCATGGCCCTGGTTCGAATTCAGCCAAAACGCGGCTCCTCGTTGCTGATGATCGTCGATGTTCCTTCGCCCTTCAACACCGCCGCCAGCGTGCCGGCCTCGCGAATGTTGAAGACGATGATCGGTATGTCGCTGTCGCGGCACATGGCGATGGCACTGGCGTCCATCACCTTCAGATCATTGGCGAGCACGGTGGTATAGCTCAGTGTTTCGTAACGCCTTGCCGTCGGCACTTTCTTTGGATCGGCATCATAGACGCCATCGACCGATGTGCCCTTCAACAGTGCGTCGCACTGCATTTCAGCGGCACGCAGGGCGGCGCCGGTATCGGTGGTGAAGAACGGGTTGCCGGTACCGGCGGCAAAGATGACGACGCGGCCCTTCTCCATATGCCGTTCGGCGCGACGGCGGATGTAGGGCTCGCAGACGCTGGGCATCGGAATGGCCGACTGGACACGGGTTTCAACGCCGATCTGTTCCAGCGCGTTCTGCACCGCAAGCGCGTTCATCACCGTCGCCAGCATACCCATATAGTCAGCCGAACCACGGTCGAAACCCTTTGCCGCTGCCGCCAACCCGCGGAAAATATTACCGCCGCCCACGACCAGGCAAATCTGGTAGCCAGCCGCAACAGCCAGCTTTACCTCGCCGGCGATACGTGCCGTCTCGGCCGGATCGATGCCATACTGGCCCTGCCCCATCAGCGCTTCGCCGGACAGTTTCAGCAGGATACGCTTGTAGGCAGACCTTGGCATGACGACTTTATTGGCTCCAAAGGTCGGGTGTGGCGCGCACACTAGTCACGTGCGGGCACGGTGCCAAGGATTAGCGCGAACGCGGTGGATTTAACATCAGCAGCCCCGACATTCGGGACCCGGGCAGGCCCGATAATGCCCGCCCGACGCCCCGAATGGCTGCTGAAACCGCTTAAATTCCCGCAGCCGCAGCCACTTCTGCTGCGAAATCCTTTTCCTCGCGCTCGATGCCTTCGCCCAGCTGCAGGCGGACAAACGACTTGACGACGATCGGCGTGCCGGCGGTCTTTGCGGCGGCGGCGACGATATCGCTGACCTTGGACTTGCCGTCGATAACGAAGACCTGCGTCATCAGCGAGTTTTCCTGGGCATATTTGCGCACGCCACCCTCAATCATGCGCTCGACTATGTCGGCGGGCTTGCCCGACGCGGCGGCCTTTTCACGGGCGATGGCGCGCTCGCGCTCGACCAGTTCGGCATCAAGGCCGGTTTCATCGAGCGCCAGCGGGTTGGCGGCAGCGATGTGCATGGCGATCTGCTTGCCGAGAGGCTCGAGGATCTCTGCCGGGGCGGACGATTCAAGGCCGACGAGAACGCCGATCTTGCCAAGGCCCGAGACGGTGGCATTGTGGACATACGACGTCACGATGCCCTGGCCGACTTCGACGATAGCGGCACGGCGCAGCGTCTGGTGCTCGCCGATGGTGGCAATATTGTGCGTAAGCTTGTCGTGAACGCTGCCATCGCTCTCCGGATAGGAGGCTGCCAGCAGCGCTGCGACATCGCTGCCCAGTTCTGACGCGATGGCGGTGACGGTGCGCACAAAGCCCTGGAATGTCTCGTTCTTGGCGACGAAATCGGTTTCGGAATTGACCTCGACGACGGCACCGCGGGTGCCGGCGGTGGTGACGCCGATCAGGCCTTCGGCGGCGGTGCGGCCGGCCTTCTTGGCAGCAGCAGCGAGGCCCTTGGTGCGCAGCCAGTCAACGGCCGCTTCGGTGTCACCGGCGGTTTCGTTGAGCGCCTTCTTGCAGTCCATCATGCCGGCGCCGGTACGGTCGCGCAGGTCCTTCACCATTGCTGCGGTGATATCGGCCATGTCGTGGCTCCTTGGTTGGATATGGGGTGGCCGATGGACGGCCAGCATTACATTTTCGTGAAAGCGGCAAATTTTACAGCAAGGACCGGGCGCCCGCGAACGGAAGCCCGGCCATGCTCATGTCACGGCGCCGCATGGATAGCGGCGGCGGGCCTCAGGCTTGCGTTTCGACTTCGGCCGCAGCAGGCGCCTCGACGGCATCAACCATTGTCACCGGCGCAGCTTCGACGGCGTCGGCGACCGGCTCGGAGATGGCGATCTCGACCGGCGGCTCAGCCATCGCACCAAGGTCGAGGCCACGATCGGCGGCACGGCCCTGGCGGGCATCGATGACGGTATCGGCAATGGCGTTGACGTACAGCATGATGGCGCGGCTGGCGTCGTCATTGCCCGGAACCGGGAAGGCGATGCCGGAAGGATCGGTGTTGGTGTCGAGGATGGCGACAACCGGGATACCAAGGACGTTGGCTTCCTTGACCGCGAGCTCTTCCTTGTTCACGTCAATGATGAAGATGACATCGGGAAGGCCGCCCATGTCGCGGATGCCGCCGAGCGAAAGCTCGAACTTGTCACGTTCACGGGTGAGCTTCAGAATTTCCTTCTTGGTCAGCCCGACGGTGTCGCCCGAAAGCTGTTCCTCGAGCTGTTTGAACTTCTTGATCGAACCCGAAATCGTCTTCCAGTTGGTCAGCATGCCGCCGAGCCAGCGATGGTTGACGTAATGCTGGCCGGACCGACGTGCGGCCTCGGCGATAGGCTCCTGCGCCTGGCGTTTGGTGCCGACGAACAAGACCTTGCCGCCCGACTGGACGGTGCCGCGGACGAAATCAAGCGCGCGGGCGAACAACGGAACGCTCTGAGAAAGGTCGATGATGTGAACGCCGTTGCGGTCACCGAAGATGTAAGGCTTCATCTTCGGGTTCCAGCGGTGGGTCTGGTGGCCGAAGTGGGCGCCGGCTTCCAAAAGCTGCGCCATCGAGACGACGGGAGTCGCCATAGTCTGTCTCCTCTATCCGGTTGGTCCGCTGCAGGAGATGTTCGACTTGCCCTGTCAAGGACCAGGCCGACACCGGATGGGTTGCCCCTGCATGTGGTTACCGACACGATTGCCGGTGGCGGCGCGATTAGCGGGCGCAGCGCCGCAGGTCAAGCGCGCCGCAGCTAAAGCCCGATACGCGGCATTCCCATGAAATCGCGCTTGCCGATCTTGACGCCCTTGTGACGCAGGATGTCGTAGAAGGTCGTGGCATGGAAATAGTAGTTCGGCTGGCTGAACGACAGCAGGAAATTTTCCGCCTTGAAAGGCATTTCCATGGCGCCAAGCATGAACGTCACCGGCTTGCCAATATACGTATCGAGTTCTGCCGGATCGAGTGCCGCCAGTTCTGCCCCGGCGGTGGCAACCATTGCTTTCAGGGAGGCAAAGCTTTGCTCGCCATGGGGCCGATCGGGTGTGAACTTGCCGGCTCGTACCCCGACGATGGCGCCGGCGGTGTGATGGGCAACCGAATAGACCTGGAATGGCACCGCGGCCATGTCGGGCGCCAGCTGGGCGGAGATCATCTCGGCCGGATCGACCCCATGTTCGGTGCAATGGGCTTCGGCCTTGTCGATCAGCGCGGCGCAGGCCGCCACGATCTGACGAGCGGACGGGATGAAGGCGTCGTGAAGTGATAACGGCATGGCAATATCCCCCGGGCAATCGTCTCGATGTATTAAAGCCTATGCCACGCGGTCAGTGCTGCGTCTCGGGCATATGCAGCACCAGCCCGTCGACGTCGCCGCTGGCGAATATCTGGCAGGCGAGCCGGCTGGCCGGCCGCACGTCGCTGGCGAGGTCGAGCATCGCCTCTTCCTGCTCGCTGCGGCTGCCGGTCTTGCCTGCCCAGTCGGCATCGACATAGACGTGGCAGGTGGCGCAAGCGGCATTGCCGCCGCAATCGCCATCGATGCCGGGCACACCGTTCTGCAAGGCCCCTTCCATCAGCGAGATGCCGTCCGGCACCTCGACCTTGTGCGGGGTGCCATTGAATTCGACATAGGTGATGCTTGCCATTGCAGATCCTGCAAAAAGTCTTGGGAAATCAGGCCGGAATGCGGACCATCAGCGATTTGTAGCCCTTGACGAAGGCCGATGGCACCCGCTCCGGCTCGGCGACGACCTCGATGTTGTCGAAGCGCTTCATGATCTCTTCCCACAGAATCTTGAGCTGCAATTCGGCGAGGCGGTTGCCGACACAGCGGTGGATACCGAAGCCGAAGGCCATGTGCTGGCGCGGGCGAACCCGATCGATGATGAAGGCATCGGGACTGTCGATCGCACGCTCGTCACGGTTGCCCGACACATACCACATGATGACCTTGTCACCCTTGCGAATGTGCTGGCCACCCAGGATCGAATCCTCCAGCGCTGTGCGGCGCATATGCGCCAACGGCGTCTGGTAGCGGATGATTTCCGATACCATCGGCTCGATCAGGGCATGGTTGGCGCGCAGCTTGGCATATTCAGCCGGGTTGTCATTGAGGAACTTGAGCCCGCCGGTGATCGAGTTGCGCGTCGTGTCGTTGCCGCCGACGATGAGCAGCACAAGATTGCCCATGAATTCCATCGGCGGCATGTCGCGCGTCGCCGGGTTGTGGGCGAGCATGGAAATCAGGTCACCCTTGGGTTCGGGATCGTTCACGCGGGCATTCCACAGTCCCATGAACTCCTGCAACATGCCGAGCAGCACGGCTTGGCGCTCCTCCTTCTGCAAATTGCCTGGTACTTCAGGATCGGCAGTGGCGATGTCGGACCAATAGGTCAGCTTGCGGCGATGTTCCTGGGGGAAATCGAATAGCGTCGCCAGCATCCGGCTGGTCAATTCGATCGAGACACGATCGACCCAATCGAAGACTTCGCCGCGCGGCAAGCCATCGAGCACCGCCTCGGTGCGCTCGCGGATCAAGGATTCGAACGCTGCGAGGTTGGCCCCCGACACGATCGGGTTGACGGCCTTGCGCTGCACGTCGTGCTTGGGCTGGTCCATGGCGATGAACATCGGCATGATGAAATCGCTGTCCATGTCGAACAGCGTGATGCCGCCAAGATGGGCATCCGATGAAAACACCTGGTGGTTGGTGTCGACAGCCATGATATCCGCCCAGCGGGTAACCGACCAGTAGCCGCGGTGCCGTTCACTGTTCAGGCTGGTGAAATGAATCGGCGCCTCGTCACGCAAGCGTTTGAAAAACGTCCAGTGCGTATCGGTTTCCCACCACAGCGGGTCGGCGATATCGACATCGCCAAGTGGTGCCGTCGCGAGATAGGCGGTCAGCGTTTCGGGCTTGTGATCGGCGAGTTGCGGCCGGTGGCGCGGCGGCAGTGGCCATTGCGGCGGGGCTTCTTCGCGCGACAGGGTATGCTTGCTCGCCATATGTCTCTCCCGATGTCCCCTTCGGGACACTTCACTCCCCAGTAATGCGTTCTTACACTACGCATCATTCAAGTGCCACTCATTTTTATGGCGCGACGGCCGGTGTGGCCAGCGCCCGGCCCTATACCGCCGTCCCCACAAGCCGTCCGATACCGGCGGTGATCGCCAGCGCCAGGGCACCCCAGAATGTCACGCGAACCACGGCACGCATCATATTCGCACCGCCGATACGTGCGCCGATGGCGCCAAGGACGGCAAGGAATAGCAGCGCGGCGATCGATTCGACCACGACAAGATGCGGTTGCGGCACGATGAAGACCAGCAGGAGCGGCAGCGCAGCCCCTGCGGTGAATGTCGCGGCCGACGTCAGCGCTGCCTGTACCGGACGGGCTGTCGTAATCTCGGAGATGCCGAGCTCGTCACGGGCATGGGCACCGAGTGCATCGGCGGCCATCATCTGCGTGGCAACCGCGTCGGCGGTCGCGACATCGAGACCGCGGCCACGATAGATTGCCGCAAGCTCGGCATGCTCGCCCGTTGGATCGCTTTCCTGCTCGCCGCGCTCACGGGCGAGATCAGCGCGCTCGGTATCGGCCTGCGAGCTGACCGAGACATATTCGCCCGCCGCCATGGACATGGCCCCGGCTACCAGCCCGGCCGCGCCGGCGATGGCGATGGCGCCCGGCTGCGGCGCGGCTGCAGCGACCCCGACGATCAGGCTGGCGGTGGAGACGATCCCGTCGTTCGCCCCGAGCACTGCGGCGCGCAGCCAGCCGATGCGTGAGACAAGATGGCGTTCAGGGGCTGGCATGGCCGGGTCTCCAGGCAATCGTTCGATTTCGGGTGAATTTTGCGGGACATCGTGCCGCCGCCGTCATATCGCGTTTAAAGGCATCAATCGCAAACGAACAGGACACCATGATCGCTACGCCGTCATATTGGCTGGTCAAGTCGGAGCCAGAGAAATACGCCTTTTCCGATCTGGTGCGCGATGGCCGAACAGTCTGGGACGGAGTGCGCAACAACCAGGCGGCGCTATACCTGAAGGCGATGCGAGTCGGCGACCAGGCGCTGTACTATCATTCAAACGTCGGGTTGGCCGTTGTCGGCATTGCGGAAGTGGTCAAACCCGCATTCCTCGACCCGTCGGATCCGGCCGGGCGTTTCGTCGCGGTCGAGATGGCCCCGGTATGCGCCCTGGCGACACCGGTAACCCTGGCGGCAATGAAGGCAAATCCGGCGCTGGCGGGGATGACGATGTTCCGCCAGTTCCGGCTTTCGGTGACGCCCGTGCTGGCGACCGAATGGGCGATCATCATGGAGATGGCGCGCTGACCGCCGATCCGCTTACGCGGTGCCCGGCTGCATGGCGCATCGCCATCGTGTTCACGCCCCGAAGAATGCCGCGATCAACATCACCAATCCGGCAAAGCTGATAAGCCAGACAATCGAGCGCAGCATCTTCACGCCAAAGGCATAGAGCGGCACATAGGCGACGCGGCCCCAGAACCATAGCTGCGCGCCCAGGATCGTCGTCGGGTTCGACACCCCGGCGGCGTGCAGGCCAAGCACGGCTGCAATGAACAATGGCAGGGTTTCGAAAAGATTGTTCTGGGCGCGCTGCAGTCGCTCCGCACCTGCAGAGAGCGGCGGCATCGCCTCGTCACGCGCGCCGGTGTTCCACTTGATGCCGTATTGGCCGGTACGGGCCACATCGAACAACAATATCTGGACGACCGCCAGGATGAGCGCCGCAGCAAGCAGGTGCAATTCGGTGGTCATGATCGTTCTTCCCCCGTTTCCAGCCTCCATGTGTGAGCGGAAGGCGCCGCCGATGCAATATCAAGCCGGGCCAAGCTATTCATCGCGCCGAAAGCCGGGCCGGCGTAAACCTTGTTGCAATTGGAGGTTCACACAGATGACACCGTTTCGTTTACTGCCCGTCGCCGCGCTGCTGATGACCGCAGGCTGTGCTTATGATGGCTATGCCCAGGGTTACGACAATGGCTATGGCGCGCCGCCGCCCGGCGGCTACAGCGATGGCGCCTATCCGCAGGGGCAGGACGTCGTTTCGGTTGATGTATTTTACGAACAGCTGGCGCCTTATGGTCGCTGGGTCAACAGCCGCTGGGGCAATGCCTTCCAGCCCAATGTCGCCCCCGACTGGCGTCCCTACACCAACGGCCGGTGGGGCGAAAACCAGTACTGGATCAGCGACGAACCCTTTGGCGAGATTACCGACCATTATGGCCGCTGGGGTTATGAACCCGCGGTCGGCTGGGTGTGGGTGCCCGGCACGCAATGGGCGCCCTCATGGGTGGCATTCCGCGATTCGGACGAATACGCCGGCTGGGCGCCGATTCCGCCGGGCCTGAACGTTTCGGTCGGAATTGGTTTTGGCGGCGGATATGACAACTACGACAGTTGGTATGCGCCAAGCTGGGTCTGGGTTCCGCGAAGCTATCTCTATCAGCCACGCTTTGGCGGCCGGATTGTCGGCTGGGACCGCGGGCGTGATTTCTGGGCGCGCAGCCGCTGGGAAAACCGCGGGGACTGGCACAACGGCAATGGCAGCAACAACCATGGCGGTGGCCGCCCCGGCGGATGGCAGGACGGTCGCCTCCATGATGGCAGACCCAATGACGGCAGGCCGGGTGGCGGCAGGCCGGGCGGCTGGAATGGCGACGGCAGACCCGGCCAGAACGGCGGAGTCAGCGGTGTCATTGGCGGCGGGCTTGCCGGCCAGGCTCGCCCTGGCTGGAACGGTCATGGCAACGACAGCCAGAACGGACGGCCGACCCAGGGTAATCCTGGCTGGAACGGCGGCTATCGCCCTGAGAGCGGACGTCCGGGTTACAATGGCCGGCCGGCCGCAGGGCAGCGACCGGCGTGGAACGCAGGCCAACCATCGGCAACGCGCCCGGTGATTGTCGGCGAACCCGCCGGCGTGCCGGGCCAGGGTTACCGCCCGCCGGGCGGCGGCTATCAGGGTGGAGGCTACCCCGGTGGCCGGCCGGCTGGCGGCAATACCGTCAGCGGCGCGATCGCTGCAGGAACGATGCAGTCGTCGCGTCCCGCGCCGCAGTTCCAGGGCCAGCCGCAACCGATGCGCAACTTCGCACCGGCACCACAGCAGCGGCCACAACCCCAGGCCCAGCCCCAACAACAGCGCCAGGAACGGCAGGAACGCCAACAGCCGACAGCGCGGACGACCGGGCCGCATGAGAACGAACGCCCGCAATAGCCGCCCCAGCCGCCGCCTGCATCGCGTTGCAGGCGGCGGCAACGTTGCGCCCTGCTGCAACATTAGGCCCTTGCCGGTTTACGCTGCACCGCACAGTATCGCACCGGCGACACAGGAGCGGGAATGCCAGCAGCGACGGCCTTTGACGAAATGTACGGTATAGGCAGTGCCTATGGCCGCGCCAGCGATGTCGATGTCAGCCTCGCCTATCGCTCCATTCAAGCGTGGATCGACCAGTCGCCCCCGGCGGTCATGGCGGCAAGGCGCCGGCAGGCCGAGCTTTTCTTTCGCCGCATCGGCATTACCTTTGCCGTCTATGGCGATCCCGATGCGACCGAGCGCCTGATCCCTTTCGATATCGTGCCGCGGATTTTGGCGCGGAGCGAATGGAACATCCTCGAGCAGGGGCTGAAGCAGCGGGTCGCCGCCCTTAATGCGTTTCTCGCCGATGTTTACGGGCCGCGCGATATTCTGCGTGCTGGGATTTTGCCCGAAGAACTGGTGCTGCACAATCCGGGCTATTGCCTGCACATGGCCGGCAGGAAGCCCCCCGGCGGCATCTGGACCCATATTGCCGGCATCGATCTTGTCCGCACCGGTCCCGACGAATTTTATGTGCTCGAGGACAATGCCCGCACGCCATCGGGGGTCTCGTACATGCTCGAAAATCGCGAGGTCATGCTCAAGCTGGTGCCGGAACTGTTCAACTCGTTGAAAGTGGCTCCGGTGGAAACATACCCCGAAGCCCTGCTTGAAACGCTTGCGTCGGTCTCTCCGCGCAAGGCGCGAGGCGGCAATGCGCCGGTGTGCGTGCTGCTGACACCGGGGAGCCACAACAGCGCCTTTTACGAACACAGTTTCCTTGCCGACAAGCTCGGTATCGAACTTGTCGAAGGCTCCGACCTCTTTGTCCGCGACGATATCGTCTACATGCGCACCACCGAAGGGCCGGAACGGGTCGATGTCATCTATCGCCGTCTCGACGACGCCTTCATCGACCCGTTGGTTTTCAACCCCGCCTCGATGCTTGGGGTGCCCGGGCTGATGGCAGCCTATGGTGCGGGCAACGTTACCCTGGCGAATGCCGTCGGCACCGGTGTCGCCGACGACAAGGCCATTTATTCGTACATGCCCGAGATCATCCGTTTTTACACCGGCGAGGAACCCCTGCTCAACAATGTGCCGACCTGGCGCTGTCGTGAGCCCGAAGCGCTGGGCTATGTGCTCGATCACCTTGCCGAGTTGGTGGTCAAGGAGGTCGACGGCTCCGGCGGCTACGGGATGCTGATCGGCCCCCATGCCCCGGCCGCGACACTTGCCGCCTTTGCCGCCAAGCTGAAGGCCCAGCCCGACAAATTCATCGCCCAGCCGACACTGGCGCTCAGCACCTGCCCGACCGCGACCGATGCCGGCATCGCGGCGCGCCATGTCGATTTGCGGCCGTTCGTGCTGACGGGGACCAACGGCGTGCATATCGTTCCCGGCGGGCTGACACGCGTGGCGATGACGCCCGGGTCGCTGGTGGTCAATTCGAGCCAGGGCGGAGGGACGAAAGATACATGGGTGGTCGATGATTGACGCGGGGCGCCATCGCTTCACCTGGCTCGCCGCGGGAGAAGGTTAAATGCTCTCCCGCTCCGCCAGCAACCTTTACTGGATGGGCCGCTACCTTGAGCGTGCCGACTTCACCGCGCGGTTGATCGAAGCGACCCAGCGGCTTGCTGCGCTGCCGACATCCTATGGCGGCGCCGGCAACGCCTGGGAATCTGCGCTTGCCGCAACCTGGATGACCCGTGCCCACAAGGAACGCGGGCTGACCCTTGATGAAGCCGAAATCAGCGATTTCCTCACCCTCGATCCGTCAAATCCCAGCTCGATACGATCATGCCTCGAGGCGGCGCGATCGAATGCGCGGGCCGTGCGCACCGCGTTGACCGAGGAAGGCTGGGAGGCGATCAACACCGCCTGGCTCGAAGTCTCGCGCTACGGCACCCACCTTGAAAGCCGCGAAGCACTCGGCCCGCTACTCGACCTGGTCAAGCACGCCGTCTCCGCGTTCGAAGGGGCTGCGCACCGCACCATGCTGCGCGGCGATGCCTTCTGGTTCACCAGCCTCGGCAGCGCCATTGAACGGGCCGACAATTCGGCGCGACTGCTCGACGTCAAATATCACCTGTTGTTGCCACGCGGCGATACCGTTGGAGGCAGCCTCGATTATTTCCAGTGGACGACCATCCTGCGAACCGTGTCGGCGATGACCGCCTATCGCTGGGTGTATCGCGATTCGGTCAAACCATGGCTGGTCGCGGACCTGTTGATCCTCAACCGCCAGATCCCGCGCAGCCTCGCCAGTTGCTACGACGAGATATTGCGCCAGCTCGACCAGCTTGCCAGCGTGACGGGCAAGCGCGGCCCGGCTCACCGCCTCGCCGCGGCCGGCCATGCCCGGCTCAGCCAATCCAACATCGATGCGATCTTTGCCGGCGGACTGCACGAATTTCTCACGCGCTTCATCGTCGATAACAATCGCCTCGGTGAAGCCGTCGCCGACCAGTATTTGTTCTAGGAACGGCAATGCGGATCCGGGTCGATTACACCACGACATATGACTATTCGCTGCCGGCAAGCGAGGTCGTGCAATTGCTGCGCGTCGAGCCGGCCGGCCACGACGACCAGCATATCGTCCATTGGCGGCTCGATATCGATGCCGACGGCCATTTGCGGCGCGGACACGACGCCTTCGGCAACATCGTCCACATTTTCTACGCCGACCATGCCCTCAACCGGCTGTCGCTGCACGTTTCCGGCGAGGTCGACACCAGCGAGACCGGCGGCGTGCTGCGCGGCACCCCGGAACCCCTGCCAGAGATGGTCTTCCTGCGCACGACACCGTTGACCACCGCCGACGAGGCCATAAGCGCCTTTGCCCGCAGGCATGGTGACGATGATCCGTTGACCGCGTGCCACGGCCTGCTCAACGCCCTTTACGAACATATGAGCTTCGATGCCGATGTCACCCACAGCTACACCGACGCCGTCCATGCCTTCGGCCTCGGCGCCGGCGTTTGCCAGGATTACAGTCACATCTTCGTCGCCGCGGCCCGGCACCTCGGCATCCCGTCACGCTATGTCTCGGGCCACCTGGTGCGATCAGACGGCCTTGTCACCCAGCCGGCCGGGCACGCCTGGACCGAATCCTACATACCGGACCTCGGCTGGGTCGGTTTCGACCCGACCAACGGCATGTCGACCACCGACGCCTATCTGCGGGTCGCTGTCGGGCTCGATTATCTCGATGCCGCGCCCGTGCGAGGCGCCAGGCGCGGCGGCGGGCGCGAATCGATGACCGTCGAGGTGACGGCCCGCGACCTGCAAATCGGGCAAGTCCAGTCCCAGCAGGGGCAGACACTGTCGCAGGCACAGGGTCAGATCGAGGCGTGACAACAATCGGACCAGACCAGAAGAGTCCGTCCATCGGGGAGGCTGTTTCGATGACCTATTGCGTAGGAGCGCTTGTCCGCGAAGGGCTGGTGATGATGGCGGACACCCGCACCAACGCCGGCGTGGACAATATTTCGACCTACCGAAAGCTGCGGGTCATCGAGACACGGCCCGGCAGGGTCATGGTGGTGGCGTCGGCGGGCAGCCTGTCGGTGACCCAGACCGCGATCAGCCAGCTTGCCGAAGGCGTGATGATGCCGGGCTGCGACGAAGCCGAAACGCTGGATACGGCGCCATCGGTGTTTCGCGCGGCACAGATTGTCGGCCAGGCACTGCACGACGCCAAGGCTGCAGTCGACAAGGTCGTGCAGGATGAAAAAGTCGGCACCACCGCGACATTGCTGTTCGGCGGCTCGATCGACGGCCGCAAACCACGCTTGTTCCAGATTTACGGGGCGGGCAATTTCATCGAGTGCCAGTCCGACACGCCGTTCCTGCAGATCGGCGAGCACAAATACGGCAAGCCCGTTCTCGACCGCATGCTCAACTACGAAACACCGCTTGCCGAAGCAATCAAGGTGGCGTTGATTTCGTT
Organism: Sphingomonadales bacterium; assembly: GCA_025351405.1. Classification (GTDB taxonomy): domain Bacteria; phylum Pseudomonadota; class Alphaproteobacteria; order Sphingomonadales; family Sphingomonadaceae; genus Sandarakinorhabdus. The sequence goes on along the minus strand of JANXVZ010000021.1, from coordinate 96,986 downwards.
CAACTCGACGATGCGATCGAACCTCGCCGTCGGCCTGCCCATCGACATCATTTCGGTGCGCTCCGGCGTGTCGCGGATCGAGATGATCCACCGTGTCGATGAGGAGGAGGATTATTACCGCGAATTGACCGATCGCTGGTCGAACGCGTTGCGCGCCGCCGCGGCCGCCATCCCACCGCCGCCCTATGCCAGCGAACCCGATCCAAGGCTGCCGCCGGATTGACGTGACGTCGTTGCTGCCGCCCGGCGCTAGCGGCCTGCTTCGGCCTGCATGGCCCAGGCCCTGACCGGGACATCGTCGTTGCGCCGCAACCACAACAGGACGGCGAGGAACAGCCCCACGCAAGCTACCGCCGACATGGAGAGATAGCCCAGCGCACCCTGCCCGCTGGCCTTGAGATATTGATATAGCTCACCCGAAAGCAGCGTCGTCACCGCCTGCGCGGGCGCCGATGCCAGCGCCATGTAGATCATCTGCGCTGTCGGCGTGCGCTCGTCGCCGTGTATCGCCTGGATCATCCGCATGGCACCGAGGAAGGTGGCGGCAAAGGTGCCCGCGTGCATGATCTGCAGGGGATACAGCACCCAGACAGGCGGCAGCATGGCCAGCGCCGTCCAGCGGATGATCGCCGAGATGCCGCCGATGACGATGAGCGTTTCGGGTGCGAATTTTTCGGTCCAGCGCGCCATGAAGATGAGGAAACCGACCTCCGCCAGCACGCCCACCGACCAGAGGTTTCCGCTCAAGGTCGATGACAGGTGCTGGTCGTTGGTCCAGATCAGCGTGCCTGCAACGTAAAAATAGCTGTGCGTCGCCTGGATCAAGCCGGCGGCAAAGATCAGCAGCGCAAACTTGCGATCCTTGAGCATTCCGACCCCCGCCGCGAGCCGCGTCGTGAACGGCGCTTCGCGGTCACCCGCCACCGGTTCGGGCTGCATCCATGCCGCCGCCACGATGAGCAGCGCCGAGACACCGAACAGCCACCCCCAGATCGCCCAGGTCCCGAAGCGATCGATCAACACGCCGACTGCACTCGAACCGACAACAAAGGCGGCCGAGGCGAGGCCGCGAGCCAAGCCGTAGCGCGGCCAGCCATAGCGCGTCAGCCGCAGCAGTGCTGCCTCGACGACTGGGAGCAGGCCCCAGAACGCCACGTCCATCAACAGGATGATGGCAAATACCGCGGCAAAGCTCTCGACGAACCAGAGCGACGCGAAACCCAATGTCAGCAATCCTGAAAACAGGAACATCGGGGCCCGGCGATCCTTGCGGCCATCGGCCCATGCAGCGGTGAGCGGGCCGGCGATGATTCGCGAGAAACCGCCGATGGCGAGCACCAGCCCGATCTGCGAGCCGGAAAAGCCGTGTGCCTTCTCCAGCCATACAGGCAGAAAAGGCACAAGGCATCCGAAGCCGGTGAAGAACAGGCAGGCCAGCCAGGTGGCGCGGACGCCGGGACGCCCAAGATGAGTAAGGATGGAACTAGACATTGCGCGGCACCATGGCGCGCCGCATCGCGCTTGTCACCAGCAACGGGTGACACGGTTGCGGCGACGCGCCATAACCGCGCGCAATTGATTTGGGGAGAGACATCATGACGTTGCCAGCGCTTTTCGACCTGACCGGCCAGACCGCACTGATCACCGGGTCGTCGCGCGGCATCGGCAAGGCGATCGCGCATCGCATGGCCGAGCACGGTGCCAATGTCGTGGTCTCCAGCCGCAAGGCCGATGCCTGTGAAGCGGCAGTTGCGGAAATCAACGCCGCGGTGGGGCGCGAGGCTGCCGTGTCGATTCCTGCCAACATCGCCGACAAGGCCAGCCTGCAAGCCCTGGTGGGTGCCACCATTGCACGCTTCGGCAAGATCGACGCGCTGGTCTGCAACGCTGCATCAAACCCGTATTTCGGGCCGCAGGAAGGCATCACCGACGATCAGTTCACCAAGATCCTGCAGAACAACATCGTCTCCAACCATTGGATTGTGACGATGGTCGCGCCAGCGATGAGGGCGAGGAAGGATGGCAGCATCACCATCATCTCGTCGGTCGGAGGGCTGAAGGCGTCCACCGTCATCGGCGCCTATTGCATATCGAAGGCGGCCGACATGCAACTGGCGCGCAACCTGGCGGCCGAATTCGGCCCCGACAATGTGCGGGTCAACTGCATCGCGCCGGGCCTTATCAAGACCGACTTCGCCAAGGCACTTTGGGACAACCCCGAAATCCTCAAGGCCTCGACCAGCGGCGCGCCGCTGCGCCGCATTGGCGTTCCGGACGAGATTGCCGGCATGGCGGTGCTGCTGGCGGGCAAGGCCGGTGGTTTCGCCACCGGCCAATGCTTCGTCATCGATGGCGGCGCGACGATCGCGTAAGGCTTATTCGAGCTCGAACGCCATCGTCACGGTGATCGTCAATGCCACCTCACCGGGCTCGACCGGCGTCGATGCCGATGCCTTGTCGGCGCGCATCGTCATCATCATCGGCCGCGGCTGTTCACCGCCCGACTCGCTGATCGATGCGATGCGCTTGATGTGGAGCCCGGCGGCGTTGGCATACAGTACCGCCCTGGCGCGGGCGGTTGCGACCGCCGCCACACGCGCTTCGTCAAGCGCCTTGTCACTGTTTTCAACGCGGAAATTCGGCCCGTTGATCTGGTTGGCCCCGACGCTCACCAGCGTATCGAGAAGCTTGCCGGCATCGGCCAGCTTGCGGATACGCAGCGAGACATTGTTGGTCGCCTGATAACCGGTCAGCGTCGGCGGCTGGTTGTTGTCGTAGCGATATTGCGGCTGCAGGTTTAGCCCCGAGGTCTGAATATCACGATCGGCCACCCCCGCCTTGCGCAATGCGGCGACGACAGCGCTCATGCGCACGGCATTTTCGCTCATCGCGGCCGATGCAGTGGGCGCCGTTGTCAACACTCCGCCAGTAACCTCTGCAAGGTCGGGCGCCCGCGTCACGCGGCCCTCGGCACTTACCGTCAGCAGCGTTGGCGCCGGTACAGTAACGGCTTGCGCCCCGGCGGCGCTCGCCATCGTGGCTGCAACGGCAGCGATCCAGGCCCGGTTGTTCATTGTCGTCACCCTTCGGTCGTGGGAGAAAAAACGTCCCGCCGGTGATAGCACCGACAGGACGTTCCTTCGTTCATAAAAGCTTTCGCAGCGCTGAACGCTGCAAGGCCGAAATGTTCAGACCGTGCGATTGCGGTTGATCAGGCGCCAGATCCACAACAGCAGGATCGCACCCAGGATCGACGCGATCCAGCCAGGGGCAGTGCCATCGCGATACCAGCCGAAAACGCCACTGCCGACAAAACGCGCGAGGAACGCCCCGGCAATGCCGATCAACATCGTAACCAATATGCCGCCCGGGTCCTTGCCCGGCATGAGAAGCTTTGCGATGGCGCCAACGATGATCCCGACGATGGCGGTGCCGATAAGACTAAGCATGGCAGTGTTCCTTCCGTCCCGCACGGTGCGATATTGCGTTCATTACCTTGCCCCTCGAAGCATTTCGATGCAAGCTGCGGACGCTGTTAACGTCGCACCGTTCGAGACGTTCCCGGGCGCGCGCCGTTATTCGCTTCGCAGCGACACACACCTGCGCTATGAACAGCTTGCGGCGGGTGACGTATTCGGATAATACAGTCCCTGCCTAAGGACTGATGAGCATGAACATGCATAGCAAGCTGCCAGAATCGATCGAGGCGGATGTCTATCCGCTGCGCCCGGCCACGTCGGCGGCTTATGAAAGCGGTTCGGCGAGCCGTCGTCCCTGGTTGCGCCCCGTGATCATTGCACTGGTCCTTGCTGTGGCAGCTTTTGCGGCGTGGAAGATCTTCGCGCCGAAGCCCGTTGTGGCACCGACGGCCAGCCCCGTACCGGAAGTTACGGTGATCATTCCAGGCGCGACCAATGTTGCCGATGCCCTCACTGCTCCCGGCTCGATCGCGGCGCGCCGCGATGCCGCTGTCGGTGTGCAGGGTGAAGGTGGGCGGGTTGTCGAGGTTCTGGTCGATCCCGGCCAGGCAGTCGGCAAGGGCCAGGTGCTGGCGCGCATCGATCGCGCCGTCCAGGTTCAGCAATCCGTCCAGCTCGCGGCCGGCATCCGTTCGGCCCAGGCCGATGCAGCACTTGCCGAATCGGAGCTCAGCCGTGCCCAGGCGCTTGTCGGCAAGGGATTCATCTCAAAGGCCGATATCGATCGGAAGACGGCCTCCCGCGATGGCGCCCGCGCCAAGGTCGCCATTGCCCAGGCACAGCTGGCTGAATCGAACGCCCGGCTCGAACGTCTCGATGTCCGGGCACCAACCGCCGGGCTTGTGCTCGCACGCTCGGTGGAAGCCGGCCAGGTTGTCAGCCCCGGCAGCGGTGCGCTGTTCCGCATTGCCGAAGGCGGCGTTCTTGAAATGCGCGCGCAGGTAGCCGAACAGGACATCGCGCGGCTGAAGCCCGGCATGCCGGCATCGGTTACCCCCGTTGGGTCGACGACCGAATATCATGGCCGCATCTGGCTGATCGATCCGGTCATTGATGCGACTTCACGGCAAGGTATCGCCCGGATCGCCTTGGCCTATGCACCGGGTCTGCGCGTCGGCGCGTTCGCCCGCGCCAGCATCGCGACCGGCGAGTCGCGTCGAGCCGTGCTGCCGCAATCGGCAGTGCAGGTTGACGACAAGGGCAGCTATGTCCTTGTCGTGGGCGCCGGAAACAAGGTCGAACGGCGCGGTATTACCGTCGGTGCGGTCGGGGACCAGGGTGTTTCCGTGGCGTCGGGCCTTGACGGTACGGAACGTGTCGTCGCCAGTGCCGCTGCATTCCTGCGCCCCGGCGAGACGATCAAGCCCGTCCTCGCCAAACCCGCTGCCTGAGGCCCGGTACCATGCGCAATATTTCGAGTTGGGCAATCAAGAACCCGATCCCGCCCATCGTGCTGTTCCTGGGGCTTACGTTGGCGGGCGTTGTCAGTTTCATCTCGATGGACGTCAACGACAATCCTGACATCGATTTTCCGGCAGCTCAGATTTTCGTCAATCAGCCCGGCGCCGCGCCGACCGAGATGGAAACACAGGTCACCCAGCGGGTCGAAGCCGCAGTGCGCGGAATCAACGGCGTCGATGAAATCACCTCCTACGTAAGCGAGGGTCAGTCACGCACCACCGTCCAGTTCGCCATCGGAACACCGGTGGATCGCGGCGTCAACGATGTCCGCGATGCCATTGCCAACATCCGCAGTGATCTGCCGCAGGGCATCCTGCAGCCGCAGGTGCAGCGCGTCGACATTTCCGGCGGACCCATCGCTTTCATTTCCGCCGAAGCCGTCGACATGACCCTTGAGCAGTTGAGCTGGTATGTCGACAACACGGTCGCCAAGAAACTGCTCTCGATTCCGGGCATGGCGCAGGTGCGGCGCAGTGGCGGCGTCAGTCGCGAAATCCGGGTCGTACTCGATCCGTCGCGCATGCAGGCGTATGGATTGACCGCGAGCCAGGTCAACGATCAGTTGCGCCTCGTCAACCTCAACGCTGCCGGTGGCCGTACCGAGATTGCCGGATCCGAACAGTCTGTCCGCGTGCTGGGCAACGCCAACGATGCGCGCACGCTGGGGCAAACGCAGATCTCGGTCAGTGGCGGGCGCACGATTCGGCTTGGCGACATCGCCGAGGTCAAGGACAGCTACGCCGAACAGCGCTCGATTTCCAAGATGGACGGGCGACAGGTGCTCAGCTTCTCGCTGACCAAGTCCAAGGGTTCGTCGGACGTTACCGTCTATGACAATGCCAAGAAGGCCATTGCCGAGCTTCAGAAGGAAAATCCCAAGGTCAAGTTCACGGAGTTGTTCACTTCCGTCGAATACACCAAGCAGCAATATCATTCGGCCATCGCCGCAATGGTCGAAGGCGCTGTGCTGGCCGTCGTCGTGGTGTTCCTGTTCCTGCGCGATTGGCGCGCAACGCTGATATCGGCGGTCGCCATCCCACTGTCGGCGATCCCGGCGTTCTGGTTCATGAACCTGCTGGGTTTCTCGCTCAACAGTCTCAGTCTGTTGGCGCTCAGCCTAGTCGCCGGCGTTCTGGTCGATGACGCCATCGTCGAGATCGAGAATATCGTCAGGCACATGCGCATGGGCAAGACGGCCTACCAGGCTGCCATGGATGCCGCCGACGAGATCGGGCTGGCCGTGGTCGCCACGACAATGGCAATCGTCGCCGTATTCCTGCCGGTCGGACTCATGCCGGGCATCAGCGGCCAATTTTTCAAGAACTTCGGCTTCACCATCGTCGTTTCGGTGCTGCTCAGTCTTGCCGTCGCGCGCCTGATCACGCCGATGCTGGCGGCATTCTTCCTCAAAAGCCATGGCCATGCTGAACATGGCGAGGGCCGCTGGGTGCACTGGTACATGGCCATCCTGCGCTGGTGCTTGCGGAACCGCTGGAAGACCGTGCTGCTCGGCGTCGTAGCCATGGGTGTAACGGTGTGGACATTCGCGACCCTGCCGCTGACCTTCCAGCCCAACCGCGATTCCGATTTCAGCCAGGTCAGCGTGGCGTTGCCACCGGGGGCGACGCTGGCGCAAACCATCGCCGTGTCGGACCAGGCCATCGCCATCCTCAAGACATCGCCGGTCGTCGACAAGCCGTTTGCCGACATCGACATCGGCAGCGCTAGCATCTTCATGACGCTGAAGAAGGATCGCCCTGTCAGCAGTATCGAGTTCGAGCGCGCGATGTCGCCCAAGCTGCAGGCAATTGCCGATGCCCGCGTCAACTTCCAGTCACAGAATGGCAGTTTTGGCGGGCGCGACCTTTCGGTCGTGCTTTCGGGGTCGGATCCGGCGCTGCTTGAAACGACCGCGCTGAAGGTTGTTGAGGAGATGCGCGGACTGACGCAGGTCCGCCAGCCACGAATCGAAGGCGACATCCGTCGTCCGGAAATCACCATCAAGCCACTCTTCGACATAGCGGCCCAGATGGGTGTGACCACTGCGGCGCTATCGGAAACCATCCGCATCGCCACCCTGGGCGATATCGACCAGAATGTTGCGAAATTCTCGCTGTCGGACCGCCAGATCCCGATCCGGGTCGCGCTTGCCGAAGATTCGCGGCGCAGTATCGACACGCTTGAAAATCTGCCGGTGCCAACGGCATCGGGCGGCTCGGTGCCGCTGAAGGTTGTGGCGAAGATCAGCTTTGGCGCCGGTGCCACCGAATTGCGTCGCTACAACCAGCAGCGCCGCGTGCTGATCGGCGCCGATCTGGCTCCGGGCCTCGTCAGCGGCGATGCGCAGCCCAAGATCGACGCCTTGTACACGCTCAAGCATCTGCCGCCTGGCGTGGAAAAGATTACGCTTGGCCAAGACAAATGGCAGGCAGAACTGCTCGTCAACTTCGTCATCGCCGTCATCGCCGGCGTGTTGCTGGTCTTTGCCGTGCTGGTGTTGCTGTACAAGCGGGTGCTGCCGCCTTTCGTCAACATGGGTTCGCTGCTGCTGGCGCCGCTGGGTGGCGGGCTGGCGCTGCACCTGACCGGCAACGCAATCTCGCTGCCGGTATTCATCGGCTTGCTGATGCTGCTCGGCATCGTCGCCAAGAACTCGATCCTGCTCGTCGACATGGCTATCGAGGAAATGAAACACGGCGCCGAGCGCACCGCGGCGATCATGGAGGCCGGCCACAAGCGCGTCCAGCCTATCATCATGACGACCGTCGCCATGGTGGCCGGGATGTTGCCAATTGCCCTTTCGCTGGGCGGCGATTCCAGCTTTCGCGCCCCGATGGCGATTGTCGTTATCGGTGGCCTGATCGTATCGACCGCCCTGACCCTCATCATCGTTCCTGCAAGCTTCAGCCTTGCCATCGGTGCGGAGGAATGGCTGGCACCGCGGATGAAACGCTGGTTCACCAACAACGAAGGCGTTAAAAGGCCTGCGGGCGTGACCAAGCCGGCCTCGCAACCAGCGGAGTAAGTCTTGCGCTGAAACTGCTGCGGCCTTTCGAACTGCCTGTTACCCCGTTCCATCGGATGCGGCTGGCTGCAACCCTGCTGCTGTTGTTGATGGCGGGCATCTTCACCGCTGCAACATTCTATCGGCACTTGCACCCGGCCTTGCCGTGGGTTCAGGCCTTTGCCGAGGCAGCGATGGTTGGCGGACTGGCAGACTGGTTCGCAGTAACCGCGCTTTTCCGTCACCCACTCGGTTTGCCAATTCCGCATACCGCTATCATCCCGGCCAACAAGGACCGCATCGGTGATAGCCTTGCGACGTTCCTGCGCGAAAACTTCCTCACCGCGGCTGTCGTGGCGCGGCGGTTGGAGGGTGTGGACATGGCGGCAGCGGCAGGTCGCTGGTTGGCCGCGGAACGCCCGCCGACAAGCGGGCGGAAACGCGGCTTTGGACCCCTGGTGGCGCGCCTTATCGAGGCGCTCGACCAAAAGGCTGTCGGCGATCTGGTACGAACGACCGCGAGCGACCGCCTGCGCAGCATGGCGCTGTCACCGGTTGTTGCCGATGCCATCGATACCACGCTCGACAAGGGCCGCCATGAACCGCTTATCGATGCGGCACTCGATTGGGGATTGCGCACCCTTGATGACCAGGAATCGACCATCCGCGGCATGGTGGCCGAGCGCACCACCTGGCTGCTGCGGATCATCAATGTCGATGACAGGGTGTCATCATCGCTGCTGTCCGGCTTGCGCCGCCTGCTGTGGGAAATGGGGCACGAGCCCGATCACCCGCTGCGCCGCCGCATCGCCGATTCGCTGCGCACCTATGCCTTCGATCTGCGGCATTTTCCCGAGACACAGGAGAAGGTGGAAGGATTCAAGGACGATCTCATCGCCAACCCGGCGCTGGGCAAATGGCTGGAAGGCCTTTGGGACAGCGCCCGCGCCGCGATGATCAACGCATTGAACAATCCCGGTACAGCTGGCTCGGGCCGGCTTGGGGAAACCATGCGGGCGCTTGGCGCGCGGTTGGAGAGCGATGCGCCGTTGCGCGCTGCCATCAACCTGCACCTGCGCCGCGCAGCCGTCGGACTCGTCCATGATTATGGGGACGAAATCGTCCGACTGGTCAGCGACACCATCCGCGGCTGGGACGCGCGGACTGTCACCGAAAAACTGGAAACGGCAGTCGGCCGCGACCTGCAGTTCATCCGCATCAACGGCACCGTAATCGGCGGGCTGGTCGGCCTCGCCATCCACGCCGTGACCATGGCAGCGGCGCGTTAGCGCAGATTGCCGACGGCCCGCTGTATGCGGTTGCAGGCGTCTTCGAGCAGCGTTTCCGAGGTGGCATAGCTGATGCGAAAGGCTGGCGACAGACCAAAGGCAGCGCCGTGGACGACAGCCACGCCCTCGGCGTCGAGGAAATAGGCAGCGACCTTCTCGTCGTCGGTCAACACCACGCCATCGGGCGTCGTCTTGCCAATCAACCCGGCGCAATCGGGATAAACATAGAACGCGCCTTCAGGGCGTGGACAACGCAGGCCCGGTGTCTGGTTGAGCATGGAAACGACAAGGTCGCGCCGCTTCAAGAAGGCCGCGTTGCGTGACTGGAGGAACGACTGGTCACCATTCAATGCCGCCACGGTCGCCGCCTGCGCGATCGAGCAGGGGTTCGACGTCGATTGTGATTGCAGCTTGGCCATCGCCTTGATCAGCCACACCGGCCCGCCAGCGAAACCGATGCGCCAGCCTGTCATCGCATAAGCCTTGGAGGCGCCGTTGACCGTCAGCGTGCGATCGAAAAGGCGGGGTTCGACTTCGGCCATCGTACTGAACCGAAATCCGTCATAGACAATATGTTCGTACATGTCGTCCGTCAGGATCATGACATGCGGATGACGCAGCAACACGTCGGTCAGGGCCTTCAACTCGGCACGGCTATAGGCGGCGCCGGTGGGATTGGATGGCGAATTGAAGATCAACCATTTGGTTTTCGGTGTGATCGCCTTGTCGAGCTGTGCGGGCAGCAACTTGAACCCCTGCTCGATACCGCAGCTGACGATGACCGGCGTCGCCCCGGTATAGGCGACGATATCGGGATAGCTGACCCAATAAGGCGCCGGGATGACGACCTCGTCACCGGGGTCGAGCGTCGCCAGCATGGCATTGAAGATCGTCTGCTTGCCGCCGACGTTGATGGTGATCTGGTCGAGGCCGTAATCCAGATTGTTGTCGCGTTTGAACTTGGCCTGGACCGCGGCCTTCAGCTCGGGCGTGCCGTCGACGGCGGTATATTTGGTCTTGCCGGCGCGGATCGCGGCGATCGCGGCATCCTTGACGAAATCCGGCGTATCGAAATCCGGCTCCCCGGCGCCAAGCCCGACAATATCCCGGCCCGCGGCCTTGAGGACCGCCGCCTTGTTGGTGACGGCGATCGTCGGTGAAGGCTGGATACGCTGGATCGCGGCAGAAAGGGCAGGCATTGGGAGGACTCCATTTCGTGCCCGGGTTCTAGGTAGCAATGCTGCGCTGCGCAACCGTAGGGCAGCCGCTTTTGTTTCAGAGCCGTTTCGCGCGAATCAGGCCGCGCAAGGCATTGCCGACAAGGAACTCACCGGAAAGATCATCGGCCGTCACCTCACCCTCTTGCGCTCGGCCGTCGTCCAGCAGTCGTTGGCGAAGGATGCCGGGAAGAAGCCCGAGGCCGAGCGGTGGGGTGATCAAGACGCCGCTGCGTTCCACGAAGATGCTGGTAAAGCTGCCCTCGGTGATCAATCCATCGGGCCTGGCGAACACCACTTCAAATGCACCCGATTGGCGGCGCGCCTCATCGTAGAAACCGCGGTCGCTCGTCTTGTGGCGCAACCGCCAATCATCGACGGATACAGGTAGCGGCGCGATCGCCACGGCTACCGGCTCCTCTAGTGGCGGCGGGCATGGCGAACACTGGACTGCAAGGCAGCCGGCGGGCGAAGCCAGAAGCCGGACCCGCCCGGTAAAACCGTTCGTCGCCTCCAGCAGCGCCGCGCGCGCTATATCGGCGTCGAATATCAGGCCGAGGAATGCCGCACTTTTCGCCATCCGCGCCAGATGGCGATCGAGATCGGGCAGGTTGCCACTGTCCGCACGCATCGTCTCGATCAGGTCTGGCGGGCCCCGCCGCGCCAGAAACGCCGACTTGGCGAGGCATTCTTCCCACTCGGCCGCCGCTTCGCTGTCAGCGACAATGCCCGACCCGAGCCCCAGTCGCGCCAGTACGCCTGTCGTGACAAGAGTGCGAATGGCGACATTGAACACCGCATCGCCGTTGGCAGCGATTGCCCCGATGCTGCCTGTGTAGACGCCGCGCGGGCTGGGTTCGACTGCCGCGATCACTTCCATGGCGCGGATCTTGGGAGCACCTGTCACCGACCCGCACGGGAAGATCGCGGCAAGCACATCCACAGCGCCAATGCCGGGGTTGGCCGTGGCGGTTATGGTGGAGGTCATCTGCAGCACGGTCGGGTAGGTCTCGATCTCGAACAGTTGGGGCACTTGAACGTCGCTGCCGACCCGCGACAGGTCGTTCCGCAGCAGGTCGACTATCATCAGGTTTTCGGCACGATTTTTTGGGTCGGCCTGCAGCGCCCTGCCCTTTGCCGCGTCATCGGCCGCATCGCCGCCGCGCGTCGCGGTGCCCTTCATCGGCTTGGCGGTCAGCCTGCCGCCTTCGAGACGGAAGAACAATTCCGGGGAAAAGCTCAAGGCCCACAGCGATCCTGTGTGAACGAGCGCGCCATAGGGCGCACGCGACCCGGCACGCAACCGGGCATACAACGCTACCGGATGTCCACTTGTGGCGACCGCTGCCGCAAAAGTGACGTTGGCCTGGTAAATGTCCCCGGCCGCGATCAGCGCCTGCACCCTGGCAAGCCGCAGATCATAGTCCCCCCGCGAGATATCGGGCGCAGCGGCCCCGACCCAAGCTGCACCGTGCCCTAGCATCGCCGCTACCGCGTCACCATCCAGACGCTGCTCCAAAGCAAAGCGACCAAACCACAGCAGCGGTTCACCCTTCGGCGCCGGGCGGGCCAGTCGTGACAAGCGCGGTTCCAGCGCATAGCCCGCCTCGAAGCCGATGAACCCTGCCCATGGCCCCGGCCCGCGCATCTGATCGAGCGCGGGGGCGACCTGCGGCGGCGTATCGGCGCGGACGACCTCGTGAAGCCCGGTGAACAGCCGCGCGGATCCAGCCGCAACATCGTCGAGCAGTACAAAGGGGCCAGCGGGATCGAACACCCGGCGTTCCTAGCGGCACGCACACCGTTAGGGAACGCCTGCCCGTGCGTCTGTTCGCCCCCCCTTGCCACCTGCGGTCGGACCCGCCACATCGAAACCATGGCAGATATTCCTCCCCTGCAGGCCGTCATCGTGCCGGTGACCGCCCTTCAGCAGAATTGCACCCTGATCTGGTGCACAAAGACCATGCGGGGCGCTTTCACCGATCCCGGCGGCGACCTCGATCGGCTGAAGGCCGTTGCGAAACAGCATGGTGTCACGGTCGAAAAGCTGTTGATCACCCATGGCCATATTGATCATTGCGGTCTTGCCGGCGTTCTTGCCGCTGATCTGGGAGTGCCGATCGAAGGCCCGCACCCCGATGACAAGTTCTGGATCGACATGGCGCCTGCAACCGGGGCCCAATATGGCATCGATGGCGCCACCGCTTTCACCCCTGATCGCTGGCTGTTCGAAGGCGACACGGTCACGATCGGCAACCTCGTCCTCGATGTCCACCATTGCCCCGGGCATACGCCGGGCCACGTCATCTTTCACCACGCGGGCTCCAACCTCGCCATCGTCGGGGACGTGCTGTTCCAGGGCTCCATCGGCCGCACCGATTTTCCGCGCGGCAACCATGGCGACCTCATCCGCTCGATCACCTCGCGGCTATGGCCGCTGGGCGCCGAAACGGCCTTCGTGCCCGGCCATGGCCCGATGTCGACCTTTGGTGCCGAACGACGCAGCAATGCCTATGTCGCGGATGCCGTGCTGGCCAATGCCTGACTAGGACAGGGCGAGCATCACGGCGCGGATGCTCAGCCCTACAAGTATCAGCCATGTTCCCGCCGCACCGATGATGCGGAAGACGTTGACGGTTTCATAGGTCATGCCGATGGCGTGGCTGATCCGCACCACGACGAGGGTGATGCCGACCCCCATCAGGATCGGGTGATGTTCAGGCCGCGAGGCTGCCTCGATGGCGCCGAGCAGGATGAGGCAGATCGGCACATATTCGGCAAAATTGGCATGGGCGCGGATACGGCCGAGTAGCAGCACGTTGCCGGCATCACCCAACAGCACCTTGGCGCTTTGTCGAACCTGGACAACCCGCCAAGACAGCACGAAAAATATCAATCCGCAAAGGCCGGCGGTCAGAAGCGTTGCGATCATGGGCGAGCCCTTGCGACAATTTGCCAAGCCTAAAGCGGGAACCGCGCCACGTCCAGAATGTTCAAGCTCTCGTCATTCACAGGAGACGACAGATGGACAAGGACCGGATCGAAGGCGCTGCCAAGAACATCGGCGGCAAGATCAAGGAAGCCACCGGAAAACTCGTCGGTGACACCAAGATGGAAACCGAAGGCAAGGCCGATCAGGTTGCCGGCAAGGTTCAGAACAGCGTGGGTGGGGTCAAGGATGCGTTGCGCGGCAAATAAGCCTGCAGCGACAAGATAGCCTGACCCGACCCGACCCCCGCCGCACCCCCCAATGCGGCGGGGGTCTCCGTATGGCGGCCTATGCCGCCGGCGCCTTCTTGGCGATCAGGGCATAGCTGCGTTGATACCATTTCGATCCCGTGTAGTTCGATCCGAGAACGGCTGCTGCCTTGCGGGCTTCTTCTGGCAGACCAAGCGCGAGGTAGCATTCGACCAACCTGTGCAGTGCTTCGGGCGTATGGCTCGTGGTGTCATACTGGTCGATAACCACGCGGAAGCGGCTTATGGCGGCGAGATACAGCGCCTGGTTCTCGTAGAACCGCCCGACTTCCATTTCCTTTCCGGCAAGATGATCGCGCGTCAGATCGATCTTCAGCCGTGCATCGGCGGCATAGTCGCTGTTGGGGTACCGGCGAACCAGTTCGCTCAACGCATCCAGCGCCTGCTGGGTAATCTTCTGGTCACGCTGGACATCGGTGATCTGCTCGTAATAGCTGACCGCGATCATGTAATAGGCGTATGGCGCCTCCCGGCTGCCCGGGTGCAGCGATAGAAAACGCTGCGACGACAGCACGGCATCGTTATATTGCCGCGCGACGAAATAGGAGAACGCGCTCATCAGCTGGGCGCGACGTGCCCAGACCGAATACGGATGCTGGCGCTCGACTTCATCAAATTGCGCAGCAGCGAGTTTGTATTGGCGTTTTTCCAGCGTGTCCTTGGCAACGTTATACAGCGTCTCCACATCGCGAGCGATATAGGCCTGGTCCTTCTTGCCCTTGTTGGTGGCGCAGGCGGACAGCGCCAGCGCGGATATGAGAACAAGGGCGGTGGAGCGGAACGCACGGGACATCATGGCGTCCGCTCTAGCCCATCAAGGGCGAAGCGCCAAGCGCTGCTAGCGCCCGCGGAACGCTACCGCGCCAAGCGCTTCCCAAGGTCCATCGCGGTAACGCCAGATCTCCACGGCGATGGCGCGGGTCGTGAACGGCGCAAAGCTGCGCTCCAGCGCCGCCTGTGTCGAACGCGCCTTTGCCGACGTCACCTTGTTCTGTACGGTGACATGGGCAAGATAGCCGGCTCGATCCTGCGGTATCAGCAGCGTGTCCCACCCCTCTGCCAGCGCGTCGTGGAACGCATCGAGCGCCGGTGACCGCAGTTTGAATGCGACGCCTTTGCCCAGTGCCCGCAGCCCGGTAACCTCGATTGTCGGAGGTGGCATTTGCCCGCACAGCAGCTTCAATCGGCGCTTGACTGACTCCAGCTCCCGCCCTGGCAGATGATGAAACAGCGACACGTGCGCGGGCACACGATTGAGCGCGGAAGGATAATGTTCGCGCCGCAGCGCCTCGAACCGCGCCTGGACCGCCGGCTCCAACAACGCGGTCAGGATCAGCGGGCGCGGATCGGCGCCTGGCGGAAAAATGCTCAAAGTTTCAGACTGTCAGAACCACTTTTCCGGTGGCTTTTCGATCCATCATCCAGCGGATCGCCGCTGGACCCTCATCGAGGCTGAAGTGCCGGGAGACATGTGGCTTGAGCTTGCCGGCGCGATACCACGCGAGCAATTCGGCCATGTTCTCATTGTGCAATGCCGGCTCGGCCTGGGTGAAAGCGCCCCAGAAAACCCCCACGATCGAGGCGCCCTTGATCAGTGGCAGGTTGAGCGGCAGCGACGGAATATTGCCGCCGGCAAACCCGACCACGAGGTAGCGGCCATTCCAGCCGATACCGCGAAATGCGGGCTCGGCGAGCTTGTCACCGACGGGGTCGTAGACGACATCGACCCCCTTGCCGCCAGTGAGCGCCTTGATGCGCTCCTTCAGGTCCTCGGTCGAATAATTGATCGTTTCGTCGGCGCCATACTGCCGGCACAACGCAAGTTTTTCGTCGGATGACGCCGCGGCGATGACCCGCGCGCCCATCAACTTGCCAAGCTCGACTGCCGTCAGTCCGACGCCGCCGGCAGCACCGAGGACCAGCAACGTTTCGCCCGGCTGCAACCGCGCCCGCTGCTTCAGGGCATGGTGCGAAGTGCCGTAGGTCATGGTGAAGCCACTGGCGATGTCGAACGGCATGTCACCGGGAATGGGCACAACCTGGGCGCGGTTGGCAATCACGGCTTCGGCGAAACAGCCATTTCCCGTCATCGCCACGACACGGTCGCCAAGGGCAAGATCGGTAACGCCCTCGCCCACCGCATCGACAATGCCAGCGGCCTCGCCGCCCGGGGAGAAAGGCAGTGCCGGCTTGAACTGGTACAGGTTCTGGATAATCAGCGTATCTGGAAAATTGACGCCAGCGGCGTGGACCCGCACGCGGACCTGGCCCCTGCCGGGCTCGGGCGTGGGAATTTCCTGGACCACCAACTTTTCGGGCGGGCCATGTTCGACACACAGGACGGCTTTCATCTGATCTCTCCCCGAAAGGCCTTACGGCATTTGCGGCGGCACCATAGCCGGGGCGACGACGGTGTCCACCACCTGCGCGAGCGCGTTGCCCAGCAGTCGAAATTCCGCACTGCGCGGGCTGCCGCGGCGCCATACCAGCGCCACGGTCCGCGCCGCGCCACCGGTGAGCGGCCGCGCGATCAGGCCCGAACCCTCGATTACGCCGGCATCGAGCGCCAGCTTGGGGATTAGCGTCTGTCCCAGTCGCCCGGCGACCATCTGGACAAGAGTCACCAATGACGTGCCGCGCGCGCCTGGGTCGGCACGCAGTTCTGGCCGGCCACATGCTGCAAGCGCCTGGTCCTTGAGGCAATGGCCATCTTCAAGCAGGAGCAAATGCGTGTCGTCGATCGAATTGGGCGCCACTGTCGGCGGCGGATCGATACGATCGGCCGGATGGAAGACAAGAAAGAAAGGGTCGTCGAAAAGCGGCATGGTTTCGATGGCACCGCAGTCCCACGGCAGCGCCAGCAGCACGGCATCAAGGGTGCCGCGCGCCAGCGATTCGCACGCCGTCGCGCTGATTTCCTCGCGCAGGTAAAGCTTCAGATCGGGATAGGCGGACCGCAAACCAGGCAATACTTTTGGAAGCAGATAGGGTGCGATGGTCGGGATGACGCCAAGGCGGACGTCGCCCGCCAGAGGTCTGTCGGCATCTTTCGTAAGACCGGTCAGCACATCGGCTTCGCGCAGCACGTCATAGGCCTTGGCCACGACGCGCTCACCCAGCGGCGTGAAACGCACGACGCGCCGGTTGCGCTCGACAAGCTGGACGCCGAGCAGGCTCTCCAACTCGCGGAGCCCCGACGACAGGGTACTCTGCGTCACGAAGCACGCATCTGCAGCATGACCGAAATGGCCATGGATATGCAGTGCCGTCAGATACTGGAGCTGCTTGAGCGTGGGGAGAAATGTCATCGAGAAATTCGATTTGTAACGGAGATTTTATCGATTAGCTTTCTAGGCGCGTTGCCGCCATGGTGCAACGCACAATAGGTTTTCAACCCCCACAGGAGCATCAAATGGCCCTTACCGTTGGCGACAAGATTCCCTCGTTTGCACTGCCCGTCCAGCAGGGCGTTGCCGCTCTCCCCGGCGGCGAAACTCTCGATATCACCACCGCATATCCTGGCAAGTGGAAGATCCTTTTCTACTGGCCGAAGGATTTCACTTTCGTCTGCCCGACCGAAATCATCGGTTACGGCGATCTCAAGGGTGATTTTGCTGACCGCGAGGCCGTTCTGATCGGCGCCTCGACCGATACCGATTTCGTGCATTTCGCATGGCGCAAATCCGACGAGCGCCTTGCCGCCGCCGATTTCCCGTGGCTGGCCGACAACTCCAAGCTGCTCGCGGATGCACTCGGCATCGTTGTCAAGGAAGCCGGCGTCGCGCTGCGCGCCACTTTCATCATCGATCCCGAAAACGTCATCCAGCACGTCACCATCAACGGCCTCAATGTCGGTCGCAACCCGGCGGAAACGCTGCGTATCCTTGACGCGCTGCAGACTGACGAGCTTTGCCCGTGCAACTGGACCGAGGGCCAGGACACGCTGAAGATCGCGGCGTAACGCGCCCGCGCCCGGCGCAGCCGCAGTTCTGCAAGGCTGCGCCGGGCGCAATTTCATATCAGTCAGGCCAGCAGGGTGGGCGTCTCCGCCCCGCGCCGGCTAAATTATCCCTTGGGTTGTTGTGCCGGTGGCACAGCAGGAGACTTGCATGCTTTTTTCAGATCTCGCCAAAACGCTTCCTGATCACGCCAAGGACCTGCGTCTCAATGTCAGTTCGCTGCTCACCGAGCAGTTGCTGAACGACCAGCAGAAGTGGGGCACGCTCGTCGCCGTCGCCCATGCCTGCGCGTACAAGCCGGTCATCGACGCCGTCGAAGCAGAAGCCGCCGACAAGTTGGCGCCCGAAGCGTTGAACGCCGCCAAGGCCGCTGCCTCGATCATGGCGATGAACAATATTTATTATCGGTTCGTCCATCTTGCGTCGCGGCCCGACTACAAGACCATGCCAGCAAAGCTGCGCATGAACGTCATCGGCTCGCCCGGCATCGACAAGGCGGATTTCGAGCTGTTCAGCCTCGCGGTCTCGGCGGTCAACGGCTGCGGAATGTGCATCGACGCGCACGACAAGGTGCTCGCTGCGGCCGGCGTAGGTCCTGACAAGATCCAGGCTGCGGTGCGAATTGCCGCTGTCGTCCACGCCGTCGCCCGGACACTGCAGGCGCTGTAGGACACGCAAAAGCGCCATGCCGGGGCTTCCGGCATGGCGCTTCCTTACCGTGTCAGCCAATCGTCAGAGGCTGGGAAAACCATAATAGCCGGACAGTTCGCGGCCCCGGCGATCGTAGTCGTACGAGTCGACCTCCGTGCGGTCGTAGTTCGGCGCGTCCCGCAACTTGTCTGCTGACTGATTGACGCGATAGCCGCCAAGCTCGGTATCATAGCGCAGTGCGTCCCACGGCAGCGGGTGGAAGCGTTCGCCGATGCCGAGGAACCCCCCAAAGGACATCACGGCATAGGCAACCTTGCCCGAAACCTTGTTGATCATCACCGAATCAACGCTGCCGATTTTGTCACCATCCTGGTCGTAGACACTGGTCCCCCGCACCTTATCGGCCGCGATCAACGCGTGCGTCTCGTCGGTATCAATGGCGGTCGTCGCGTCACGATCAGCGTCGCGCCAACTATCGCGGGAGTCGGCCGCGTAGGCGCTGCTGTCCTCGTGTTCGCGTTCATTGCCGCCTGCCATGTGAACTGGGGCGGCGGGCTCATTGCCGGTCGATCCCACCACCGTGTCGCGGTTGGGTGTATTTGATGCGTCTACAAAGCGGTTGTCAGTCATCGTCTCTCTCCCAAGGTTGAACGATATCTCCGAAACGCCGGGGGCTTTCGCGCTGTTCCCGGTGGTGCTGGCGCTCCATCGCAAACACGGGTAAAACCGGCGCAAAATGCGGTGAGCCGTGTCGGGACAAGGTGCCCACGCGGACAGCGCAGGAACGTTGCGCAGGAGTTCTGCAATGTCGCTGCTGACCTATCTCGATTCGATCAAGTCGCGCGATCCGGCCCCGCGGTCACGCTGGGAAGTGCTGACCTATCCCGGTGTGCTGGCGCTGGGCCTGCACCGGATTGCCCATGGCTTGTACAACGCGCGGCTGTTCCTGCTGGCGCGGATCGTCAACCATGCCTCGCGATTCCTGACTGCCATCGACATCCATCCGGGCGCCACCATCGGACGCAATTTCTTTATCGATCATGGCTTTGTCGTCATCGGCGAAACGGCCGTCATCGGTAACAATGTCACGATCTACCAGTGCGTCACCCTGGGCGGCACCGATCCAGCCAACGGGGTCCCGGGCAAGCGCCACCCGACGCTGGAGGACGGCGTCATCATCGGGTCCGGTGCACAGGTTCTGGGGCCGATCACTGTGGGCAACCGCGCCAGGGTGGGGGCAAATGCCGTCGTCACGCGGGACGTTCCAGAGGGCGCCACCATGGTCGGAATACCGGCGCGCTCGGTTCCCGTCGATGTCGGCGACTACGCCAAACCCTTTCTGCCTTATGGCACGCCCTGCAGCCAGAAGTATGACCCCGAAACGCAAAAGTTCGAGCTGCTGCGGTGCGAGGTCGAAATGCTGCGCGCTCGTCTGAATGCGCTGACCGATGACGACAAGAAGCGCTCGGCGTAACATGTTGCCGGCGGGTGGGACCCTGGCATTTGGATAACGTCACACCTTTGCGAACGCCGCCCCAGGTCGCTTTTACCCGCTCCGAACTCGATCGGATATTGTCACTTTATGGCCGCATGGTTGCCGCCGGCCACTGGCGTGACTACGCCCTTGACCTGGGCGCAAAGACCGCGAGCTTCTCGGCATTCCGACGCTCGGCCGAAAACCCCGAAGTCCGCATCGTCAAGGATCCGGCGTTGCGGCTCAAACAGGGCGAGTGGATACTCTATGGCGAAGGCGGCGTGACCCTGAAGCGTGGGCACGACCTTGCCAATGTGCTGGCGCCGGTCGAACGCCGGTTGGTCAAGCTGGTAGAAGCCTAGGCACCGCCGCCGAGTGCCATTGCGCCCTGAGCCGCGCCGGTATCGGGGACGACCTCGCCAGTACGGTCGCTGATCTCGGCGAACCTGGCGGCAATGGTTTCTGCGGTCATGTCCTCGGCGGAGACGTGGATCCCCCGGGTCAAGGTCACATAGCTGCGTTCGAAGCCACCGCCGCCGGCGTTGATGACGGCGTTGGTGGGGGCATCGTCGCTGACAAGATAAATCGCCGCGGGCGCAACCGTTTCCGGCCCCATGCGCGACAGCATTTCGGGCGGCAGCAGATCCTCGGTCATGCGCGTCGCGGCCAGCGGTGCGATCGTGTTGATGCGGACATTGTACTTCGCGCCTTCCAGCGCCAGCGTCTTCATCAGCCCGACGAGGCCCATCTTGGCGGCGCCATAGTTCGCCTGGCCGAAATTGCCGTAGAGCCCTGTCGAGCTCGTCGTCATCAGGATGCGTCCAAAGGCCTGTTCGCGCATGGTCTCCCAGACCGCCTTGGTGCAGATCATCGATCCCATCAAATGCACATCGACGACCTGGCGGAAATCATCATGGCTCATCTTCACGAACGTCTTGTCCCGCAGGATGCCGGCATTGTTGATGAGGATGTCGATACGGCCCCAGCGCTCCTTCACGAACGCCACCATCTTTTCCACCGCGGCGGCATCGGTAACGCTCGCGCCATTCGCCATCGCTTCGCCGCCTTCGGCAATGATCGCGTCGACAACCGTCTGCGCCGCCGAAAGCGAGCTTCCCGATCCGTCGCGCGCCCCACCAAGATCGTTGACCACGACCTTGGCGCCACGCCGTGCCAGTTCCATGGCATAGGCCTTGCCGAGACCGCCACCGGCACCGGTGACGATGGCAACGCGATTGTCGAAACGCAGAGTCATTGAGAAATCAGCCCCGATTGTTGCCCGCCGCCTCTATCGTAGGGCGACCAGAACGGAAAGGGGGCATAGGGTGGCTAACGCTTAAAATCAGGTGCGCATCGGCACCGCTTCAAGGTCCAGTGCATAGCCCGCCGATCGCACGGTCCGGATGACATCGGGCAACACTTCGCCATTCACGGCCTTGCGCAAACGCCGGATATGGACGTCGACCGTGCGTTGCTCGACGTAAACGTCCCTGCCCCACACCGCGTCGAGCAACTGTTCGCGACTGAACACCCGGCCGGGATGTTCGAGGAAATGCCGCAGCAACCGAAATTCGGTCGGCCCGAGTTGCACGCTCTGGCCATCGCGCGTCACCTTGTGCGCGGCGGTGTCCATGATGATGCCGGCATAGTCTAGGTTGCCGCCTGAAAGCGCCGGTCGCAGCCGCCGCAGTACGGCACGAACCCTGGCGATGAGTTCGCGGGGTGAAAACGGCTTGGTGACGTAATCATCGGCGCCGGTCTCGAGACCACGGATACGGTCGGCTTCCTCAGCACGCGCGGTCAGCATGACAATCGGCAGGTTGGCAGTGCCGGGGGCGCGACGGAGGCGACGACAGACCTCGATCCCGGACAGGTTGGCGATCATCCAGTCCAGGATTACGAGGTCGGGCTTGTCCTCCTCGGCCAACACCAGCGCTTCCTCGCCATCGCCGGTACGAATGACGTCGAAGCCTTCTTTTTCCAGATTGTAGCAGATCAGTTCAACGAGATTGGCATCGTCTTCGACAAGCAGAATTTTCGGACGCACGCTCATACTCCTGCGAAGGGTCAGCCGCTGACCGAATAGCTCGACGTGTCGTCGGTCTTGGGGCGATCGACGATGTGCTGACCGGTGACGGCAAAATACACCATTTCGCCGACGTTGGTGGCGTGGTCGCCCATGCGCTCGAGGTTCTTGGCGACGAACAACAGATGCGTGGACGGCGTGATGGCCTGCGGGTTTTCCATCATGAACGTCAGCAGCGAGCGGAACAGGCTGTTATAGAAGTCGTCCACCTTCTGGTCGCGCTGGCATACCGCAAGCGCCAGGTCGGCATCGCGATCGACGAAAGCATCAAGAACGTCCTTGATCATGCCGACGACCACGCGCCCCATTTCAGGGACGATGACCACTGGGCCGACCGGCGGTGCGGTGGACAGGGCGGCCGCACGCTTGGCGATGTTCTTGGCATAATCGCCGATGCGTTCCAGCACCGACGAAATTTTCAGCGCCGCGATGATTTCCCGCAGGTCATCCGCCATGGGCGCCCTGAGCGCTATGATGCGGACGGCAAGGGCTTCGGCCTCGGCTTCGAGCATGTCGATGCGTTCGTCGGCAGCAATGACGGCTGCCGCCGCATCGGTGTTGCGCGACACCAGTGCATCTATGGCGCTGACAATCTGCGCCTCGCATAGCCCGCCCATCTGGGTGATGATCGAGCGCAACTGCTTGATGTCGTCGTCGAAGGACTTGACGGTATGGGCGGTAACTTCAGCCACGGGTAACTCCTTGAATGGGATAATCAGCCGTAGCGGCCGGTTATGTAGTCCTTGGTGCGCGGCTCTGTCGGGTTGGTGAAGATGGTCGATGTGTCGCCATATTCGACCATGGTGCCGAGGTGGAAGAACGCCGTCTTCTGACTGACCCGCGCCGCCTGCTGCATGTTGTGCGTGACGATGACGATGGCATATTTGCCCCGCAGGTCGTCGATCAGTTCCTCGATCTTGGCGGTGGCGATCGGATCGAGCGCCGAGCACGGCTCGTCCATCAGGATGACCTCTGGATCCACCGCAATCGCGCGGGCGATGCACAGCCGCTGTTGCTGGCCACCGGACATGGCGGTTCCGCTTTCCTGGAGGCGATCCTTGGCTTCTTCCCACAGCCCGGCCCGGCGCAGGGACCCTTCGACGATATTGTCCATGTCGGCCCTGGTTTTCGCAAGTCCATGAATGCGGGGCCCGTACGCCACGTTCTCGTAGATCGACTTGGGAAACGGGTTGGGCTTCTGGAATACCATGCCCACGCGCGCGCGAAGCTGCACAACGTCCATCTGGGCGCTGTAGATGTCTTCGCCATCGAGCTTTATCTCGCCTTCGACCCGCGCCGACGCGACAGTGTCGTTCATGCGGTTGAGGCAGCGCAGGAATGTCGATTTGCCACAGCCCGATGGCCCGATGAAGGCGACGACATTTTCGCGGCTGACATCGATGGAGACACTCTTCAACGCCTGTTTGGCGCCGTAGAATACGCTGACGTCTCGCGCCGTCATCTTGGTGGTGACAGCATCGGTTGCCGCCGATGGCGTCACCGTTTGAGCATTTGTTGCCATTTCGGTCACCAGCGCCTCTCGAATTTGTTGCGTAGATAAATCGCCACGCCGTTCATCATCAGCAGGAAAGCAAGCAGCACGATGATCGCAGCGCTGGTCTTTTCGACGAAACTGCGGTTGAGTTCGTTCGACCACAGGAACACCTGCATCGGCAGCACGGTCGCGGAATCAAGGATGCCTTTTGGTGGAGCGCCGACAAAGGCACGCATGCCGATCAGCAAAAGCGGTGCGGTTTCTCCCAGCGCCCGCGCCATGCCGATGATCGTGCCGGTCAGGATGCCGGGGAGTGCCAGTGGCAGGACGTGCTGGAACACGACCTGGACGGGCGATGCACCGATGCCGAGCGCGGCATCGCGGATCGACGGTGCCACAGCCTTGATGGCATTGCGTCCGGCGATGACGATAACCGGCATGGTCATCAGCGCCAGCGTAAGGCCGCCGACCAGCGGCGCCGACCGCGGCATGTTGAAGGTACCCAGAAACACCGCCAGGCCGAGCAGGCCGAAGATGATCGAAGGCACTGCGGCGAGGTTGTTGATCGAAACCTCGATCATGTCGGTCCATCGATTCTTTGGCGCATATTCTTCGAGATACAGCGCCGACAGCACGCCGACCGGAAAGCTGAGTACCAGCGTAACCAGCATGGTCAGCATCGAACCCTTGAACGCGCCCCAGATGCCCACCGCGACAGGGTCGGACGAGTCGGCTGCGGTCAGGAAGTTGCCGTTGAAGCTGGTGCGGACTGCACCCTCCCTTTTGATCTGCGGATAGACCTGGCGCAACAGGGGAGCGTTCGACGACGGATCCTTGCCCTTGGCAACGAGATCGAGGTTCCCCGACGCAGGCACCCATAAGGTGACAGTCTTGCCGATGATCGACGGGTCGGCGGTGACTGCAACGCGCAGTTGCGTCCAGGCCGTATCAGAAATGAAGGCGGTGCCGTTCTCACCAAACTTGGTGACCGCGGCCGCGGTCAGGACACCTGAGAAATCTGCTGCCGAAAGCGCTGCTTCCTTGTCCGGCCCGGCAAGTGCCTCGGGTGTCAGGTGCAGCGTTTCAGCCGACACCGGTACCGCCAGCCTGATTTCCGTGCGCATGAAACCGGGAATGCCGTTGATCGCCATGTTGACGAGCAAGAAGGCCAGAAACAGCACGGAGATCAGCACAGCCGCCAACCCCAGCGCCTTGAAACGCCGTTCGGCCGAATAACGCGCGCCGATGCGCCGCCGCATCGCAGGATCCTTCCAGTCGGTTGGAGCCTTCGCGATGGGCGAGGCATGTGCGCGGCTCATCGGCAGGCCGGCGACGAGTGTGTCACTCATATGCTTCCCGATATTTCTTCACGACGCGCAGGGCGACGATGTTGAGGATGAGCGTAACGACGAACAGCACGAGCCCGAGCGCGAACGCCGACAGCGTTTTCGGCGAATCGAACTCCTGATCGCCCGTCAGCAAGGTGACAATCTGGGTCGTCACGGTTGTCACCGTGGCAAAAGGGTTTGCGGTCATGTTGGCGGCGAGGCCGGCGGCCATGACGACGATCATGGTTTCACCGATCGCGCGGCTGACCGCGAGCAGTACGCCGCCGACTATACCCGGCAGCGCCGCGGGCACCAGCACCCGCTTGATGGTTTCGGAAGGGGTGGCCCCCATAGCTAGGCTGCCGTCCCGCATCGCCTGGGGCACTGCCGCCATTGAATCGTCGGCCATGGACGAAACGAACGGGATGATCATCACGCCCATCACCAGACCAGCGGCAAGTGCGCTCTCGGACGACGCACCCGGGATACCTACGGCAAAAGCAAAGTCCCGCAGCGCCGGCGCCACGGTCAAGGCTGCAAAAAAGCCATAGACCACGGTTGGCACGCCGGCGAGAATTTCGAGGAGCGGCTTGAGGACGCTGCGCAATTTGGCGGGTGCATATTGTGTCAGCCAGATTGCCGACATCAGCCCGAACGGGATGGCGACGGCCATCGCAATGATCGCTCCGATGAATATGGTTCCCCAGAACAGCGGCACAGCGCCAAAGGCGCCGGAACTGCCGGCCTGATCCGCACGGATGGCAGTCTGCGGACTCCATTGCGTTCCGAAGAGAAACTCGATCGGCGACACCGTTTTGAAGAAACGCAGGCTCTCGAACAGCAACGACAGCACGATGCCGAATGTCGTCAGCACCGCGATCAACGAAGCGGCGATAAGAATGCCCATGACAATCCGCTCGACGCGAGTACGGGCGCGGAAGTCCGGCCGCAGCCTGGTATAAGCCCAGCCGGCACCCGCCAGCCCGATCATGACGGCAGCAACAAGCGCGCCGAGCGTCAGCCGCTGCCGTGCCGCTTCGTAAACGGGTACGGCTGCCTTGGAGGCGGGATTGAAGGCATCCTGCAATTCGCCGGAGGCCAGGCCCTTGACCTCATCGATGATGGCGTCGCGATCGATCTGGGTCTTGGGTTGGTCAGCCGCCGGCATCGACGCGACGATCCCTGCATCGAGCAAGCGTGGCTGCATGAAACTCCAGGCTGTCAGCAACAGCAACGCCGGCAGGATGGCGGCAAGCGCGACATACCAGCCGTGATAGACCGGACGCGAATGCGGCCGCTCGCCCGCGGCCGCGCCCACTGCCGGATCAAACAGATTGCCCCGCGCCCGGCCGGCGAAGAACGCGACCGCGCCAAGTCCGAGAATGATCAGGAAAATCACCGACAATGACATGTCGCGCTATGCCCCCGGAAGAATGGCGGGGGTGGCGTTCCACCCCCGCGAGTCTCGTCCTAGTTGATCGTCGCCGGGTCGAGGGGCGTAAGCTTGGCAGCAACGGCCGCCGATTTCACACGGATGGCATCGGGAGCCGGGATCAAGCCGAGCCGCGACAGGTAGCCTCCCTTACCCCAGGTGCTTTCCTTCGAATATTCGGCAAGGAACTCCCTCATGCCGGGTACGGCGCGAACATGCTGAAGCTTCACATAGACAAACAGCGGACGCGAACCGGCGTATTTGAAGCTCGACACCGTCTCGAAGCTCGGCGCCACGCCGTTGACCGTGAAAGCGCGCAGGCGATCGGCGTTTTCCTCGACATAGCTGTAGCCGAAGATTCCGATGGTGTTCGGGTTGGCCTCGAGCTTCTGGACGATGAGGTTGGGATTGTCGCCGGTTTCGACATATTTTCCGTCTTCGCGAACCTTGGTGCAGATCGCCTTGAACTTGTCACCGTCGGACTTTTCGAGGGCGGCGGTGGCGGGGTTGGTCTTGCAGCCGGCCGTCATGATCAATTCACCGAGCGCATCGCGCGTCCCCGAGATCGACGATGGGCCATAGACCAGGATCGGAACCGCCGGCAGCTTGGCATTGACGTCCTTCCAGGTCTTCGACTTGTTGGGAGCGCCGAACGGGTTGGCTGCGATGGCGGCATAGATATCGCGGGTGGTCAGCGGGTAGGCCTGCGACTTCTTGGAGGTACCGAACGCGATGCCATCGAGGCCGACCTGGATTTCGGCAATCTGGGTGACACCATTTGCAGCGCAGCCCTTGATTTCCGAAGCCTTGATACGGCGCGAGGCATTTTCGATGTCAGGGAACTGCGCGCCGACGCCAGCACAGAACAGTTTCATGCCGGCGCCGGTGCCGGTGCCTTCGATCACCGGAGGCTGGAACTTGGGGTTGGTCCTGACGAACTGTTCGGAGACCGCCTTGCTGAATGGATAGACCGTCGTCGAACCGACCATGCGAATCTGCGTACGGGCCTCGGCTGCAGTGGCCAACCCAAGCGAAAGGGTGGCAACGCTCGCGGCCATCATGGCCCTGGAAATATTCACGGGTGGTCTCCCTCAACAATCGCTGGAATTGCGTGCGGTGCGCGGGCGCCGCATGTTCGGGAGGGGGACAACCCCCGCATCCCTTGCCGATGCTCTAGTCTCTCGTCATGAGTCTTATATGACAATCATGTTGCAGTTCCGTGACAGGCCCTGCCGGCCGTTCAGGCGCTGCTGTGCGCTTCGGCGGCGATGGTGACGCGCTCGGCCTGGGGCAGCGTGAACGAGACGCGCGTGCCCTCGCCAGCCCGGCTTTCGATCTCGAGACGGCCGCGATGGCGTTCGACAATGTGCTTGACGATGGCAAGGCCAAGCCCGGTGCCGCCCATTTTGCGCGATCGCTGCGAATCAACCCTGTAGAAGCGCTCGGTCAACCGCGGCAGGTGTTCGGACGCAATGCCCTCGCTGACGTCGATGACGGTCAACCGCACCATGGCGGGCTGGCCGGGCTGGGCGGCCTCGGGGCGTGCCAGCAGGGTGATCGGTGTGCCGCTACGCCCGTATTTCAGCGCATTCGAGACGAGATTGTGCAGCACCTGCAGGATCTGGTCGCGGTCGGCGATGACCGCCGGCAGGTCCGCCGCTTCGTCGATGACCAAGTGCCGCTCATCGGCATCGAGCCGCATTGCCAGCGTCTTGCCGACATCGGCGATGACGCCGACAAGATCGAGCTGCGTAACCGGCCGCACATGTTTGTCGAGTTCGATTCGCGACAACGACAGCAGGTCGTCGATCAACCGCGACATCCGCCCCGCCTCGCGCGCCATGATGTCGAGAAAGCGCCGCCGCGCCGGCTCGTCTTCCGCCGCTGGACCTTGCAGGGTCTCGATGAACCCGGAAAGCGTGGCCAGCGGTGTGCGCAACTCATGGCTGGCATTGGCGACGAAATCGACACGCATCCGCTCGGTCAACCGCGACTGGGTAATATCGGCAAATACCAGCAGCACCCGCGCGTTGTCGGCGCTGCCGGAATCGATCGCGCGCATGCGGTAGGCGCTGTTGCCGCTGCCCAGGCCCGAAACTTCACGCTCGACGATGATGCCGTGGCGGCGGACTTCTGCCAGCGCATCGAGCACAATCGGGTGGCGCACGGTCAATCGGAGGTCGGCCCCCGTCACCCGGTCTCCGAACAGCTGGCGCGCGGCGGCGTTGGCCGCGACTGCCGTGTCACCCTCGACGATAAGGGCTGGATCGGCCAGTGCCTCGATGGAGATCGAATCGACGCTTGGCGCTGGCAAAGACGACGGCGGGGAAGCCACGATTGCCGTGCCCACGCTGGCTCGCTGGCGGCGGCCGACGCCGATGCCGATGATCAGCGCCGTCGCCACCAGCAGCAGCATCAATGCGATATCGCTCGCGGTCATTCGGCAGTACGCTTTTTCGAAAGCGCCGCAAGCGTCGGTAACAGCGCGTCATAGTGATCTATGACCATATCGGCGCCAAGTTCCGCTGCGGGCCGATCGGCAAACCCAAAACTGACCGCGATGACCGGGATGCCGGCGGCGCGGCCGGTATCGGTATCGGTTATCGAATCGCCGACGAATATCGACGTGCCGGGAACGCCGCCCGCAGCGTTTATGGTGGCAAACAGGTGGCCGGGGTCCGGCTTTGCATGCGGCACCGAATCAAACCCGAGATTGGCGGCGAATCGCCCGCTCCAACCCAGTGCCTCCACCAGCATATGCGACAGGCGCACCGGCTTGTTGGTGCAGATGGCAAGGCGACTCCCCGCGGCCGACAACGCATCGAGCGCCACCTCCACCCCGTCGAAAGGCCTTGAGCCGTCAGCGATATGATCGGCGTAATAGTCGAGGAAATGCGGCAGGCCGGCTTCGACGAGCTCGGGAGTCACCGTGCCGGTGGCGGCCAACCCGCGTTCAATGAGCTTGCGTGCGCCATACCCGACCATGTGGCGGACATCAGCCGCCGGAACGGCGGGCCGCCCCAGCATGGCAAGGGCATGATTCATCGAGGCGCACAGATCGGGCGCCGTATCGACAAGCGTGCCATCGAGATCAAAGATGACGGTCTGGGGCAGGGAAAGGTTCATGTTGATTCCATGCGGTGCGGATGCTTCCCAAGGCAAGGCCGATATGGCAGGGCAAGCGCGTGACAGTTTCCCGCCCGCTCGCCGCCATCATCCTTGCCGCCGGGCAAGGTACGCGGATGAAATCGCAATTGCACAAGGTGCTGCATCCCATCGCTGCTAAGCCGATGTTGTTGCATTTATTGGACAGCCTCGAAATTCTCGCGCCGCAGCGGCAGATTGTCGTGGTCGGCGCCCAGCGCGAGCAGGTCGAAGCGGCGGTTGCCGGGCGCGGCGTGGATGTGGCGGTGCAGTCGCCACAGCTTGGCACCGGCCATGCCGTGCAGCAGGCCGAAGCGCTGCTCGCCGGGTTCGAAGGCAACATCCTGGTGCTTTACGGGGATGTTCCCTTGGTCAGCGCCGGAACAATGCAGGCGATGCTGGATGCGCTGATCGACACGGTGACCGCCGTCGTGCTCGGCTTCCGTCCGGCCGACGGGGCTGCCTATGGCCGTATAATCGCCAGAAATGGCGTCATTGAAAAGATGGTTGAATACAAGGACGCATCGGCCGCCGAGCGTGCCGTCGACCTGTGCAACTCCGGATTGATGGCGGTCAGGTCGGCAGATTTGTGGCGCTTGCTGGCGCGGGTCGGCAACGACAATGCCGCGCAGGAATATTATCTGCCGGACATCATTGGATTGGTCAGCACCGATGGCGGTGTGGCGCACGTCGTTGAAACGACAGCCGATGAAGTTGCCGGCGTCAACAGTCGCGCCGAACTTTCCGCGATGGAAGCCCTCTGGCAGGCGGCTCGCCGTGCTGCGGCGATGGCGGATGGCGTCAGCCTGATCGACCCGGCCAGCGTATTCTTTGCCCACGACACCGATATCGCTCGCGATGTGACCATCGAGCCGTTCGTGGTGTTCGGCCCCGGCGTACGCATCGCCAGCGGCTGCAATGTCCGCGCCCATAGCCACATCGAAGGCGCCGACATAGGCGAGTCGTGCGAGATCGGGCCGTTCGCGCGGCTGCGTCCCGGCACGATCCTAGGCGCGCATGCCAAGATCGGCAATTTCGTCGAGACAAAGAAAGCCGTGTTCGGCGCGGGTGCGAAGGCCAACCATCTTTCCTATATCGGCGACGCAACCGTGGGTGCCAAAGCCAACATCGGTGCCGGCACCATCACCTGCAATTATGACGGCTTTTTCAAATACCAGACCCGCATCGGCGCCGGCGCTTTCATCGGTTCCAATTCTGCACTGGTGGCGCCCGTGAGCATCGGCGACGGCGCGATCGTCGGCGCCGGCAGCGTGGTAACCGCCGATGTCGAGGCCGATGCGCTGGGGCTGGCGCGTGGCAGGCAGGCGGTCATGCCAGGCTGGGCAAAGCGCTTCCGGGCGATGATGACGGCACGAAAAACCAAGTAACCGGAGTAACACCCGCATGTGCGGCATCATCGGCATCCTCTCCCATGCACCTGTCGCCGATCGGTTGATCGACGGGCTGCGCCGGCTTGAGTATCGCGGCTATGATTCGTCGGGCATCGCCACCATCCATGACGGTGGAATCGATCGTCGCCGTGCCTCGGGCAAGCTCGACAATCTCGTCAAGGTCCTGGCCACCGACCCGCTGGCGGGCGATACCGGTATCGCCCACACACGCTGGGCAACGCACGGCGGCCCGACAACCGACAACGCCCACCCCCACGCCACGGAGGAAGTGGCGCTGGTGCACAACGGCATCATCGAGAATTTCAAGGCCTTGCGGGCCGAAGTGCTCGCTGCCGGCCGAACGCTGACCTCGGAAACCGATAGCGAAGTTGTGGCGCATCTCCTGACCATGGCAGTCCAGGGCGGCATGACACCGGATGCTGCTGTCGCACATACCTTGAAGCGCCTGCACGGCGCCTTCAGTTTCGCCATCCTGTTCCGCGCCTATCCGCATGTCATGTACGGCGCCCGGCGCGGCTCGCCGCTGGTGCTCGGCTATGGACAGGGCGAGATGTTCCTCGGCTCGGATGCACTCGGCCTTGCGCCCTTCACCAACCGCATTGCCTATCTGGAAGAAGGCGACTGGGTACGCCTGACGACAGACGGTGCCCAGGTCTTCGATAGCGACGATCAACCGGTCGACCGGGCCATCATCATCTCGTCGGCGTCGGCTGCGGTGATCGAAAAGGGCAATTATCGGCACTATATGGAAAAGGAGATCCACGAGCAGCCGATCGTCGTCGCGCAAACGCTCGGCGTCTACCTTGATCCGCTGGCGGAAACCGTATCGCTTCCCACCCTGCCCTTCGACCTTGCCAAGGTGAAACGCGTCCAGATCGTGGCGTGTGGGACGGCGCTGCTGGCGGGCCATGTCGCGACCTATTGGATCGAAAGTCTTGCCCGCATCCCGGTGCAGATCGAGAACGCCAGCGAATATCGCTATCGCGACCCGGTTTATGAGGAGGGTGGCCTCTGCCTGTTCATTTCCCAATCGGGAGAGACAGCCGATACGCTTGCCGCCTTGCGCCATGCCAAGGCCGGCGGGCAATTTATCGCGGCCGTCGTCAACGTGGCTTCATCGACCATGGCACGAGAGGCACAGTTGCTCCTGCCGACCCATGCCGGCCCGGAAATCGGCGTAGCCTCGACGAAGGCCTTCACCTGCCAGCTATCGGTGCTGGCAGCCTTTGCCATCGCGCTGGGCAAGGCGCGCAACTATGTCTCGCCGGCTGAAGAAGCCCGCCATGTCAGGCTGTTGACCGAGGTCCCTGCCGCCATGAACGCCGCCATGAAATCAGAGGCAACCATAGCCGCGCTTGCCGTGCCGCTGAGCAAGGCCCGCGACATCCTGTATATCGGCCGCGGGCCAGACTATCCAATGGCCCTGGAAGGCGCGTTGAAGCTGAAGGAGATCAGTTACATCCACGCCGAGGGCTATGCCGCCGGCGAGTTGAAACACGGTCCGATCGCGCTGATCGACGAGAATGTCCCGGTTATCGTCATCGCACCGTCCGGGCCACGTTTCGACAAGACCGTGTCCAACATGCAGGAAGTCATGGCACGCGGCGGCCTTGTCTATCTGCTGTCGGATGCGGCCGGCCTCGCCGAGCACGGTAGCGAGGCCACGGCCAGCATCGAGATGCCTGGAGTCGACCCGTTCATCAGCCCACTGGTGTCAGCCATTCCGATACAACTGCTGGCCTATCACGTCGCCATCGCCAAAGGCACCGATGTCGATCAACCGCGCAACCTCGCAAAGAGCGTCACCGTCGAGTGAATATTCGGTAGCATTCAACCGCCCAACGGCGGGTACCTTTTGGGGTACCTGCTATTGCATCGGGGTCAGGCTGGTGTCGCTCAACCCGCTGGTGACCGCCCATATGGCTGCCTGGGTGCGATTATAGACGTGCAGCTTGCGCAAGATCGCCTTGACGTGGACCTTGACCGTGGCTTCGCTGATCAACAGGCGACGCGAAATCATCTTGTTGGCTTCGCCACAGACGAGACGTTGCAGGATTTCAAGCTCGCGTCCCGACAGGTTGACGTTGGCCTTGGCAAGATTGGTCGGGCTTGACCGCAGCGTCATCGGGGATTCGAGCAGCGCGCTGACCATATGGGTCGGCACGATCTTTTCTCCGGCAAGGATCAAGGAGATGGCGGCTACCAGCGGCTCACAGGCGATCGTGGTCATCATGTAACCATCGACGCCGGCGGCAAAGGCGCGCGACATGGATTGGATGTCGCAAACCGCCGTCATCATCAAAAGCCGCACGTCCGGCAAGGCGTTGCGCAGCAGGCTGCAGATATCGACGCCTTCATCAACGGTGTCGGCTTCAATGATGATCAGGTTTGGTGGGTCCGACCTGCCGTCTGCACCGTCGTAACTGGCGGTGGCTTCGACGTCGAAACCACGGTCTGCGAGAATCCTGCGCAGGCCTTCGCGAGCGATTTCGTGGCGTCCTATGACAACCACACGGATATCTTCATTGACCATACGGCCCCCTCCTATACGATCGCGCCATTGGCCCGATCCGTTTGCGTCAGCCGACCCCTGTTTTCATTACGACTTGTTAATATCCTATATCATTTTTAAACTATCTGACAATATTTTGCGTGTCCCGAGTTCATGGGGCGAGGGTCGTACCTCTAAAGTATTATCAGGCCCCGACGTTCGCCCGGTTGGCGCAAACGCTCCCGAGCAACCTATCCCACTGCGAAAATACCGTTTCGGGTTCGAATCGTACCGCCGATTGCCGGGATTTGACGGAATATTCGTCACGCAGAGCCTTATTCGACAAAAGCAGGTCGATAGCGCCGGCAAGTTCGGGCACGTTTTCCGGCGGTACCAATAACCCGTCTTGGCCACCACGCAGCATTGCCTCGATGCCGAACTCGCACGAAAAGGCCACGATCGGCAGGCCCGCCGCCAGCGCTTCGGCGATGGCGTTGCCAAAGCCTTCGAAGCGCGATGAAAGCACGAATGCCGAAGCTGATTCGACCCAGCCGCCAGGCACTTGCGTGGTGCCGGGCATATCGACGCGATCGCCGAGACCCAACCGGTCGCGATGGTCTTCGAGCTCGCGGCGAATCGGCCCCTCGCCCCAGATTACCAGCCGCCAATCGGGATGCCGCCCCGCAACCATTGCAAAGGCCTCGAGCAGCATGTCGAAACCCTTTTGCGGGTCGAGGCGACCGACGGCGACCAGCGTTTGCCCTTCAATCGGCTCGGGCCGGCGGGCATAAGCCGTGATCGGATTGGGGATGACGGTCGATCGTGCGACGATTTCGGCTGGATACATCGCCAGGCTCGCCTCGGTCTGCAGGACGATCGCGTCCGCCATGGGGTACAGCCAGTCGCGCAGTCGACGCCAAATGGTGTTGCCGGTGCCCCGGACAGGGTGATTGCGTTCCGAAACCATGACGCGAACACCCAAGCCGCGGCAGGCGAGCAAAGTCACGATGTTGGTCTTGAGCAAAAATCCGATCACCATGTCCGGCTGCAAACGCTGCAAAGCCTGCCGCAGCCGCAACACGCGGCGCGTCGCGCGCAACAGCGCACCGCCAAAGCTTTTTGAATCGGGCGGCAGGCCGAGCCGCACAAGCCGCACACGCGGATCGAAATCGTGAAACACCGGGTCACTTTCCCGGTCGAACGCCACGACGGTAACGTCATGCCCCTGCTTGACCCAATGGGCTGTCAGCAAGGCGATGACCCGCTCGGCACCTCCTGCACCAAGGCCGGCCAGCACCATGACTATCCTCATAGCAGCGTCCTATTCCATCTCGCCCAGCGAAGTGATGACACGGTCGGCAGCATGCTCGGCGTCGATCGGCGACGCCTGGTGGAGCCTGCCTTCACGCCGGATCTGCACCGTTCGCCAGCCGCGGCGCCGCGGCGTGACAAAATCCTTGGCGGCATTGTCCGCGACATAAGTGAAACAGTCCGGCGACAGGCCATATGCCGACTCGATGACGCAAAAACCGCGCGGGTGCGGCTTGCCACAACCCTCGCCGAGCGTGCCGGTCATCACCAGGGGCGACAGGCCATGATCTGCCAGCCCCAATGCCGCTATCTTGGCAGACTGGCTGGCGACTGGTCCATCGGTCAGCAGCGCCAGCGCCCTGTTCGGCGGTGGCGCCGAAAGCCAGGCCGCTGCATCGGGCGCAAGGGCGATGTCGGGAACATGGCCACGATATACCCCGACAAGGCGCGCGATCAGCGCCGGATCCGGCGTCATGCCGAGATGACCGAGTGCGATATCGAATATGTTGCCGCGATGGCCGGATTCGAAACACGACCAGGCGGCGCCACCAAGGCCGTGGATACCGCGTTCGGCCGCCAGCCATGCGCCAGCCGCTGCAAATCCGCTCGCGACATAGTCGCGCTCCAGATAGAGCGTATCGTCGAGGTCGAAGACAGTGACGTGTTCGATGCCCAACGTCATGGCTCGCTAAACACGGCGGCATCATAGCGCAGCATCATCACACCGGCGCGCCAGCCATGCTGAACGGTCGGTGCCAGCCCCAGCCGCTCCTCCAGCAGCCAGCGCGTGAACGTTGCCCCGGCGTGATGCGCGAGTGGATAGCCTCCACCGAAGCGGGCGTTGATCTCGAACATCGACGCCGAGCCATCTTCGGCAACCATCGCCTGGAAGCACATCGCGCCGCGCGGTCCGGGCAAGACAGCCGCAAGCTGTTCGGCCAGCGCCGCCAGTTGCGGGACGCGCTCGGTCATCCCCTTTTCCACTTCACCGGCCCGGACGCTTAGCCGTCGATGCGGCACCACAGCCCGCAGGCGACCGTGCGAGTCAAAGTAGATGTTGACGGTATATTCGGTACCGCTGAGCAGGCTCTGCACCAGCATCGGCTCGTCTGCGGCGACGCCATCGAGCAGCGCAAGTGCCGGCACCGCCCGCGTGCCACGTCCGGCGCTGCCGAACTGCGGCTTGACGAACACCCCGCCCGGCCAATCCCGGGGCGATGCGAGCGCCGCTTCCATCGTGGCGGTCGCCGGCGACGCGATGGCATGCGCCGCGAGAAAAGCCGCCGTCGCCAGCTTGTCACCGGCCATCGCCACAAGCTCGGGGCTGCTGATCGCCAGGGTGGCGCCAGCGGCCGCAAATTGCTCGCTGGCTTTTGCCAACGGCAAAAGTTCGGGGTCGATCGTCGGCACGACCAGGTCGATGCCATGCGCCGCGACTGCCGCGAGCAGCGCCGGGATATATGCGTCCGAGGCCACCGGCGGCACCTCAAAACCTGTGTCGGCGCTATGGCACGCCGCGCTGATCGCCGGGGCTCGGTCGCAGGCGAAAATATCGAGGCCGATATCAAGCGCCTGGGCCGATTGGCGAAACGCGTTGATCAGCTCGACGCGGCGCCCTGCAGAGGTGACCAGCAGCCGCAATCTTTTGGGAGCGCCGCTGCTCATCCCACTTCGCGCAACAGCATGAAGGCTTCGGCAGCGTGACGGTGGACCGTGGCGCCGCGCAGGCGGGCAAGCGCCGTCAATGCCTCGACCGATCGTTCCGACGGAAAGGCGCGAACCTGCGATCGATAAGCGCTGAAAGCGTCGCATTTCCGCATAAGCGTTTCAGAGATGTCGATGAAGACGTTGGGGGCAAATCCCGGCGCCACGCCCGGCGCATTCCAGTTGGTTTCGGACAGCGTCTCATAGGCAAGAATTCGTACCGGATATTTTGCCTGTGAAGGCCGCGCCGCCACCAACGCCGAGGTGAAGACGAGCTGGTGGTCGAGATGGATGTCACCTCCGAACGGAATGAAAAGCGTGTCGGGTGCCAGCGTGGTGATGCAGTTCGCTAGCCGTCGGTTCAGTTCGACATGGGCGACGCCATCGAGCTGGGCGGCGGGCAAGCCGAGATATTCCGTGCTGGTGGTGCCGAGGATGGCGTGGGCAGCGCCGGCCTCTGCACGCAGGCCCGCGATGTGCGCCGCGTCGTATTGCGGCGGCTGGCCCTGGGTGACGACGACGACATGCGTAGGCGTGCCCCTGTCGGCCAGAAGCGCCATGACGCCGCCGCAACCAAGCACTTCGTCATCAGGATGCGGCGCGATCACTACGGCGCGGCCGATCCGCTGGAGCAGCCCGGTCATGATCTTGTCTCCAGTCGCTCGTGCAGGCGCGGCGCTTCGCCATCCCAGTTCGTGACCCGGATGCCGCCACCATCGCCGCACTTGACCGAAAACCCGCTGGCATCGACGGCGATGACCTGACCGGGGCAGGCGGCGATCCGGACGACGTCGGGCCATGCATGGGCCTGCCAGATTACCAGCGTGCCACTTCGGCCGATCGCCGACGCGCCGGGATATGGCCGCGTCACGGCCCGGACCAATCGTTCGACAGCCTGCGCCGGGGCGCGCCAGTCGATGATGCCGTCGGCGGGGGTGCGGCGCGCACCCCAGGTGGCATGGCGCTCGTCCTGGATCATGCGCGGCGCAGTTCGGGCAAGCAACTGCGGCAGCGCGTCATCCAGCATCGCCGATAGCGCCCGCATGTGCTGGTCGTACAGGGTCGTCGCGGTCTCATCGGGGGCGACATGAAAGTATCGCTGGGCGATGATCGGGCCGGTATCAACGCCATCGTCGATCCAGAACAGGCTGCCGGCGGTGATCGGATCGCCGAGCAGGATCGTCCAGGGGATGACGCCGCGCCCGCGCAGTCTCGGCAGCGCGGCCGGGTGATAGCCGACCAGCGCACCGCCCAGGGCGGCAACCAGTGCCGGCCGGCAAATCTGCGACCATCCAATGACAAAAGCGAGATCGGGCTTTATTGCCGCCAGTCTCGAGACGGCTTCGGGGGCATTGCCGTCGGCGGTCGCGATCAATTCGGCACCGCAGGCCACCGCATCGTCGGCGAGATCGACAAAGTCACTGTGACGCGCCGCGAGCGCTGTTGGCAGGGTTACGACAGCATCGACGCGCCAGCCGGGCGCGCGGGCGAGCGCCGCCAACGCCACGCGTGTCGATTCAACCGCCCCGATGACGACTGCCCGCATGGGCTCGCTCCAGTTCAGCAATATTGGCACGTTCGCCGAAGATGATGACCGCAAGTGTCCGGACGATCAGCATGGCGTCATGGCGCGGGCTGCGATGGGCGATATACCAGAGATCGAGGGCCAGTTTTTCCTGGTCGGTGAGCATGGTATTGCCACAGACTTGCGACCAGCCCGTCAAACCGGGGCGAACCATCCCACGCCGGACGCCGGCCTCGCCAAAGGCCGCGATGGTTTCGGGCAGCAACGGGCGAGGTCCGATGAAGTTCATCTCGCCCCGCACGATATTGAGCAGTTGCGGCAGCTCATCGAGGCGGAGGCGCCGCAACCATGTTCCCACCAGCGGTGTCCGTCCAAGGTCGCTATCGTCAGGCCCGCGTCCGGGCGCGTGCATGGTGCGGAACTTCAGCAGGACAAACGGCCTGCCATAACGGCCGCTGCGTCTTTGCCGAAAGGTCAACGGCCGGCCGAGGGTTGCCCAAACCGCGATTGCGGTGACGGCGGCGAAAGGCGCGACGAGCAAACCGATCGTCATCGCCAGCAATATCTGCACAAGCCTCGACATCATGAGGCCCCTGCAGCACGACGTGGCGTCTCGCGGACAGCGTCGAGCCCGGGCTGGAGCCCCATAAGCGACAGCAGGTCATGGTTGACGCGCCGGACATTGAAACGGGTTTCGGCAAGATAGCGCGATCGTACACCCATCCTGATCGCAAGGTCCGGCTGATCGACGAACCGGCGCATTGCGGACGCGAGCGCCGCAGGATCGCGCACCGGGACGAGAAAGCCGTTCTCACCATCGGTGACGGCGTCGCGGCACCCGGGAGCATCGCTTGTGATGACGGCGCGTCCGCTCGCCATCGCTTCGAGGATGGTGCGCGGCAGTCCCTCCCGATACCAGGTAGGCAGCACAAAGACGCTCGCCGCGGCATAATAAGGCGCCACGTCGCGCGTCTCTCCCAAATATTCGATGCAACCTTCGGCCTGCCACGCCGCCAGTTCCTCGGGCGTGACGCTGGCGGGATTCTGGTCGCAGGGTCCGAGCAACTGGCAGCGTACGCCCGGATGATCGGCGCGCAACCGCTTTGCTGCGGCGACGAATTCGTAAAGGCCCTTGTTGCGCAACATCCTGGCAACGAGCAGAAATATCGGCGGCCCGGCAGGGATCGGCGTTTCGATAAAGCGACTGGTGTCGATGCCCGACCCGGCGACCTGTGTGACCGTTTGCCGGGCGTCGATCATGCCATGGTGCAGCATTTCGGCGCGATCCTCGCTGTTGAAAACGACGATGCCGGCGGCTTTGTGCAGTGCCTGGCGATAGAGGCGGGCGACGAGCCAGCGCAAGACCCTCTGCCCCATCCCCACAGGCTGGCCCGGGACGGACGAATAAACATGGCCAAGACCGCTGCACATGGCGAAGAAATTGATGCCGCCCGCGATCCTGGCAGCCAACCCGGCATAAACGATCGGCTTCTGCGTATAGGCGAGGACAATATCGGGACGCTCGCGCCGGAACAGCCCAACCAGACTCGCGAGCAGGCGCAAGTCGCTGCCGATGCTGAGCGAAGCGCGGCGCATGTGGATCGGCCGATATCGCACCCCGCGCGCTGCCAGCTCGTTCTCGATCTCGGCATCAGGCTCTGGTGCCAGCGCCATAACGTCAAGGCCTGCCGCAACGAGATCGGACAGCAACTGTCCGCGAAAATTGACCAATGACCACGCCAGGCTGGCCACCACGACGATCTTCTGGCGCCGAGGTCCGGTCATGCCGGAACAGCCCCGGCGCCGGCGATTTCCGAATAAAGCGCCTCATAGCGCTGAACAGTCTCGTCGAGCGAAAAATGCTCGATCACCCGCTTGCGCCCGGCGGCACCGAGCACCCGACGCCCCGCGATGCCAAGCCGCTCCAGCCGGCACAACGCTTGCGCCATTGCCTGCGGATCGCGCGGCGGCACGACCAGCCCTGCCTGCCCGACCAGCCAGCCGCTGTCGCCGACGTCGGTGGTGACACAGGGCACCCCGCACGCCATGGCTTCACCCAGGATATTGGGAAACGCTTCCCCCCACGCCGAGGACAATGCCACGATATCCACGCCGGCCAGCCAATCCGCCAGGTCGGCGCGATGCCCCGCCAGCGTCAGTCGTTCGGGCGGCACCGCAGCCGCCAGCGTTTCGCGCAGGGCCGGTGATGGGCGGTCCATGTCTTGCCCCGCGAGCAACAGATGCAGGTCGGCGCCCTGCAACCGCGCCAGCCGCACCGCCTCTACCAGCGTTTCCACGGATTTCATCGGATGGGAACGCGCCACCATCGCCACCACTGTCGCCTGGTTGCGAATATCGAACAGACGGCGAAACACCTGGCGCTTGCGGCTATCGGGAGCAAAACGCAGGCAGTCGAACCCATTGGGAATGATCGTCTCACGCGATTGGTCGAAGCCGATGCCGGCATGCTGCAAGGCGGCGGCCTGTGAATTGTAGATGACCCTGGCCGGCTGGCGGGACATCCAGGCCTCGAGTTTCAGGATGCGTCGCGTCATCGGCTTTTCGACCGCAATATCGTCGAGCGAGTGGCGCACGTTCCACATGAGTTGCGGGCGCGGCGAAACCAGCCGTCCACCGATTGTCGCCGCCAGATTGCCGTGGTGCATCCAGCCCTGGACGATCTGCGGCCGCAGCTGGCGCATCACCCGCGCCAGGCCGACCGCAGCACCAAGGCTGGGCATGCCTCGGGTCATGTTGAGGCTGCGCACCGGCAGGCCCGCGTCTCGCAGCCGTTCGCCCACGACCCCCGGCCGCATCAGGCTGAGCACTTCGTGGCGCTGGTTCCTGCCGGTGATGGCGGGATGGCTGACCAGTTTGGCGAGCATCGCTTCTGCACCGCCGACATTCAGCCCGGTAATCATGTGAAGGACGGTCACACCAGGCTGCACGCGGGGTCTCGCATACCGTTGTCGCCTGAGGTCCCGTTCAGCGTGCCGCTCCTGCCGTTCATCACCGGTCCCCCCGACGCGTTGCCAAACCTGGCCAGCGGTCTAACGCACCGGGTGGCACCGTGCGTGGGTGCTTGTGGCGACTATCCGTCATGGCCAATGACTTGGGCCGACCGCGTCGATTCCGGGCTGTCCCGAATAGTCGCATTTTCGCCGACGGGGCGCTTGCCCATCCCGGCGGATTAGGGGCGCGTGCCAAGGGATAGTCCCCGGAATGCCGCACCATCGCCCCAGTCGAATAGGTTAATCGACGTCAAGACATCTGCAACATTCGGCAGAGGCAGCGGGGCGAGGCGAGGCGTCGAATTTCGACGGCGGACGAAGTCGGACAAGGGGGGCTGCATCGATGCGCCAATCAGCTCTGAAAATTCTGTGCAATCCACGCACGCGCCACATCGCCGTGGTCGCGATCGACACGCTATGCGCGATCGTGGCGCTCGCCCTCGCCGTCTGGCTGCGCATGAACGGCAATGTCCCGCCGGAGATGGCAAGCGGCGTGCTCTGGTCGCTGCCTATCCTCGTCGGCGTGTCGATGGTGTCATTCCAGGCTGCCGGTCTTTATCGGCGCACCTGGCGCTACGTCTCCACCAAGGACCTGCCGATAATCGTCGCAGCTGCGGCGGCGTCGATCCTGATATCGACGCTCATCGTCGTCGTCAGCGGCCATGGCCATCACCTGCCGACATCGGTGCCTGTCATCCAGTGGTTCATTCTTGTGGCGGGGCTTTCAGGGGTCCGCATCGCCCGGCGGGTCGAACTGGAACATCGCCGCGCCAAGCGCTGGCGCCGCCCATCGGTCAACGACAACATGCCGCCACGGCGTCGCGCCATCGTCATCGGCACCGGCGACGATCTCGATCTCGCCTTGCGCCAGATCGAATCGGACACGACGCATGCCTTCGAACCGGTCGGCATCCTCGACGACGTTTCCGGGCATCTCAAACTGCGGGTGCGGGGCGTGCCGGTACTCGGCAGTCTCGACGCCCTTGAACATGCGGTCCAGCAACTCGATGCCGAAGGTCGGCGGCCGGCCTGCCTCATTCTCGCCGCGTCTTCGGAGCGACCGGCCAACCAGACGATGATGCGCCTGGTCACCGATGCCGAGAACCTTGGCCTTGGCGTCGCCCACCTCTCGCCGCGTGGCACCAGCGAGCGTGTTGCCAGCGGCGAGCTCAATCTTGACTTCATCGACATGGCGGCGCTGCTCGGGCGCACCCCCGTCAGCGTCGATATCGAACCGATCATGCGATTTGTCGCACATCAGCGCGTGCTGGTGACGGGCGCCGGAGGCACGATCGGGCGCGAACTCGTCCGCCAGATCGCGGCGGCGGGCCCCGGCGAGTTGATCCTTATCGATGCCTGCGAATTCAACCTGTACAGCGTCGATCAGGAACTCGGGGAAAATTTTCCCCATATCCCGCGCGCCGCGGTCATGTGCTCGATCCGCCAGCGCGGCGCCGTGATGGCGGCGTTCGCCAAATACCGTCCCAACCTGGTTTTCCACGCCGCCGCCCTGAAGCACGTGCCGCTTGTGGAGGCCAACCCCTGCGCCGGTGTGCAGACCAACGTGCTCGGCACCCGCAATGTCGCCGACGCGTCCCGCAAGTTCGGCGTGCGCGCCATGGTGCAGGTGTCGACCGACAAGGCGGTCAATCCCGTCGGCGTCATGGGAGCCACAAAGCGCCTTGGCGAGCTGTATTGCCAGGCTCTCGACCTTGATGGTGACAGTTGCCCGGTGGCACCGCGCTTCCTGACGGTACGCTTCGGCAATGTGCTCGGTTCGAGTGGCTCGCTGATTCCGCTGTTCCAGCGCCAGCTCAGCCGGCGGGTACCGCTCAGCGTCACACATCCCGATATCCGCC
The DNA here is from genome assembly GCA_025351405.1 of Sphingomonadales bacterium. GTDB lineage: Bacteria > Pseudomonadota > Alphaproteobacteria > Sphingomonadales > Sphingomonadaceae > Sandarakinorhabdus. Next base: position 54,396 of record JANXVZ010000021.1, on the reverse strand, counting down.
GCTATTTCATGACCGTGCACGAGGCTGTCCAGCTGATCCTGCAAGGGGCGGCGCAGGCGCTGACCAGCGAGGCCCGCCGCGGGCGCATCTTCGTTCTCGACATGGGCGAACCCATACGTGTGATGGATATCGCGCGTCGCATGATCCGCCTCGCCGGATTGGAGCCAGATCGCGACGTCAAGATCGACATCATCGGCCTGCGTCCCGGCGAAAAGCTGTTCGAGGAGCTGTTCGACACCAGCGAGCGTCGGATGCCCTCGGTCATCCCCGGCATATTGGAGGCGGAGCCCGTCGCCATGTCGCTGACCCAGCTCAACCAGGCCTTTGACCAGCTTTCAAAGCTGGCGGCAGCCGACGACACCATTGCAACCCGTGCGCTGCTCGCCGAAATCCTGCAGCCGGCAACCAACACCTGCGTCGGTTATGGCCGCGCCAACCGGATGCCGGTGATGCCGGCGCTGCAACAGGCGTCACCACAGCCCGTCATGTCCCCGGCGATGGTGCCGCAGACGGCAAGCGCCGGACAGCAGGTGGCAGCATGAGTACCGCCTTCCAACTGCGGGACGTCGCCGACCCGCTGCCGCGGTCGCGCTGGCCGGTCTACGCCGAGGACGAGATTGCCGCCGCCACCGAAGTCTTGCGCTCGGGTCGGGTCAACGCTCTTCACCATGGCGACCAGTGCCGTGCCTTTGAAGCCGCATATGCCAGGGCCTGCAACATGCCGTACGCGCTGGCGATGGCAAACGGTACCGCTACGCTCGAAGTCGCGCTGCGCGCACTCGGAATCGGGCCGGGCGATGAAGTCATTGTCACGCCGCGCAGCTTTGTCGCGTCGGCTAGCTGCGTCGTCGCCGTTGGCGCAACCCCGGTGTTTGCCGATGTCGATCCTGTCACCCAGAACCTCGATCCGGCTTCAGTGGCGACCGTTATCGGCCCGCGCACGCGTGCCATCCTGGTTGTCCACCTCGCGGGCTGGCCATGCGCCATGGAGGCACTCGGCATTCTCGCCGATGACAATCATCTGGCGATCATCGAAGACTGCGCGCAGGCACATGGCGCGACAATCGACGGACGCCCGGTCGGGTCCTTCGGCGACGCCGCAAGCTTTTCGTTCTGCACCGACAAGATCATGTCTACCGGCGGTGAAGGCGGAATGCTGCTGCTGCGCGACCCCGACGTCCATGCCCGTGCGTGGTCACTGAAAGATCATGGCAAGCGGTATGGTCGCGCCCTGCCACCAGGGCCGAGCTTTCGCTGGCTGCACGACAGCTTCGGCAGCAACTTGCGGATGACCGAATTCCAGGCGGCGATCGGTTGCCGCCAGTTGCAGAAGCTGCCGTCATGGACCGAAGCACGGCGACGCAATGCAGCGACTCTCGATGATCATCTCGATGGCCTGTCGGCGCTGCGACTGACAGTACCGACGGCCGAAATAGGCCATGCCTATTACAAATATTATGCCTTCATCCGGCCGCGTCACCTGCGCAGCGGTTGGGACCGCGATCGCATCGTCGCTGCCGCCATGGAGGCCGGCCTGCCCTGCCAATCGGGAATATGCCCGGAAATCTATCGCGAGGCGGCATTCGTAAAGGCCGGGATCGGCCCCGAGGCACCGCTGCCGGTGGCGCAGGAACTCGGCACCACCAGCCTGATGCTGCCCGTCGATCAGACACTTTCGCCGGCCGACATGGCGTTGATCGCGGAACGGCTGGCAGCGATCATCGCCGCGGCCACGGCGTGATCGGAATGGCATCGACACGATTGCCCGGCTTTGTCGTCATCGGGGCGGTCAAGGCAGCGACGACCTGGACCGGAAACCAGTTGCGCGCCCAGCCGGCGCTGTTCTTGCCGCACGCCGAGCCCCATTATTTCAGCAGCGCCTACGACAATGGGCTGGACTGGTATGCGAGCCTGTTCGCCACCGCGCGTCCCGGGCAATTGCTGGGAGAGAAGTCGGCCGACTATCTCGCACATCCCTTCGCTGCGCGACGCATGGCAGCGGTAATGCCGCAGGCGCGACTGGTCGTTCAGCTCCGCAACCCGATCGATCGCGCCTATTCCGATTATTGCATGCTGTACCGGCGCGGCACCGTCGATGGCCGCATCGATCGCTATCTTGCACCGGGGAGCACGCAGCCCCGCTTTCTCAACGACGGCCTCTACCGCACCCATCTGGCGCGCTTCACAGATCATTTTTCAGCCGGACAGATCAAGATTGTGCTGTTCGACGATATCTACAGTCGCCCGGAAGCGACACTTTCGGCAATTGGCGTACATATCGGTGCCCCGGCGCCGCTGGTTCCCGTAGCGGCTGGAGTGCGCCACAACGACAGCAAGGCACAGCCTCTGCCGCTTGGGCTGCGGCGGGCGCTGCGACCGTTCAAGCAGGTGGTGGCCCCGCTGCGGCAGCGCGCGTGGTTCCAGACCGCACATCGGTCGATGGCACGGCCGGTGGTGTATCCGACGCTGACCGACGACCTGCGATTGCGCTTGCGGGATTACTACGCTGCCGATGTCGAAGCGCTCGGCGGTTTGTTGAACCAGGATCTCAGCCACTGGCTGGCGGTCGGCGGGAGTGTACAATGATTCGTTTCATCATGGCCTTGCTGTTGCTGGCGCCACTGAACGTGGCCGAGGCCCGCAGGTTGCCGCCAATCCCGGATGCCCCTGCTGGTGCCTACCGGTTGGGTGCCGGCGATGAGATCCGCGTCAGCGTCGTCGGTATCGACCAGGCCAGCACGACCTATGCCATCGCCGATACCGGCACCATCTCGATGCCGCTGGTCGGGCAACTCGCCGTCGCGCAAAAGACCGTGCCTGAAGCCGAGGCGCTGATCGTCGACGCGTTGCGCGAAAAGCAACTGCTTCGCGCGCCCAGCGTCAGCATCCAGATCGACAAGTATCGCCCCTTCTTCATCCTTGGCGAAGTGCAAAAGCCCGGCCAATACCCTTATGTGCCCGGAATGTCGGTGCTGACCGCGGTTTCGATCGCCGGCGGCTTCACCTTCCGTGCCCAGACCAAGCGCGCGATGATCGTTCGCAATGCAGGCGGCCATGCTGCCAGCGGCTCGGCGCGGCCCGAGACGCTCGTCTTGCCAGGTGACACCATCAAGATCGAGGAGGCGTGGTTCTGAATCGCGCTGCTGCAGCACCGGGCAACACCTTGGTAACCCTGGCGCTGCCGGCGCTGATGCGAGTGCTGCACGCCGGTAAGCTGCTGGTGCTGCTGGTGCTGCTGGCGCTCGGCCTTGCATTGGTCGGGCAAATCCTGTCGGCGCCGCTGCGCCATGACGAACAGATGTTCGCCAGCATGGGACTGCTGTATCGCCAGGGCGATATCTACCGCGATTTTGGCTTCAACCACCTGCCCAACCTGCCGATTATGCTCGACGCGCTGGTAAGGATTTTCGATCCGGCGCGCCCGGTACTGGCTTTCCGCTGGGTGATCGTAGCGGGCTGGCTGGCGACGGTTGCACTGGTCGCTGCCATCAGCTGGCGGGCGACCTCCGACGCAATGTTGACTGGGCTATGCTGCCTGCTGCTGCTCGCCAATCCGGTGCTGGGCGCCCAGGCGGGAACGCTGGTCACCAACAACTTCCTGCCCATACCCTTCGCGCTTGCCGGGCTCGGGCTGTACATCGGCGAAGTCGAACGCTGGCGGATCAGACCCCTGGTCATCGCACTTGCGGGACTGCTGCTGGCGATGTCCGGGGGAATGAAAGCAAATTACGTCCTGCTCGTGCCGCCCTTCGCTGTGGCCGCGCTGTTGGCCCCTCCAGCCCTGACACTGCGGCACCGGATCGTCAGGGTGGGGCTGCCGCTGCTCGCCGGTGGCATCGTCGGCGCTGTACCGACGCTGCTGGCGCTGCACGCCGACCCGGCAGGCTTTATCGATCATGTCATGGGGTATCATCGCGGGCCGCATCTCGCCTGGGCGCTGGCCCAACCCGAACCTTTGGTCATCAGCCTGCACGATCGCTTCGTCCTCGCCTTGTCGCTATGGGGCAGCAGCAGCAGCCTGCTGCTGGCGTTGGCCCTTGTCGCCACGACTGCCCAGCTATGGCTGCGAGGCTGGCGACCCAACTGGCCGGTGCTCCTTGTTGCCGGACTGGTCCTCATGGGCATCGCTGTATCCTTCATTCCCCGTCCATCGTTTCCGCAATATTTCGTGCCGCCGCTGCCGTTTGCCATCGTCTTGCTGGCGTTGCTTTTCGGTGCGCTGGCCCCGGCGGAGCGCCGCGCCGCAATGCCCATGGCGGTCGGCGTCGCCCTGCTGACACTGTTGATTGACGGGCCACGTCTCGTGACCGGGTTGCCGGCGCTGCTCAAGCCCGGGCAATGGGCCGGCAACCAGGTTCATGCCATCGCCGTACAGGTGGCAGGGGCAGCGCACGGTCGTCGTGTCGCCACCCTTTCGCCCCTCTATGTGCTCGATGGCGGGGGGCAGGTTTACGACGAACTCGCCGTCGGGCCGTTCGTCTATCGTGTCGCTGACATGATGAAACCGTCTGAACGACGTTACTGGCGGCTGGTATCGCCGAAAACGCTCGCCGCTCGGCTGGACGCAGAGCCGCCGGGTGCGATTCTGGTCGGGGCAGAAGGGCACCTCGATGATGCATTCCGCACCTATGCAAGGGGCCATGGCTACGCCGAAGCGCCGCTGGTCGGCGGCATGACTCGCTATGGCGCGCTTCAGCTTTATGTCCCGACCAGTGCCTCGATCTCGCTTCCACCGCCGATACGTGCGGCGACGAGCAGCGCGCCTTCGCCATCCATCCGGTAAATCGTCGCCCGGTTTGCCCCGGGGCGCCCCGGCGCCGGGCTGCGCGCCAGAACCAGCAATGCGCCGGGACCGCGCATCCGCGCCTTCAGCTGCGTGATCGCAAGCGAAATTCGGTCGGCACTGAACACATCCGGCAACAACAGGTTGGCGGCACGAACAATATCGAAGCGCTGTGCATGCGTCGACGGCAAGGTGGCGAAGACGTCTCCCTCCTCGCACGTGATCGCTGGGTGTGCGGCGGCGCGCGGCGCGACCAGCAATATCCGCCTTGCCCCGGTCAATGCGATCTGTTCCCGAGCCGCCTGGCGCCTGTACCACGCGTTGGCGAGGCCGATGACGATCCAGAATTGCGTCACCAGGTCGAGCCGGCGGCGCCATGGCCGGATCGGCACCCCCAGAAACTGATGCTGGAGCAACTGACCACGCCCATCGACAAGGACGCGATAACCACGATGCACCTGGACCTGTCTCGCCGTCAGTGACAGGTCGGTCAGGGTCAGTGCGCTGCGAAAGCCGGCAGCCTCCAGCGCTTCGACCAGTTCGAGCGACGTTGTTCCCGACGAAGCTCCGACGTCGATGACTTCGATCCGCGTCGCCGCCGGGGACAATAGCCGAATGGTTTCGGTATCGACATCCCCGAGCCGGCGCGCAACGGTGGTTTTGAAGATACCATCAGCCAACCGGAGCCGCGAAAACGCCCGCCGCTCCGCCGCCACCGACAAGGCCGGCGCGATGGCCGGCAGATCCTGCAACGCCAGCATTGTGCTCCCCTCCCGCAATACCCGCCGAATATAGCGCCCGGTGTGGTTTCCAAAGGTGACTATTCCGGCTGAACCGCGTCGCACTGGCCATGCGGCGATACCCCGGATTCGTCACCGACTATGCCGATGTCCGGTAGGGACTGCCCAGCCAAAGCCTTACCTTGCCAGCGGGTTGCACGTTGGCGACCGATCGCGGGGGCACGACAGCGTCACATGTTGCGGAGGCGCTCCTGGCAGTCGATGGCGCGCATGGCGTTCGGCGCGGTCGGCGCGGTTGCCATCGTTCCGGGCATTGCGACCACCGGCGCGCACGCACAGCAAATCCAGCGCGGGGAAGCGCTGCTGTCGCTACCCCGCCCCGGCTATGAAACAGGGCGCTGGCAGGTCGGCAACGTCACGCTTCTGCCGTTGCTGACCACCGAGGCCCATTACGACAGCAACGTCTTTGCAACTTCGCGCGACACCATCGGGGACACGGTTGCCAACATCGGGCCGCGCCTGGATATCGTCGCCGATGGACGGCGCCTGAATCTTACCGGCGACATCGAAGCCAATGGACGTATCCACGCCACGCAATCGAGCGAGGACAGCTTCACGTTCGGCGGCGGCGCCGGCGCCAGTTTTGCGGCCGGCGGCGCGACCCAGATCGATGGCAAGCTGCATTTCGACCGCGCCATCCAGAGCCGTGCCGATCCGGAGGCCAATCCAACGCTGTTCCATCCAGCGCGTCTCAACTCGTTCGTATCGGAACTTGGTTATCGCTATAATCGCAGCCGCGTCGATATCGCAGTGAGGGGCGGCGTGCAGTCGATCAACTATCTCGACCCGAACGAGGCCGATCGTGACCTGACCAGCTACAGCGCTTCGGTCCGGTTAGGCCTCGTGCTGTCGCCGCGCATCACGGCCTTTGTCCAGGGGTATGGCAATCGCCGCAACGCCCGTCTTGCTGTCGATCGCAACGGCATCGACCGCGATGTCACCACATTCGGCGCGCTCGGCGGCTTCACCCTCGATATCACCGGGCGCTGGCGCGGCGAAGTCGGTATCGGCGGTTTCAAGGCCAATCCCGATGGGGCGCTGCCGTCATTTTCCGGCCTTGCCCTCGACGCCAAGATGTTATGGATGCCGACCCCGCGCATATCCCTGACCTTCGATGCATCGAGCGGTGATGTCGGCACCATCCGTGCCGGCGCCAGCGGCCGCGTCGATGACAAATTTGCGCTGCACTTCGATGCCGAGGCTCGCCACAACCTGCTGGTGCACGCGGGCATCACCTATGACGCGACGTCTTATCGCGGCAGCATCGACCGCCGGCTCCAGACCTGGCTCGCCGAGGCTGAAGTCGAGCTGTTGCTGAACCGCAATCTCTCGCTGTTCGTTGCCGCCAGCCAAACCAACCGCCACGCCAACAGTGTGTTCGACCGCTTTGAACGGACGACAGTGGGTGTGGGCGTGCGCCTGCGGGAATGACCGCCTTCGACCCGGCTTTGCGGGCGCGATTGGGCAATGTCGGGCATCTGTTGTCCGGGAATGCCGCCACGGCGATGGTGGGCCTTGGCGCCGTCGCCCTGACCGCGCGCGCCCTCGGCCCAGCCGATTACGGCATATTGGCGCTTGTCCTCGCCTATACCCGTGCTGTCGAGCGTCTGGTTACCTTCCAGTCTTGGCAGCCGCTGATCAAATACGGCGCCGCCTTGAACGGACCCGACGACGCTGCCAACCGCAGCGCCCTTTACAAGTTTGGACTTGCGCTGGATGTTGGCGGCGCCCTGCTGGCCTGGGTGGTTGCAGTCGGTATCGCACTTGTCGCCGCGCCGCTCCTTGGCTGGGCGCCGCGCACGCTCAATGTCATCCTCATTTATTCGCTGGTGCTGCCATTCAATCTCAACGGCATGGCGACTGCAGTACTACGGCTATACGGCAAATATCGCATCGCCGCCTATGGCCCGGTCGGCGGCGGGGTGTTGCGGCTGATACTGTGCGGCGCGGCGCTGTTGGCCGTTGGAAGGCTGGAAAGCTTTGTGGCAATCTGGATGCTGACGCAGATTGTTGGCGCCCTCTTCGTGCTCGCCTTTGCCTTCCGGGTGCTTCGTGCCAATGGCGTCCACGGCGTCCTGCGCGCGCCGCTGGTCGGCGCCGCCGCCCGATTCGATGGCATCTGGAGCTTTGCCTGGTCGAGCAACCTGTCGCTGACGTTGCGATCGAGCGCCAACCAGCTCGATGTACTGATCGTCGGCGCATTGGCAGGGCCCGTTGCTGCAGGTCTGTACAACATCGCCAAGCGGGTCGGCCGGCTTGCCGAACAGGTCTCGACCCAGGTGCAGGCTGTGCTCTATCCCGATATTGCCCGTCTATGGGCAGCCGGCGCTATCGCCGAAATGCGGCGCGCGGTCTTCCAGGTCGAAGCGATGCTCCTTGTCGCGGGGGCGCTGGGGGTCGCGATATTTGCCGTTATCGCGGCGCCACTCCTGCAAGTCATGGCCGGGCCAGGCTTTGTCGGTGCAGCGCCGTTGCTGGTCATGCAGATGGTCGCCGTGATGCTGACGATGACAGGGACCGGTGCCCGCGCCGCGCTGCTTTCGATGGGCCGGCAGCGCCAGTTGCTCCTCGCAACCCTGGCGGGCACGGTCGCATTCCATGTCACCACGTTGCTGCTGGTGCCGCGGATCGGCGCGATGGGTGCCAACATCGCGCATATCGTACTGGCGACGATCGTATCCGCCATCCTGATCATCGATTTCCGACGCGCCCTGAAGCTTGCCAAAACCCCTGCTGCCACATCGGGCGCCACGCCTGCTGGTTAAAACCCGACCACCCGTCCCGAGCGCAAAACCGTCTGCTCCACCTCGTCGCAATTGATCGACGCTTCGATGATCGGCAGCGGTCGGCGCTTGCTCTGCATGAAGATGCGGCCGACATATTCCCCCAATATGCCGAAGAACATGGCATTGAGCATTATCGACATCAGCAGCAGCAGGGTCGTCGTGGCGAAACCGGCAGGCCAGTATCGCCCGAACAGCGCGCGGCCGACGAGATAGCCGAAGATCAGCAGGAAGGTCAGCCCACCCGTCCCCAATGCGATCAGCGAAGCCAGCCGCAATGGCACCAGCGAGTGGTTGAGCAGGCCATCGACGGCCAGCGCCAGCATCCGCATGAATGAAAATTTGCTCGTGCCAGCCTGCCGCGCCGCGCGGTCATACAGCAGCCCGATCTGGGCAAACCCCATCGAGCTGATCAGCCCGCGCACATAGGGACTGGTATCCTCGACATCGCGAAGCTGGTCGAGGATGCGCCGATCGACCAGCCGGAACTCACCGGCATCAAGCGGCAGGTCGTCCTCGCTCAATGCCCTGATGAGACGATAAAAACTCCGCCGGGCTGCCTTGACGATAAAGCCGTCGGGAAGCCCGCGCCGCACGCCATAGACAACCTGGTACCCCTGGCGCCACATCGCCAGCATCTCGGGGATGAGCGCGGGCGGATCCTGCAAGTCGCAGTCAAGTTGCACCGCGCAATCACCCCGCGCATGCTGATAGGCAACCAGCACCGATCGCTGATAGCCATAGTTGCGGGCAAAGCGGATGACCCGGACCCGGGGATCGCGTGCGGCGATGGCTTCGAGCCGCGCGAAGGTCGCATCTTCGGAGTGATTGTCGGTGAAGATGATCTCGCAGTCGCAGGCCGGCAGCCGGTCGAAGACCTCGGCGATAGCGGCATGGGCGCGCTCGACGTTGGCCTCCTCGTTATAGGCGGGAACCAGCACCGAAACGAGGGTTGGGCGCAGCACGGTCACGCTGCAAGCTCTGCACGGGCGCGGCTTTCGGCATAGCTACGGATCGTCCGGGCAAGGCCATCGTCCAGCGCGATCGATGGCCGCCAGCCGAGCAGCCGCTGCGCCAGGGCGCCTGAGCCGCGAAAATCCGGGGTGCCGCCAGGCGGGTGGCGCGGGCCGAGGTCAAGCAGGCCCATGTCTGCCGAGCACATCTCGAATATCCGGCCCGCCACCTCCAGCATTGTCGGCGCATGGCCTGTTGCCAGGTTCACGATGGGCGCCAGCGGGCGTTCCGCAAGCGCCTCCATACCTGACACCGCGTCGTCGACATGCATCAGGTCGCGCCGGTCGAACGGTCGCAACACCGCGATGCGCTTGCCGGCCAATGCATGGCCGATAAGCTGCGATACCAGGAATCGATCCGATTGCTGCGGTCCATACAGCAGCGCGAGGCGCGCCGTGACCAGCGCGAACGGCAGCCGCGGTGCCAGCATCCGCGCATAGCAAGTCCCGGCAACCAGCGCCGCCGCATAGGAATTGAGCGGCATCTCCTGCTGGGCTTCATCATAGGGCGCCGCGATAGGCCCATATTCGGCAAGCGAGCTTGCCCGCACCACGACACGTGGCGGCGGTGACGCGGCAGCGCAGGCGGCGATGATGTTGAGGAGGCCCCCGACATCGGCGCTGAGGCTGAGCATTGCGTCGGCAAAGTCCGGCTGCGGAGCGCGGCGATCCTCCATGGTGAGCAGATAGACGGTTTGCGGGCGAGCCTCGGCAAGCACTCTGTCGAGTGCTGCACGGCTGTCGAGGCCCACGGCATGAATCGTCAGCCGATCACGCAGTCCCGCCAGCCGGCCCAACTGGGTTGTCGAGCGCACCAGCACATGGACATCGTCTCCAGCAACGACGCGGCGCGCCGCCATGTGCGCACCAACAAAGCCGGCACCGCCGACAATAAGCGTGCGGGCCCGCTCTCCGCTCATTCGGCGGCGGTGGCCATGTCGCATCGCTTCGCGGCAAACTGGCGGAACATCTCGTGCATGTAGTCGATGTGCGCATCGTCGAGACCATGGTGGCAGGCGAGCAGGATACCACCACGCATGACGGCGTCGGCGACCGGATAGCCGCCGGGGGCGGTCTTTGCCTTGACATTGCGCATCGCCGGCTGGCGCAGGATATTGCCGGTGAACACCGGGCGTGTCTGGATGTCGTGCTGTTCGAGGTGGATCTGGAGGTCGCGCCGGCTGAACGGTGCATCGTCTCGCACCGTCAAGGCAAACGCCAGCCAGCCGGTGCGTGCCGATGGCAATTGCCGGGGCAGCACGAACCAGTTTTCAAAGCCGCCAAAGAACGCCAGGTGCCGCGCGAACGCGGCCTCGCGCGCCGCGATATTGGCCTCCAGCTTGTCGAGCTGAACAAGGCCGAACGCCGCCCCCATCTCGTTGGGTTCGAGGTTGTAGCCTAGCTCCTCGAAGACGAACTTGGCGTCGTAGGGGATGCCATCGACGGTGACGTTGAAGCGGTTTTCGATGGTTTCCGACTGGGCGAACAGCGACGAGCTGCGCCCCCATGACCGCAGCAGCAAAGCGCGGCGGTAATGGTCCGGGCTGTTGACACAGACCATGCCGCCGGTGCCGCCCGCATTGATGACATGGCTGCCATAAAAACTGGTGGTGCTGATGTCGGCCCGGGCACCTGTGCTGCGACCGTGCAAGGTCGCGCCGAGCGTGTCGGCGCTGTCCTCGATGACCAGCAGGGCGTGCCGGTCGGCAATCTCGCGGATCTGCCCCCAATCGGGCAGGTTGCCGATCAGCGACGGAATCATCATCGCCCGGGTTTCCGGGGTTATCATCGCTTCGATGGCATCGACATCGATGTTGTAAGTCCCGGGCAACACATCGACAAAGGCCGGGACAAGTCCGTTCTGGACAATCGGTGCGACGGTTGTGGCAAAGGTCAGCGCCGGAGTGATGACTTCGCTGCCTGCCGGCAGGTCGAGCAACTTGACCGCAAGGAAATTCGCCGAGCTGCCCGAATTGACCATGATGCCGTGGCGCTTGTCGAACAACCGGGCGACCCGGCGCTCCATCTCCTTGACGTTGGGACCAAGTTGCGTGGAACTGCGCAACACGCCGACGACGGCGTCGATTTCGGGTTCGCCATGGACCGTCTGGCCGTAATTTACGCGCATTGCAGAATGACTCCTTGATCTTTGTCTGAAGCACTGAGCTGATTGTCGAAAGCGACGCTCGACGGCGCCGATGCGGCGACAAAGCCGGCGATCTGGTCGACGCTGAATTCGCGCATGTCGATGCGCTGCGACGCCCAGGCCCTGTACCAGTCGGCGGTCAGCGCCACGGTGTCTGACAGGCCGAGCGTTGGGCGCCAGCCGAGTCGATTGCGGGCCTTTGCGCTGTCGAGGGCCAGCGATCGCGCCTCGTGCGGACCCGGCGCCTGGCCATGGATTATGGTGGGCCCGCCCGGACCCCAGGCCTCGACAAAGGCATCGGCCAGCGCCCCGACATTGACCTCCTGCGCCTGTTCGGGGCCGAAGTTCCACGCCTCGGCGACGCCATCGCCATCCTCCAGCAAACGCGTCGCGACAGTCAGGTAGCCGGCCAGCGCATCGAAGACGTGTTGCCACGGCCGGACACTGCGCGGGTTGCGCAATTCCACGGGCACGCCCTTCAACGTGGCGCGCACGATATCGGGGACCAGCCGGTCCTGCGACCAGTCACCACCGCCCACGACATTGCCGGCACGGACCGTCGCCAGCTGCGGGCCATCGGGATCACCGAAGAACGAGTGGCGATACGACGCGGCGACCAGTTCGGCGCAACCCTTGGACGCGCTGTAGGGGTCGGCCCCGCCCATCGGGTCGGTTTCGCGATAACCCCATTCCCATTCGCGGTTGTCATAGCATTTGTCGGAGGTGACGACGACGATGCCGCGCAGGTTCGGCATCCTGGCCGACGCTTGCAGCACGGTCGCCGTACCGACGACGTTGGTGAGGAACGTGTCGACCGGATCGGCGAAAGAGCGCCGGACAATGGCCTGCGCCGCCAGATGAAACACCAGGTCGGCATCAACATCACCGATGACGCTGGCCAGTCCTTCCGGCGTGCGGATGTCACCGATGCGCGAATCGACAAGGGTCTCGATGCCGAGTGTTTCAAACAATGACGGGCCAGCCGGGGGCGGGAGTGCAACGCCGACAACGTCCGCGCCAAGTTGCTGCAGCCAAAGCGCGAGCCAACCGCCCTTGAAGCCGGTGTGGCCAGTCAGCAGGACGCGCCGACCCGATAGCGCACGCCGCACCGCCGGTTCGTCGAAGCCAAGCCGGGATCGCGGGCTATGCATGCGCCACCGCACGCTCCGGTGATGCCGCGAGACGCTGCGGCGTATTGGCAAACTCCAGCCAGGGCGGCGTCGGCTCCAGCGCAAGCCGATCAAGATGATCGCGGTCGCGCACGGTATCCATCGGATGCCAGAAGCCGGTGTGCTTGTAGGCAAACAATTCGCCGTCCTCTGCCAGCCGCGTCAGTGGCGCCATTTCGAGCGGTTCGGCATCGCCGCTGAGATAATCGAAGATCCCCGGCTCGAAGACGAAATAGCCGCCATTGATCCACGTTTCCTGGGTCTGCACCTTTTCGGTAAAGGCGGTCACCTTGTCGCCGTCGATCTGCAGATTGCCGAAACGCGCCGGCGGCTGGACGGCGGTGACAGTGGCGATGCGACCGTGGCTCTTGTGGAAGGCCAGCAGCGCATCGATGTCGATGTTGCCGACCCCGTCCGAGTAGGTGATCATGAAAGGTTCGTCGCGCAGCCAGCTCCGCAAGCGCTTCAACCGTCCGCCGGTCTGCGTCGTCAGCCCGGTGTCGACCACCGACACGCGCCTGTCAGTCTTGGAACACGGCGCCAGCGTCATGTTTCCCGTGCCGAGCGCCACGGTGAAATCATTGTTGAGCAGGTGCAGGCCCTGGAAAAACGCCTTCATCATCATGGCTTTGAAGCCGCAAGCCACGACGAAATCGTCATGACCCCAGTGGCTGTAAATATCCATCACGTGCAGGATGATCGGCTTGCCGCCGATCTCGACCATCGGTTTTGGTACCCGGACGGTCTCCTCCGCCAACCGCGATCCAAGGCCACCGGCCAACAGGACAACTTGCATGGTCCCCACTCCACCTGCCGCCGGGTGCCGCTGCAGGCCGCGCCAACACGGCCCGGTCAGGCGCACGAAGCGCCGCCCCCAAAATGCAGTTCAATGATTCATCTATTTGTAATCCTTAAAGAAGGGGCAATTCGGGCGAATAGCCATCGGGATATGACTTGCCCGAAATAGTATTGTGCCTGCCGCCGGCATCTCTGCCACCCGGATGACCATGGCGATCGGCAAGATTTTCACCGCGCAACACCCGACGCCCCCGCCCGGCCTGGCGGCTGCGGCAACGCGCTATGGCATCGCCGGGCTCGTCAATACCGCCGTCACCCTGGTCATCATCGCCGGGCTCGAAGCCGGGGGCATCAACCGCCAACTCGCCAACCTTTCGGGCTATGCGGTGGGTTTGGTCATCGCCTTCACACTCAATCGGCGCTACGTCTTTGGCGGCGAACACCGAGCCGGCGCGGCGATGCGGTTCATCATCGCCTTTGTCATCGCCTTCATCGCCAACCAGGCTATCCTGTTCGTTGTCGCTGCCACCTGGCCATCGGACGCCTGGCGCGATGCCGGCGCCCAGGCCGCCGGCATCGCGACCTACTCCATCACGATGTTCGGGCTATGCCGGCGATGGGTATTCGCCACGCCCCGCGGCGGCGATATCAGGCAAACAGGAAATCCGCCGCGCTGAAATTGGCGGCACTGAGGCTGTGGCCGGGGTCGGCGACGAGAATGGAGAAGTGCGCTCCAGTTGCTGTAACGACATTGAGCGACACATCGCCCGCCGGGGTATCAACCGCAAAGACCGAACCAGCGACGCCGCTGGCACTATAGCTCGACACACCCAGTTTTTCGAGCACGACCTTGTCGATGCCGTCTTCGAAATCCTCGATGCGATCACCGCCGTCGAGCGCGCCTGCCCCCTTGAAGACGAACCAGTCGGCACCGGTGCCACCGTACAGCCTGTCGGCCCCAAGTTCGCCGACCAGCCGATCCGCGCCGGCATCGCCGTGGATGATATCGTTGCCGTCGCCGCCATAGATCAGGTCGTTGCCGTTGCCGCCCGAGAGGATATCGTTGCCGGCCTCGCCGCTGATCGAATCATTGCCGTCGCCGCCGCTGGAAATATCGTCGCCTGCGCCCGACTCGAGATGGTCGTTACCGGAACCGCCATCAAGCGTGTCGCGGCCGCCTTCGGAATCGAGATAATCGTTGCCGCTGCCGCCATCGAGCAGGTTGTCGCCGTCACCGCCATCGACATGGTCGTTGCCGTCACCGCCATAGACATGGTCGTTGCCCGATTGCCCTTTCAGCAGGTCGTCGCCGCCCTGGCCGTAGATAGTGTCGTTGCCGGCACCGCCGCTGACCGCCTCTGTGGTGATCAATCCGGTTGCAGGGTCGATCTCGTTTAGAAAGCCATCGTTGCCATCACCGGCGTAGATGAGATCGTCACCGCCACCGCCGTCGAGATAATCGCGGCCGGAACCGCCGATCAGCGTGTCGTTGCCGGCTTCGCCGAGCAGATGATTATTGCCGTCGCCGCCCTCCAGCAGATCATTGCCGTCGACGCCGTCGAGGACATCGTCACCAAGGCCGCCGATCAGGTGATCATTGCCGAGCCCGCCATCGAGGCGGTCGTTGCCGGCCCCACCATCGATGGTATCGTCCCCGACACCGCCAAAGATCAGATCGTTGCCTGCAAGGCCGTATATGAGGTCGGCTGACGACGATCCCGTGATGGTGTCGTCATTGGCAGTTCCGTTATATGTGGTCATGCTTGCCCCTTCATGATCACCCTAGCCGCATGGAGCTTAGCGGACCGTTACCTGCACGGTGCCCGACCGCAAAAACAGGTCGGGCCGACGCAGCAGCGCAAGCGATAGCAAGCCGGTCAACCACCTGCCCGACTTTAGGGATTACAACCGATGAGCCGGCGTTATGGCATGGCTCGCGTCATAAAGCCGTTGACGGACGAGCTCTACACGACAAGTATACTCGGCAGGCGTAACGATATGGCGCGTGATGAAACCACCTGGTTTGGCTCTTTAGGTGCTTGGGCAAGGCAATCCGTCGGCAACGGCCGGGAGCCGCGACGCACGCCACCGGTGTCCGCGAAAACCATCGTCCGTTCAAAAATCATTCGGTGAGTGCGGCTCGATAGTCGCGCTGCTTGAGCGGCAGGGCCCTCTCATGACGAACCGGGTGGTTACCCACTTTGATTCGAGTATCTGCCCGCTTTGGTGACTTTGTACGTGTCGCGTATAATGCTATAAAAATAGCAACTGGGGAAGGTCGTATCCTATGCTGCGTTCCGGCGATCTCATTGATCAAATGGACCAATCCCTGCGGAGGTTATCGGGCGCCGGATTGAAACCGGTGCAGTGGCTGATCAGCGACGAAACGCTGTTCGCCCTGCGCAAATCCCGGGCAAGCGCGATCGCGACCGAAAGGGGTCTGGTGCTGGATGAAGATAGTGGCCAGCCGCGATTTCTCGACATACCGATCATCGTGAGCAAGGGACCCGGCGTGCGGTGGTCGCTGCAAACCCAGTTCGGCGTTTCGATTTTCGGCAGCGCGACCGGCGTTGACCGTGATGTCCTCATGACGATCGGCCATGAGGCGACCCCGCAAGCGACAGCCAACACGCTGCACTGATGGGCGACTGACTGGCCTCGAGCCCTTTATGGCCTGGCTCGCATCGTGAGGCTTAACCCTTAAGCGCCCATCGCACGCCCGCCGGCATCGCCTAGAATGCCGTGGCGGGAATATCCCCGCCGGGGGCACTTGCACCATGGCGTCGTCTGCGACAGCGGCCTACGAGAACGCGCCGGCGTTCGGCAACGATGAACAGCGCTCGGCACAGACTGACCTGGCGACCGGATCACTGCGCATCCTCTGGCGGCGACGCCGCTTGATCCTGGCTTGTGTCCTCGCAGCGCTGGCGTTGGTGACCGCCTATATCCTGATGGTAAAGCCGCTCTATTCGGCCGTGTCGACCCTGCAGATCACCTCATACGAAACCGCTGCCGAAGACATCGGCGATGCCAGCCCGGCGCGGCCCCAGGACGAAATGCGGATCGCCACCCAGCTCGAACAACTACAATCCCAGGCGCTCGCTCTGGCGGTGGTGCGCAAGCTCAATCTGGTCAACGATCCGGAATTCAACCCGCCCCGTATCCTGCCGTCGTTCCGCCACCTGTTCGGCTTTTCGTCCCGGTTGACCGGAGTTGATGATTCCGACGTGAAAGCGGTCAAGGAGGCCAATGTCACCGACCGTTTGATGCAGCATTATGTCGTGGTTGCGCGCACCGGCGTGACGCACCTGGTCACCATCACCGCGCGCTCCGCAAATCCGCGCAAGGCTGTGCTGATCGCCAACACGTTTGTCGGCCTGCATCTGAAGCGTCTGCAGGATGAAAAACGCGCTGCCACGCAGGCTACCATCAAGGCGCTGGAAGCGCGCGTCGCCGAATTGCGCAGCAAGGCAACCGGCGGCGAACAGGCGGCCGCCGCCTATGGCCATGCGCGCGGTTTCCTGGGCGACACGCAGGCGGCGGGCAACCCCGTCGCCATGGATGTATTGACGACACAATTGGCCAGCGCGCGCAGCGGACGTGCCGAGGCAGCCGCCCGCTACCAGAATTATTCGGGCGGCAGCGCACCGTCGGCCGGCAGTGCATCATCGCCCCTGCTCAACGAACTACAGACCCAGCAGGCCACGCTCGACAAGAGACTGACTGAGTTGTCGGCCAGTTACGGCCCAGGCTATCCCGAGGTGGTATCGGTCAAGGCGCAGCGTGACGATCTCGCACGGCGCATCGACGAGGAGCGTGAACGTGTCCGCCGAAGCCTTGGCGCCGACCTTGCCGTGGCGCATGCCCGCGAGGCGCAGTTGTCGAGCGAAGTCGGTTCGGTGCGCAGCAGTGCCCTCAATGCCCGCGAAACCAGCGTCGGCTTCGGCGATCTTCAAAGCAGCGCCCAGGCGACACGCGCACAGTATATGGCGCAGCTTTCGCGGCTGCAGGACCTCAAGGGCCGCGACGGTCGCCTGACCATCGACGCCAAGCTGGCAAGCAACCCGGTGTTGCCGACAGTGCCGAGCGACCCAAAACCGCTGCGGCTGTATGCGGTGGCGCTGATCGGCGGGTTCATGCTCGGGTGCATCGCCGCCATCCTTGGCGACCAGCTCAACACCCGAATTTTCACCGGCGACCAGGTGGAGCGCCTGCTGGGCGCGGAAACATTCGCGATGGTTCCCGAGCTTTCCAAGAAGGATCTCGGGCGGCGGCCGCAGCGCCTCATCGCCGACCAGCCGACATCGGCCTTTGCCGAAAGCATCCGCACCACATATTTCGAGCTTGTTGCCGGAACCCGGACATCAAGGCCGTGTATCGTCGTAGCCTCGCCGCTGCCGGGAGAGGGCAAGACAACGATCGCGGTCAGCCTGGCCGCCATCGCTGTCGGGCTTGGCCTGCGGACCGTGCTGGTCGATCTCGACCTGCGCCGGCCGGGTGTATGCCGGACCATGGGGCTGCCCAAGCCGGCCGCGGGGGTAAATGACTATCTTGAGGGCCGAGCCGGTCTCGATGAAGTCGTCACCACCGACCCGGATATGCCGCAGCTCTTCACGATCGGTGTTTCGCAATTGCCCGCCGACCCCGGGAGCCTGATCAATCCCCGGTCGATCGAGCCGATGATTGCGGCGCTGCGCAAGCAGTTCGACATCATCGTGATCGACGCACCGCCGATTCTGCCGGTCCGCGACGCCCAGACCCTGTCATCGCTGGCGGATGCGACCCTTGTCGTGCTGCACTGGGGCCAAACCCGACAGAGCGCCATCCGCGTCGTGCAGCGCCTGATGCGTGGCAGGGTGACAGGTACCGTCATCAACCGTGTCGACTATCGCCGTCATGCCGCAGCGGCCTATGGCGACCAGCTCCAGCATTATCACAGCTATGCGTCCTATTTCGGCACGCCCCAGGCCGCGCCCGAGACAGGCCTCGCCGCCACGTTGAAGCGTTGGTTCGGCGGTTCCAGATTACATGTCGGGAGTGATCCGCGATGAGCACACTGGTCACCGGCGTCGCCGGATTCATTGGCGCCGCAGTGACGCGCGCGCTGCTCGACAGGGGGGAAAGCGTCGTCGGGATCGACAACCTCAACAGCTATTACCCCGTGGCCTTGAAACACGCCCGACTGGCGACCCTGGCCAACCCCCATTTCCGCTTTGTCCAACTCGACATCGCAAATGGCGACGCGCTGACCAGCTTTGCCGAAGGTCAGTGCTTCGATCGCATCGTCCATCTCGGAGCGCAGGCCGGCGTGCGACATTCGCTCAACGCCCCGCTGGATTATCTCGACAGCAACCTTGCCGGCCACCTCAACATTCTTGAACTGGCGCGCGCGCGGCGCTGTTCGCACCTCGTCTACGCCTCGTCGTCATCGGTCTATGGCGGCAATACCAAGCTGCCCTTTGCCGTTGGCGACCCTGTCGACCACCCGGTGTCGCTTTATGCCGCCACCAAGCGCGCCGACGAACTGATGAGCGACAGTTACGCCCATCTGTTTCGCATTCCGCAGACCGGCCTGCGCTTCTTCACCGTCTATGGCCCCTGGGGGCGCCCGGACATGGCGCCATGGATCTTCACCGACGCCATTCTCGCCGGCCGACCGATCCGGCTCAACAACGGTGGCCGCATGAAGCGCGATTTCACCTATGTCGATGACATCGTGGCCGGCGTCCTCGCAGCACTCGACCAGCCGCCGGCCGACGACGGCAGCATCAAGCCAGGCGGTGCGGTCGCCCCCCATGCGATCTACAATCTCGGCAACGACCGATCCGAGGAACTGACCCGCTTTGTCGCGATCATCGAGGCGGCGACCGGCAAGCGCGCCATCATCGAGCCTGTACCGCTGCCCGCCGGCGATGTGCTTGCCACCCACGCCGATATCAGCCCGGCTCGCGCCAGCCTCGGCTATGCCCCGCGCACCTCCCTCGACAGCGGCCTGCCGCAGTTCGTCGAATGGTTCCAGCGCTATGCCATCGCCGGGGCACCGCGGGTCGCAACCAGTCGCCGCGCAGCGGCAGGAGCGCGCCGGAACGCCGACACCAGGATTTCGGCAACAGGCTGAACCGGCGTGACGTCCTAGCGATGCGGCGCCGGTGCGACCGTCACAACGACCGAATCGATCGCGTCACCGCCACCGCTGCCTGTGCAATGGATGTCGTAGGTCTTGGTTTTCGAAGGCCGCACGACATGGCTGCCTTCGGTCGGCAATGGCAGCCCGAATGCCTTGCACAGTCGCAACCGCTCGCCCGTCCATCGAATTGTCGATTCGCCGCCGGGCACGATCGTGGCCGGACTGGCACGAATGCGTACCACCGGCAGGGCCGAAACCTGGCGAATTGGGAAGCCGCAAGTGACATCCGGGTCATGGCCGGCGTCACCTGCCTCGGCCGGGGCTTCGACGACCAGCGAATCCAGGTATTTCTCGAGATTGGTGTAACCATCGCCGGTCCTGTCGGCGTTGCGGTCGGCAGCGTCGTGCGGGTTCAGACCGTGCGCGACCTCCCATTCGTCGGGCATCCCGTCGCCGTCGCTGTCAATCGGCGGCGGCGGCCCGGCAAGCACCGGCCATCCACCAACCTCGCGCGGATCGTCGATGATGGCGCCGCGGCACGATGCCGTGTCGGCGAACAATCGGCGGTCGGCGGCATCGCGTGCGAAAGCGCCCGCGCGCCGCATGACGTCACGATAGGCCTGCCCTGGCCCGGTGATGGCGTCGGCCGGAATCGACAGCGCTCCGATGGGCGACCCGACGACATGGGGCCAATCATCGGGGGGCATGACCAGCCGCTCGTCACCGGTGTTGGTCGGGCGATGAATGTCGAGGTTGCCATGCAGGTAGATGGCGAACTTGGCCGGGTAGTCCCGGAAATAGCGGAACAGATAGAATTGCGTGTTCTTGACGGTCGACGGGCCGACGATACCGACATTTCCGATTGCGTTGACCGACAGGTCGCCAAACCGCGTATAGAACTCGCCGTTGTAGCGCATCGAGTTGTAGATGACGTTGTTTATCATGTCGAACCGGCCGCGCGTGTTGAGCAGCGGGTTGCGACGATCGTTGTTGGCGATCAGGTTATGGTGAAACGTGATATCGCGCGCGCCATAGCCGAAATAGGTGCCGCGGCTGTGGGGCCCGCGGTTCGACTGGTTAAGCCCCTCCGACAGGACCGACCATTGGACGGTGACGTTGCGGGTGTCCTTGCAAGGTCGCTGCAAGTGGCCGTCGCCGACGATGTTTATGCCCTCGTCCGTCGGCCAGGAGGTCGACAGGTGATCGAGCATGACGTCATGGGCGCCGCCGCTGATCTGGATCGTGTCGACATTCTCCGACGGCGTTTCAGCAGCGCCCGGACGCAGCCGGAGCCCGCGGATGATGACATCGTGCGTCTGCACCAGCAGCGGCGTGTTGGTGGAATGACCCAGCTTGATGGCAATTCCACCCGGCGATGTCTGACCGGCAATGGTCAGATAGGGGTTCTGGACGCTGATCCAGCTATCGACGGCAATCGTTCCGCTTACCCGAAAAACGCAGGTGCGCGGGCCATCCGCTTCGGCGCACGCGCGCAATGACCCGGGGCCGGCATCGGCCAGTGTCGTCACTGCGTAGACCGCCCCGCCGCGACCACCGCGCGCAAACCGCCCAAAGCCTTCGGCAGTCGGAAATGCCTTCTGCCCCGACGTCCGCGCCACATCGGCGACGCAGGCTGCCGCGGGAGGCGCAGGCGTCTGCTCGCCTTCTCCCGCCACCCCGATCACCGCCGCGGCGATGACGACCGCCACGACCCCGCCTGCTATGGCTGTTGTCATGCCTGCCGCCCTGCCGATCATGCTGTCGCGGCGGGTACCCGACCACGTTGCCTGTGTTCCCGCCGCACGGGAGAGGCAGCGGGCACCGCCCGATATGCCGCAGCCAGCGCCAGCGCCAGCAGCGGCGGCAGCGCCCAGAAGCGTGCGTACATATGCGGGTTCGCCACCGAAAAGACGAAAAATACCGCGAGCACCGATAGCGCCAGCGCCGTTGCCAGCCGATCCTGTCGATAGCCGGCGAGCGCGCGGATCGCCAGGACCGCCATCATTCCCAACCAGCCGAACAGGGCCAAAAGGCCGCCCTCCACCCACAGCAACAGGTAGATATCGTGGACCGGGGCACGCAGCGTGCTGACGACGCGATATTGATCGGCACCCACACCAACCAGCATGTGGTTCTCGGCCAAGGCCCAGGCGTCACGCATCAGTTCGGCGCGGCCGATATAGGTTCCGGCCTCGTTGATGTCGCCCGACTCAAGCGCCCGAAACACCCGCGCCTCGAAAGTTTGCGGCATTTGCACGTCGAACTGCACGGCGATGGCCAGCAGTGCGGCGATGATGGCCAGTGGCTTGAGGCTGAGCCGCAACCTGCCCGTCAGGAAGAACACGACGAAGGCTGCAACGGCACTGGCGAATGCGGTCACCGACGCCGTCAACGCCAGACCCAGCAGCAAGATGGCGATCGCGACCATGGCAAGGCTGCGCCGCATCTCACCCTTCAGCATGAGGAAATAAACGAATGGCAGCGCCATCGACACCGCAGCGCCGTTCCAGTTGGCATCTGCCGTAAACGCCCCCAGCCGGTGCTGCGCGGTCAGGAAGCTGACGCCGAACTGGTTGCGCGTCTCCCAGAACGAGCCCTGATAGCCGAAATAGACCACCGCCCCAAAGGCTTCCATCGCCACCACGCCAGCAACAAGCGCCTTGCCGAGCGACAGCAGCGCCGTTTTCCCATGGCCCGTCAGCGCCGCGGGCAATGCTATCCAGGCAAAGGCATATTGGCCGGTGACAATGACCCAGCGCAGCGGGTCGTCCCCGGCCACCGATCCGATCAGAAGCCCGGCCGCAAGTAGCCCGAACGACGCCAGCCACAAGGGGGTGAGATCGCCGAACGGGACCGACGAAAGTCTGCGGCGCGACGCCAGATAGCCGATGCTGACGATGAACAAGGCATCGCTGACCGTGAACAAGATGTCGGGAATCGGTCGCCAGGTCAGGTAGCTGGAAAGGAACGCCGCCAACATCGCCACCCAGGGCAACACCTGCCGAACTGGCGCGCCGCCGGCACCTGTGCCGCTTCGACCCCGCACAGCCCCGTTATTCGTCGCGATGGCGTTCATTCGCACCCCGTTCGCGCCCCCGGCGCCACCATGCAAGAATAGCCGCGCCGGTGAAAACGCCTGCTGTCTCTTTGGGACAGCCGCCAGCTATTCCGGGGGAGCAGGCCAGGATTGCGCCGGACCGCTCGCCAGCGCATCGACCCACGCGACCTGCTGCGGCAGGCAGATGGTGCGCCGGTCGAAGCGCGCGACCGCCAAGGCACGTGCCGCCGTGCCGAGCCGCTGCCGCTCCGCCGGGGCCTCCAGCAGTTCGCAGACCCGGGCGACGAGGGCGGCGCCATCGAAGAACGGGAACAGTCGCCCGGTCTCGCCGTCGGTGACGACTTCCGTGACGGGACCCGTATCGCTGGCGACGATGGCGCAACCAACCGACATCGCCTCGATGAGGCTCCACGACAGTACGAACGGATAGGTCAGGTAGACATGTACGCTCGACAACTGCAGCAAGGCGCGGAAATCGCGATAGGCAATGCGGCCAAGGAAATGCACGCGCGACCGGTCGATACGCCCGGCAACTTCGGCATAAAAAAGACTGCGCCAACTTTCCCCAGGCGGTGGCGCCGGGCCATAGCCGATATCGGCACCCCCGACGATGAGGACATGGGCGCGCGGCCGGCGTGCCAGCAATTCCGGCAATGCCCGCATGAAGACATGATAACCGCGATAGGGTTCGAGGTTGCGATTCACAAAGGTGATGACCTCGTCTCCCCGGCGCAGCGACGTCTCAGGGCCAACCTGCAGGCTGACCTCGCCGCCAGGCGCGAGCAGATCGGTATCGACACCCTCATGGACAACCGAAATGCGGTTTCTGAACGGCTGGGGGAAGCTGTCGGCCTGCCACCGCGTCGGCGCGATTGCGGCGTCGGCCAGGTCGAAATGAAGCCGCGCCGTGGTGCTGCGGATCTGCAACCGGCAGGCGTTTTCGAGCACGTCGCCGACCGGGAATTCCGGGTCGAACCCCGTTTCCGGATTGTCGCCGCTGTAGAAATATTCGCAGTAGATGCCAAGCTTTGCCTGCGGCCATAACTGTTTCAAAAACAGGCTTTCGCCCCAGCCGGGGTGCGCCACGATGGCATCCGGCACAAAGCCCTGCGCCGCCAGGCCCCGCGCCGATTTCAAGGTCGCATGGGCGCGGATGACCTTGGCATCGAAATCGCGGCTCCATGGATGGCCGTCGGTTGCATTGGCGTAGTCAAGTCGGGTGCGGATCGTCGCCACCCCGGGCAACGCCGCAGCATCGTTCATGGTCAGCGCCACCACCTTGTCACCCCGTGCCGCCAGCGCGGGAGCGAGATGCCGGAACTGGCCCGGAAAATTCTGATGCACGAAAAGCAGGTTCACCCGGTGCCACCCCCCGATCTGATCGCTTTAGACGAGGGAGGCCGCCGCCGCATCAGGTCAAGCCCCAGATTCGATGCCGGCTGCCGAACTATCTCGAAATAGCCGAATCGGCTACCCTTGGCGGGCGTTGCATCAACCAAATAGTCGTACGTCCTACCCGCAATCCTGCCAGCGGGGGATGGGGAATTGCGTCAAGATGCATTTCGATAACCGTGTGCGGGGACAAGCATGACAATCGGCGCCTTCGATCGCTTCAACAGCGAATTCCTCGTCAATTCGACGACGGCGGGTAACCAGACCGATTCCGCCATCACGGCGCTGGCCAGCGGCGGCTTCGTGGTCACCTGGACCGACAACAGCGCGTCGGGGGGTGATACCAGCGGTGCCAGCGTGCGCGCCCAGATGTTCGATGCGTCCGGGGCCAGGGTCGGTGCGGAATTCCTCGTCAACACGGCAACGCTCAATGCCCAGCAGCAACCCACCATCACCGGGCTGGCTTCCGGGGGCTTTGTCGTCAGCTGGACCGACAACAGCAATCAGGGCGACCCGAGCAACGCCGGCATCAAGGCGCAGATTTACGATGCCAACGGGCTTGCCGTGGGCGGCGAATTCCTGGTCAATACCGTCACCCAGCAGGGCCAGACCCAACAGAGCATCACGGCGCTCGCGTCCGGTGGGTTTGTTTCCACCTGGACAGATGCCAGCGGACTGCTGCCCGACAACAAGGGCACCGGCATCAAGGGCCAGATCTTCGATGCAACGGGCCACAAGGTCGGGGGCGAATTCCTCGTCAACACCATCATTCCCAACAGCCAGCAGTTCTCGTCGGTGACATCGCTCGCGTCGGGCGGCTTTGTCGCCACCTGGACGGACAGCAGCAACCAGGGCGGCGACAACAGCGTCTCCGCCGTGAAAGGCCAGATTTTCAGCGCCACCGGCACCAAGGTGGGCACCGAGTTCCTGGTCAATACAGCGATCGCGCAGGCGCAGGACCAATCGGTCGTGACGTCGCTGACCAATGGCAATTTCGTCGTCGCATGGCGCGATTTGAGCTTGACCGGCGATACCAGTGCCGCCGGCATCAAGGCACAGATTTTCGATGCGACCGGCCATAAAGTCGGCGGCGAGTTCCTTGTGAACTCGATGATCGTCAACACCCAGGACACCCCAACGGTGACCGGATTGCCGGGCGGCGGCTTCGCCATCGGCTGGCGCGACAACAGCGATCTTGTTGGCGATACCAGCAGCTTTGGCCTGAAAATCCAGGTGTTCGATGCCGCCGGCAGCAAGGTCGGCAGCGAATTCCTCGCCAACACCTCCACGCTCAACAGCCAGGAACAGCCCAAGCTGACCTCGCTGGCATCGGGCGCGCTGGTGGTAAGCTGGACCGACTATAGCCTCCAGGGCGGCGACGCCACCGGATCGAGCATCAAGGCGCAGATCTTTGCACCCAGCAGCCAGGTGACGACCGACATAGGCATCAGCTCGACAATCGTGTCGGAAACCGCAGTGCAGAACCTGCCGGTCGCCACGCTCAGCGCCAATGGCGCGCTCAACGCCGGCCACAGCTACCAGTTGATAGACGACTCCACCGGCGGCGCATTCAGCATCATCGGGGACCGCCTTGTCGTCGCCGATAGCACCAAGCTCGACTTCGAAGTCTCGCAAAGCGCCGACATAACCGTTCGTGCCACCGATTCCTTCGGCAACGTCTTTGACGAGATCCTGCACCTTTCGATCGCCGATACGGCACTCGAAGCCCGTTATTCCGCGGGGCCCGACGTGCTGGCCAACACCGCGACGCTCAACAACCAGCAGCAGTCGGCGACCGCATCACTGGCGTCGGGCGGCTATGTCGTCACCTGGTCCGATGGCAGCGCACAAGGCAACGACATCTTTGGCTACGGCATCAAGGCGCAAGTCTATGACGTGTCCGGCAACAAGGTCGGCGGCGAGCTGGCGGTGAATTCCACCGTCACCGGCAACCAGACGACGCCGGCTGTCGCTTCGCTGCAGACCGGCGGTTTCATCGTCACTTGGGCCGACGACAGCCGGGTTGGCATCGACACCTCGGGCGCCGGCGTCAAGGCGCAGCTCTACGACGCTGCGGGTGGCAAGGTCGGCGGCGAATTCCTCGTCAACACGGCGACACTCAACGCGCAGAACGCGCCATCGGTAGCCACGCTTGCCGGTGGTGGCTTTGTGATTACATGGACCGATGCCAGCCATCTTGGCGGCGACAACAGCATCAGCAGCATCAAGGGCCAGTTGTTCACAGCCGCCGGCACTGCGACAGGCGGCGAGTTCCTTGTCAATTCGGCGACGTTGAACGGGCAGGACAGCGCCAAGGTGACCGCGCTTGAGACCGGCGGCTTCGTCGTGACCTGGCGCGACAGCAGCGGCCAGGGTGGCGATACCAGCAAGGATGGCATCAAGGCGCAGACCTTCGATGCCAGTGGTAATCATGTCGGCGGTGAGGTCCTGATCAACACCGAGACCTTCAACAATCAACAGGCCCCTGCCGTCGCCGCGCTCGATACCGGTGGCTATGTCATCACCTGGGTGGATAACAGCGGTCGCGGCCTCGATACGGACTATTACGGCGTCAAGGCACAGATCTTCGATGCTGGCGGCAACCGCGTCGGCGGCGAGATTCTCGCCAACACCACCACCATCAACGGCCAGCTGCAACCAACGGTCACTGCCCTTGATTTCGGCGGCTTCGTCATCGGCTGGGCAGACTACAGCGGCACCAATTCGGAACAGGGCACGGCCGGCATCAAGGCACAGATGTTCGACGACTTCGGCGAGAAATTCGGCGCCGAGGTGACCGTCAACACCGAGACGCTCGGCACCCAGGCCGAACCGACGATTGCCGCACTGCCCGATGGCGGCTTTGTCGTCGGCTGGACAGACTATAGCGGCCAGGGCGGCGACGCGTCCGGTACCAGCATCAAGACGAAGCTGTTCACGCCGCTGCCCAACCAGGGGCCACCGCCGCACATCATCACCGCCACCGATGCTCTGACCGCAACCGAGGACACGCCGGCGCACTTCGTCGCCGCCGACCTGACGCTCAACGATCGAGACGCGGGCAACAGCCCGCTGACGGTGACCGGTGTTTCGGCCGTCGCCGGCGGCACGGTGGTGTTGAACCCCGACGGCACGATCGATTTCAACCCGGACGCCAATTTCACCGGGCGGGCAATCTTCAACTACACCGTGGCCGATCTCGATGGCTTCACCGCGACCGGCCGTGTCAACGTCGCGGTCGCCAACGTCAACGACCCCCCTGTCGGCGTCAACGACACGGTCGGCGTCGGCCAGGCTGGCGGCATGATTGCCGTATCCAGCTTGCTTGCCAACGACATCAATGTCGATCCCGGGGACGTGCTCAGCCTTGCATCGATTTCCCCGACCACGGCTGCAGGTGTCACGCTGACCCTGGCAGGTGGCAACATCGGTTTCGACCCGGGGACGGCCTATCTGGCGCTTGGTGTCGGGCAGACCGCCACCGACAGCTTCAGCTACACCGTCAGCGATAGCTTCGGGCTGACGTCGACCGCAAACGTCACCATCACCATCAACGGCGTCAACGACGCTCCGACAGCGGTGTCGCTGTCGAACGCCCGTGTCGATGAAAACGCTGCCAACGGTACGGTCGTCGGCACGATGACGGGCACCGATCCCGACAATGGCGACACGCTGACCTATTCGCTGACCAACAACGCCGGCGGTCGCTTTGCCGTCGACGCGGCGACAGGCGTTCTCAGCGTCCTAAATGGTAGTCTGCTCGATTTCGAAACGACACCCATGCTTGCCGTCATCGGTCGCGCGACCGATGCCCATGGCCTGTCCGTCGAATCGATCTTCGTGATATCGCTCAACGATCTGCCGGAGCCCCGATTCTACACGGGCGACAATGGCGCCAATCTGTTCACGGCAGGCACCAACGATTTCTGGACCATTTCGGGCCTAAACGGCAACGACACGCTGACCGGCAATGCCAGTGCCGATACGATATCGGGCGGCTCGGGCAACGATGTCATCGATGGCCGTGGCGGGGCCGACATGATGATCGGCGGTACGGGCAACGACGTCTATTTTGTCGATAACATCGGCGACAAGGTCGTCGAAAATTTTGGCGAAGGTTCGGACCTCGTCAATTCGACGATCAGCTTCGTGCTCGACGCCAATTTCGAAAACCTGACGCTGACGGGCACCGATAATATCAATGGCACCGGCAATGACCTGACCAACACCATCAACGGCAATGCCGGCAACAACATCATCGATGGCGGATTGGGCAAGGATTTCCTGCTCGGCAACGACGGCAACGACATGCTGATCGGCGGAGTCGGCAACGACTCGCTCCAGGGGGGTGCAGGTGACGATACGCTGGTCGGCGGTGCCGGGGTCGATGAGCTGACTGGCGGTGCCGGCAGCGATCGGTTCGTCTTCGACAGCCTGACCGTCACCGCCGACCGCGATGTCATCAAGGACTTCGCCCATGGTATCGACAAGCTGGCGTTTTCCGAAGCCGTGTTCACGGTGTTTGCCGGTACACCGCTTGGCGACTTGCCCGCATCGGCATTCAATTCCGGCGCACAGGCGGTCACTGCCGACCAGCACATCATCTACAACCCAACCACGGGCGGGCTGTTTTTCGATCCCGATGGGGTCGGGGGCATTGCCCAGATCCAGATTGCCCAACTCAACGCCGGCGCCGGGGTGACGGTGCAGGACATCGCCCTCATCGGATGAATGGGTTGGGCATGATGCGGACTACACGCGGCAATCGCCGATGATCGAACAGGCCGTAATGTGCCGCAAGCTGTTGCGCTGCCCCCGCAGCGGCGACACCCTTGTGTTTTCTGACGACGGCACGGCCACGACCGCCGACGGGCTGCAGCATTACACCGCCATCGACGGGCTGCCGATCCTCATCGATTTCGACCGCTCGGTGATCGAGAACCGCGAAAGGCTGTTTTCGCCCCGCAGCACCGGCGCGGTAGCGCGGCCGCGCTATGCGGGCGCCAAACGCTGGATCAAGCGCCTGCTTTCGCCCGACAAGCCGGAGACGCGCGCCAACATCACAGCCCTGATCGCCGCGCTCAAATCGACGTCGCCGTCTCCGCGCGTGCTGGTGATCGGCGGCGGCACCATCGGCCAGGGCACCCAGGCGCTATATGAGGATGCGGGTGTCAAGCTCATCGCCTTCGACTTGTACTGGTCCAAGAACGCGCTGTTCATCGCGGACGCCCATGCCATTCCGATGGCCGATGGCTGCGTCGACGGCGTCGTCGTGCAGGCGGTGCTCGAGCACGTCCTCGAGCCTGCTCGCGTGGTGTCCGAAATCTGGCGGGTGCTGCGACCTGGCGGGCTGGTTTATGCCGAGACGCCGTTTCTGCAGCAGGTTCACGAGGGGCCGTATGACTTCACCCGCTATACCGAAAGCGGCCATCGCTATCTGTTCCGCAATTTCGAGTTGATCCGCTCCGGACCCTGCGGCGGGGTCGGCACCCAGTTGATGTGGTCGATCGACTATTTCGTGCGCAGCGTTTTCCGCTCGCGCCTGGCGGGCAAGGTCGCCAAGCTGTCGGTGTTCTGGTTGGCCTGGTTCGACAGGATTGTCCCCGCCAGCTACGCGTCCGACGCCGCCAGCGGCGTGTTCTTCATGGGCCGCAAGTCGAAGCACACGCTGTCGCCACACGACGCCATCAGCTTTTACCGCGGTGCGCAATGACCGGACCTGTGACGATCTGTTATCCGTTTGCGGGCGGCATCGTCGGCGGCAGCCACATCTCGGCTGTGCAGCTCATCCAGCGGCTCGACCGGCGACGCTTCGATCCCCTTGTGGTTGTCCACCACCCGGAGGGACAAGTGGGTGCATTGTTGCGCGACGAGGGGATATCCTTTGAAGCTGCCCCGACCCGCTGGCATTTCGGGCGGGCACCGGGAGTCTGGCAAGCGCGCGGCCCGGTCGATTTGGCGCGCGCCGCGGCGGGCCAATGGGTGCTGGCTCGCTTCCTGCGCCAGCGCAAGGTCGATATCGTCCACAGCAACGAGGGTGCCATGCATGTCACCTGGGCGCTTCCCGCCCGGGTCGGCGGCAGCAAGCTGCTTTGGCACCACCGCAGCAGCCCGGAAGCGCGCGGCTTGCGCCACCTGGCACCGTTGCTTGCCGACAGGGTTGTCGCCGTGTCGCGCTTTGCGCTCTCCGAATTCGAGGGCGGCCGCCACGGCGTGCCGACCAGCGTTGTCTACAGCCCGTTCGATACGAACCTCGACGTGGACCGCGCTGCCGCGAGGGGCCGGCTGCTCGCCGAGCTCGGCGTCCCGGCGGATACCGTCGTCATCGGCTATTTCGGCAATTTTGTCGGGCGCAAGCGACCAGTGCTGTTCGTCGACGTCATTGCAGAACTGGCGGCGCAGCTGCCAGGCCTGCCGGTCGTCGGCGCCATGTTCGGGGATACCATCGAGCCGATGCTGGAGGACGCGGTCCGCCGCCGGGCCAGCGGCCGCGGCGTTGCCGATCGGGTGCGGTTGATGGGCTTTCGCTATCCGGGCGCCGAATGGCTCGCCGCGTGCGACGTGCTCGCCGTCACAGCGGTCGGCGAACCGTTCGGCCGGACGCTGATCGAAGCCATGCTGCTCGGCACCGCCGTGGTTGCTGTCAACGACGGCGGCAATTGCGAGGCCATCGATCATCTCCGGACCGGG
This sequence comes from Sphingomonadales bacterium, assembly GCA_025351405.1. Lineage (GTDB taxonomy): Bacteria > Pseudomonadota > Alphaproteobacteria > Sphingomonadales > Sphingomonadaceae > Sandarakinorhabdus. Next base: position 23,637 of record JANXVZ010000021.1, on the reverse strand, counting down.
CTTCTGGCCAGCGTCGACAACGCTTCGGCAATCGCCGACAAGATCGCGATGCTGCTTACCGACCCCGACCGCCGCCGCCGCATCGTTGAAACGGCGCGCAGCCACGCCCGCCAGCGCTTTGGCCAGGACCAGCACTGCGCCGATATCGAGGCGATCTATGCCGGCCTGCTACCGCCGCCGGGGCAGCGCCGGCAAGCCGTCCTGCATCCGGCCTAGGCCATAGGACACCCTGTCACCCCGAACCACGGATGGGTGATAGCCATGCAATCGGGCGGTCACTTTTCCCTGAAGGCGTTGTCGCGGAGTTTGGTGACGGGGTTGAGGAGGTATGAGAGGACCGAGCGTTTGTGTCCGGTGATATCGACTTCGGCGACCATTCCGGCGCTGACCGGGAGCACCATGCCGTCCCGAGCCTTGAAGCTGGCCTGGTCGGTACGGACGCGGACCTGGAAATGGGTTTCGCCGGTGCGTTCGTTGGTGACGGCGTCGGGCGAGATGCGTTCGACATGGCCGGCAAGCCCGCCATAGACGGCGGAATCATAGGCAGTCAGCTTGACCATGGCCTTTTGCCCGGGGTGGATGAAGGCGATATCGGCGGGGCGGACATCGGCATCGATGACAAGACTGTCGCCGGCTGGAACGACTTCGACCAACGGCTCGCCGGGCCGTACCGAGCCGCCGATGGTGGTGACCAGCACGCGGTTGACGGTGCCGGCAATCGGCGCGCGCAACGCGGTGCGGTCGACACGGCTCTTGAGTGCCGGCAGCGCTGCCGATTGGCCGGCCATCTCCAGCTTTGCCGTTGCCAGGGAATCGACCGATTGCGACCGGAACTTGCCGGCGACGGCGCGCTGGCTGGCATGGGCCTCGGCGATTGCCGCGCGCGCGCGGTTAACCGCCTGCGCCGCGCCGGCCTCCGCATCGCGCGCCTGGGCCAGCGTCGAGCGGGCGCGATCGAGGGCGATCCGTGGTTCGATGCCCTTTTCGACCAGCGGTTCCATCAGCGTCACCTCGCGCTCGGCCTGGGCCCGCCCTTCACGACGCACCGCCAATGTGCTCTGCGCCTCGGCAAGGCCACGCGTGGCGCCATCGACCTTGGCAGCCTCGGCGGCGCTGGCGGCCGACAGGTCGGTCATCCGCGCCGCATAGACCGAGCGTTCGACCGCGACCTCGGACGGCGCCGCCGCCACAAGGCCCGCGGGGAACTGCGGCGCCACACCCTTGACTTCGGCGTCCAGCCTGGCGATGCGCGCCGCCAGCGCCTGGGCGTTGGCGCTGGTCTTGCTGTAGTCGCCATCGGCCACTTCCGGGTCGAGGCGGAGCAGCACCTGGCCGGCGACGACCGCATCCCCGGGTTTGACGAGGATCGCCGAGACGACGCCGCCTTCAAGGTTGCTGACCACCTGCAACTGCCGCGAGGGGATGACCCGCCCGACGGCGACCGCCGTCTCGTCGACCTGTGCGAGGCCGGCCCACAGCAGCATGGCGCCGGTGAACCCGACGATCGACCACAGCAGCAGCCGCGAGGCGGTCGAGGGTTCGATACGGTCGGGCAGCGCTTCGATGCTGGTGGCAAGCGACATGTGTTGGCCCTTACGCCACGGCCATCGACTTGAGCACGTCGTCGCGCGGTCCCGCAGCGACGATCTTGCCCTTGTCGAGGATGATGATGCGGTTCACCAGTCTGAGCATGGTCTGGCGGTGGGTGACGAGCACCAGCGTGCGCCCGGCAAGCTCGGTCTCCAGCCGGGCGATCAACGCATTCTCCGACTGGGTATCCATGGCGCTGGTTGGCTCGTCGAACAGCAGGATCGGCCGGTCGCCGGTCAGCGCCCGCGCGATGGCGATCGACTGGCGCTGGCCGCCCGACAATCCCTCGCCGCGATCTGCAAGCTTGAGGTCATAGCCATTGGCGATCGCCCCCATGAAGTCGTGGGTGCCCGACAGCCGTGCGGCGCGCAGGACCTCTGCATCATCGACATCGTCGGCACCCAGCGCGATGTTCTCGCGCACCGACCCCGACAGCAGCACAACGTCCTGCAAGACCGCGCCGATATTGGCCCGCAAATCATCGGGGTGGAGCTGGCGGACATCGGCGTCATCGACCATCACTGCGCCTTCATCCGGCTCATAAAGCCCCAGGATCAGCCGCGCGACGGTCGACTTGCCCGACCCGACGCGGCCGATGATCGCGACGCGGTCGCCCGGAGCAATGGCGAACGAGACATCGTCGAGCGCTCGTGCCGTGCTGCCGGGATAGCGGAAGATGACGTTGCGGAAGGCAATGCCCCCCGATAGTCGCGGTCGCCGCAGCGTCGCGGGGCCCGTCGCCCCGTCCTTGCCTGCCGCCATCAGCCGGTCGAGCGCCTGATAGGCCGATCGGGTATGGCTGAGCCGGGTCAGCAGCGCGGCGATCTGGCCCAGCGGCGCGACGCAGCGCCCGGACAGGATCGAGGCGGCGATCAGCCCGCCGGTGGTCAGCGTATGATCGGCGATCATGACGACGCCGAAGCTGACAGTCAGCACATAGGCAAGGCTTTGCAGCGTGGCGGCCGCATTGATCGCCAGCGACGACACCAGCCGTTGGCGCAGCGACGAGTCCGCATGGTCGGTGACCGCGGCTTTCCAGCGTGCCGCCAGCAACGGCCCGGCCTGGCTCGACTTCACCGTCTCCAGCCCGCCAATGGCCTCGACGATGACGCCCTGCTTGGCCATGCCCTGGCCCAGTCCCTGCGCCGCCAGCCGTGCCAGCACCGGCTGCGATGCCCAGGCGACGCCGATGATGACGGGGATGGCCAGCGCCGAAACCCAGACCAGCGGCCCGGCCACCAGCGCGATGACGACGAGGAACAGCGCGATGAACGGCACGTCGACGATGGCAACCAGGGTTGCCGAGGTGAAGAACTCGCGCAGGCTCTCGAACTCCCGCAGCAGCCCGGCAAAGGCACCGTTCGAGCCGCTGCGATCGGCCAGCCGCATGGTCAGCAGCCGCTGGAACAGGGCCTCGCCAAGCTGGCTGTCGATATTCTTGCCGGCGACATCGACAAAATAGCCGCGCAATCCGCGCAGGATAAAATCGAACACCAGCACGACCAGTACGCCGATCAGCAGCGCAATCATCGAATCGGTGGCGTTGTTCGGGACGATCTTGTTGTAGATCGTCATCGAGAACAGCGACGTGGCCAGGGCAAACAGGTTGATCAGCGCCGCAGCCACCGCGACCTGCAGGTACAAGGCCCGGTTGGCGCGCATCGGCGCCAGCAGCCAGGCGGCAAGGCGCGGGCGGGGTAGCGTTGGCGTCATCTCGGCACTCCTCCCGAAACCGCGCCGGCACCATCGGTATCACCATCGGTATCGACGTCGAAGCGCGCCAATATCTCGCCGGTACGCGCCAGCAGTGTGTAACGCGCGACGTCGCGTTCGACAGCCCCTTGCAGATAGGCCGATGCGGCAGCGACAAAATCCTGCTCGACGCGCAGCACGTCGAGAAGGCTGCCGCGTGACAGCCGAAACTGCTCGACGGTCACATCGCGCGCACGCCGGTTGGCACGATAGGCATCCGCCAGGGCCGCGAGGCTGCGATCGAGTATCTGACTATCCGCCAGGGCTGCGGTCACGTCGCGTTCTGCCTCTGCGGTGGCTTCATCGGCAGCATAGCCGGCGGCGCGGGCACGGGCACGCGCCTGGTCGACACGGGCGCCTTCTGCACCCCCGACGCTAAAGACATGGCGCAACACCACCTGGCCGCGCACGTCGTAATCGCGGTTGCGGGCGAACACATCGTAGCGCGTGCCGCTGAGCCCGCCGGAGAGCCGCGGAAACCGATCGGACACGGCAGCGCGCGCCTCGTCGCGAGCCGCCTCGGCGCGCGCCCTGGCCGCCTCGGCCGGCGGGGTGGCATGGCTCATGGCGAGGGCGGCGTCGCTGCTTGTCGCTGCGGAAACCGGTGCGGGCGGCCGCGACAGCACCGGCGGCGGCGGCGCGCCGAAAATCTCGACAAAGCGCGCCTCGGCATCGGCGAGACCGCGATCGACGCGCGCCGCACGGCCGATCGCATCGGCCAGCCCGGCGTCGGCGCGCGCCACATCACCGCCGGTGCCCAGCCCTCCTGCCTCGCGGGTGCGCGTATCGGCGTCGATTGCCGTCAACCGCATGATACTGGCGTTCGATACCGCTGCCAGCCACCGGAACATCAAAACGTCGTACCAGCCGGTGACCGCCCGCAGCGCGGTTGCGTTGGCGGCGCGGCGGGTCTCGGCCCGCGCCGCGGCCAGCGTCGCAGAGGCCCCGGCAATGCGGTGACCGGTTGCGCCAAAGTCCCACAGCAACTGGTCGGCATTGAGACTTGCATCCGACCGCGATCGGGGTTGCAAACTCTCCACGATAGCGGTGCGAGCGCCGAAATCGCGCGCCAGCGACCCACCGGCAACAAGCTGTGCATCGACCCGTGGAAACAGTCCGGCCCGCACCTCCGCCCGCCGTCCCCGCGCCTCGTCCGCCGTCGCCGCCGCCCCACGCACCACCGGATGCCGCAACACCGCCTGCCGAACCGCTGCGTCAAAATCCGCCGACGAACCCGGCGCACCCAACAGCGCCAGCAATGGATCAGACGAAAAGTCGATCCGCTGCGGATCATGCTGCGGCAAGGGAAGAACGGGGGAGAAACTCGCAACTGCGGCAACGGGCGATTGCCCATGCGCCGCGGGACCGGCCAGCATGGCCGCCACTGGCACCCATAGCCATCGATAGCCAGGATCTGACACTCTAGCCAACGCTGAACCGCCCCCCGCTGTCGCCCGCTCGGCCGTGTCGCGGCACACCTGCCACCCAAGCCATTGTTGTCTCGGTGCTCGCGTCTGAGAAGGCATCCAGTCGGCTATGCTCCATAAGACCTACGGCGAAATAGGGGTGCCCCGACCGCTGCGGCATAGCCCGTATGCGCATCGCCAATTTTGCTCGGAATCACACACTTGGTGGCACGAAATAGCGCCCCGCTAGCCCCTATTCGCGTTCGAATGGCGGCCCCGCCTCGCCTACGATGCGGTGGTCGGCGAGCTGGGCATCGCTACCAACGGCGTTCAACATGGGGAACCGAATAATGACTGGATCGATTGGTCGAAAGCTTCTTGCAACACTCGCTGCAACCATGGTGCTGGGGTCGCCTGCGGCAGCTGTCAGCGTCGTCGCCTCCGGGTGCGCGTCGCTTCCCGGCCCGAACGGCTGCCTGTTCAGCGGCACGCTTTCGTCCGCGGCGCTCGCCGCCGATACCCAGGCCAAGTTCAACCTGTTCAACGATACCCATCCCGCGGCCGGCGGCGACATCCGGCTGACCTACCTGTTCACGTCCGGCACGGTCGGCTTTCCGGGCAGCGTCAGCGGCTTGACGACCGGCACATGGGCAACCCCGGGCTTCAAGATAAGCTATTTCGCCGTCAATGCCGGCGCCAATTTTGCCCTCTACAAGCTTACCGGCGGCCCTTCGTCAGGGACATGGACAACGGCTGACACCCCACATGGCCTCAACCTGCGCGAGGTTCGCAGCATTGCCTTCATGGGCCAGCCCGTGCCCGAGCCCGAAGTCTGGACGATGATGATCATCGGACTTGGCCTGTCCGGCGTGGCGATGCGCCGCCGCTCGGGAGTGGCGCGGGTCTCGGCCTGAACCGCACCACGTTCATTCGCCGAAGAAGTTGAGCTCCAGCAGCACCCCATTGGGGTCACTGACGAATATCTGGCGAAGTCCGATGAACGGAATTTCGTTGAGATGGTGCTGAAGACCAAGCGCGCCGATGCCAGCGATGGCGTCGGCGTGGCCCGTGCACCGCAGCGCCACGTGGTGAAGGGCTCCGGTCCGCGGCCCCGGGCTGGTGTCACGTTCGATCGCCTTGGGCGCAGCCGGCGTATTCAGATGGATTAGCGGATTGCCCGCCGTGTCGCACATCCATTGTGCATTCTCGGGCGTTAGCGGCGGCGGCGCATTGCGGCGCTCCAGTTGCAACAAGGCCGCATAGAAGCGCGCCGAAACGTCCAGATCAGCGGTAATGATATTGATGTGGTCGATTGCTTTGACTTGCATCGCAACTCTCCCTTGCCAAAACCAGGGCGGCGGGCTGCCCTCGGGTTCGGGCTTCCAGACTTATGACGCACTGGCGCCACCTGTCCAGCCGGCCATTGCGGCACTGCCCCTCGCCCCGTAAGACTTTCCTTGCACGCGCCGAGTGCAGGTCCGGACCGGGTTGGCGCGACGGGGAAGCAGATCGTGAAAAGAGACATCGACGTTGCCACGACTTCGAGCACCGGGAACACCGACGTCGGTGCAATAAACGATATTCTGGGCTTTCACATCCGGCTCGCCCACGGTGCCGTCTATCGCCATTTCATGGAAAAATTCACCCATCTGGGCCTCACCCAAAAGCAGGTGTCGGTTTTGTGGCTCGTGAGTGATCACCCGGATATTGCCCAGATCGATCTCGCCCAGCGCCTGCGCATGGACCGCGCCACGACGATGGCGATCGTCAACCGGCTGGAAGCGCGCCAGTATCTGGTGCGCGGCAAATCGAAAAGCGATGGTCGCAAGCAGACTCTCAACCTGCTTCCCGCCGGCGTCGCTGCACTCGAGATCGCCAAGCTCGCCATTCACGACCATGAAGCCTGGCTCAAGGGTCGCTTCACCCCTGACGAGACAGACACGTTGATGACCCTGCTGGCACGCATCCATGAGTAGGGCGGCACACGCAAGCCAACGGGTCCGACATGCTATATGATGCGCACGACAAGCCGGGACGCAGCGACGCCATGGAAAATGCCGACACTTTCAGCGATGTCGCGGCGATTATCGCCCGCCATGCCGGGCGCGAAGGCGCGTTATTGCCGATTCTCCACGATGTCGAGGCGGCGCATGGCCATGTCGGCGAGGCCAGCGTCCGCGCCATTGCCACAGCGCTCAACCTGTCGCGCGCGGAAGTTCATGGCGTCGTCAGCTTCTACCATGATTTTCACGATCACCCCGACCCGCGCCCGGTGATCAAGTTGTGCCGCGCCGAAGCGTGCCAGGCGCGCGGCGTGGAGGCACTGGTCGCCGGCGCCGAGGCGGTTGCTGGCCAACGGGTCCGCATCGCGCCTGTTTATTGCCTTGGACTGTGCTCCGTCGGACCTGCGGCCATGCTGGGAGGCAGCGTCTACGCCCGGCTCGATGCCGCGGCATTGTCAGCGTTGATCGCGGCCGCCGCATGAAGGCGCGGGTCTCCGACGATGCCCTGGCGCTTGCCTGCGGTGCCGATGCCGTGGCGGCGGCGCTGGCAGCGGCGGGGGTGGCGGTCGATCGCGTCAGCAGTTGGGGAATGCACTGGCTGGAACCATTGGTCGAGATCGACGGCAACGGCTGGGGGCCGGTCACCCCTGCCGATGTGCCGGCGCTGGTCGCAGGCTTGCTGGCGGAAAAGGCCATCGGCCGCATCGAAGACAATCCGTTCATCACCCGCCAGGCCCGGCTGACCTTTGCCCGCGCCGGACGAACACGCCCGCTCAGCCTTGACGACTATGCCGCGACCGGTGGCTGGAACGGACTGGCAGCGGCGCGCGCACTCGAGGCTTCTGCAACCACCGAAACGGTGGTGCAATCGGGTCTGCGCGGCCGTGGCGGCGCGGGTTTTCCAGCGGGCATCAAGTGGCAAACCGTCGCCGCAGCGCCGGGCGCGCGCAAATACATCGTGTGCAATGCCGACGAAGGCGACAGCGGCACCTTTGCCGATCGGATGGTGATGGAGGGCGACCCCTACCTGCTGATCGAAGGCATGGCGATTGCCGGGCTGGCCGTTGGCGCGAGCAAGGGCTTTGTCTACATCCGGTCCGAATATCCCCATGCCATCGCCAAGCTGCAGGCAGCGGTTGCGCTGTCGGCCGACATCGTGGCGCCGTTCGACATCGAAGTGCGCGTCGGTGCGGGGGCCTATGTCTGCGGTGAGGAAACGTCGCTGCTGAATTCGCTGGAAGGCAAGCGTGGTGAGGTCCGCGCCAAGCCACCCCTGCCGGCGCACAAGGGATTGTTCGGGCAGCCGACGGTCATCAATAACGTGCTGACGCTGGCAGCGGTGCCGTTCATTCTCGCCCATGGCGCCAAAGCCTATGCCGATTTCGGCATGGGGCGTTCGCGCGGCACCATTCCGGTGCAGCTTGCCGGCAACATTCGCCACGGCGGGCTGTTCGAAACGGCCTTCGGCATCACATTGGGTGAGCTTGTAAATGACATCGGCGGCGGCAGCGAAAGCGGCCGCCAGGTGCGTGCCGTCCAGGTCGGCGGGCCATTGGGGGCATATTTCCCGCCGGCATTGTTCGACACACCATTCGACTACGAGGCCTTTGCCGCCGCCGATGGCCTCATCGGCCACGGCGGGATCGTGGTGTTCGACGACAGCGTCGACATGGCGCGGCAGGCGCGCTTCGCCATGGCATTCTGCGCCATCGAAAGCTGCGGCAAGTGCACGCCGTGTCGGCTGGGCTCGACCCGCGGCGTAGAAACGCTCGATCGCATCAATGCCGGCGACAACCGCGCCGCCAACCTGGCGCTCGTCGAAGCGCTTTGTGATACGATGAAATTCGGGTCATTGTGCGCCCTGGGCGGTTTCACCCCCTATCCGGTACTGTCGGCGATCCGGCATTTCGGCGAGGATTTCCAAAGCCCGGCCCGGGAGCGCGCGGCATGATCTTTCAGCCCCAGACCGATCATGGCACCCCGGCCTCCACCGCCGCCGAAATGGTGACCGTGTTTATCGACGGCAGGAGCATGCGTGTACCCGCCGGCACCAGCGTCATGCGCGCCGCGTCCGAAAATGGCACATCCATCCCGAAACTGTGCGCCACGGACAGCCTTGAAAGCTTTGGATCGTGCCGGCTGTGCCTTGTCGAGATCGATGGTGTCCGCGGCACCCCGGCATCGTGCACCACGCCGGTCGCCGAGGGCATGGTCGTCCATACCCAGACGCCGCACCTGCAAATCCTGCGCAAGGGCGTGATGGAACTGTACATCTCCGATCACCCGCTCGATTGCCTGACCTGCCCCGCCAATGGTGACTGCGAGTTGCAGGACCAGGCCGGCGCCGTCGGCTTGCGCGAAGTGCGCTATGGCGCCGGCGAAACCCATCTTGGCCAGGCCAAGGACACATCCAACCCCTATTTCGACTTCGACCCTTCGAAGTGCATCGCCTGTTCGCGCTGCGTCCGCGCCTGCGATGAGGTGCAGGGCACCTTTGCACTCACCATCGCCGGACGCGGGTTCGAATCCAAGGTATCGGCGGGCCTCGCCAGCGAGGATTTTTTCGGCAGCGAGTGCGTATCGTGCGGGGCCTGCGTGCAGGCCTGCCCGACCGCGACGCTGGTGGAAAAGGCGGTCGTCGAAATCGGCACGCCGGAACGCGCGGTCGTCACCACATGCGCCTATTGCGGCGTCGGCTGCACCTTTCGGGCCGAAATGCGCGGCGAGCAACTGGTGCGGATGGTGCCATGGAAGGATGGCAAGGCCAACCATGGCCATAGCTGCGTCAAGGGCCGTTTTGCCTGGGGCTATGCCACCCACCGTGAACGCATCACCAAGCCGATGATCCGCGCACACATCGATCAGCCGTGGCGCGAGGTCAGCTGGGACGAGGCACTGGCGCACACCGTCGCCGAATTTGCCCGTATCGGCGCCAAATATGGCAAGCATGCCCTCGGCGGGATCACCTCCAGCCGCTGCACGAACGAGGAAACCTTCCTCGTCCAGAAACTCGTGCGTGCAGGGTTCGGGAACAACAATGTCGATACCTGCGCCCGCGTCTGCCATTCGCCCACCGGCTATGGCCTGAAGACCACGTTCGGCACATCGGCGGGAACCCAGGATTTCGATAGCGTCATGGCCGCCGATGTCATCCTCGTCATCGGCGCCAACCCCACCGATGGCCATCCGGTATTCGCCAGCCGCATCAAGAAGCGGTTGCGGCAAGGTGCCAAGCTCATCGTCATCGATCCGCGCCGCATCGATCTTGTCCGGATGCCGCATATCGAGGCGGCGCAGCACCTGCCGCTACGCCCGGGCACCAATGTCGCGGTGCTGACGGCGATGGCCCATGTCATCGTAACCGAAGGCCTTGCCGACGAGGAATTCGTCCGAGCCCGCTGTGATTGGGATGAATTCGCCGATTGGGCAGCGTTCGTCGCCGACCCGAAGCGATCCCCCGAAGCCACGGAAATGCTGACGAGGGTTCCCGCCGCCGACCTGCGCGCCGCAGCGCGACTGTTCGCCACCGGCGGCAATGGCGCCATCTACTATGGCCTTGGCGTGACCGAGCACAGCCAGGGTTCATCCACCGTCATGGCCATCGCCAACCTTGCCATGGCCACCGGCAACATCGGCCGGCCGGGTGTCGGAGTGAACCCCCTGCGCGGCCAGAACAACGTCCAGGGCGCCTGCGACATGGGCAGTTTCCCACACGAACTTTCGGGTTATCGCCATATTTCCGATGCCGGCGCACGGTCGCTGTTCGAAGCCGATTGGGGCGTTCGGCTCGACCCGGAGCCCGGCCTGCGCATCCCGAACATGCTCGATGCCGCCGTCGATGGCGTCTTCAAGGGACTGTATGTGCAGGGTGAGGACATCCTGCAGTCCGACCCCAATACCCGCCATGTCGCCGCCGGGCTTGCAGCGATGGAATGCGTTGTCGTCCACGACCTGTTCCTCAACGAAACCGCCAACTACGCCCATGTCTTCCTTCCGGGATCGACCTTCCTTGAAAAGAACGGCACCTTCACCAACGCCGAGCGCCGCATCCAGCCGGTGCGCAAGGTGATGACACCGCTGTCCGGGCTGGAAGACTGGCAGGTGACGCAAGGACTCGCCAACGCCATGGGGCTCGATTGGCACTACACCCACCCTGGCGAGATCATGGACGAGATCGCCCGGCTGACGCCGAGTTTCGCCGGCGTCAGCTTTGCGCGGCTGGACGCAGCCGGATCCCTGCAATGGCCCGTCGACGCGGCCCACCCCGACGGTTCGCCGATCATGCACATCGACGGATTTGTGCGCGGACGCGGCAAGTTCGTCATAACCGATTATGTGCCGACCGATGAAAAGACCGGACCGCGCTTTCCCCTCCTGCTGACCACCGGGCGCATCCTCAGCCAGTACAATGTCGGGGCACAGACGCGCCGAACCGAAAACAGCCGCTGGCACAGCGAGGACCTGCTGGAAATCCACCCTATCGATGCCGAGGATCGCGGCTTGAAAAACCATGACTGGGCGCGGCTGGTGAGCCGGTCGGGGGAGACCGCGCTGCGCATCACCATCACCGACCGCGTGGCGCCGGGCGTCGTCTACACGACGTTCCATCACCCGGCGACCCAGGCCAATGTCATCACCACCGAATTCAGCGACTGGGCCACCAATTGCCCTGAATACAAGGTTACCGCGGTGCAGGTGACCCCGTCGAACGGCCCGTCCGACTGGCAGCAACGCTATCAGGCACAAAGCGACCGGGCGCGACGGGTCGATCCGGTGCCGGCGGAATGAACACCACCGACCAGTTGGTGCTGATGGCCAACCAGATCGCGCGCAACCTCGCCATTCATGGCGATGATACCGCCACCGCCGAGACGGCGGCACACATCAAGGCATTCTGGGATCCCTATATGCTGCGGCAGATCGCGCCCATGCTGGCGGCTGGTGGCAATGGCCTCTCGCCGGTGGCCCGCGCAGCGCTCGAACGGCTTTGCATTGCATGATTGATGGCGCTGCCGACCGCCCGGTACGACGACTGACCCCGGGCGACCGCCAGCCGGCACTGCGCGAATTGCCGGTGGAGGCCGCCATCGCCATCGAATGCAACGGCATCGGCTATGCCGTCATGATGGCCACGCCCACCGACCTGCCGGATTTCGCCACCGGTTTTGCCCTTTCCGAAGGGCTGGTCGCCTCGACCGCCGACATTGCCGAGATTGCCGCCGTCGAGACCGACAAGGGCTGGCGCCTGCAGTTGCAGCTCGTCGGGGAGCGTGTGCCGGCAATGATCGAACGGGTGCGGGTGCGTGTCTCCGAAAGCAGTTGCGGCCTGTGCGGGCTGGAAAACCTGGAGCAGGTGACGCGACCGCTGCCGCCGCTGACCGCATCCCTTGCCGTCGGCGATTCTGCTCTGTTCGCGAGCCTCGCGGCGCTGCGCCGGCATCAGCCGCTCAACGCCCGCACCGGCGGCGTCCACGCCGCAGCGTTCTGCAGTCCCCGGGGGGAGATCATGCTGGTGCGCGAGGATGTCGGCCGCCACAATGCCCTCGACAAGCTGATCGGCGCTCTCGCCCGGGCAGGCATATCACCGGCAACGGGCTTTTTCCTGCTGACGTCCCGGTGCAGCTTCGAGCTCGTCGAAAAGACCGTCATCGCCGGCTGCCCGCTGCTGGTGACAATCTCGACGGCAACGACGCTCGCCGCCGACCGCGCCGCGGCAGCGGGGTTGCGACTAATCGTGCTGGCGCGGCCCGATGCCATGCTGGAACTTGGCAAGGATACTGATATTGGCGCACACAGCCGCACAACCTGACCCTTGGAAAACCAGCCAGCATGAGCATGATCGCCGGACGCCCCATCAATCCGATCGGCCTCGGCTGTATGTCGCTGTCGCACGCCTATGGCCGCCCGCCGGCCCCCGCTGAAGGGGCCAAACTGCTGCATCACGCGCTCGATCTTGGCTATGACCACCTCGACACCGCCCGCATCTATGGCCTTGGCCGCAACGAGGCGCTGATCGGCGAGACCCTCAAGGGTCGGCGCCGCGAATTCTTTCTCGCCTCGAAATGCGGCATCATCATCGACGGCGACAGGCGCCGCATCGATTGCAGCCCGGCAACCATCCATGCCGCAATCGAGACCAGCCTTGCCGCACTGCAGACCGACCATATCGACCTTTACTACCTGCACCGGCGCGACTTCACCGTGCCGATCGAAGAGTCGGTCGGTGCGCTTGCCGAAGCGGTCAAGGCCGGCAAGATCGGCGCCATCGGCCTGTCCGAAATGTCTGCCGAGACCTTGCGCAAGGCGTCGGCAGTCCATCCGATAGCGGCAATGCAGACCGAATATTCGCCCTGGACGCGCAACCCGGAAATCGCCGTCCTTGCGGCGTGTCGCGAACTGGGCACCGCCTTCGTCGCGTTTTCGCCTGTAGGGCGTGGCATGCTGGCGGGCGGAGTCAGCGACCCGGCCTTGCTCGTCGAAGGTGACCTGCGCCGCGGCATGCCACGTTTCAATGCTGAAAACTGGCCGGTCAATCATGCGCTTTACGTCGGCTTCGCCGACATCGCCGCCCGACATGGGGTCACCCCGGCGCAACTCGCGCTGGGCTGGGTGCTGGCGAAGGGCGAGCACATCGTCGCCATCCCCGGCACCGCATCGCCCGCACATCTTGCCGAAAATATCGCGCGTTCCCACTGGCGCCCCGATGCGGCGCTCGTCGCCGCAGTGGATGCCCTGATCAACCACGACAGCGTTGCCGGTCACCGCTACAGCGCCGCAATGGATGCATCGATCGACACCGAACGCTTTGGTTGAGACGACGAAGCAGTTGCGCCGCACCGTATTACCGGGGTAAACCACGGCATGGCCAATCCGACGATCGTCGACATTCCCCACCGCCTCGGCCGTGATGTGGCGCGGCAACGCCTGCAGGCCGGCGTCGGCGATCTTGGCAAGCACATACCCGGCGGCGTTGCCGACCTGCAATCATCGTGGCCGCAGCCCGACCGCATGATCATCGATGTCGTCGCCATGGGTCAGCGGCTAACCGCGACCCTCGATGTCGAGGATCAGGTGGTGCGCGTCAGTTTCGTGTTGCCGGGGATGCTGTCGTTCCTCGCCGGCACCATCGAAGCCGCAGTGCGCCGCAAAGGCGACCAGTTATTGCTGGAAAAACCGCCGGCCGGCTGAGATGGCTTCAGAAAGCGCCCCCTCGTCGATGATTGCCGAGGGCGGCTGCCACTGCGGCGCCGTGCGCTTTAGCGTAGCGGTGCCCGACCCCCCGATGTTGACGGATTGCAACTGCTCGGTGTGCACCAAGACGGGATTTCTGCACCTCATCGTCAAGGCGGCGGAGTTCACGCTGTTGCGCGGCGCCGACATGCTTACCGATTATCGGTTCGGCACCGGAATTGCGCGGCACCTGTTCTGCCGGCGGTGCGGGGTCAAAAGCTTTTACGTGCCGCGCTCCCACCCCGATGGCTTCAGCGTCAACTGGCACGCGCTGGATGGCGTGGCGGCGTTGAAGCCGGTGATCACGCCATTCGATGGTCGCAATTGGGAACGGTCGCGGCCGGGGCTGGCCTAGTGAGCCATCCACGCATGTGGAGCAGACCTAACGCCCGGTCTGCCCACGCTGCATCAGCTTCGCATCGGCCAGCACCAGCGCGACCATCGCTTCCATCACCGGCGCGGCGCGGATGCCGACGCAGGGGTCATGGCGGCCCTTGGTAACGATATCGGTGGCCTCGCCGGCGGTGTCGATGGTTTCGACCGGCGTCAGGATGGAACTCGTCGGCTTCAACGCCATGCGAACGACGATGGGCTGGCCGGTGGCAATGCCGCCGGCGGTTCCGCCGCTGTGGTTGGCGAGGAATTGCGGGGCGCCGTCGCTGCCCGGCCGCATCCGGTCGGCATTGTCCTCGCCGCGCAACCGTGCCGCGCCAAAGCCGTCACCGATCTCGACGCCCTTGACGGCGTTGATGCCCATGCAGGCACTGGCGAGCTGGCTATCGAGCTTCATGTACAGCGGCGCCCCCCACCCGGCCGGAACCCCCGTTGCCGTACACTCGACGATGGCGCCCAGCGACGACCCCGCCTTGCGCGCCGTATCGAGTGCGGACTCCCATTGTGCGGCGGCGACAGCATCGGGGCAAAAGAACGGATTGCGGTCGATTTCGGCATCGTCGAAGCGCGCGCGGTCGAAGGGGATGCCGCCGAGTTCGACCAGATAGGCCCGGATGCGGACTTCGGGGATGACCACCCGCGCCACCGCGCCCGCCGCCACCCGCGACGCGGTTTCGCGCGCCGACGAACGCCCGCCGCCGCGCGGGTCGCGAAAGCCGTATTTGGCGTCATAGGCATAATCGGCATGGCCGGGGCGATAGGCCCTGGCGACCTCGGAATAGTCCTTGGAACGCTGGTCGACATTCTCGATCATCAGCGAGATGGGCGTACCGGTGGTGCGACCCTCGTGGACGCCCGACAGGATACGCACCTCGTCGGGCTCCTGCCGCTGCGTCGTGAAGCGCGACGTGCCGGGCCGGCGCTTGTCGAGCCACGGCTGGATATCCGCTTCGGACAAGGCGAGGCCAGGCGGGCAACCATCGACCACCGCGCCGATGGCGGGACCGTGGGATTCGCCCCAGGTGGTGAAGCGGAACAGGTGGCCGAAGCTGTTATGGCTCACCGGGGTCAGACCACGCTCAAATCCGGCGCATCCTCGGCCTTCATGCCGATGACGTTGTACCCTGCATCGACGTGGTGAATCTCCCCCGTCACGCCGCTCGACAGGTCGCTGAGCAGATACATCCCCGCTCCGCCGACATCCTCGATCGTTACGTTGCGGCGCAGCGGCGAATTATACTCGTTCCATTTGAGGATGTAGCGGAAGTCGCCGATGCCGCTGGCGGCCAGCGTCTTAATGGGGCCCGCCGAAATCGCGTTGACGCGCACCTTCTCCGGCCCCAGGTCCATCGCCAGATATTTGACGCTGGTTTCGAGCGCCGACTTGGCCAGGCCCATAACGTTGTAATGCGGGATGACCTTTTCGGCGCCATAATAACTCAGTGTCAGCAGTGCGCCACCGTTCGGCATCAGCGGCAACGCGCGCTGGGCAACCGCAGTGAAGCTGAACACGCTGACGTTCATCGTCAGCAGGAAATTGTCGAGGCTGGTATCGACATAGCGGCCGCGCAGCTCGTTCTTGTCGGAAAAGCCGATGGCGTGGACGACGAAGTCGATCGTCTGCCAATCGGCCTGCAACGCCGCGAACAGGGCATCGACGCTCGCCATGTCGGTGACGTCGCATTCGTACAGACGTGCCACCCCCAGCGATTCCGCCAACGGCCGCACCCGCTTTTCAAGCGCTTCACCCTGGAAGGAAAACGCGATTTCGCCGCCCTGCTCGGCAATCGCCTTGGCAATTCCCCACGCCAGGCTGCGATCGTTGGCGACACCCATGATCAGGCCGCGCTTGCCACTCATCAATCCGGCCATGTTGCTCCAGCCATTAAAAAACCGCTCCACCAGCCTTTAGACGGCTTTGCACGCGCTTCGCCAGTGCCGCGTTCAAATGGGCACCGACGACGATGCCGAATCCGATGATATAGAAAAACAGCAGCGCGACGATGACGCCGGCCAGCGAGCCATAAGTCAGCGTGTAGCCGCCGAACAATCCGAGCACGACCGGCAGCAGCGCCGTCGTCGCTGTCCATACCGTTGCGGTCAACAGCGCCCCCGGCCAGATCGGCGCGGCACTGATGCGATATCGGGGCGGCGTCAGGACGTAAAAGATTGCATAGAGCGCGATGAACAGCACGGCATCGGGCAGCAACCGCTGCAACCCCAGCCGGGCCGGGATTTCGTCGGCAAGCGGCATCCAGGCATCGACGAAACTGGCGGCACCGGTCAGCAGCACTTGCGCCGCAAAGGCCGCGATCAGCAGCAGCACCGCCGCCACGACAAGCACGATCGATCCGGCCCGATAACGCCACACCGGCAGGCTGCCGGGCGTCTTGTAGGCGCCGCGGATTATGGCGCGAATGGTTTCGACAAAGCCGCTGACCGACCAAAGGGTCACCACGATCCCCAGCGTCAGCAGGCCGCTCGACGCCCGCGCGCTCACCACGTCGCTGATAGGCTTGGCCACCAGCAACGCGACATCGGGCGGCAATGTGTGCAGGAAGCTGGCCACGGCCCGCAAACCGTCATCGGTGCGGCCCAGCGCGCCCGCCACGGTGGCGACGACGATAACCGACGGGAACAGCGTCAGCAGGGACAGATAGGCAAGGTTGCCGGCATGGACAAAGCCGTCACCCCAGGCCCCGACAACGGTGTCGCGCAGCACCTGCCAGACACGCCGAAAGCGCAGGAGCAGGCGCAGGATGGTGCGAGGCGGCGGGCTGCCGCTGGGTCGTGAATCGGTCATCTTGCGCCAACAACGCGCAGCGCCGGGTTGCGGCCTTTTTCCGGAACCCTGCCCGCCTCGACTCGCGACAACGACGTCACACGCCGAGGTCGCGGCGAACCTCGCGAGGATCGCTCCAGCCGCTCGCAAATGCCTTCAATGCGGCATCGTCTGCCGGCAAATCGACGAGCACGGTCGCAAGCTGGTCGCCGCGACTGCCGTCAGCGCGCGAAAAACCCCGGCCTTTCAGCCGGAACACCTTTCCCGACGTGGTGCCGGGCGGCACCGTCAAGGTCACGGCGCCCTCCACCGTCGGCATCCGCACCTTGGCGCCGAGCACCGCCTCGGCGAGGGTCAGCGGCAGTTCGAGGCGGATGTCATCTGCCTCGCGCTTGAAAAAGCGATGGCGACCGACTTCGAGGGTGACCAGGGCATCGCCCGCCCCGCCTGGCCCGACCTCACCCTGGCCGCCCATCCGCACCTGCTGGCCGGGAACAAACCCCGGCGGCAGCTTCAGATCGACCGTCTTGCCGGATTTGAGCGTGATGCGCTGCGGCTTCAGGCTGGCGGCATCTTCGAATGTCACCAGCAGGCGATAGGCAACATCGGAACCGCGCTGCGGCGCCTGGCGAAAGCCGCCGCCGGGGCCGGCGCCGCCACTGCCGAACGGCCCGCGGCCGCCGAAAAGTTCGGCAAACAGATCTTCCGGGTTGCCGCCCCCGAACTCGAAGCCGCCGTTACCCGAGGTTGCGCGGCCGCGCCCGGCCCCGCCGAACGGGCTGCCGCCTCCGGCACCGGGACGCGCGCCCTGAAACCCGCCCGCAAACGGCGAGGTCGGGTTGCCGTCAGGACCGATCTCGCCGCGGTCGAAACGGCCTTTCTTTTCGTCGTCCGACAGCAATTCATAGGCGCTATTGGCCTCCTTGAAGCGCTCGAGTGCCTTCAAATCGTCCTTGTTGCGGTCGGGATGGTTCTCCTTCGCCAGCCGGCGATAGGCCTTCTTGATATCGGCGGCGCTGCCACCTTTGGCCACGCCGAGCACCTGATAAGGGTCGCGCATCGTTTTCCTGTCATCTCATCGCGTCTGTTGCAGATGTGCAACAGCGTGTCACAGCGCAAGAGGCAGCATAGCGTCGGCGCTCGCCAAGCGCAAAAGTCTTTGGCTGCTGCCGCGCCTCTTGCACCGTCATCGGCTTTCCCGTCGCCAGCGCGTCATCGATCCGGCATAGCGTGGCGCATGACCAGAAAACACCCAATCGCCGGCCTCCTGCTTGCCGGCATGTCCCTCGTTCCCGCGCCGGCAATGGCTTGGGGAGACTATGGACATCGCCTCACCGCGCGGATCGCCCTCGCCGGACTGAACCCCTCCGCCCGCGCCGAGGTACGCCGGATTTTGGCGCAGGGTGCCAGCGTCGATACGCCGGATTGCCCGCTCGCCAACCTCGAGCAGGCATCGACGTGGCCCGATTGTGTCCGGTCCATGCCCGATCGCTTCAAAGCGAGCTTTGCCTGGCACTACCAGGACATCGAGATATGCGACCAGTTCGACATTGCCGAAGGTTGCCCGGGCGGCAATTGCGTTACCGCGCAGATCCCGCGCCAACTCGCGATCGTCGCGGACAGGCGCGCCAGCCCCGCGGCACGGGCACAGGCGCTGGCGTTTTTCGTCCACCTCACCGGCGATCTGCACCAGCCGCTCCACATCGGCGAGAACCATGATCGCGGCGGCAACCAGGTGCCGGTGTCGTATGGCGCCAAATCCGGGCCGTGGATGAACCTTCACCGCGCCTGGGACGCGGAACTTGCAGAGCGCGCCCTCACCGAGCCGCCGGCGGTCAACGCGATGAGCCCGACCCGGGCGCAGCGCCGCGAATGGAGCCAGGGAACCATCACCGACTGGGCGCGCGAAAGCTGGACGCTTTCGAAATCGAGTGTCTATGGCAATCTTCATGGCAACGGCGGCGATGTGGCCAAATCGTGCCCCGCGCTGCCGAACGGCGCCCAGCGCACGCCGATCAACCTTGACAATGCCTATGGCCGTGCCACGCAAAATGTTATCCGCCGCCAGGTCGAGCGTGCCGGGGTTCGCATCGCCGCGCTTCTCAACACCGCGCTCGCCCGGTAAGGCTGTGCGCGCGACGGTGAGGCCAGGCGGCCGCAAGGGAGACTGACGATGCGGCTGGACGACGAACGCGAGAGCGACAATATCGAAGACCAGCGCGGGTCTGGCGGAGGCCTTGGCGGGCTGTTGCCGGGCGGCGGCGGGCTGCAACTGGGCGGTCGCGGGCTCGGTTGCGGCGGAATCGCGGTGGTCATCGTGCTGGCGCTGGTGTTCGGGGTCAACCCGATGCAACTTCTCGGCGGCGGTGGACCGGTCGGCCAGCCTGACCAGAACACCATCGGCCAGCCGCAGGATGCAGGCGCTCCCGCCGGCGCCCGCAGCAATACCGACAAATTTGTAGCGCGCGTCCTCGCGACCACCGAGGACACATGGGGCCGCATCTTCAAGGAACAGGTCGGCCAGGCCTATCGCGACCCCAAGCTGGTGCTGTTCTCGGGCTCGACGCGATCGGGTTGCGGTGCAGCGCAGTCGGCAATGGGGCCGTTTTATTGCCCCGCCGACCAGAAGGTCTATCTCGACGAAAGTTTCTTCGACGAACTGTCCAGCCGATTTGGTGCCAAGGGCGACTTTGCCGCTGCCTATGTCGTGGCGCATGAAATCGGCCATCACGTGCAGAATCAGCTCGGCATCTCGCAACAGGCCCAGGACCTGCAGGACCGTTCCTCCAAAACCCAGGCCAATGCTATTTCCGTCCGGGTCGAGCTGCAGGCGGATTGCCTTGCCGGTGTCTGGGCCAAGGACAACGCAACTATCCTAGACCCCGGCGATGTCGAGGAAGCGATCACCGCCGCCACGGCTATCGGCGACGACACGCTGCAGCGCGCCGCGCAAGGCATCGTCGTGCCGGAAAGCTTCACCCATGGCAGCAGTGCCCAGCGCGTGCGGTGGTTCCGGCAGGGGTTGAGCGGCGGCACCATCAGGGGTTGCGACACCTTCTCGGCGCGCGACCTCTAGGCGCAGACGCAAGCATTCGATCGGGTCGATGAGGCCCTAGCCGTCCTTGGCGTCGATGATCGTCAGCAGCCCTGCGGTACCGCCCTTCGCCCCCGGCGTCATCGCCAGGGTGAAATCGTCGCCATCCTCGGTCTTGCCCGTCAACGTTTCGCCGTTGCGCGTCACCGCCACCTTCTTGTCGGCAAACTTTGTCTGGTACCAGTCCGCCACCGCAGCCGGGTCGGCGGCCGCGGCAAAGCCGATCTTGACCACCGCCGACTTGTCATCGCCCTTGTGCGAAGCGTTGACGTTGACGGTGTTGACCTTGGCACCCGGATAAAGCCCGACCCCGTCGATATCGAAATGGGCGCCGCTTGTCATGCCGCCGGGCACCGAGATGTTGGCGTCTATGCCACCCGGCAGGCTGAGCTGGAACTTGCCCTTGTCGCTATCGGCGTCGATCGTGACGCTGCCCTTCGATGCGGCCGTGGTCGAGCCATCGCTGTCGATCGAGACGCTGACCTTGCTCGCCTTGTCGTCGTCATGGCGGCCGCAGGCGGATAGCGCCAACGGGGCAGCAAGCAAGGCGACAACCACTGCAACTCGGCGATTCATGACATGGCTCCCAACTGTATTGCTTAAATAATACGTAATCACCGGGGGTCGTCAAGGCCCTCGCATGCATCGGCCGGTCGTGGATATACCCATTGGCGCTACCGGATCGCAGCAGCCGGCCTCAAAACGCCTAGTGACCGCCGCGCCCGAACAATTTCAGGATGCGCGGGACGACCAACACCAGCGCGCCGCCGATCAGGACCCCGGCCACGCCAGAAAACACCGCGCCTGTTGCCCACCCGGCAAAGCTGCCGGCGGCAGCGGTCGCCAGTTGTTGACCGTGCGCCATCGCGTGCCCTGGCCAGCCAAGCCCGAATTCCTCCAGCCCGTGCACGACGATCCCGCCGCCGACCCAGAGCATCGCCGCGGTGCCGACCCCCGCCAGCATGGCGAGGAAGGGTGGCATCCCGTGCACCAGCGCACGCCCCAGCCCACGCAGGATCCCGGCCCCCGACCGTGCCAGCACGACCCCGGCGTCGTCTGCCTTGACGATCAGCGCGACCGCACCATACACCAGCACCGTGATGCCGATCCCGACGACGGCCAGCACGACGCCCTGTTCGAGGATCGGCTTGCTGGCGACGCTGGCCAGCGCGATCGCCATGATTTCGCCCGACAGGATGAGATCGGTACGGATGGCGCCGCTGACCATCGCCAACTCGACCACCCCTGGGTCTTCGTCGACCGGCCCCGATTCATCCATGTCGTCATGCGGCCAGATCACGGAATGCAGCTTTTCGGCGCCCTCGAAGCACAGGTACGCCCCGCCGAGCATCAGCAACGGCGTGATTGCCCAGTGCGCCAGCGCGCTCAGCACCAGCGCTGCGGGCAACAGGTACAGCAGCTTGTTCCTGAGCGAACCGCGCGCGATTTTCCAGACGATCGGCAACTCGCGGTCGGCGGAAAACCCATGGACATAGCGGGGCGTGACCGCCGCATCATCGACCACGACCCCTGCCGCCTTCGCACCCGCCTTGGCCGCAGCCGCTACGGTGTCGTCGAGCGAGGCCGCCGCAACCTTGGCGATCGCCGCCACATCATCGAGCAGCGCAAGCAGGCCAGTCGCCACGGTTGTTCCTTGTTTGGTGAAGGTTGACAGCCAAGATGGCGCGCGCCGGCAAAGACGCAACCCCATGCCCACCATGGCGCTGTTTTCCGGCCGGCGACCGCTTCACCCGACGGCAGTCGAACCCCGGCGGCCAGACCGGCTGCGGGCGTCGTCGTGCCCTAGCGCTGGAGGATGGTCACCGCGGACACGCCAGGCGCGCCATAGACATGGCTGTAGGCCGTGCGCGGATTGCCCGGCACCTGCCGCGCACCGGCCTGCCCACGCAACTGCACGACATTTTCATGGACCTGCCGCAAGCCCGAAGCGCCGATCGGTTCGCCGCAGGCAAGGCAGCCACCATCGGTGTTGACCGGCAGCGTGCCGTTGATTTCGGTGCGGCCCTCCGCCAGCCATCGTTCCTGCTCGCCATCCTTGCAAAAGCCGTTTTCAGCCATGTGCATGATTTCGGCGCCGCATTCGGTGTCCTGCAATTGCGCCACGTCGATATCGCCCGGCCCGATGCCGGCCATGGCAAAGGCGTCGCGTGAGGCAATATCGGTTGCCGATCCGCCGCGAACACTGTCGATGGACGGCGCGAACACTTCGAATGACCCCGGCGGACGTGTCCGCATCGCGACGGCCTTCAGCCGTATGAGCGGCACGCCGAGTTGCCGGGCGCGCGTCTCGCTGGCCAGCACCAGCGCGACGGCACCCTCGGCCGGCGAGCAGAACATGAACTTGGTATAGGGGTCGCTGACCAGCGGTGCATTCAGGATGGTGTCGAGGTCGACCGCCTCGCGCCGCCAGGCATGGGGCGCAAGCGCGCCGTTGCGGAATGCCTTTTCCGCCACGCGGCCCAACGACGTCACCGAAATGCCGTGGAGGTGCATGTAGCGGCGAATCTTCATCGCGAAGAACTGCGTCGTCAGCATATACCCGGCCTCGCCGTACCAGTCGGGCAAATTATATTCGGCCGGCAGGGCATTGAAGGCGCCGCGCGGATGCTTGTCGAAGCCGATGGCGATGCCCAGGTCGGCGTCGCCGGCCTTGATGGCGCTGGCCGCCGCTGTCAGCGCCGACCCGCCAGTGGCGCAGCCATTCTTGACGTTGATGAACTGCAAACCCGTCAGTCCCAGGCGATCGACCATGGTATCGGCATTGCCGGCCGCCTCAGACCCGCCAAAGGCAAATTGCATATCGCGCCAGGCCACGCCCGCGTCCGCGAGGGCTGCCCCGACGGCATGCACGCCCTGGTCGAGCCCGCTCATGCCATCGGTGCGACCGAAACGATGGATGCCGGCGCCGACAATGCAGACATCGGTCATGTGCGGGTCTCCACCGGCTGGAAAGCATGGATGAGGACCCCGGCATCGCCCGCCGCGGGGTCGAGCGGGACCAGGGTGAGTTCGACGGACATGCCGATGCTGATGGCATCGAATGCGACGTTGGTCAGCCGGCTTTCGACGATGAGCTCGCCGGGCAATTCGACATAGGCCATCGCATAGGGGAAAAATTCGGCCGGACCGGCATAGGGTGGCGATTTGGGCCGAAAGCGCTGGATAGTGAACGACCAGACGGTGCCGCGATTGCCGAGCACGACCGGCTCATACTGCTCGCCATCTGGGCGCGGGAATACCAGCCGGCCGCTGCCGCGGTGGCGCCCGCCGATGAGGTGCGGGGGCGTCGTCTCGGTGAACAGGCCTTCGGCGATGGGACGCATCGTGTTCGCTCTTTTCACTCGGGCTGGGCGCGTGTCTGCCGGC